>JAETQH010000083.1 GCA_021770785.1 Lachnospiraceae bacterium
CTTTTTTCGTAGACGTGATATCATTCCTTGTTTGTCGCTCCTGGTCTTTGGATTCCGTGTTTGCGCTCAAAGTCTAAGACTTTTTGCGTAGGCTTCCAGTCATCAGACTCCAGGGAAGGCTCCTGTACTATGGATTCCTGTATAACAGGTTCCGCTGTCCCTTCCGGTATAACATGGGCACTGGCTGGTGCCTCCTGTATACTGCCGTCCGTAACCTCCCCTGCACTGCCGCCTTCCGCGCATCCGGAAACCATTACGCTGCAGGCAGCCATGGCAAGGGACATTATCAAATATTTTTTCATCTGTGCATCCTTTTTATTTATATAAATATTAGCCGACACGAAATTGCCTTTCGTGCAGCTATTCCTCGGTTACATTTGTCTCATACTCATAATTTTCGACATTTTTTGTGACACACTTGTTGAACATCGTATCCAGGTCTTCGAAGCCTACATAATAATAGTTCCCCCTCCAGAATAAGTCCCCGCTGGATATGGATTTCGTAAAGGCGGAGCCTTCCGGCATCTCATACCTGCTCAGATCCACGCTGCACGTCCCGTCTTTTAACAGGAGCAGGTCCTCGAACCTTCCATATGTATAAAAATAAAGCTTCTGGTCCCCGTCCGGATACTCCATGTCCACATCCTCAATCCTGTACAGCACATAAACCGCGTTGTGGTCGCTGCCGTCCATGCCAGGCTTTAATGACAGGAAATAATTCCCGATGAATTTTACCTCTGTGACCGTATCCCAGTCCTTCGCCTGGATGGCATCCTCGATCTGATGCTTCATTTTTTCCATGAGATCGGAAGGTATCTGAGAAAGCTCCGAGACATACCTGTCACATTCCGGCACTACAAATTCCTTCGTGTCCCCTTCTGCCACATACCCCTTTTCCAGAAGCTGGTCTGCATCAAATTCCGCAGTCACGGTAACGGTATCTCCCACGGTAAGATCCTGATCCCTGTCGAGCGAATAGGTGACGAACACGGGGGCGCTGTTTCCGTATCTGACAGAGGCTTTTACATCAGGGGCGATTCCCGTAAACTCCACATCCACATTTTCAAACAGATCCGCCTGCTCAATCTCCTTAAGCCCTTCGACCGTATACTTTTTCTCACCTGCCGCAAACTTTATCTTATAATCCTCAACAGATTCATTGTCCACGACAGATGTCACAGTCACCTCGTCCCCGTTGGACAGGTTTTCCCGCGGGGATATCTTGTAGGATACTGCCTCTTCTATCGTCATCACCCTGCCCAGCAGCGACAGGTCCTCCGAATCCCCATCGATGCCCGCGGCCTCAAAGGCTGCATCCTCCCAGAAATATTCGTCCGCAATACGCGCCGTCCCCTGTCCGTCCACACCGTTAAATTCCAGTGTCAGCCCGTCCATGACATCAATCTCCGTTTTGCCGTATCCTGTCATCATACATGCCATCAGTCCCGCAAGGGCGCCTGCGGCGATCATTTTTGTCAGTTTCTTTTTCATTTTTCTTTTTTCCTCCGTCGTTTTTCTATTTTATTTGACAAACAAATTATAGCATAGTGTTTAATATTGTCAACATTACGCGAATAAATCCTTGAAAACAACGGAACTCTGCATGAATATCAAAAACTGGAGTTCTGGTTATATACGCAGATAGTTTGCTATGTTCATTTTTGTCAACACAACAAACCAGTCTGTTCTTCCCGGCCCGGATAATCCTCGGTCATAACCATCGGTGCTGCGTCATAGCCCCTGTCGTCCAAATTTAATATGGAAGAACACAGCGAACGGATCAAAAAAAAATATTTTTTGACTTATTTCAGTCCCGCACACATCATACTCCTGCTGCTGTCAGGCAGAAATGATTATAACAGAAAACTAATTATGCTTTAAGTTGTTGACAATATTCCACAATGCGGTATAAAATTAACTTGCAGAATAAATTTCTTCACTGAAATAGTGAGGAATTTGAAAAGTGCAATAAAGGGAAATAAGAAAGAGGAGGCATTATCGATGAAGAAACAGATATTGAGGAGATTTATGGGAATTGCCGCGGCTGCAATCATAACAGTGACCATGCAAAACCCTGTACAGGTCAGGGCAGCCGAAAGATTTGACCCTGTGTTTTATGCCGCCGTGTATGCGGATGTGGCAGCAGTATTCGGAACAGATGCAGAAGCCCTGTACAACCATTACATTACTTTCGGGCAGAAAGAGGGACGGATGCCATATGCCGGGGCAGCAGGCGGTGAAGCCGTTGATGGGATTGCAGATACGGCAGCAGTGGCAGCAGAAATTTCCGCAGTAACAGATGACACAGTTAATGGTATCGTAACAATCGACAAACTGCAGAATTACACCAGCCTGAAAAAGAAAATGACAGACACAGAATTTCAAACGGCATACAATGAAGCAATGAAAATCGTACAGCCGCTTGTCGGATTAAGCAGGGAAGAACAGGCAATGGGAATCATGACTGCCCTCAGAAATATGGTTGACAGCGGGCAGGTCGCATATTCCACGAACTATCCGCATTACAATGATGCATACGGCTATCTTGTAAACCATGTGGCATCCTGTGCCGGCTCCACCAGGACAACCGGGCTATGCCTTAACATGCTTGGCATCAATTACGAGCATGTCCATGAGAACCAATGGTGCCACCAGTGGTGCAGGGCTGACCTGGACGGGACAACATGGGTGGTAGACCCTTATGCCTATACCTGCACTTCGGAGGTTTATGCATACTGGCACCCGCTTGCTGACTGCGGACAGTAAAATACCGGTTCAAAATATTATAATCTTTGCACACAGAAAGAGAATCCGCAATGAAACCTTTAAAACACACCATTTTAATCCTTTCCTTATTATTTTTATTATCCGGTTCCGGTTTTTTTACCATAAACACTTCTGCATCCGGAACCTCCCAGCCCCCTGTTTATTACGTCCGCTTCTCAGGTACAGGGCTTGGTATCTATGCAGATCCGTCTCTGGCAGGAGAGCCCACAGCCCTGCTCCCCGACGGCACTTATGTACAGCTTCTGTCCGGTCCGGTGGATTCCCTCGCCACAATACGGATATGCGGCACAGGACTGGAGGGCTATGCGGACATGAGATACCTGAAGCGGCTTGATGCCATTGTATATGACTGTGACATCTATACTTATGAAGAAATGCAGGAAGATATCGCACAGTTGCAGGCACGGTATCCCGGGCTGTTCCATGCCAATATAACCGGACAGTCCGCTGACGGCAGAAACCTCTACGAACTCATCCTCGGAAACAGTTCCGCTCCTAAAAGCATACTGATCCATGCAGGCATCCATGCCCGCGAATACATCAATCCGTACCTGGTCATGGAACAGTTAGAACAGATGCTTGAATGCTATGAATGCGGCAGTTTCCATGGGAGGGGCTACCGGGAGCTGCTTGACGGTATGGCAGTCCACATTGTGCCCATGGTCAACCCTGACGGCATAGCAGTCAGCCAGTTTGGTGAAGGCGGTCTCCGGTCACCGGAGCTGGTACAGGTACTGCAGGCCTGCTATGCATACGATACAGCTTCCGGACGGACGAAAAGCTCCTATGCAGGCTATCTTGCACGGTGGAAGGCCAATGCCCGCGGGACGGATCTCAACAAAAACTTCGTCACGGGATTTGGCTCTGATGCAAAGACCCTGCTGCCCTCCTACGCGGGATATCCGGGAGCAGCCCCCTTTACCGAGCCGGAAACCCTGTCACTCGGAGCCGTCACCCTGCTGTGCCGCCCGTCTGTCATTATAAACTACCATTCCATGGGGGAAGTGGCATACTGGGACACCAGGGAAAGCCTGTATACAGGGATAAATACAGAGTTTTCCAGCTATATGCTGTCGCTGGTGCCCTATAAGAGAATGGGGAGCGGGACTGCCTCGGGAAGCTATCTGGACTGGATCTACAGCGGTGATAATCCCGTATGTTCCATCACTTTTGAGACAGGAAATGTGCAATGCCCGTTTGCCTTTGAACAGTATCCGAAGATATGGCTCCAGCACTCCCTTGTAATGCAGGCAGCCATGGAGTATGCATACATTCACTGACACATGAAAAACGGTAATGGCAATCGTTTCCATTACCGTTTTTTGACAAAACTTATTCTTATCTCCTGTTCCGGTATCCTTACAATCGGAGATTAATGTTACTCGCGGTTTAACAGAATACCGGCATGGTTTTATGCTGTTTCCAGTCTTCCCCCACAAATACCCGGTGTCTGCATGTCAGGCAGTTTTCCCTTTATCACACATATCCTGCTGCCGGATACCGCATTGAACGGTTCCGCCATCAAACATAAAGAAAGACACTCCACATATCTTCCCATCCGGAATCGCAAATGTGGCGAAATGAAAAACATGGCATTACCCATGACGGTCAAAATGTCCTCTTACATGCCATATCGTTGTTATATTATGACGGTTATGCTATGATGTAATTATAAAAGGCGGCCTGCATGGAAAATGGTATCCTGCCAGGGAATTCAGGCATGGCAGCAATGAATGCAGGAAGCAAAAAGGAAGGAGCTGCCGTATGTATTATTTGATGAATAAGGATGTCCCTGCTGCATGTTTTGATAAAAGGAACAATAAGTGGGCTTTACAGCATGAATATTCAGGGCTTCCCATTGGAAAGTTCGAAATAAATGACTGGATCGAGGACAGAAAGGCATATAAGCACAACCACCATTTAAAGCGGCTCATGAAAGACTGTGGATGTGATACTGCGGAAGGTTTTATACGGATTACACATGCGGCATCCATCAACGACTCTTTCTGGATAAAGGAAGAAAACGAGACGGCCACATGGAATGATATCTCCTTTTACAAAAATAATTTTAATGATACAGTCTCCAGACTCGCCTTTGAAGGGCTCGGACTGTACGGAATACAGATGAGCAGCACTTCCCCGGAGCTGACAACCGACGGGTCGTTCCGAAAATGCTGGAAGAAAGAAAACGGGGATATCTATCTTTACAAGAGAGGGGTTTCGGGAGCTGCAAATGCAGGGCTGGAGCCTTACTGCGAGGCTCTGGCTTCCGAGATTATAAATACAGCCGACCCGTCAAGTGTCCGGTATTCCGTCATGAAATTTCATGGTGAAACAGCAACAAAATGCAGGGCTTTCACGGGCGAGGATGTCGGGTTTGTGCCGCTGAGAAAACTGGTGGACCGCAGTATTACCATGGACGGACTGTTAACATTTTTCGACAGTCTGGGCTGCAGGGAAAAATTCCAGAAGATGCTGGTTCTGGATGCCGTGACATTTAATGTTGACAGGCATCTGGGAAATATTGGTGTCCTTATAAATAATGATACACAGAAGATTACCGGCATCGCCCCCAATTTTGACTTCAACCTGTCGATGCTCCCATATGTGACAATTGAGGAATTTGACCATATCGGCACCAGACTTCTTGACTACGGTCCGGCAATCGGGGATGACTTTACAAGGGTCGGGCAGGCGATGCTGACATCCGAAATCAGAAAGGATCTGATTAACTTACAGGGATTTTCGTTCTCTTTCCGGGGGGACAGGTATTTTGAGCCCCACCGGGTAGACATTATGGAAGAACTGGTAAACCGGCAGATCAGTGCCATCCTGAAGGGGGAAATCCTTTATACAAGGGATGTATTTGTTCCTGAAAAAACCGTGCAGGAAACCGCCGTCCAAATCAATGATGGACATATAAAACAGGCTTCCATTCTGGCAGGCAGGCTTAAAGAAAATGACGTTTTTTCTTCCGTCATGGAAGAAGTCGGGGAAGATGACCAGGTATATGTCCGTGCAACACTGCATTATGACGGGGACTTCATAGATATCATAACCAATATGGGCACCATGGAGATTTTCTGCGAAATAAACGGGCTTGAAAACACAGCCGAAAAGATCATGGCTGATTTTGGTTCCTTTAAAGACATATATAATTATGTCTGCATGGCTGCTGACAGCCTGTATGAACCGGAATACTAAAACATCCCCTTCTGGCAGGTGCATGGCATATAACAGGCTTTTGCTATAAAAGGATTTTTATCCCATACAATATGGTAAGTTTTGCAGCTTGTACACCATTGCCGTCGTATCCCTGTATCACATACAGCTCCCCGTATACCACGAAAACCATGCCGTTGTAATCTTCTGTGCGAGCCTTCCGTCCGTGCCCGCCGGATAGTTTTTTTGACCTTTATGGACAGCAGTTTGTGTCCTGTCCTGCCGGATATAAACCGTACATAAGACATAAAACCGAACCGGGAAACAAAAAGACGGGAAACAGCATTCCTGCTGTTCCCCGTCCCGTAACATGATTCCGGCAATAACGTCGCCGTTCCGGTGCATCAATACTCGTAATGCCATATATACAGGAGCGATTCATCCAGTTCATCCCAGCTGATGAAACTTCCCCAGTGCATTTTCATGTCACCGTTCAGGTTCGATTCCACTACGGTGATGCCGTCACTGCCACGGGAAAGCACAACCATCACGTGCCCGAGTCCGTAGGACTTGACATACACCTCGTCGCCTACCCTTAAGGAGCTTACCGCGACGCTACGGGAAGCTATCGACCTTTTGGGAACACATCCATCTACGGTCATTAACACGTCGTCATCCCCCTGTGCAACCCAGCCCACATTGAGGTCATAAGGATTCCCATACAGTCCGTTTGTGATTTTGGCCGCACCGGTACTGCAGATTCCAACCTTCATTCCCTCGGGATACTGCTCCTTGAGCGAGAGAAGCCTTGCCTGCACCTGCTGCTCGGTCCATCCCACATGCACGTAACCCGCCGCGTCAAACTGCTGCTGCCGCCTCTGCTTCTCCTGCAGGAACGCCGCCTTGCTAACCTCTTCTCCGTACGGGAAAAGCCAGAAAGGTCCGTTGCCGATGTCCGCCGTGGTCTGCACGGGCGTAGTTACTGCCGCAGTGTCGGTCACCGTATCCGCCGTCCCGTCCACGGCCTCGCCCCCGGCAGCGCCCTCATACGGAATCCTGCCCTCCTTCTGGCCGAAGTTTACATAGTGGTTGTACAGCGCCTCGGGACTCGTCCCTACGGCCGCCGCCACGTCTGGATACAGCGCCGCGTAGTACACCGGGTCGAAGCTGCCGGCGTCCTCCTGATCCGCACGCGCGGGACTGGTAACCATCCCTGCGCCTTCCACGGCGCCCAATGCCATTGCCGCCGCCATTGCCGCCACGATGAGTTTCTTTGCAAAATTTTCTCTTTTTTTCATTTTAATGTCCTCCTTTTCTTCGTTTCGTCTTGTATTGCCGTTTTTAATATGGCAGTACGTTATAAATACTTTTTTGTTTTTAAGTGTTTACCATCCAAATGCTACGCCGCATTCTATCCATCGTTCATATGGTTCCTCCTCGTTTCTATACTTCAGGCAGCGGCATCCCGCCGTCCACGAAATCATGCCATCTCCTGCTGCCATACCGGTTTGGAGAAAAGCAGTGTATCCTAATAAGTATTTTATCCCATTATGGTGAATTTTGTCAACATGACACGATAAATCAATTTCCAGTCCCGCCGATGCCATATTCCAGCGCATATACAGGCAGCAGGAATACATACCCTGCCTGCAGACAGTATTCTTTCCCGCAGTAAGACTGCAGGGAGTTCTTTACTATGCTGCAGTCTTAAATGAAATCTACAAAAAAAGAAGCAGTATTTCTAAATACCACTTCTTTTTAATCATACATTATCCAAAAACCCTAAATCAGGAAATACAGAAATCAGTTCATGTATGTCAGTCTTTTCTCAATACCGTTCTGGAACAGGATGGATATTACCAGATTCTGCAATGTTTTAACCGGCCGGATTTGTGATTACTTTTAGTTCCTAATATAATCCAGATTCCCACAGTTTTTCAGGGGAGATATGATAAATTTCGCTTTTCCCACGATATTTTCAAGCGGAACATATTTTTCTGTCCAGAATCGGCTGTCGTTCGACTGGTTCCTGTTATCCCCGAGAAAAAAATAACACCCATCAGGGACCACATAAATGCCGTCCCCCCTGCCGTTCATCGGTCTTCTTATAAACGAATCATCCAGTTCCGTTCCGTCTGCATAAACACATCCGCCCGACACCTCGATGGTCTCTCCGGGCAGTCCGACAACGCGTTTGACAAACAGCTCATCCGGACTATCCGGAGGATAGAAAAAAAGTATGTCATATCTTTCAATGTCCTCCCCTTTGATGCCATACCGCGTACCCAGAATCAGATCGCCGGTTCTTATTGTATCCTCCATGCTGCCTGACACTGCCCGGTCCAGACGCCACACCGTACTAAATAAAATAAAAAAAATTAACATGCCACACACATAAACAGCAAAGATTTTTAACATTCGTTTCGTAAATTTATCCATAAATCCCTCTCTTTTAAGGTTATTATCTATCCACACGAACCATTTTATCTCTTATTGTTTAAAATTGTCAACATCGACTTATATTAATTCATATGGCCTGTTTCTTCTATTATTTAAAATTGTCAACATTGACTTGCATGGATTCGTATGGCCTGTTTCTTCCATAAAATATGGATGCAGAACGGACAGCCGTTTTTATCCTGCTGCCCCCTGTCATCTATACAGCCCCGATGTTTTTAAAGGGAAAGATTATAAACTTCGCTTTCTCCTCGACATTTTCAACCGGCACATACTTTTCCGTCCAGAACCTGCTGTCGTCTGACTGGTTGCGGTTATCGCCCATAACGAAATAACAGCCGTCCGGTACCACATAAGTGCCATCCCCCCTTGTGTTCATCGGATATTTTACAAAGTCATCATCCAGCCTGACGCCGTCCGCATATACGCTTCCGTCGCAGACCACGACCGTTTCTCCCGGAAGTCCGATCACCCTCTTGATATAGACCGTATCCGGTTCGTCAGGCGGAGCGAAAACCAGTATGTCATACCGTTCTATATCCCCCTCCCCAATATCATACCTTGTGCCAAGCACGAAATCACCCGTCCTGATCGTGCCCTCCATACTGCCGGATGGTATAAAGTTTAACATCAGTACGGTTCTGGACAGGATTACCGTGGCTGCCCATAACATACAGTACCCCGCCAGAAACCGCAGAAGCCTTTTCTCAAATATATCCATGAAATTTTCCTCCCTTCAGGACATGTGCGGATTTATTGTTTCCATAATAAATATTATACGCCATGCCTGTATTTAACGGTTTTAGGGAAAACATGGAAGGGGCAGAAAACCCCGGACAAAACCGGGGTTTTCTATTTCATGTCAGCATATATAAATCCTGCCTTCTTCCCTGTCATAGCAGTACAGCGAGTACGACAGGATCTCATCCGGCTGCACCTGCGTGTCATTGATTTCCCTGATCATGCTTCTGATTTCTTCCGTCTCCTTCATGTCTTCAACCGGCAGGAGTAGAAGCTCATGTACCGACGAGGGAATGATAAAAAGGCTGCTGCCGGTTCTGTCTGCGAATTCACGGATCAGGCCGGGATACAGCATGCAGGCCGCCCCTTCTATCTTTTTTATGTTGGTAAGCACATACATTGGCACGCTGTCCGCAGATTCTGCCGTAAACCCATCACAGTCCGGGTTCTCCGCCCTTATGGCTTCTTCCATGCTTTTTATCTCATACGGCATAATCCGGGGTGTATTTTCCAACGCATTATGATACAGTGTTTCCAGCTCCACGTCCCACAGCTTCATATGCACGTTATATACCAGGATATATGCTGTCCCCTGCCCTTCCTGTGAAACCAGGCACTGAAAGACAACCGAGAGGTCAAGAAAATCCATATGGGGTATGTTCTCAAGCAGATCCCTGTTTCTCTCCGTGTTGACCAGTTTATAGACGATCCTTTTCCTGACACTGTCATAATTTAGATACTGATGCATATCAACAGACCTGTCCTTCATTACTGAGTTCCTCCTCTTCCTGAATTTATTGTGTTTTGAATATGCCTGATCCGGGACGGTAAAATTTTCATCCTGATCCAAAGAAAAAAAACGGCCACGGAAATATTTCCATGACCATTTTCCTTTTACTATCTCCTTACAGATCCAGCTGGATCCGGACTGCCCTTTTTATCTGCCCCTCATAATCAGTATTTTTAATGCTCCCTATCCACTTCCCCAGCCTGTCCTTGTCTATGGAGGTAATCTGTTCCGCCATGGCTGTACATGGTCCGTCCAGCCCGCAGTCATTCAGATGGACATGGGTAGGCAGCTTTTTCTTTTTCACCTTGCTGGTAACCGGAATTACGGTCACCACCGGCGAAAATTTATTTGCCATGTCGTTGCTGACCACTATTACCGGCCTTATCCCGGCCTGCAGGCTTCCCTCCGGCTGCATGTCCAGCCGCGTTATGTATATATCCCCGTTTCTGCACATCCGCATATTTCTCCTTTCCTTTTTACATTCATCTAAAATATGGTTTTTTTGCAGGTTATTTTTTGCCTTATGCCGTTCCATGTCCCTGCGCAAAATCCACGCCCCTCCGCCGCCGGCAGTCCTGATCCGTTTCCAAAGGATTTTACCACCTTCCCAAAAAGAAAACGGCCACGGCAAAACTGCCATGGCCATTTTCAACCACAAAAATAAGGAGTACATATCATACAAAATGTGAAATAACCGTTTTTATCCTGCAGAACCACCCGGCCAGTCAGGTCCCCTGGCCAGATAGCCATCCACTGTTCCGGCATGCCAGGCTCCATGGACAGCACCAGATAACCCGGTCACTGAATGGCTGTCCCGGCCCATACGCAGCCCTGTAATCCCCCTGTACTTCCCTCCGTCAATCCTGTTTCCTTTCATATACCGCCCTCCTCTTTTAAATATTTAATTACACCGTTAATATGCATTCTTTCAGAAAATGAAATTTCTTCATTTCCGACATAACATTTCCGGCCAGACCCATGCTATAATATCCGTAAAGATGCCAATATTTTACGAACATTCAGAAACCCGGGAATATACCTTTCCGAAAGGAAATTCCAGCCCTGAGGGGGGCAGTCCCGGGTTTTTGTAAAGGTATACCTTAACGAAAGGAAGGAGCGTGTCTGTTTATGGGAGATATCTACGGATATATCAGGGTCTCGGAAAAAAGCCAGAACCCGCAGAGACAGTGGGACATCATGACGGAGCAGGAGGGAATCCCCCCGAAATACATTTTTGAGGACAGGGCAAGCGGCAGGGATTTTAACCGGAAGGCATACAACGCCCTCGTGGGGACGGAAAACACGGTGCCGCTCCTCCATGCGGGCGACCTGCTGGTGATATACTCGATCGACCGTCTGGGGAGAAATTACACGGAGATTAAGGAGCAGTGGAAACATATTACCCGGACACTCGGGGCCGATATCAAGGTCATCGACATGCCGCTCCTTGACACACGCTCCACAAACGGAAACGACCTCGAGCGGACCTTCATCGCCGACCTCGTCCTGCAGATATTGTCCTACTGTGCACAGAAAGAAAGGGAAAATATCCTGGCCCGGCAGAAGCAGGGAATTGCCTCCATGAAAACCATCGATGGGAAAAAAGTCTCCCTTAAAACAGGAAAACCTACCGGCCGCCCTGCCATAGACTACCCGCGGGACTGGCCGGAAGTCTATGCCAGATGGAAAAATAAGGAGATTACTGCCGTGGAGGCAAGGCAGCTTCTGGGGCTTAAAACAACCACCTTCTATAAACTGGCCCGTCAGTACGAAACGGACCACCCGCCTGCTGTTTCCATGTAAAATATCATATTTAAGCTGCAGGGGAGATTCCTGATAATCCTCCACTTCCCCTGCGGCAGAAAATGCCTGTTCCCCGGTGACATGATTCCGGGGGACAGGCATTTTTCTTTAACTCCCCCCCGGCACACGTCTGATAACGAATGCGAAAATATTAATTGTCAACATACAATTGTTAATATTTAACTATTAAAACAAGTTGAATTAATGATAAAAATTCCCTTTACGTTTTCATTGACGTTAGAACATACTTTGGATATAATATAAGTACATAAATAAATACAAAAAAACGTACATTTCTATAAAGGAGGCATGAGCCATGTTAGCGGTAAAATCTGTAAATGTCCGGGATAACTTTAAAGAATGGTGTGATAAAATCAGCATGGGTGAAACCGTTGTTATTTCAAGACCACGAAACGAAAATATCTACATGATAAACGAAGCTGAATACAACGCCCTGCAGAAAGCAAAGCGAAATGCTGAATATCTTGCAATGCTGGACGAAAGCCAGGCACAGTATGAGCGTGGAGATACGATATCATTCAGCATGGAAGAACTGCGGGCAATGGAGTCCGATGACTGGAAGCCTACGCAAAAAGTCTTAGACTTTGAGCGCAAACACGGAATCAAAAACCCGGGAGCGACAGACAATGAATGATTTCACGTTTACGAAAAAAGGCTGGGAACATTATCTGTACTGGCAAGTTCGAGACCGTAAAACACTAAAGAAAATTAATAGTCTGATAGATGACATAAAACGAAACGGCGTGATGCAGGGAATCGGTAAGCCAGAACCATTAAAACATCGTCCAGGCTTTTCAAGACGAATTGACGATGCAAACCGTCTTATATATGACGTTGACGAATTACAGAATATTAAAATCATTTCCTGCAAAGGACATTACGAAGATTAAAGAAAAGGAAGCTGTCAAAATGGCGCTTCCTTTTCTGTATGCCTCTCTGGCCTCATTTCCGGCATTATAAAAGCATAGTATGTAAATGCTACAAAAAACGACGTTATCAAAAAAAGAAGTATTTTCACAAGCAAAGAAATTTTATGTTTCGTGGAAAACAAAATAATATTGAGTATAAACGATATAATACAAATAGCTACATCAAGAAAAAAGTTAATCCAGAGTACCATTCTATACTTTTCACCAAATAGTCCTAACGAAAAAAAAGCCAAAACAAATATTCCATAGTTTACACATAACCAAACAATAATTTTTTTTGAATTTAATTTCATCTTTTCCATCCTAATTTCCTTTCTTTACTGTTCGTAATTAGAGATTTCTTTTTAAATCTTCACTTATAAATTTAGTACGGTTTGAAAAAAGTGCGGAAAAGCAGACAAAGTTCCATGCCGTTCCTTCCGTAATCGGGTTTGTATCTGTCATTTTAGGATACTGTATTGCCCTTGACATCCTGCGGGGCGAAAAATCTGTCTGGTTTTCAGTCGGATTTTATACTGTTGGAATGCTTACATTTACACTCATTCTTTTTGGGACAGTGCTTTTTATTGCATCTTTTCTCCCTTATGCGGTACAGACTGGCAAGAAAAATAAGAAAAAATTTTATACGGAAACAAGAATCATTACTTCACCGGATTTTATATACCGGATGCGCTCCAATTCAAAAACGCTGATTATGCTCACATTACTGTCAGCCGCAACTCTGACTGTTTCAAGCGTTATGGCTCTCACCCTGTATTATCCGATTGCAGCAATATCCCGTATTGCGCCGTCAGAAATCGAATGCCGTATTGAAAAGGAGGACGATCTGTCCGCAATCATGGAGATCGTAAACAACTATTCATCCGGAGATGATATTACATTCCTACAGACCGATATTTATAAAATTACTTCTACTGCCGGACAGCTTCCCATGGAATATAGTGTCGGAACTTCCAAGGGAGATGCTGACAACGAAAAAATTCTTCGGAATGCAGGTTTTGAATGTATCTCATATTCTGACTATACCGCCATTCTAAAAGCACAAGGGCGGCAAAAGGCTTTGGAACAATTTACAATGCTAAACAATAATGAGTGCATTTTTGTAAGATACCAGCCGGCTTCCGGCAAGGACGAAACAGACAGCACTTATCCACTGCTCATAAACAATACGGAAATACCTGTCACTGTGACTATGACCACATTAGATAATCCTATTTCATTTGCGAACAGTGTTGGTACTTTAATTGTAAGTGACAGCTTATACAACATGATATCCGAAAACGCCGCCCCCGAAACGAAAGTCTTAAGTATAAATGGAAGTTCCATAACAGGTAACGAGGAACTATTTCAGATTTTGTCTGCATATTTGGATAAAAGCCCTTACCTACAGGACAATTCTCACAGAATACATGAAGTGGTTTCCCTGAGCAGTTCTACCTTCCTGCTGATAGGCTTTCTTGTGGTACTATTCTTCATAGCAACAGGAAGCATCCTGTATTTTAATAACATTTCTGCCATAACCGAATCAAAATCCTATTACGATATCCTTACAAAAATGGGATATACAAACAGGAAGATTAAAAAAATTATCGGGAAACAGGCAATCACATTTTTTAGCATTCCATTCCTGTTCGGACTGGCAGACTGTATCTTTGCCACATTAGTATATAAAACAGCGCTTATGCAGAACCTTTTGGCGAACAGCATTGTTTTATACGCCCCTACGATATTGGCTATTGCGCTGACACTAATCATTTACCTGATTTATTACTGTATGACTGTCCATACCTGCTGTAAAATGGTTTTGGAAAAATAAAGATTATACGAAAATGCCGCCTCTTTATCATCCGGCATTTTCGCAAGCTATATGCAAGGCTATCGGAATCATGTAAAAATTTTAGTTGTATGCACACAGATAAATGATATAATTTAGGCATGGGGTAGTGTCAAGTAATTTATGAAAAACTACACTGAAAAAAATTGGCCCAAATGAACCTTGAGAAGTGTAGTTAACGAAGCCGGCCGGCTCTCCGAGGGCTTAGGGCGTTGCCCTA
>JAETQH010000196.1 GCA_021770785.1 Lachnospiraceae bacterium
TGGGATGAAAGGAACTGGCAGTCGCTTTGCAAGCACCACCATGATGTGAAGACAATGACCGAGGACAGGTATCAGGAATATAAATATTGATTGTGTATCATACACAAGGGTGGGGGTATCAAATCTCCACAATCCTGTGCAGGATTGACCGCCGCCCCCTCAAACGTGAATTTTCGCAGAATTAAACAGGGGGGATAGTCCGGCGGTGTGATATTTTTCGCAAAATGTGTTTAAATGTAAGGAAAATCCGTCAAAGGGTTTCGATAAAAAGTATAGAAAAACCATGTTTTTAATGGGTAAAAAGGCGCAAAAAGAGGTGCTTTTTTACCCATTTTTTATGCCCGTTTGGATGGAAGGATGTGAAAGGATATGACGGAGCAACAGGCAAAGCAGATACGGGAGATGAGGGAGCAGGGGATTGGTTACCGTTCCATTGCTCTTACGGTAGGTCTGTCCCGTGATATCGTGAGGAACTTTTGTAAAAGCAGAGGGCTTTCCGGGTATGGTTCAGCACTGACAAAGAACATACAGGAACAGGTCATGCTTGGGAAAGCGTGTTTGTACTGCGGTAAGGAAATGAAACAGCCGGAGACCGGAAGACCAAAAAAGTTCTGCTCAGATAAATGCAGACGTGAATGGTGGAAAGGACACCCGGAACGAATCAACAGAAAAGAGAGTGCCATGTACCCTGCGGTGTGTGTGCGTTGCGGTAAAGAGTTCTTAAGCTACGGTAACAGGAAAAGGAAGTATTGCAGCCATGACTGCTATATCAAAGCAAGATTTTGGGAGGTAGAAGATGAAGACAGCGAAGCTATCAGTTCTGCCGATTAAGGACTTAAATCCGGCAGAGTACAATCCCCGTAAAAAGTTAAAGCCGGGGGACAAGGAGTACGAAAAAATTAAACGTTCCATTGAGGAGTTTGGTTTTGCAGACCCGGTAGTGGTTAATTCGGATATGACAATTATCGGAGGTCACCAGAGGGTAACGGTAGCAGCTGCACTTGGTTACACAGAAGTACCATGTGCGATTGTGGAAGTCAGCAAAACTCAGGAAAAAGCACTCAACATTGCGTTGAATAAGATTTCAGGCGAATGGAATCAGGAATTGTTGGCAGATTTGATTCAGGATTTGCAGGACTCGGATTTTGATGTTGGATTTACAGGTTTTGAACCGCCGGAGATTGAACAGCTATTTTCAAAGGTCCATGACAAAAAGGTAAAAGAAGATGATTTCGATGTAGAAGCGGAATTGAAGAAACCAACAGTGGCACAGCCTGGCGATGTGTGGCTCCTGGGCAAACACCGTGTTATCTGCGGAGACTCCATTCTGCCGGAAACATATAACATTCTTATGGATGGTAGGAAAGCAAATCTGGTTCTGACAGATCCACCGTACAATGTAGATGTGGAGGAGACCGCCGGAAAGATTAAGAATGACAATATGGCAGATGAGGATTTTTACAGATTCCTTTTTGCTGCCTTTGTGAATATGGAACAGAACATGGAGGACGATGCTTCTATCTATGTGTTCCATGCCGACACCGAAGGATTGAATTTCAGAAAGGCATTTGCAGATGCCGGATTCAAATTATCGGGGTGCTGCATTTGGAAAAAGAATGCGTTGGTACTTGGGCGTAGTCCTTATCAGTGGCAGCATGAACCGTGTCTGTTTGGATGGAAGAAAGGCGGTAAGCATCAGTGGTATTCCGACAGGAAGCAGACCACCATTTGGGAATATGACCGTCCGAAAGCATCCAAAGACCATTGTAGTGGTCAAGCTTTTTTGTAACACTTGTGGCTAAAAAATTTGTTGGATTGCTGCCTGAATGCTATCGGAACTGTCAGCTTTTATCAATGATGCTTCGCACCGCTGCGCGGCTA
>JAETQH010000084.1 GCA_021770785.1 Lachnospiraceae bacterium
TTGGTTAATGGTGGTTGCAACTCTATTTTACCATAAATTAGTGAGGAGGTGTTTTATTTTGTAGAAAAAAGATTACTGTATTTATGCGGAGTTTAACGTTTTGCAAATACCTAAATGGTAGAGTAGACAGAAAGGAGGGATTTTATGGGTATATCAGCAATCGCAGGATTCTCAGGATTTGGCAGTTACAGGATTTCCTCGATACATGGCAATCCCTACAGCCTGAATGCTGTACAGAGGGTTGAAAAAGATAACGGTCGTTCTGGAAAGCCGCTTGTGATCGCTTCCGAGGAGAAGGAAGATCTGTATGTCAAGGATTACGGCGAACTGGATGCGCCAAAGAGCACGGCAAGCGGTGATTTTGCCGAGATGCTCGGCATACAGGAAAGCATGCTTTCGCAGAAGGATGAGGGAAGACAGACAGATTATGCGTCCTATCTGAATGATACCATCGGAATGATGGGATTTCAGAACCGGCTGAGAGATCAGCTTGGCGGAGTGGGATTCACGCCGTTTTTATAAAAAAATCCTTAAAAACACCCAGAAGGGTGTTTTTTTGTTGCAAAATATGGAAAAATGGTGTATTATGTCTAAATTGTGTAAATTTTTTTCAGAACTAGGAGGAGAATTTTGGTGAGGGGATATTCTGGATTTTATTATGTAAAGAAGGCTGCTGCATTTTGTCTTGCCGTGTGCATGTGTCTGGGCATGATGCTTGACAGCAGTGCGCTGACAGCAGATGCAAAGGAATCAAGGCCCGCGTACCTGATCATGGTGAACCGCGCGGCAAATTGTGTGACCGTGTACGAGAAGGATGCGGACGGCGGGGCAGCGGTGCCTGTCAAGGCATTTGTCTGTTCCTGCGGACGGGAAGGGCATGAGACGCCGCTTGGGACATTCAAGACAAGCAATTACTATAAGTGGAGACTGATGGTGGACGGTTCCTACGGGCAGTATGCAGTCCGTTTCAACAAGGGGATCATGTTTCACTCCGTGCCGTATTACACGAAAAATGCTGGAAATATGGAGTGGGAACAGTTCAATCTGCTGGGGGAACCCGCGTCGCTTGGCTGTGTAAGGCTGACATGTGCAGATGCAAAGTGGATCTACGACAATTGTAAGCAGGGCACCGAGGTGATCGTGTACGATGATGCTGAGGATCCGGGACCGCTTGGCAAGCCGGAGGAGGTCAAACTTACGGCAGAAAATCCTATGAGAAAGTGGGATCCGACAGATATGAACAGTATGAATCCATGGAATCAGGTGCGGCCGACACTGTATCTGACAGGCGGTGCCGGCGGGGAAGAAATGCTGATGCTGCCAGTCGGCGCATCCCAGTATGATATTTACAATGCGATCGGGCTGATGGATGCGACGAAGGGGGTATATGGTTCCGGTGAATACATCATCAGTGTTTCCGGGAACTATGACCTGAACCGGCAGGGGACTTACGCCATATCTGTGCGCGGCGTCGGCGCGTTTGGCGTCCGGACAGAAAAAAATATGACACTGTGCGTGGTGTAGCATTAAGTAGGGGAGAAGGTATTCCCCTACTTATTTTTTGCCTGTTCTGCAAAAGTGTTTGTCACCAGATCTTTGTATGGAACGTAATCTTCAAGCTCCCCGGCTTCCATGAGGATATTCTGAAGGAGTGTAAAGCTGTCCTCGGTGTAGACCAGATCGGCCTTCCACGTATCCTGTGTCTGATAGCGTGTCACGATCGTGGTGATCGTGTCGAGCTCTGTCTCGGGGAATTGCGGTTTGATAACAGATGCTATCTCTTTGGCAGAATGGTTTGCGACATAGTCCATTCCTTTTTGGAGCGCTTTTGTAAAAGCAAGGAGTGTTTCGGGATTTTCGTCAATATAACTTTTTCTGGCGCTAAACGCTGTATAGGGCACATATCCTGAATCTACGCCCAGCGACGCGACAATGTAACCTTTCTGCTGTGTTTCGAGCGATGTGGCGTGCGGTTCAAATTCGACGGTGAAGTCGGCATAGCCGGCGTCGCCTTCCTTGGCACCGGAAAAGGCTGCGGCGGTGGAGCCGAAATCAATGCTCGTATCGATCGTCAGATCTTTGTCTGGATCGATCTGGTTCATCTTGAGAATGTATTCAAATACCATCTGCGGCATTCCGCCCTTGCGCCCACCAAGAACGTAAGTTCCTTTTAGCATATCCCAGTTGAAATTGTCGATGGGAGTCCTGCTCACGAGGAAATTTCCTGCGCGCTGTGTCAACTGTGCAAAGTTTACAGCATAGTCCTGCGCGCCCTGCAGGTATGTATACACGGATGCCTCACTTCCCATAAAACCGATGTCCGCTTCGCCTGTGAGCAATGCTGTCATGGTCTTGTCTGCACCGTATCCGGTCACAAGTTCGAGATTGATGCCCTCATCCGCAAAATATCCCTCCTCGATGGCGACATACATTGGCGCATAGAAGATGGAGTGGGCGACTTCATTCAGTGTTACTTTCTTTGCAGAAGCTGCGGATCTGGCAGAATCTGGTGTTTTCCCGCATCCGGCAACAAGCGCGGGCAGGAGGAGCGCGATCGTCAGAAGGACTGCGAGTGGTCTTATTTTTTTCGGCTTTTTCATGATCTTCCTCAAAATGCTGTTTTGGTTATCATATGCATGATGCCAAGAAAGCGTGAATGGGAGCGGGAGCGTGTTTGAAAAATGCTTTCCGCCTCCGCCTTGTCATGGCGCGGGCATCAGGTACGGATTACTCGGGAATTAATGTAACAGTGTACTGGAACAGTGCCATGTAGTGATTAGATGCATCAGCCATCACAAAAAGAATTGAAACTGTGATATTTTAATGGTATAATATGAAACATCGGACAAAAAGAAAGACGAATAAAAGGGAACAGGGAAATGGGACTCTATGATACATTGAATGAACAACAGAAAAAGGGCGTTTTTACGACAGAGGGACCAGTGCTGATCCTTGCGGGCGCGGGAAGCGGCAAGACAAGTGTGCTCACGCGGCGGATCGCGTACCTGATCGAGAGCATGGGTGTGAGTGCATGGAATATCCTTGCGATCACATTTACCAATAAGGCGGCGGGCGAGATGCGGGACAGAGTGAACGCGATCGTCGGGTACGGTGCAGAGAGTGTATGGGTATCGACGTTTCACTCAACTTGTGTGAGGATCCTCCGAAGGCATATCGACAGGCTGGGGTATGACAATAACTTTACGATCTATGATACGGATGATGCCAAGAGTGTCATGAAGGATGTGTGCAAGCGCCTGGAGATTGACACGAAGCAATTGAGAGAGAAGACGATCCTGAGTGCGATCTCTTCGGCGAAGGACAATCTCATCTCGACGACGGAATATGAGATGTCCGCTGCAGGCGACTTTTACAAAAAGAAGATATCCGCTGCGTATGCGGAATATCAGCTTACGTTGAAGAAAAATAACGCGCTTGATTTTGATGATCTGATCACGAAGACAGTGGAGCTCTTTAAAAGCTGCCCAGAGGTGCTGGAGAATTATCAAAACCGTTTTCAGTACATTATGGTTGACGAGTATCAGGATACCAACACGGCGCAGTTTGAGCTGATCCGTCTTCTGGCGCAGCGCAGCAGAAATCTCTGCGTGGTGGGTGACGATGATCAGTCCATCTACAAGTTCCGCGGGGCAAATATCAGGAATATCCTGGACTTTGAGCAGGTGTACCCGGAGGCGACAGTGATCAAACTGGAGCAGAATTACCGTTCCACCCAGAATATCCTGGATTCGGCCAATGCAGTGATCGCGAACAATACCAGAAGAAAATCGAAAGCGCTCTGGACAGACAAAGGCGCAGGAAATCGTATCCATTTCAGGGCATTTGACACGGCATATGAGGAATCCGAATACATAGCAGGTGATATTCGACGAAAGAAACGGGAGCTTGTGAGTGATTACAGGGATTGCGCGGTGCTTTACAGGACTAATGCGCAGTCACGTCTTCTCGAGGAAAGTTTTATCGCGCTGAACATTCCTTACAACGTGGTAGGCGGTGTCAATTTCTATGCGCGCAGGGAGATCAAGGATATCCTGGCGTATCTGAAAACGATCGATAACGGCAAGGATGATCTGGCAGTGAAGCGGATCATCAATGTGCCAAGGCGTGGGATCGGTGCAGCGAGCATAGCCAAAGTCCAGGATTATGCCGACCATATGGGACTGAGTTTTTACGAGGCGCTGCAGCGGGTAGATGAGATACCGGCTCTGGGAAAGGGAAAATCGATCGATAAACTCAGAGACTTTGCGACAATGATCCGAATGTTCCGGACGAAAATGCGGAATGATTCCCTGGAAGATTTGATAACTGATGTTATAGATACGACTGGTTATGTGAGGGAGCTGGAGGAGTCCGGCGAGGAGGATGCACAGGACCGGATCGAAAATATAGACGAGCTGATCACGAAGATTGTGAGCTTCGAGATGGAGCGGGAGGAGCTTGGCGAGGAGGCTACGCTGTCCGCATTTCTTGAAGAAGTCGCGCTGGTGGCGGATATTGATAACGTGGATAAAGATGACAACCGTGTGTTATTGATGACGCTGCACAGTGCGAAAGGTCTTGAATTTTCCAGTGTCTATCTGTCAGGGCTTGAGGATGGGATCTTTCCGGGATATGTCTCGATCAACTCGGATAATCCGGAAGATATCGAGGAGGAACGGCGTCTTGCCTATGTGGGGATCACGCGCGCGAAGGAGGATCTGACGATCACGTATGCGAAAGCGCGGATGATCAGAGGTGAGACGCAGTACAATCCGATCAGCCGTTTTGTCAGGGAAATACCGGACGCGTTTCTTGACAGCAGGATTCCAGGTGTGCGGCGGTGGGTGTCAGAAGAATACTCCGATGATTCCCAGGAAAAAAATATTTTTAAGACGAAGCCGTTTCAGTCAGATACAAAGAATGAAGCGGGAGGCGGGGCACTGAGCGATACCGTGTTTGACAAACCGCTTAACAAGTGGGAGACAGCGGCGCAGATGCTGGCATCTGCTAAACAGCAGCCAGAACCATCCGCGAAAAAGGCAGATGTGGTCAGAACCGCGGCGGTAAAGCAGGCAGCAAACCAGCAGGCTGTGCAGCCGGCGGCAAAAAAGGACTTGTCCGAGATCCTGGCGTCACGACCAAAGGCGGTCGTCAAGAAGAAAGAGACACCGGCGGAAAACAAGCCGTATATTGCAAAGTCCCTGGACGGACTCACCAAGGGGGCACCGCCGATATCAGCGGATGGTCCGGGCTATGCTGCCGGCGACAGGGTGTCCCATGTCAAGTATGGGGAAGGCACGGTGACGGATATCGTGCGTGACACGAGGGATTTTAAGGTAACAGTAGCGTTTGACGCGTATGGGAACAAGATCATGTACGCGGCATTTGCGAAACTGAAAAAGATATGACGCTGTTACAAAAAATCTTATAAATTGTGTTAAAATGGTAGTAAAATTTTTAAAAAGATGATATGATATATACAACGAAGCTTAATCAAGCGTGAAATAAAAACAGAAAGGGGCTTTTTTAGATGAAAAAGTGGGACGAATTAGTAGAATATCTTCAGGATAAGAATCTGGTGGGCAATGATATCCTGAGCAAATACTGCGCAAAGAATGAACTCAAGGAAGATAATGAGAAGAAGGGGAACACCGTGCTCTGGGTGCTTGCGATCATTGGAGCAGTGGCTGCAGTGGCAGCGATCGCGTATGCAGTATACCGTTACATGACACCTGATTACCTGGATGATTTCGATGATGAGTTTGACGATGACTTTGAGGACGACTTCTTTGATGACGAGGAAGACGAGGAGCAGGAGCCTGCAAAGGAAAATGAGTATACAACTGTAAAATAATGATCTGTTGCATATGAAGTGTTTTGAGGGAGTGCTGGCAAGGCGGTACTCCCTCATTTGCTGTGCGGCACAGGAGGATTGGATGAAAAAAGGACAGGTTTACGAGGGATATGTGGAGCGTGTTGATTTTCCGAACAAGGGAATCGTTCGATGTGAGGACGAGACAGCAGTCGTGAAGAATGCCATACCTGGACAGCGGATATCATTTATGGTCAGTAAGAAACGCAAGGGAAAGGCGGAGGGCAGACAACTTTCGGTGCTGGAGAAGGCTCCATATGAACAGACAGATGTATGTCCGCATTTCGGAGAGTGCGGGGGCTGCAATTATCAGGGCATTCCCTATGCGAAACAGCTTGAAATCAAGGAAGAACAGGTGCGGAGGCTGCTGCATCCTGCTTTTGAGAAACAGATGTTATTAGATGGGGAAAACGGAGACGCGGATCAGTACATGGATCGCATTTTCGAAGGGATCAAGCCGAGTCCTGTGCAGTATAACTATAGAAACAAGATGGAATTTTCATTTGGAGATGAATACAAAGACGGTCCGCTTGCCCTGGGAATGCACAGGAGGGGAAACTTCTATGATATCGTATCTGTGCGGGAGTGCCGGATTGTGGATGAGGATTACAGAATGGTGCTTGGCTGTGTACTGGATTATTTTTCAGAAAAGAACAGCAGTTATTTTCATAGAATCCGTCATGAAGGCTATCTGCGGCACCTGCTGGTGCGAAAAGCGCAGAAGACCGGAGAGATGCTGATCGCACTTGTGACGACAACACAGGAGACACAGGATCTGGCTCCTCTGGTAGCGCAATTGCTGGCACTGCCGTTAAAAGGACAAATAACAGGCGTGATGCACACGATGAATGATTCACTGGCAGATGTCGTTCAAAGCGACGAGACTGTTATTCTATATGGACAGGATCATTTTTATGAGGAATTGCTGGGACTTAGATTCAAAATCTCGCAGTTTTCCTTTTTTCAGACCAACACACTGGGGGCGGAAGTCCTGTACGAGACAGCGCGGGAGTTTCTGGGTGATATTTCCGGAGAAGGGGCGCATGACAAAACAGTGTATGACCTGTACAGCGGTACAGGAACCATTGCCCAGCTCTTAGCCCCTGTGGCAAAGAAAGTGATCGGCGTGGAGATCGTGGAGGAGGCCGTCCTGGCAGCAAGGCAGAATGCGGAGATGAACGGACTCCACAACTGTGAATTTATTGCGGGAGATGTACTGAAAGTATTGGATGAGATTGATGAAAAACCGGATTTTATCGTGCTCGATCCTCCGCGTGATGGGATTCATCCCAAGGCGCTGCGAAAGATCATCGATTTTCAGGTGGACAGACTCGTATACATAAGCTGCAAGCCCACGAGCCTTGCACGGGATCTGAAAATTCTGCTGGACAGCGGGTATAGGGTGGAAAGGGCGGTTGCGATTGATCAGTTTCCTGGGACTTATCACGTAGAGACTGTGGTGAAACTTTGCTTGAAAAATCAGTAGTTGTAGACGTTTAATAGGGCGAAAAAGTTGACTTTGCCTGCGTCCTGCCTACGCCGGATTCAAATGTTGGCAAAATAAAAGGGGCGCGTAAGCACCCTTTTCATTTTGCGGCTTTTCTAAGTATTTCGTCAAGTGTGTCTGCAGCTTCCTGCTTCATCTCTTCTGTATTATGTACATATTTGTCAAAGGTAGTCTGTACAGATGCATGTCCCAGTCTTTCCTGTACGGTTTTAGGTGATACACCTGCTTCGATCAGCATGGTTGCATGCGTGTGACGCAGCGAGTGGTAGTCAAATTTTTCAAGACCAAGTCTGTGATGAATGATTCTTGAGGGATATTTGAATGAATCTGTGGAGACATAATCTCCATTTTCCTTTCGAAAGATCATGTCTGCCGTTGGCAGCGTACAGGGGACACTCTTTTCAATTTCAATGATCCTTTGTATGGGTTTGCCCTTTTCGTCTTTCTCTTCTTTGAGGTACAGCTCCTTATAATATTCCCCATAATAAATCTGGTTTTTCAGTTGCTCTTTTCTCCATGCCCTTAAAACTCTGATCAGATCAGCGGATACGACGATAGTCCGGTTGCTGGTCGGAGTTTTGGGAGACTGGAAATACCATGCGGATCGTTCTTCTTTTTTCCCTTTTTCCTTAAAGGCTTTTCGGACATTAACGCCGAAGTTTCTCTTAACGATCTGTTTATTGACCGTGATCGTGTTGAGGTCAAAGTTAATGTCATTCCATGTCAAGCCAAATGTTTCGGAAATTCGAAGCCCGGCATACCACCCGATCATGATCGCGATGTCAAATGGCCTGTGGTCTTTCATTGCTTCCATGATCATGTTATATTCATCGATGGAAATAACTTCTCTCTGTTTTGGTTTTCCGCAGTCTTTAGGGTACTTGATACGCTGGCAGGGGTTGTCTTTCACATATCCTAAGTCTATGGCATATTCGTATGCCTGTGATAAGGGAGCGATAATATTTTCGATCGTAGACTTTGCAAATCCGGTGATAAACTTTTCGTTGATAAATTCCTGTACGGCAGCAGCTCCCAGAGCAGAGAGCCTGTAAGCGCCAAAGTTTGGTTTTAGATGGTTTTCAATGACGCTAACATTACCAACTTGTGTATTGTATTTATTGTTGATCCTGCTGTAATTGTCCATGTAGTAATCAAGAAAATCTGCGACGGATACGGTTGAAGCCTCAAAGTGCTGCCCAGAATTATTGTATTCGTTCAATGCCTGGATGCCCTTCTCGAGAGCATCTTTTTTCGTCTTGCCGCCAACCCGTTCTATGCGTTTTCTTTTTCCATCAATTGGAGCACATTCGAAGGAATAGTACCACTTGTCACCGCGTTTCCTGACATAGATATCTGCCATAAAATAACACGTCCTTTCTTAAAAAAATTGGGTAAAAATTATACCCATTGATTGCGCAGGTGCAGGGAGATGTGGTACAATATTATTGCTTGAAGTATTGTATCACATTTCTGCATATGCAGTAATGATTTACAGTTCTTAACCGCCCTGTGTTGAGACATGGGGCGGTTTTCAATTGCGGCATTGCAATTGAATTATATAAATGATATCACAGGTTATTATATAATGTCTACCTCTGTTTATTCATACCTTTAATTTCTATTATAAGCATTGGGTGTGAAATGGCATATATTATCATTGCAATAACAAATATTATAAAGTATAATTAGAATATCATACCTATGGAGCAGATAAATGAGTAATGTAAATGTATTTGTAGATGAATCAGGAATTATTGCAAAACACAAAACTAGTAAAACGAATTATTTTATTATAATACTTGTATTTGTAAGGGACGAGGATACGGAATTTGTCAAAAAAATATTCAAAAAATATAGATTGCAGATTGCAAAGCGAAAGGATGAGCTTTTTCAGGAATTAATATCAAATAAAGAGATAAAAGGCTCATCTGTAAGTGAGGCAGATAAACATATAATTTATGAGAAATTGTTTAGAAAATGCGAAGATAAATTTGTGTTGGGAATAATTGTTTTGAAAAATAGACGTGCGTCTGCTCGATTTCGGTCTAATTCGTCACGTGCCTTTAATTATTTAATAAAATTATTTTTGCAAAATGAATTTATAAAAAGTGAGATGTATAAAGGGCTAGATAAGTTGAATTTTCATATTGATGAAAGAAATGTAGTAACAGAGTCAAAGTATACCCTGCAGGAATATTTGAATACAGAACTTAATTTGACAGAGCATTTTTGCAATGAGGAGATAAACGTACATTATTTCGATTCAAAAAAGTTTTTGTTACTACAAATGGCAGATTTTATATCCAATTCATGTTATAGGAAGTTTCAGAAGAATAATGATGATAACGGAAACATGAAATTAATATTGCAAAATACGATAACAGGCAAACCATTTAGATTCCCTGTAGAGAATAAAAAGAATAAAAGAGCATATAATAATAACGCCACTGTATAAATCCATTGATTAACGCATAAGCGCTTGGGAGACGTCCTGATCAATGGTTCAGTGGTTTGAGTGAAAAAAATCAAAAATGTCGTAAAGTTGCAAAAAGTATTGACAGATCATTAAAAATACAGTATAGTAATCTTAACAAAATAAGTCCTTGTAAACCGCAAGAGATTGTAAGCAGTATGTGTTGCTGTCGGAGCAAGGCGTTGTGAGAAAAGCATTCCAGCTATGGGGTGCTTTTTCGTTAGTAAGTATAAATTATATTTAATCAGGAATCCACGCTTTACCAAAGTCCATATCTTTATATCTTAGTAAAAATAACCGTCTTATGTCGAGACGGTTATTTTTATAGCAACTGTTATCTTTTAAAAATTTACGCTAGGGGGATATTATAGTCAGTAGCAGTTGGAAGATCTATTCTTCATCATCGAGATCAAAAGAGAAGTTTGATGTATAAACGCTATCGCTTGACTGGGATTGACGGAATTCTTCTGCCAGCATCGTCCGGTTAAATTCTGCAGTGGGTTCGATCTCGGTAACGAGCTGTTCAAGTTCATCAATTGTGGTTTGGAAAAATTCTTTACGAAGGTTTACTTTGTTGACTCGTTTGTCGTTAAGCATTTCATGCAGTTTTCCTTCAAGACTGACAGCATCGTCAGAGAAGATGAAACTGTGTACATCAAATTTGAAGGGAACGCTTGCATTGCCAAGTTCATTGATCCTGTCCTGCGGATCCTGACGCCTGGTCATACCGATTTTAAATATGTTTTCACCAAATGAACCAAGATTGCTTATAATGTATACATTACCAGCTTTGCCATTCTGTAATTTGGTGATTTCATCTTTCTTGACAACCACATCGGAGAGTTGGGCTTCCAAATCGAGAATTCGCTGTCTTAGAGCGTCGGCTTCTGCGGTATTTGAAGTATCGGAAAGTTGTTCATTGAGCTTTGTAAGTTCGTTCTTGTATTTTTCTTCCTCCTTTTCTATTTTAGCTCTTTCTGCGGCAAGTGCTTTTCGTTCTTCTGCTTCCTGACGCATTTGTTCTTTGATGGCGAGCTGTTCCTGTCTGGCTTGTTCTTTCTTGACGTAGTAGTTGTATTCGATCTTCACTGCGTTTATAAATAAATATTCGATTTCGCAAATAAATTTTGTCATGGTTCCTGCAATGTTCTGATTTCCTTCACAGGCAAGTTTCATATACTTTTGGGTTACGGATTTGACAGCATTAACAGAAGTGTCCAGTTTTTCGTATTTTAGGTTATATAGGATATTTTGCAGTTCGGAGCGGAGAGCAATGACCATTAAGTTATAGATTGTTTTGTTCGCTTTTGTAGTGTATCTGGAAGAGTACTGGTCAAGCAATTTTAAAATTAACTTTTCATTATCCCGGTATGCTTTACGCAAATCTTTCACGTCCATACAGTGAAGTTTTAGCGTTATGGATGGTGATAAAAGCTCTGCTTCGTCCAGATCCGACTGTGGAAGCCTACAGTCTCCATAATCAAGTTGCAGATTTGTATAGTTCGCTATGACATTATCAATTTGTTTATAAAGACTTTTTATGCGGCCGAGTTTCTTTTGATTTGTGGCAAGTTGCTTTTCGGATTTTTGATTTTTATCAGCCAGTTCAGAAGCGTTATGGGAAAGGGCGTCGAATTGTTGCAGCATGGATTCGTGCGAAGCTTTCAGTTGTTTGATTTGTTCTTGAACGGCAAAATAATCATGGGCACCAAGTGAAGAAAGCTTCTCGTTTAGTTCATTGTTGGACTGTTGAAGGGTTGCGATCTGATCTTTAAATTTGTTGATTTTGAAAATATCAAAAAAACTCATGTGGGTACTCCTTTCGAAGATAATTTAATTTGCAATGATAATTATACAGGGAATAATCAAAAAAATATAGATGGTTGGAAGAGTTTGGATAAACATTAGGAAAATTGCAAGAAACTATAAAAAAATGACGGTTTATTTTTTGTATATAATTGATGAAATTGATTTGCAATATAAGATATGAAAAGATGGAGGTAGATTTTATACCTTACAGTGTGGTACTATATTGAAAACAGAAATCCGTATGGAATATTCAAAATTTGTTGGTAGTAAAACCGGGAAGGAGTGAAACAAGTGGCAGAAAGAGAATATATAAAACAGATTCAAGAGATGACTGGTTTACTAGGGAAAGCAGATTTGAAGTTCCTGATGCAGATATATACGATAATGTATCATTATATTAAAAAGAGGAGGCGTTAGCTTTCTTTTCATTCTTGTGATCAATTTATCAAATCAGGTTGCGGCACAATAGTAACTGTGATATACTTTCAGATGGCAATACCATAACGGTGGACGGTTGCCTGATCGCTGGAATATAGTTCCAAGAACTCCCGAAAGGAGGTCTTGCATGGGAAATATACGAAAGGAAAAGGCATTATGTACATAACCCTGTCTGAATTGATTCAGATTGGAATCTTTTTGGTGGGCTTTGCAGCTTTACTGAAAAGTAAAAAGTGAGTATAAAAATAACCGCCCAGCCTACCAAACTAGCGGTTATTTTTATTTGTAACCAATAAAACGTAGGCAACCGTTCATCGGTATTGCCTTTTCATGTCTAATATAACATAGAATTGTACAGAAATCAATTGAAATCTGTATCTGTTTCCTTTTTCATTTCAGCGATGAGCTCGTCTATTGTGTTATTTATAACCTGTTTAGACTTATCGTCGAGTTTGTTATAAGTTTTTAAAATACTCTTGACTAAAGTATATGTAGAATTTTCAGTTGAGAGCAGGTCTTCTATGTATTCGGACAGTTCATCTTCTTCGAGTTTTGGGGGCTGTTTCGGTTCGATTCCATCACGCAGCCATTCCTCACGATAACCAAATTCGCGGCAGATTGATTTTATCATTTGGTCTGTCACACCGCGTTCGCCCTTTTCAATTTTTGAAATAGCAGCCTTGGTAACACCAATGTATTCTCCAAACTTCTCCATGGTTAGTTCATTTGATTTTCGAATCTCTTTAATCCGTTCATTTACCGTCATTTTTTCACCTCCATAGATAAAGAATAGCATTTTAAAATTGATTCGTCAATAAAAAAGTTGGCACTGACAACAAAAAAGTATTGACAAAGTTGTCTATGGATATTATGATGTAAGCATAGCCAACAGAAAGAAAGGAGGCGAAAAGAATGGGTAAAAAGGATATGTCAATCCAGGATCGGAAAAAAGAAATTAAAAGTATTAATGAGAAGTTGTCCGTAATTGGTAGCAGGGAATTGATTATAGTGCATACGGTGGCTACGGCTCTCTATAACAGACAGCAGATCGAAGAATATGAACAGTCAATGCAGCAGGTCAGGGAGCCAGAGCTGGTGGGGAAGCAAGGAAGGAGGTGAGGAGTATGACATTTAAAGAATTTTATACATGTCCGAATTGCGGCAGAGCAATCAGTGGTGAGAAGAAAGAGTTTTTTGTATGTCCGGATTGTGGAAGGGCATTGTGCCAGAAAAAAGATTTGAAGCAGTTTGATGATAATTTTTGTGGTCATTGTGGACATGAATTGGCCAGCGCCAAAAAAGAAGCGTTGGCGCTGGCCGAGGAAGATTGCTAACACAAATCTTCGACTGCCTTCCAATAAGTAGTAGCGGAACCACACTTGCCACAATATTTCTGTTCTGGATTAGGTAAGATTACATTGTATGCTTTGCAGTTAGGATTACTGCAGTGATTGGTTGACGGAGCTGGTTTTGGAAGACCGCACTCAATACAGAATGCATCATCTGCATCATTTTCTGTATTGCATCTGCATGTCCACATAGATGTGCCCACCTTTCTTATGTATACTCGGCTGTTGGCGCAGCCTGTAAGTACAGTATAAGAGAGATAACGGGAAAAGACAATTGTCTTTAATTATTTTTTCGACTCTTGCTAATTCTCCGCATTCGCGGCAAATTTTTTGGTATGCATTATTTAACTCGACTTGGTATGCAGAACAATTAGGAAATGACAAGGTAGAACCAATATTTTGACGTATTGATGTAGAAGGAGGTGAGAAAGATGGATTTAAAGAATTTGAAGGAAAAGGCGTTGCATATCGCAGAAAAATACACAGATTTGGTGGAGAAGCGTGTTGATGCAACAGAATCACTTACGGGACAGGATCTAAGAGATATATACGACAGCATACAGATGCTGGGGCATATCACAGCTACATTGGAAAGATTCAACAATATGAAGAGCGTTAGATAATAGATTCTGGATTAGGAGAGTTCAACCACATTGCCGTTCCTTATGTGGTTGAACCTTTTCCTAAGATTTGATTAACAGTGTTCCCATTCAGACAGGTCACTAGGGATATCTATATTTGAGGCATCAAACATATCCCAGTCAGAGCAACCAGTACATTGTGTATAAACATTATCTGCTTCTGCTTGTGGAGAATAGCTGGATTCCCACACAGTGCCGTCATAAACTAAGCCGTAACGTCCATCATTTAGTCTCTGGATGTACATTGGACCTATGGGGCTGTTGTATTTCCACATATGAAAACTCCTTTCATACGTACTCGGCTCTTAGGTATTTGCAAAACGTTAAACTCCGCATAAATACAGTAATCTTTTTTCTACAAAATAAAACACCTCCTCACTAATTTATGGTAAAATAGAGTTGCAACCACCATTAACCAA
>JAETQH010000085.1 GCA_021770785.1 Lachnospiraceae bacterium
CCAGTAACAGGTAAAAATCCATGCAAAATTTGCTTCGCAAATGGATTTTTACTCGCTATATGTACGTTTTCGTACGGACTTAGCAGTAAATGCTAAGTCCTGTGTGAACAGTAACTGTTTAATCCTTTATTAGAAAAAATTTTCGGGGAGCCTTTTATCATGAACAATTCTTTATCATACTATAGCGTCGGCGCACTTCTGTACTGCCCCGCCAACCGGAGATCGATCGTCGATTCCGTTGCCGGCAACCGTTTCGGCACGAAATACTCGCTTGCCATGTGCCTTGAGGACACGATACGCGATGACTGCGTTGCCGAGGCAGAACATATATTGACAGACTCGCTGCAGCGTTTAGACCGTTATCGGCAGACCAGAAATTTTTATCTGCCCCAGATTTTTGTACGTGTGAGAAATGCGCGCCAGATCGGAAGGCTCTGCAAGGCTTTCGGGGAGAGTGCACGGCTCGTCACCGGCTTTATCCTTCCCAAATTTTCACTGGAAAATGCGGACAGCTACATCCAGGAGATCATCCGCATCAATGAAACCGCTGCGGAGCCGGTCTACACCATGCCGATCTTTGAGAGTCCGAGCATCATTGACCCAAGAAACAGATATGAGATCCTATACACCTTAAAAGACAAGCTCCGTCAGATCGAGGACCGGGTGCTGAATATCCGTGTCGGCGGAAACGACCTCTGCCACGCATTCGGTTTCCGGAGGCATGACGACGAGTCCATACACCAGATCCGCCCGGTCGCCGATATCTTCTCCGACATCATCACGGTCTACGGCATGGACTATGTGATCTCCGGACCGGTATGGGAGTACTACAACAGTCCAAACTGGGAAAGAGGGCTGTATCATGAGATCGCCGACGACAAGCTCTGCGGATTTGTGGGAAAGACCGTCATCTATCCCAGCCAGATCGCGGTCGTGAACGAGGCATACAAAGTGTCGGAAAAAGACTATGCGGACGCTGCAGCGATCCTAAACTGGGACAGGGCGTCTCATTCACTGGTGGCTGGCAGCGCAGGCAGTGAACGCATGAACGAATACAAGACCCACTCCCGCTGGGCGCAGCGCACACTGTTCCTTGCCGCGTATTTCGGCACCAGAAATTACTAAGAAACTGCTCATGCCTCCGCCAGCCTTCTGATGATGCCACAGCATTTGTAATGTTTTAAGGGATAGTACCCGACCGGGACATTTCTTTCCTCGGCGAGCCTTACAATATGACCAAGTTCCGGATCATCCCTGTACTTTTCATCGATCAGCACTTTCCACGGGACACGCCGCAAAAGCACACGCGTCGTCTCCCCGATGCCAGGCTTGACGAGATTGATATCGTCCACGCCAAATTCCGCAGCGATCTCCCTCACCTCGTCGATGCCATAGCCGCCGGCTCCCCCCTTGGCAGACGGATCCGGTTCTAAACCGCCTTCTGCCTGAACACCGCCCAGATCAAAACGGCGCTCGATCGCATCGATGAACGCATACGACAGATCGGAATCTGCCAGCTCCCCATAATAGACCGCACCGTGAAAATCATCCGGTCCTATGATATCATCCCGCAGAAATGTCCTGCTGACCAGACCGGACACCGTGCTGTTCAGGCAGGAACTCGGGATCAGGATATCATCGTGCGTGCCGCACAGCTCTGTCACGTTCGCCGGATCGGCGACCACCGCGATATCCGAAGAGACACCCTCGTACGCTTCCATATCTTTTCGCAGTTCCTCCAGGATCGCCCCTTTGCCGATCCAGCCATCCAGAAAAAGAAGCTGCTGCGGCTGATACCGCCCAAGCAGGTATCTCATGGCATTGTCGTCAATGCCTCTGCCCTTGATGATCGAAATGGAATAGTGAGGGATATCGAATCCGTACCTCTTGCGGATATAGTGTTTCACAAGGATCCCGATCGGGATTCCTGCCCGCGCCAGGGATACGATCACGACATCCTTCCCTCTTGTCCGGATCACCTTGTCTGCCAGTCTTCCCACTGCCAGTGCGGTCGGTCCGGCATATTTTTCGAGCGCTTCCTCATATACTTCCATATATTTCTGTGTCGGTACATACTCGATCGGAAGCATCTCACTGTAGTGTCTTCCTGACTGGATCAGCCGCTCGCGCTCCTCTGTGGGCTGCGGCTTTACCAGACCTGTGATGTCCTTTAGCAGTAATGTAACATCCTCGTCCCTGTATGAACTCCTCATGTGGATCTGTCTCCCTTTATTATTGCTGCGCTGTTTTCTCTGCTGCCTGATTGAAATCGCACTCCCCGATCACCTTCACGTATTTTTTCCTTAATCTGTCTGATTGCCCCTCTGCTGACTTATCATGCGTTAACGTATCGGAGTCTTCTGTCCTTTCCCTGCACTTCATTGGCAAAAGCGGCTCTCACTGATATAATCCTGCAATGACTTCTATGCAACTGTCCGTGTCCAGTAATTCGCAGTCTTTCAACGGCGCAGTGCACCTATGACTGACTTGGGATCATAAACATGCAGATCATCCCTGAGAAGATACCCGTCGTACCAGATAGAGCGTGTTTCACGTAAGACTCTATTTTCTCAGGCTGTCCCTGAAATTTTGTACTTGCTACGCCTTGATTCCTGCTTCGGCAAGCATTCTTTTGAGTTTTTCAATCTCAACGTCTTTGTCGGCAAGCTTTGCGTCTTTATCGGCAAGCTTTGCATTCTGTTCTGCCAACTTTGCATTTTTATCCGCAATTCTTGCGTCTTTATCGGCAAGCTTTGCATTTTGTTCTGCCAGAAGTATTTTGAATTCTACAATTTCAGGCGCAAGCATTTCTTTCAATTCTTCACACATTTGATCACCCTCCTGTATCATTTTCTTAAACAAATTCATGTTGGCCTCAGATGCAACATTTATGACAGAGTCCGCGTTCTTCTTATCCTCATTGTTTTTTAATTTTGAGACTTCATCCATAAGCCTGCGTGCCTGCTCCCTGCTCATGGTGCGCGTCAGAGCCGTAAGGAACACATGACCTTTTTCATCCAGCTCTTTTGTCACGAGGATCTGCACTGGAAACAGCATTCCATAAATGCGGTAGATACCGTCTGATCGTCTGGCTACTTCATACTGTTCGCCCAGCCGCTGCAGGAGCTTTTTAGGTTTTTGTTCCCGAACAAGGGTGACCGTAGTGTCCCTGTTAAATACCTCTTCCGCGCTGTTTGCCATCTCGTCCTTATACAGACAGGCATATGCCAGTGCCTTGTAAAAGGTTCCGCCATCCTGCATTCTGCTTTTTCTTAATTACTAAAAAGTCTATCCTGAGCGGCATCTTACTCAGGTTGTGCTCCCTCTCGTATTCCAAATCTTTTTTGTTCTCCCACAATTCCAGCTCTATCGCAGAGCAAAATGCCGGATGCCATTGTATATTATCCTCAATTTCCAAAATGATTCCTTACCTTTCTCTTTTCCTGTTTTTCAAACCAAGAATGTCCGTTCGTGGCATTTCCTGCAAGATGGTATATCCCCCGCTTCTCTAATGGATATCCCAGAGGCGTATTTGCCTCGTCTGGTGACACTTCCGCATCGCCTGTTATGCAATCGCTCCTTAACCTTTGACCTTCTACGCAATTAAAGTATATCACAGGCCTGCACATTTGTCGAACATTTTTTCTTTTTTGTCTACAAGTGATTGGAAAAGGTTACTATTCTCTCGTCCGCTAAAGCGTGCGCCTACTGCAGGACTTGACCATGCTCCAAAAATTTTACAAAAACAAGGAGATCCTTGCAGTGATTCTAAAAGGAACTTCTGGTCATCATCAGACTGGGTGATGAGATTTTTGATGTGGAAGAAAAAAATCCCGGATACGATGTGCCAAATTTTCTGCACGCTATCATGTACCCTCATAAACAGGATTTTCTGGAGACAGTGAAGCGATACATTGATTTCTCTCAAAACGAACAGTTATAGAAAGAATTTAAAAAGATGAGCGGATTAGGTGAGAGCATTGAGATACAATTTTGAAGCAAGAAAGCAGGGAGTATGAGACTCTCTGCTTTCAATGCCATCTACTACCTTTAATATCATTCCATCCTCACAATATGCAAGACAATTCACCTCTCCTAATTGTAAGATCACATATCCTTGTTCCATATTATCTGATTTTATACCCATACGCAGTTTGAACCATCATTCATTTTTACCGCGTTTCCCACTGAAAATCCACTAGAGCGTGTTTGAAAAATGCTTTCCGTCAGATGTGCGTCACAGTTTGTGGGAGATTTGTGCCGAATGAAGGAGACATAGCGGGCTATGTTGACTGAATTCGGTGCAAATATCACGCAAAGTGGTGAATACGACGCATACGCGTCGTTATACAGATGACGGGAATGATTTTTCAAACACGCTCTAAAGTTCTCACTTATGGTCATGATCTGTTTTACAGCCATATAATGTTTCGGTTCATAACTTAAATTATATCATCCAATTGTGTATATACTATAATAACTCGGTCAATTTTCAGTCATTTGAGATAAAGGATCAGCGCTGCACATATGCCCCTGCAGCAATCAATATAATCTATTCTTTCATCCTGCATTTTTATCACCCAGCATTTCCTTCCATCGGTCAATATTGTAAGCCTTCGTGCATACCGCATCAAGGACAAGCCTTTCCTCTGTGATCTGCTTTGCGTAAGATTCTATTTTCTCAGGCTGTCCCTGTAGCTCCGGGGATACCAGACACATCCTGTACCCCAATCGTCTGATCTCACTGTGTATCTTATGATCCAGCGGGAGCCTGGTAAATGTATCGACCCAGACCCAGTCCACTTTCCCAGACATTGTACGCAAAGTATCCATGCCTTCATATTCTGAAAACCTCAATGCAATATTTTTCTCCCCCTGATCCGATAACAGTTTGATCATCGGAAAGGTTGAATCTAGGAAAAAATAATTTTTTACGCCATAGTCCCTGATCAATTCCAGGATCCTGTGCTCGATCCGTTCGCTCTTTACATTTAAAATCATCGTCCCATGATGATACCTTTTTAAGTATTCCTCAAAATCTTCACCGTTCTCAAACGGATTGTGCTGTATGTATATCCTTCCGTCAAGATCATCCCGCAAATCCAGTTCCACACCGTATTTTTCCGGCAGCTCTTCCAGCTCTGCGATCGTATTGACCCTATGCGCTATAAAATCCATATCTACGTCTCCCTTTACAAATTGCTGTATACATATATTGTATAGTCGTCTCCCCGTATTGTCCCTGACAGATTTTTCCAATCATATAGATGTATATCAGCCACATCACCCATACATTTAAAATCATTGGGAATAATAAAGATAATGTAGTCACATTGCTCGGAATCATACAAATAATTCCCTCTTGTGTATATATCCTGCCAGCCATCGTAATTCCTGTATTGTAATGGATCCACAAATATCACATTTTCTGCAACAATATACGGCTGCTGCAGCGAAACCGGCCTAAGATCCAACACAGTATTATAATAAGGTCTATATCGTTTTATTGCATTCTCGACCATATAGGATGACCCGCCAAAATCATCGATCAGACGCGTTACCTGATCAAATATCTCCGTTTCCTTATTCTCAAGTACTGCTATCGCTCTTTTTGTCGCCTCTGCCCACCTTACCTGTGTAGGAATATAATATCCAAAATTTACTGTACATTGAACCAGGATCACGAGAAGCAAAAGTATTTGAAATCCCCTGCATCGCAGTATCTCAATATTCGTTTCCCTGACCAATACCAATAAATATGTGATAAAGAAAACGCCATAACCAAAACCGTGCCATGTATATCCGGGAGAAAAACAGGAAATATATATCCACAATGCCCCAAACATAAACAGTGATATCCAAAGATAGCGCAGTTTCTTAATGACAATCGGCCATACAATACCTGCGAATATTAACAGGACAACCGAATATACAGAAAGCGAAAAAGGCAGATCATTAATATGATCCCAGATGATCCTATGCTTGTCCAGCATAAACTCCGAAAACACATAAGATGCACGATATGCCTTGATTCCGTTAATCGTTTCTTTGGGAAATAACAGTATATTAAAATTTCCTGCCGCATACCCAAGCAAAAGCAGCGTTCCTGTTGCAGACAGCTTTTTCAATCCATTTATTGATGCAAATACTTCCCCCCTTGTCTCATCAGATGCCAAAGCTAATAATCCCGCTCCGGAAAGCATAAAAATATTGTATGGCTTCCAGGACATCATAAACCCCAGTAAAAACGACAAAACATACCACCAGATCTGTGCTTTTCTTCGATCCCCCCTGTTACTGCACACTTTTCCCAATGCCAATAAGCATAACGAATAACTAAACACAGAAAAGGGTACATCATAAAATATTTTTCCGTAAAAATAATACCATACACCACACGAAATACACAATACAAGTGCTAACAAGAATTTAAATATATTTTCCCATAAAATTTCAAAATAAAATAACATAATATTGAAAATAGCCAGACTCATGATCAGCAGGCTCACAAAATTCATACATTCCGGCATGATACTGCCCAAAGACGCCAACCATATAAAAAGTGATGAAAAACCATCTGCCGCTTTCTGATTTACTGCCGCCATAGAATTATAAAGCCTGAAATCCGGAACAAAATAGTCTATACTATAAAATGGGTATAAGCCTCCAAAATATATAATGCAAACTATGCATAATATCCCAAATGCCATTTTCCGCTCATCATTTAACATTTTTTTCATTTTGCCAGCTTCTCCCTCAGTTCTTCATATGTATCCAGAGACCCCGTAATCTCCCCTATGGGTTTCAATAAGAATGTTATCAATTCCGCTTTCCATGTCGGCATATATATCCCATCCTTTTCCTCAATGAATCCAGTTTCTACAGCGTCGTGAATTCTCTTATTGAATATCTCCTCCGAAAACTTCTGCCTGATTTCATCGATATCCACTTTCTGTTCATCTGCAGCGTAAAAGGCTATATGATATGAAATGCTCCGATCAATGAATGTAGGCCCAAAAACCGTTAAGATAATAATTCCCATCAAATACACGAGACATATCATTGAAAGGGTAAAATTGTCGAACAATCCTGTTTTTCGTAAGATGATCCCATTAACAACTGCAACTGCAACGGATACAACAAGAGAAGCAAAAAAGATGATAGGATCAGCAGATATCCTTGTATAGATTCCTATGATCAGGAAATACAGCGCTATTGATATACCCCCCCCAGTATAAATATTCCTATTTTTTGTTTGTTTCTACCTTTCACTGTACCCCGCCTTTCTTCAGCTTCCTGCTAAAATCAACCGTCCTTTTGATAAACTTCCACTTCGATGCAAGCCCTGTATTCCAATGGGATGTCCCGTGCAGCCTCTTGGGAAATACCACGTCAAAGCGCTCGATCCTCAATCCTGACTTCTGTGCCATATATAATGCATACAAGTCCAGCGCGAAATCCTTGGGCGGATTTTGCCATGTATCAAAAAAATTTCTGCTAAATACATTTGGCTGGGCATTGATATCATACAGTCTCGCCCCCATATATATTGTTTCAAACAGACTCATCCCGCTTGTAAAAAACTGGTCAAACAGCGGTCTTCCCTTTCTGTTCCCCTTTACGAATAACGTCTCATCACAGTTATTTGCCTCGATGATATCCAGCGCCCTGACCAGGTCTGCCGGGTCGGTCTGCATATCCGCATGTGTCCAGCCTATAAATTCGCCGCTGCATGCCTTTAACCCCTGGATAACCCCGTAACCGTATCCCTGATTGGTTTCTATATGTACTGTCTTTGCAAATGGATACGCTGGCAAAAGCCTGCGGATCACCTGCGGAGAATCGTCCCTTGAACCATTGTCCACAAGTATGACCTCGATATCATCCCGCTTGATCACTTCCCCAAACCGCTTTAATATCAGCGGAATATTTTCTGCCTCGTCATAACAGGGTACGACAATTGACAATTTCAATCTGAACACTCTCCTTTCTTAACAAATACAAAAAATTTCTGTCCCAGAAAATTAAGAACCGTACTTGCCCCCGTTGCACACAGGAAAGCAAGTATCTGTATTCCGACGACTGCCATGACCAGCTTATTGACCCCGGCATTGACACCCGCTGACACCGCATACAGCAGAATGTATCTCGCGATCTCCATCCTGGAAAAAGTCTTGCTCTCAAAGGTCCAATATTTATTGATGAGAAAGCCAACAACTGCGCCGCATACGTAGGAAAAAGCTTTTGATGCAGACATATTGAGTCCCATGTACAGCAAAGCTCTATATCCTGCATAATCCGTTATAACCGCACTGCCGCCGCCCACCAGAAATCTCAGCAATTCTTTCCTTTTTATTTTATTCCCCTCCACAAACATACCTCTCCAGTTGTCTCATTTCTGTTATCTCAATACAGTCTCTGTCTTCCGTACCTTCCGCCACTTTTTTGTGGGGATTGAACCAGACTGGGCGCAGCCCCGCATTCCCTGCCCCGATCACGTCCTTTTCATAACTGTCACCCACATACAGCGCCTCATCAGGCGCGATGCCCAGCTTACCGATCACCATCTCAAATATCGCCGCGTCAGGCTTTTCCACCCCTGCCTCCTCACTTGACACAAACACATCCACATAATCCGCGATCATAAGCTTCCGGAGCTTTCTATGCTGGATATGAGCCGTCAGATCCGTACATATCGCGATCTTTATCTTCTCTGCACGCAGCCTCCTGATCAGCTCCTCCACATATGGGACAGGCGTCATATGGGCAAGCATATACCCCCAATATGTCTCATACAGTTCCAGACTGTACCTGATCGGATTCAGTTTCAGCAATTCTGTCGTTTTCTGAAAATAGATCATTCTGTTATGCTGTGACGCACAGTCCCGCATGGACGCTTTCGTCCTTCTCCTGCCTTCCTCAAACGCCCTGCCAAACGCTTCATATGATATGCCCGTCTGCCCGCACAGCCACATTCCGGCATTTCTGACAGCCGTGTCATTTAATGCGTCATAATCATATAACGTGTTGTCCAGATCAAATATAACTGCCCTAACCACTATATCTCACCTCTCATCTTGCTGCTGATCACCATGAGCAGAAACAGCTTCATGATCCCGTTCGTATCATCAAGGCGTTCTTTTGTGATCGCCTCGAGCTGCGGGATCAATTTTTCCGCGATATCCTCCACACAGATCCTGCTATTGACCTGCTCAAATTCCTGAATGTCGATCGTCTGCATCTGGAGATCCTCTGAATAATCATAGGAGATTTCATACCCCCCCCCCTGTAAGCTCAACCAGTAACGGTTCGATATCGATCGCAGCACTGACCGTTATCTTCACACTTAATCTCGCATCGTAGCCGTCAGCCATACAGTCCGTCAGGTATCTGTCATAGTAATGGATCACCATGTCCGCATATTCCTTTTGCGGATAGATATACTTTTCGGCGTCCGGGATCCTGTCCTCGATCTGCCTCATGATCTTCTCTTTGGAATATCCCCTGTGCAGGGTATCGCGCTGTATCTTCCAGAAGCGCCTGAGCTTCTCATCAACATCCATATAGATCTTTAAGTCAAGATTTTTTCTCATCTGGGGCAGATAGAGCGAATGCAGTCCGCACAGCATGATATATTTATTAGGTCTGATCTTTTTCGCCTCTGTAAATTTCCCTGTATCGTGGTCATATTCCACCCGCTTGACCGGAACGCCCGCCCGCAGATAAGACAGATTTGACGCCTGTCTGTAGAGATAATTTGCCTTGGGATTCAGATGCGTGTTCTCCTCCCAGTGGATATCGCCGCGCTCCCATCTGTGATCCCCGTCGCCCTCTATGAACAGGAGATTTTTCTCCCCCAGTGCATCCGCGACAATACTGATAAACGTAGATTTTCCCGCCCCGCTGTCACCCGCTATCCCGATCGTAAACGGCAGATTCCTGCGCTTATACAGCGTGCTGTTCGTGACTCCGAGCTGATACATTGAGAAGATAATGTAAAATAGCGTTCCTGCCAGCAGTGTGAACAACACATTGGCAAACATCTTACTGCCGGTCTTGATAAAAGACAGATCGATATCCAGCAGATACAGATCCACAACCCCCCTGTCATGCAGAAAGATAAAATATATCAGATACAGCACATTGAGAAATACATAAATTACCATATTCTTGTATTTTGCCTCGTTCGTGTTGGCAAAAAACAGCGTGATATACGGAACGATCCACACATACCAGCCCGGCATGGGCGGACATACTGCCAAAAGGGAGATGAACACAATACCGCACAGATTCACGAACAGATCCCTGTTGATCCGGTTCATGCTGTAAGCCAGAAGGTACACGATCAGTATCGTCACGATCGGGATATACATCTCTGCCGAAGCAAGCATGAATGACACCTGTGTCAGAATCTTCTGTTCGGAGTTCAATAAAACCATATTGATAAAGCCTTCCGACATAAAAGGCAGAAAGCCCAGGACTGTCAGCAGGATCGTACCGGATACGACTTTTGCCGTCTCCCTGAACCCGTCCCTTTTGTACAGATAGAGAAAGATGACCGGCAAAACTGCCAGAATGTGCAGCTTGGACAAAACCGCGCACGCAAGCAGCACGGTTCCTTTCAAATGCCTGCGGTCTGTCTTTGAAGAGAAATAATATACCGCCCCCAGAAGCAGCACCGTAGGTATCAGGTCAAGCTGCCCATGCATATATACCGCATATAAGACCATGGGTGAGGAAAAATAAAATACCGCCGCATATTTCTTCCTGTCCGGAAACATTTTCACGAGCCAGTATAATCCTACATAGTCCGATATCAGACTTGGCAGCTTATACAGGAAATTGACCGCGCAGACCGAAGTGATCCCACATAGCCGGACCAGAACTGCCCCGGCCGCCTCGGTCACAAGCATCACCACCGGATACGGAAATGCGTTGACATATCCCGCCTCGTAAAAATGCTGGTACGGGTTGCCTCCCTCCGTCACAAACCAGGTCAGAAACGGAATGAACAGTTTGTTCTGATAATCCGATGAGCACACGCACATTAACAGGATCTTCAATACCGTGATCCCGAATACGAGAATATGAAATTTGTAGATATGTATCTCCCTGTTTCCCAGTTTTAAGATCATCTGTATTCCCCAGGCAGGAATCCGCTGCTGTTGACGAATCCCTCCCAATAACGAATCGTCGCCATATACGCTTCATAATCTCTGGGCGTTCCCCAGCCTATATATCTGTCTATCTCAAAAACCCTGGCATCAAGCCCGTATTCCATCGCATGCCTGACCACCTCATCCACATAAAACTCCCCATTGACCCTGTCATTCTCCGATATCATCTTTTCGGAAGCCCTCACAAAGTCGCTGCCGCGCTTAAACCAGAACGCCGCGACGATCGCATGGTCCTCCATAGGCGTGTCCGATATTGCCTTCTTAATAGAAAGACCCGTGATCTTATTCCCATCATCAACCTTTACCCATCCGTGCGCATCCGGATCTGCCAGAACGCCCTCGTTGTGGCGGTATGTAAACACGATCACATCACACTCCCTGGTCAGCGCCCAGAATTTATGATCATCCATCACCATACCATTGTCACAGCCTGCGATCAGCAGTTCTTCTTCCCGGTCGATCTTCTCTTTTGCAAGCAGACAAGTGCATGCCTGCCCTTCCGTCAACCGTTCTGCCGTGATAAACGATGCCATGGGATAATATTTTAATATGTCACATTCCACGCCATCCCTTTTGTGAAATGTCCTGTCGATCAATATAACGTTTGCCCCGTCCTTTTCAACGCCGGGCAGATCCCTTACGGCGCAGACCACCATGGGATACGCTTTTCCGTCTCTTCTGTCTATGGTAGGAATCGCGGGTTTGTGGATCTGATAACCTTCGTCTGTAAACCGCTTGCCCGCTCCTGCCATCGGTATTATAATATTCATACTGCAAATCTCCTCACACACTCTGTCCAGAACAGATACTCTTCCATATCCTCGGGCGTTCCCCACTGGCAAAATCTGTCCACATTGGCCGGTACCCACACTTTCAGGCCATCCTGAACCATAAAATTATATGGAAGGCTCGCATAGTACTCGCCATTTAGCGCCTGCCCGCTGTCCACCAGCATCTGACAGTATTTTTTCAGCAGCCTGCCGCTCTTGAAGTAGTACACGCCCGGCGAATGCCTTGCTTTTGTCTTATCTTTTTCAAATGAAAACTTTTCCCTGATCTCTATCAGATAATCGTCGTCATCCGTCAGGCAGGACGCATAGTAATTTTTTTCCACCAGCAAATGCGGGTGAAATCCTGTATAACAGGGAACACAGCCGTCACAATCCCGCTCTGTGACCTCTCTTGCAAATCTGGCATAATCCCATGTCATATAAAAATCGCAATAGTTGATGATGCACTGTTCATTGTCCCCTATCATTTCAGAAGCCCTGAGCACATCAAAAACAGGTCCTTTTTTGACCCACTGGTCAACCGCGTATATCTTCGCCGACGGAGCGATCGCGGTCAGCCTGTCCCGCATGTCCGGTATCGTATCCAGATGCTGCTGCCTGCATACGAATAAAAAATCTGTCTCTTCCGCGTACATTCCCTTTACGATCCATTCGATCATGGGGATCCCCTGTACTTTGATAAACGGCTTCAGATCCTGATATCCTGCTGCTACAAATCTTGAGCCGTAGCCTGTCATTGGTATGATGATCTTCATTTTCCCGCACCTCCTATTTCATGTTTTTTCTGTACTTTTCCGCGTCCCAATGAAGCAGAAAATTCTGTTCTGTGTCTGCTAGGAAATTACATTCATAATCCTTATTGATCTGCATGACCTGCGCACTAAAACTGAGCACACTTTGAATCTCAAGTGCTTTTCTCACACTGTCCGCACATAGATACAGATTATTTTTATATGAGATCACTACCGGACTTCCGTATTTTCCTTCGAACCTATGTAATATGTCTCTGTCAAAATCATCTCCTGCTTCTAAAATCTTTTTCCCCAAAAAGACAACACAATCCGGGCAAAAAAAGTGTTTCCACATACTTTTTCTATCCCTATAAACATCTAAAATATTCCTGTCCGTAACATTCCACACAATGCCTCTGCCAATGATATTATATAGTTCAGTAACTGCATGATAATGTGCCATATCTGCATTTAGTTCGTTTTCAAGCCTGACTACCACTTCCTCGGTCGTATTTATCACCTCGGCAGAACTTTCTCCACTCACCATCAGACCATGATTCTGTAAAAATACAATCTTGACATTTTCAGTACATTTTCGAAGAGCTGTAAAATACACCTTTGCCAATTCTACGCCAGGCGTTGCATAAGGAACCATGAGTGCCTCAGGAAATAATGTCTGCAGCTTTTCCATTCCGTCTTTTCTACATGCGAACGCATTCACCACGATCGGATGGGTATGCAGTGTATACCTCCCAGATACGGAATGCAGAAAAGTCTCAATCGATGGTCTGTCACCTTCTATAAATGCTTCATTCAATATACCCCTGGCGTCCTCCTCTGTCAGATCAGCAATATAATGATTATTCTGGAAAGCCTCCGCTATGATCTGCGGATCTACTAAAGCATACCCTTTTTCTTCTGTCAAATCCGCGAGTTGATAACCAGACGCTTTGATCACCATTTTGTTTTTTGATATTTTATACCCGGTATTTCCTCCGCCTGCCTGAACTAAATCCTCACGCATTCCTGCGTATTTAGACATTTCGATAAAGCTTCTTAGACTACTTTCTTTCATAAACTTTTACTCCTAGTACAAAATCTTATATAACACCATCAGTTAAATTAACGATTTCCATAAATTTCCACTCCTAATGCATATTCTTGAGAAACGCCATCTTTTTCAGCTCCCAAAAGTCCGTCCGCATTATTCTGACCTGTAAAATCTTTTTTCATTTCGCTTAGTGTTCCTGTATAAATAGCAACATTATTATCGCCGCTAAAATCATTACTATATAGTCGGATATTATATCTTTTTCCTACTGTTACTTTACATTCATCAAACCATACTGTTTCCCAATTATTATCTTTCAATTCACTTGCATCAACCTTAGTCTCCTGAACTATGTTTCCGGATTCATCACAGATTTCAACATAAATCATCCCTTCATTTTTTCTGTTATATGTTCCAAAACAAAGTCTTATTGCAGCTATCTCATCTTTTGTTGCAATAAAAGACTGCTGAAAAGTATAGTCCTGAATGTCAACATAGCCATCAATCTTGCTAAGGTTACATAGTCGCTCTAAGCGAGCCGATTCACCGTACAACTTCACTGCCAATACATACTCTTGTGGTATTCCATTCATTTTAGCCGCAGGTAATTTTGAAAAATTCATATTATTTGTATATACTGCAACATTATTATCACCTCTAAAATCCCCCGAATATATCTTAATCGTATATTGTTTCAAAAGATCCAGCTTTACATCATCCAACGCAATACTTTTCCATTTGTTATCTCTT
>JAETQH010000197.1 GCA_021770785.1 Lachnospiraceae bacterium
ACGGAAAAGCCCCCGGCAGGGCGCAAAACCCGCTTGCGGGTTGCATTTTTGTTGGCGTAGCTGACAAAAGTGCTTTTGCGTTACTTTCGCAGAAAGTAACAAAGGCTATGCGCCGTATCCGGCGCTCATTACCCGATAGGGAGAAAGGGAAATATATTGAAGCGGACAATCAGCGTTATGACAGGGAAAGGCTCTGTCAACCATAACAGCAGAAAATTCCATGCAAAGAACACTGACCCGGAGCGGAGTTGTCTGAATGTGGAATACTGCAACGAAAATATCAAAGACGTATACCACGAATTATTTGATGAAGCACTTGCCCGGTACAATGAAAAGCAGACCAGAAGTGACCGCCGGATTGATGATTACTATGAGAAAATCTGTTCCGGCAAACAGGAGAAGCCATTCCATGAGATTATTTTACAGGTAGGCAACAAGGACGATATGGGAGCAAAGACAGAGGACGGACGGCTTGCGGCAAAAATACTTGATGAATATATGCAGGACTTTCAGCGGCGCAATCCTACATTGAGAGTGTTCTCTGCTTATCTCCACATGGACGAAGCGACACCACATCTGCATATAGATTTTATACCTTATACGACTGGAAGCAAAAGAGGGCTTGAAACAAGAGTATCATTAAAAAAGGCACTGGCAGAACTCGGCTTCAAAGGCGGTACAAGGAGCGAAACGGAACGTAACAAGTGGGTAGCGGCAGAGAAAGAACGGCTTGCGGAGATTATGCTAAAGCATGATATTGAGTGGGAGAAAAAGGGAACACATGAGAAGCATTTATCTGTTTTGGATTTTGAGAAACAGGAGCGGCAGAAAGAGGTTGCAGAACTGGAACAGACAATCTCCGGCAGTAAAGAGGAATTATCATCTATTCTTCATCAGCAGATAGCGGCAGGACAGGAAACGGAGCAGATACGGAAAGAGGGCGAAGCAATCCGGCAGGAAGTATCAGAACTTTCCGCTACAAATCATCTGCTGAAAGAGCAGACGGAAACATTGATAGAGGATAAAGAAAAGCTGCTATCTGTAAATGAAAAATTGGAGAAACAGCAGAAAAAGTTACAGCAGGAGATTAACAAAATGGTACAGTCAAAGGAAGTCATGGAGCGCAACATACACGCCTATGATGAAGATGTGAAATGGCAGTTGGCAGAGCCGGGGGCATTGATGAGCGCAAAGAATTATCGGGATAAAAAAGCACTTCCGCTTGTGGAGAAATTAAAAGAAGTGGTAAAAAATCTGACTATCAAATGCGTACAGCTTACGGAGCAGGGAAAGAAGCTGACCGCCAAATTGGACGGACAACAAATACAGATTAGCCGCTTGACGGATAAAGTCATGGAGCAGAGCGACACCATAGACCGATTGCAGGAAAAAGCGTCTGATTTGGAGCGTTTGGAACGTCATTTAGGAAGGGAACAGGTACAGTTGATAGTAGAGCGGTCAAAGGCATTAGAGCAGGCAGAACGAGCAAAGAAACGCCCGAAACGTGCCTTTGAAATGAGTCGATAAGAAAGGGGATTGATAGGATATGACGGATATGGAAAAGAAAGTTATGATACGGCTGTGTGCTAAAATTGTAGCAGATACAGACCTTTACGAAACGGACAAAGAGGTGCAAAATCTGATAGACTGGGTATGCCTTTCGGAGCAGATAAAGGAAAATAACAATACAATCCGCAATCTGACCGGGGAATATAAAAAGATTGAGCCGGATTGCAGGGAGGGAGTGCGGGCGCAGCTGGAGCGCATGAAACAACTCTGCAAAGAGCGCAATAATTTGTATGAGAAACAGAACGATTTGAAAGGGCAGAAATACAAAATAGAAAAATCGTTGGAACGATAAAAAATATGGGGT
>JAETQH010000086.1 GCA_021770785.1 Lachnospiraceae bacterium
AGTCTTATAAAGAAATAATATCAGATGGAAGATAGATTAGAAAAGTGAAAGGTAGCCAAGATGTTTCATGACGCATTGGTGCCTTTCGCAGAAAGGCGGATTATAATTATGGAAAACTTAAATGTATACGAAAAACCTGTAACGCTAAAAAATATCTTGAAATTTGCCGTGCCAACAATTGCAATGACAGTGTTTATGTCCTTTTACACAATGGTAGACGGTTTGTTTGTGTCGAACCTGATCGGGACAAACGCTCTCTCGGCAATCAATCTGACGGCACCGATCATTCAGCTCGTGACAGCCATCTCCACCATGCTTGCCACCGGTGGCAGCGCGGTCATCATGAAAAAGATGGGGCAGCAGAAGGCCGAGGAGGCCAAGGAGGACTTTACGTTCCTGATTTTAGTGAATGTTATTGTGGGGATTGCCATGTGTGCGGTAGGATACTTAGCCACGGACCATATTTTTGCGGGGATGAATCTCTCCGCAGATGTAGAAGAGTATTGTGTGGAATATTTAAGCCGATATCTGATATTTACTGTACCGATCCTTCTGATGAATAATTTCACGCTTTACATGATTGCCAGTGAAAAGGCCAACCTTTCTCTGGTCTGCTCTGTAACAGGTGGTGTCTTGAATATGGTGTTTGACTATGTGTTTATTGCCGGATTTGACATGGGGATCAGCGGAGCAGCGATTGCGACAGGGCTGGGATATTCTGTGACGGCGGTTGTGGGATTGTTTGTTTTCAGCCGGAAAAAGAGCCTTTTGCATTTCAAGAAACCTGTGTTTCGGTTTAAAGTTCTTACAAATGCGGCTACAAACGGATGCTCGGAGATGGCAACTGCACTTGTTACCGGAATCATTACAATGATGTTTAATTGGACGATGCTGCATTATGTGGGTGAGGATGGGGTTGCTGCGGTTACCATTATCATGTATGTGCTGATGTTTGCAAGCTCCCTTTATACAGGTTATTCTTATGGTGTGGCTCCGATGCTCAGTTATTATTATGGGGAACAGAACCGTGAAAAGTTGAAGAAGCTGGTTGCAGTCAGCATGAGAGTGATTGCAGGGATTTCCCTTGTGACGGTTGCGGTTTCCGTTCTTTTGACAAGACCGTTGGTTTCCGTTTTTGCCCGCCCGGATAATCCGGTGTATGATCTGGCAGTGACCGGAAACAGGATATGTACCATAGCGCTTCTGTTTATTGGGTTTAATATTTTTGCCAGTGGGATGTTTACCGCATTATCCAACGGAGTAGTTTCAGCTATTTTAGCATTTTCAAGGTCATTTGTGTTTATGCTGATCACGATGATCGTGCTTCCGCTTATTTTAGGGGTGAATGGAATTTGGCTGGCAACTCCTGCAGCGGAATTGATGGCGCTTGCATTGTCCGTTTTCATGTTCTTAAAATATAAGAAGAGGTACGGTTACTAAGGAGGGGATTATGGGTGAACAGGATGTGGTGAAAATGCAGCAGAGAAAAGATTTAAAATAGCTGCCTTGCTCTCTGGTAAAGTTTAGGACGGCAAATCCGCTTACATCCTTTAGCATTCCGGATTATCCGACGAGAGAATTTACCGGCATGACTCACGATGCCGCAATATCAGAATTTGACAATCTGAAGAACGATATGCCGGAACAGACTTACTATTTCACACACGAAACTATTACCGGCTCTTGGGAGGTTTGCGTTTTAAAGCATTCTCATTTTCTATAAAAATGCTTGACAAAATTAATTTAATCCAATATACTGAACACAGTTCATATTGAGGTGATTGAATGAATACAGTTGTAACATCAAAAGAGGATATTTTGGAAACCAGCCGGAAACTGATTCAGCAGCAGGGATGGTCTGCAATCAATATCCGTTCTGTTGCGGCGGCCTGTGGGGTATCGGTGGGGTCGATTTACAATTATTTTGATTCTAAAGCTACGCTGGTGTGCGCCACAGTGGAAAGTGTCTGGTGTGAGATTTTCCACCGTTCGGAGGATAGTGCCGTGTTTCAGGACACGCAGGCCTGTATTGCATGGATGTATGAGCGGATGGAGTATGGCTGTAAACGGTATCCCGGATTTTTTACACTACACTCTCTGGGCTTTATGCAGGAGGATAAATCCGATGGCAAACGGAGAATGCAGCAGACTTGGCAGCATATCTTGGATGGGCTGTGTTCTGTCTTAAAGCAGGATGTCAGAATTAGGGATGATGCGTTTACGGAGCAGTTTACAGCGGAAAGATTTGCGGATGTTTTATTTTCTCTGATGCTGTCTGCTTTACTGCGTCAGGACTATAATCCTGCTGCTGTATTGGAGATTGTCCGCAGAACCCTTTATTAAAATCCCACTGAATTGTGGTATTTTTTATCCCATAAATTGAACAATGTTCATCGAAGGAGGCAGATGATGAAAGTGAAACGGAATACGTTGCTATTGTTCGCGTGTCTGGTGTGGAGCGCGGCGGGATTTAATATTCTTCGCATCGGTTTGATGGCATATTCAGCTTATTTTACCGTGTTGAATTGCCTGTTGTCTGTATTGGTCTTTGTGGTGTTTCAAAGATTCATTTTTGGGAAGCTGGTAAAAAAGCATACTGCCAGGATCAACGCCTATTTGGAAGAACGGCATTTTTTCCTGAAGTTCTTTGATGGAAAAGCATTTGCAATCATGGCAGTGATGATGACCGGTGGCATTGGTCTGAGAATAAGCGGACTTGCGCCGGAGCGGTTTATAGCAGTTTTCTATACCGGTCTGGGTGCTTCCCTTCTGGTGGCCGGATTGTTGTTTGGTTGTAACTATGGCAGAGCAGTTTTTGCCGCCACCGCAGTTCAAAATAAAATAGAACATAAAGGAGAATAAACTATGCAAGCAATCGTAGAAACCCTGTTTGATACTGCTTATCTGATTTCTGTCATTACCATCGGAATCTTAATGATTCGGGGCAGCAAAGGAGACCGGCAATTCCGTCTGTTTGGATGGATGGCTGTAGTGTTGGGGGCGGGAGACTCATTTCATCTGGTTCCCCGTGTTCTTGCCCTGTGTACCACCGGTCTGGAGAATTACACGGTTCCTTTGGGCATTGGAAAATGGATCACCTCGGTCACCATGACAATTTTCTATGTGTTGCTCTATTATGTCTGGCGGCAGCGGTATAAGATTAACGGACAGGGCGGTCTTACCGCCGCCGTGTACGGCCTGGCCGGTGTGCGGATTGCGCTGTGCATGATGTCCCAGAACCAGTGGCTCAGCACTAAAGCACCCCTCTCCTGGGGCATCTATCGCAATATCCCCTTTGCTCTGCTAGGACTTCTGGTAATCGTGTTGTTCTATCGCAGTGCAAAGGAGCACGGGGATCAGGCGTTCCGCTGGATGTGGCTGACCATTGTGCTGAGTTTTGGTTTCTATATCCCGGTAGTGCTGTGGGCGGACACGATATCCATGATCGGGATGCTAATGATTCCCAAGACCTGCGCTTATGTTTGGACAGTACTCATTGGATATTTTGCTATGAAGCAGGAATGCAGGTAAGAGAGGAACAACCAGAAAACAATGGAAGGCCCACGGGTCTTCCATTGTCTTTTATCACGTATAATTATGCTTTTTCGTAACATTTCTAAGAATAAAATGAGAAAAGGACATTCTAGCACCTTTTTTTGTATTCGCTTCTTTCTATCATTTGTATTTCCATCAGTTTATTATTGCAGAGCAGAAATTTATTTTTCTTTTTTGAAACTTTTTAGGCACCTGAAAAATCTATATAGTAAAAGAACAAAAGGAGGGGGTGCACCTGTTATGAAACAAATATTATATGAAAGGTTGATTCAGTATATTCTTGAAAATCAAGACCGGTTTTACCGAGTGGCTTATAGTTATACCAGGCATCAGGAGGATGCTCTTGATGTTGTTCAAAGCGCTGTCTGTAAAGCACTTGAGGCACATGAAAGCATAAAAAATGAGGAGGCGATTAGGACCTGGTTTTATAGAATATTAATTAATGAATGTTTGACAGTGCTAAAAAAGCGGAAGAGGCTTTTGTTTACCGACGATGATTTGGAACGGGAGGAGATGTATTACGAAAAGGGTTACGAGCAGGATGATGACCTGGAAAAAGAATTAGACAGATTGGAGCTGGATGTGCAGGGAATTATTAAACTTCGGTTTTTTGAAGAGTTGTCTTTGCAAGAAATTTCCTGCATCACCGGATTAAATCTGAATACGGTTAAAACGAAACTCTATCGTGGCTTAAAACAATTAAAAGAAAATATTCAGGAGGCAGATATATGGGTAAGTTAGATACAATGAAAGAAAGATACGACCAGATTACTATTCCGGAGGAACTTAACCTTCGGATACAGCAGGAGATACAAAAGTCAAGGAAGCAGCAGGAGGAAAAAAGAGGGGCTGGCAGGAGACTCAGTTTCAAGAGGGTAATACACAGTGTGGAAGCTGCGGCTGCAGCCGTATGCATTCTTTTTACAGCGGCTTTGAATACAAGTCCGGTATTTGCAAAAGAAGCAGGGCAGCTTCCGGTAATCGGAGGGCTGGCCCGGATACTGACATTCCGTTCTTACGAAACGGAAAGGGATAATATAGCGGTGTCTGTGGAAATTCCAACGATTGAGATGATTGCAGAGGATACCGGGATAACGGTGGATGAGATCAATCGGGAAATCCTTGAGCGTTGCAACCAGTATGCAGACGATGCAGTCCTGCGTGCGGAAGAATACAGAACGGCTTTTTTGGAAACAGGAGGAACACAGGAAGAATGGGCAGAACACGATATAAAGATTACCGTAGATTATGAGATAAAGCAGCAGAATAACGATTATCTTTCCTTTGTTGTAAGGGGAACCGAAAATTGGACAACTGCCTATAGCGAGTCAAAATATTACAATCTGGATTTAAGAACAGGAGAAATGGTCACCTTAAAGGATATGCTGGGGGGAGATTATGTGGAACTGGCAAATGAAAGCATTAAGAAACAGATTGCTGGACGACAAAAGGCAGGAGAAACATTTTTCACAGAAGAGGAGGGAGGGTTTGCAGGAATTTCGGAAGATGCGAAGTTCTATATTAATGAGAATAACCGCCCGGTTATCGTTTTTGAAAAATATGAAATTGCGCCTGGTTCATCAGGGGAGATTGAATTTGAAATTACAGGAGGGAATTAAGATGAGAAAGAGAATGAAGAATGTGGCTCTTATGGTTTTGGGTCTTGCTCTGACAGGAGCGGTTTTGACGGGATGCGGCGAAAGCCGGCAGTCCCGTCAGGATACACAGCAGGATATTTCCACGGGTATATCGGAGGAAACCGAGCAGGCTTCTATTGCAGAAAAAACAGAGGCAGATGAGACAGAACAGGCAGCACAGACATCAGAAGGATATGAGGATAACTTTGCAGTTGACAGTGAGGCAGCGAAGGAATTTGCCGAGAAAGTTAAGGAAGCAACCGCTCAAAAGGACCTGGAGGCGCTGGCAGAACTGACTGCATTTCCGGTTTATGTGGGATTGCCGGATGTTGGTGTAGTAGAGACTAAAGAGGACTTCCTGAAGCTTGACGCAGAAGCCGTGTTTACGGACGAACTGTTAGAATCCATAGAAAAGGCTGATATCGAAAATTTCCAACCCAGTATGGCGGGATTTCCTATTTCAGACGGAAGGATAGCAAGCATAAACTTTGGCGTAGTAGACGGGGAGCTGGCAATCAATGGAATTAATTATTGATCCTTTTGTTGGGGATTTTTCAAGAAAAAATAAAAAAGTTATTGACAAAAACCAGGAAACTAGTTACACTAATATCAATTTAACGCGTTAAAACTTTATAAAAACTTTATAAATAATTTATAAAAAACAGGAGTGAAGAAAAATGGATAACAATACAAACACAAACGACAAAGGCGGATTTTTATGGGGACTGTTAGGTTGCTGTATCCCGTTAGTTGGTTTAATTCTTTTCTTAGTATGGAAAGACAATAAACCTAAGACAGCTAAAGCAGCAGGTATCGGTGCAATCGTAGGTGTAGTTTTATGCGTGGTTTATTACATCGTTATGATAGTATTCGGACTGGGGGCTGCATATCTTGGAGGTTTCTAAGATTGGTGCCAAAGTAGGAAGATTCCTACAGATTATGTTTGGCTGCCATGCAAGAGCGGATCGTTCCTTTTTCTTTCGCGGGAAGCAGTTTCCCATCTGTGCCAGGTGTACAGGGGAACTTATCGGTATGATAGCAGGCATCCCCATTGCAATTTTTTGGGGAGTACCGGAGTTCTGGTATGTGCTTCTATTGATGGTTCCCATGGTGTTTGACGGTTTTTTGCAGCTGTTGACATCTTATGAGAGCGGAAATATCAGACGGCTTTTGACGGGAATGGTATTTGGCGTGGCGTTTATCTTCTTTCTGATTTATTTTCACCGGACCTGCGTCTGGATTGCAGGCAGTTTTCTGAAACTTTTTGTAGCAGAGCCGGAGAGGATAGACGGATTGATGAGAAGTATTACCTAAATACATAGCGTAGTTCAGAAGAGGGCATGAGAATGCCCTCTTTTTTCTGATTTTCTGGCTGCGAAAAGAGGGCTGTTTTTTCCTTTGAGTTGTGCTAATATGGAAAAAGATACTGTTTACTGCAACGATGGCAGGAAGCAGGCAGTAACAAGAAAAAAGCTACAGAAGAATAGAGGTTTTGGAAACATGAATAGTTTTGAGAAGAAAACAGCTCCGAAAAAGCAGATTGATACGGAGAGCTGGTTTATCGAGAGCTATCGGAGGCATCAGGGACACCCCATGCGAATCTTAATTTCCTTATACAGAGGAAATTACCATAAATTTGTTATGGCGGTCATCTGTTTCTTTATCAAGCACGCCTGCGTCTGGGTCCTTCCTATCATTACAGCCAATATTATCAATGATGTAACCACCGGAAATCCCGATACGGTGCAGAACATGGTGCTTTATTCCGTTTTGGAAATTGCGCTGATTGGCATTAACATTCCTTCTAATTACCTGTATACCGCCTATAAAAGCCTTGCCACCCGCTATGCGGAGACGGGGCTTCGGAAGGCATTGATACGGAAATTGCAGCAGCTATCCATTTCTTATCACGTGGAAACCCAGTCCGGGCGGCTGCAGTCTAAGATTATGCGTGACGTGGAGGCGGTGGAAACCTTGTCCACCCAGATGTTTCTGAGCATTTTAAACATCGCCTTAAATATCGGCGTGGCACTGGTGGTGACAGCGTCGAAGAGTAAAATAGTTTTTGTGTTTTTCCTGCTGACCGCTCCGGTGGCAGCGATTACCATGGTGTCATTCCGTACCGCCATGCGGACCCGCAACAATGAGTTCCGGAAGGAAATGGAAGAAACCTCTGCGCGGGTGATGGAGATGGTGGAATTAGTGCCGGTCACCAGGGCCCATGCCTTAGAGGACGAGGAAGTCCAGAAAATGAGCGGGCAGCTCTTTGCGGTGGCAGAAAAGGGCTATAAGCTGGATTTGGTACAAGCACTGTTTGGCTCCGTGGGCTGGGCCATTTTTCAGGTGTTTCAGGTCATCTGCCTTGCTTTTACCGGGTATCTGGCGTTAAAGGGAAGAATTATGGCGGGAGATATTACGCTGTACCAGAGCTATTTTGCCACGGTGGTAAACCAGGTTTCCGCCATTGTGACTCTGCTCCCCACCATCACTAAGGGAATCGAGTCGGTGAACTCCATCGGGGAGGTACTGCTCTCGGAGGATGTGGAGGAAAATGATGGGAAAAAACAGCTGACGGAAGTGGTGGGAGACTTTGATTTTGAGGACGTTTCCTTTCATTATAAAAATAATGACGTACAGGTGTTGAAACATCTGAAACTCCACGTAAAACAGGGGGAAACCATTGCTCTGGTGGGAGAGTCCGGCGCAGGAAAATCCACGGTGCTGAATCTGGTGATAGGCTTCCATTTGTCCGAGGGCGGAAAGGTACTGTTAGACGGTAACGATATGAGGGAGATTGATTTGCGGACTTACCGGAAGCATTTGGCGGTGGTGCCCCAGACCTCTATTTTGTTCTCCGGCAGTATCCGGGAAAATATTACATATGGCAATGAAAATGTGACAGAGGAGGAGTTAAATGAAGTAATCCGGGCGGCAAACCTGACGGATTTAATCGAAAGCCTGCCGCAGGGCTTAGATACCCTGGTGGGGGAACACGGAGGTAAGCTTTCCGGCGGACAGAGGCAGAGGATTGCCATCGCTCGTGCCCTGATAAGGAAACCGAAGGTGATAGTCCTTGACGAGGCCACCTCGGCGTTAGACAGCATTTCCGAGAAGCTGATACAGGAGGCATTGGGAAACCTTACCGAAGGCAGAACTACCTTTATTGTGGCGCATCGCCTTTCCACGATTCGTGATGCAGATAAAATAGCGGTGATTGCCGACGGGCATTGTGTAGAATATGGCACCTTTGAGGAGCTGATGGAGTTGAGGGGCGAATTTTACCGGATGAAAATGATACAAAGTTAAAGAGATATGGAAGAGAGAGGCTGCAAAACAGGAGGGATTGTTTTGTGGCCTTTTTTTGAAGATTATTCTTGGCAAAAATATGAAAAAATTGTTCAATTAGATAAAATTGTACACTTTTTGCGTCAATTTCGTATAAAAAGTAGTTGAAAATCAATGACTAATATGGTAGGGTTGTTAAGGAAATAGGAAAAATGTACGATATTTGGGAGTAAAACTATGGAAGTAACCACGAGCCGCAGCAGAAAAAAACGGTTAGGTGAATTGCTGTTAGAAGCAGGTGTAATTTCACCGGAAGATATAGAGAAGGCATTAGAGCAGCCACTATAACGGGCTGTTTAAAAAGTATTATAGCAATCTTGCCGATTATCAGATAAGCATTGACACCATTACCTGGGGAACCTTTGACGGTTACTTCAGGGGCACAGGCTTTAAGTTTGACGCCTCTAAGGACGTGGATGAGGGAAATCCTGTCAATGAGGATGCTATCCCGGCTTATGCAAACTTAAGCGGTTATCAGATGATCATTGTGGGCTTTGGTGATACCTACGGGCAGACGGATTTGAACAATGACAACGGGGAGGTGGAATATCTCCAGTATTTTGTGGCACAGGGAAAGAGTATTCTTTTTGTCCATGATGTGACTTCCATGTATAATATACAGGAGGGAGACGGCAGAGCACCCCAGGTATTCGGTTCCACGGCAAACAAAATGCTGCGTGACCTTATGGGCATGAACCGTTATGCAGCAGTGAGCAACCAGCTGACGGAGGAGGCGCGGGAGAGCCTGATACGCTATCAGGCACAGCGTCCGTATTATGATTTTGTTTCCGGCAAGGAGCGGCACGGTTTCACCTATTATGGGTTAAAGAGGATGGGCTGGACCAAGGAGGGTCAGAACGCCAACTACGGAAATAAGATACCTTACCGTTATATGATTACCAATACCGAGGGAAATGCAGTTTGTGGCAATAATGATTTCTCCCGTACCAGCGGATTTAACAATAACAATGATATTACCACCACGGCATCAAAGCTGAATGAAGGACAGATTACCTCTTATCCCTATAAAATAGGGGATGTGCTTCCCATTGCAGAAACCCATGGCCAGTGGTATCAGCTGAATATGGAGGATCCGGAGGTTACGGTATGGTACTGCTTAAGTGATGACCATTACTGTGCGGGCTGGAATGAGACGGCCAACAATGGCAGGGGAACGGCGCTGACTTATGGCGTATCCCCCAACGACGCAACAAATAATTACTATATTTATAGTAAAGGAAATGTGTTCTATTCCGGTGTGGGGCATTCCAACGTAAATGGGGATATGGAGGCAAAGCTTTTTGTCAACACCATGATTGCCGCCTACCGGGCCTCCTATGAGCCTCCGGTAATTGAAGTTACCAACGATGAAGCGGTGATGAACGGAAGCCAGAATTACAGCATTGAGCTTTTAAGGGAGTACGACAATGGCGTAACCGCAGATACCGGGGAGAATGTCCAGAACGGAGAAAGCTTCACGGAGACAGATATCATTGATATTACCTTCCGCCCCATTGATTATAACCCGGCGAGCACAAATCTGGCGTGCTGGATTTATTTAGAGGGGACGGACGGCAGTAAAATCTATGTGGATGAAATTGTTTCCCTGTCTGACAATACGGTGCTCAAGGCAGATTCCGAACATAAGATACAGGGCATTGCCAATGGAAGACAATATAAATTGATTTATAAAAAGAGTGTACTAGACACCCATCCTGTGGTAAAATTTGAGGTGAAGAATAACAAAGCGCCGGCAAAAAATACTACCACACTGACGCTGACGGTACAACCGCTGTTTGAATTGGATTAGTATCCTGTTTCATGGAATATCAGCAAAACAGGACACCAAGATACGTTTTCCCTCCTTTGACGGCGGGCATGGCGTAAGAACGGTTTACCGGAAAGGATGGACATGAGTAACACCAACGATTTAAGCAACCGCATCAATGAATGTTACAGCAGATTAAGCAAGGGTCAGAAGCGTCTGGCAACCTACATCACAGATAATTATGACAAAGCCGTTTTTCTGACAGCTGCCAAAATGGGCGAAGTGGTGGGCGTCAGCGAATCCACGGTGGTTCGCTTCGCCACCCACTTGGGCTATAAAGGCTATCCTGAATTTCAGAATGCCTTGGAGGAACTGGTGCGCAACAAGTTAAATTCCCTCCAGAGAATGGAGGTAACTTACGGAAGAATCAACCAGTCCAAAATCTTAGAATCCGTGCTGAAGGCAGATGCAGACCGGATTCATTCCTCTCTGGAAAAGATCGACGAACATGCCTTTGAACTGGCGGTGGATACTATTTTAAACGCCAGACATATCTATATTATAGGAATTCGCAGCTGTGCACCTCTTGCCAGCTTTATGGCATTTTATTTTACCCTGATGTTTGAGAATGTACATCTGATACAGACCAGCAGCTCCAGCGAGATTTTTGAGCAGATGGTGCGGATAGGGAAAGAGGATGTGATTATCGGAATCAGCTTTCCGCGGTATTCCATGCGCACCTTAAAGGCGATGGAGTTTGCCAACAACCGCAGCGCAAAGGTTATCACCTTAACGGACAGTGTTCATTCCCCCATGAACCTTTATTCCTCCTGCAACCTCATTGCGGAAAGCGATATGGCGTCCATCGTGGATTCCCTTGTGGCACCCCTAAGCGTCATCAACGCCCTGATTGTGGCACTCTGCATGAAAAAGCAGGGGGAGGTGGCAACCACCTTAGAGAGGTTGGAGGAAATCTGGGACGAGTATCAGGTCTATGAAAATGACGAGATTAACGTGATTGATGATTCGATTAAAATGCGGTACGCAAAGATAGGAGATACGGATTTCGATGAGTAAAATAATCATTATCGGGGGAGGCCCGGCAGGCATGTTTGCCGCCATTGCAGCGGCGGAGGCAAAGGCCGGCGCAGGGGAAAACGAAGTGCTTCTGTTAGAAAAAAACGAGAAGCTGGGGAAGAAGCTTTACATCACCGGAAAGGGACGCTGCAACATCACCAATGCCGGCGATATGGAGGTGCTGTTTTCCAATGTAGTCACCAATGCAAAGTTTTTATACAGCGCCTTTTATGCCTATGACAATCAAAGAGTGATTGACTTTTTTGAAAAAAACGGGTTAAATACGAAGGTGGAGAGAGGAAACCGGGTTTTTCCGGTGTCGGACCATTCCTCGGACGTAATTGCTACGTTACAGAGGGTGCTGAAGGAGAAAAAAGTAAAAATTATGCTTCAAACAGAGGTGGAGAGTCTGCTGTGCGGGGAACTGTCTGTGCCGGGCAAGACAGTGACGCATATTACAGGCGTAAAACTGACGGACGGTACAAAGCTTCCGGCAGATAAAGTAATTGTGGCAACCGGGGGATTTTCCTACCAGACCACAGGCTCCACCGGGGACGGCTACCGTTTTGCAAGAGAAGCGGGACACACGGTAACAGATATCCGTCCCTCCCTGGTGCCGTTTTACACGGCAGAGCCTTATGTGACACAGCTACAGGGGCTTTCCTTGAAAAACGTAGAGGTGCGCATTTACGACGGCAAAAAACTGCTTTATGAAGAGTTTGGTGAGATGCTCTTTACCCATTTCGGGGTCAGCGGGCCGTTGCTGCTTTGTGCCAGTGCGGCATTGAAGCCCAAATTTACGGAGAAAAAGCTCTCCATGACCGTGGATTTAAAGCCTGCCCTGTCGGAAGAGCAGTTAGACAAGCGGCTTTTGCGGGAATTCGAGGAGGCAAAAAACAAGCAGTTTAAAAATTCCATCGGCGGGCTGTTTCCGGCGAAGATGGTTCCGGTAATGCTTGAATTAAGCGGTATTGAGCCGGAGAAAAAGGTCAACGAGATTACCCGGGAAGAGCGGATTTCCTTTGTGAAATTAATCAAAGCCTTTCCCATGACCTTAAACGGCCTGCGGGATTTCAACGAGGCGATTATCACAAAGGGCGGCGTGAAGGTGAAGGAAGTCAATCCTTCCACCATGGAATCAAAGCTGGTGGAAAACTTGTATTTCTGCGGGGAAGTGCTGGATTTAGATGCTATGACAGGGGGCTATAATTTACAGATTGCATGGTCCACCGGGTATCTGGCGGGAAATTCCGCGGGACAAAAGAATTTTTTAACGGGAAAGGGAAAATAATAAAATGAGTATCAATATTGCGATTGACGGACCGGCAGGAGCCGGAAAAAGTACCATCGCCAAAAAACTGGCGAAAAAACTGGGATTTGTCTATGTGGACACCGGGGCAATGTACCGTGCCATGGCATATTATTTTTTGCAGCACGGCATTGCGGCAGAGGACGAAAAAACCATAGCAGAGGCGTGTCCAAGGGTGGAGGTTACCATTGCCTATGAGGGCGGGGAACAGCAGGTGATTTTAAACGGAGAGAATGTCAACGGCGTTATCCGCACCGAGGAAGTGGGAAATATGGCGTCAGCTACCAGCGTGTATCCGGTGGTGCGCACTAAATTAGTGGAATTGCAGCAGCAGCTTGCGGCGAAAACCGATGTGATTATGGACGGCCGTGACATCGGTACCTGCGTACTGCCGGGTGCCCAGGTGAAAATTTATCTGACGGCAAGCTCTGCCACAAGGGCAAAGAGAAGATACGACGAGCTTACGGCAAAGGGCATAGTTTGCGATTTAGAGGAAATCGAGAAGGATATCATAGACAGGGATTACCGGGATATGCATCGGGAAACTTCTCCCTTAAAGCAGGCAGAGGATGCGGTGTTAGTGGACAGCTCTGAGCTGAATATTGAGGAAGTGGTGGAGGCAATTTACGCCATTTACGAAAAAGCGGAAAAGGAACAAAAGCAATGAAAGTGACATTGGCAAAAAGCGCCGGATTCTGCTTCGGAGTGAAACGGGCAGTGGATACGGTATACCGGCAGTTAGAAAAAAGAGAAAAAGAATGCTCTAAACTTCCGATTTACACCTTCGGCCCCATTATCCACAATGAGGAGGTAGTGCGGGATTTAGAGGAAAAGGGCGTTACGGTTATAAATAGTATCGAAGAACTGAGGCAGCAGCCTAAGGGAGAAGGAACGGTGATTATCCGCGCCCATGGAGTGGAAAAGGGTATTTGTGAGGAAATCAGGTCCATGGGATTTGAAATCATCGATGCCACCTGTCCCTTCGTGCTAAAAATCCACCGTCTGGTGGAACAGCACAGCGGGGAGGGCTGCCAGATTGTGATTATCGGAAATGAGGATCATCCCGAGGTAAAAGGCATAAAAAGCTGGTCCTCCGCAGAGAATACTCAGGTGATTTCCGGTAAGGAAGACGCCGAAAATTATACGGCAGACAAAGAAAGAAAGGTATGTATTGTATCACAAACGACATTTAATTACAATAAATTTCAAGAATTAGTTGAAATTATAAGGAAAAAAGGTTATGATATAATTGTTTTAAATACAATCTGCAATGCCACCGAGGAACGGCAGAACGAAGCGGCCGGGATTGCGGCGCAGGTGGATGCCATGATTGTCATCGGCGGCAGGAACAGTTCCAATACGCAGAAGTTATTTGAAATATGTAAAAAAGAATGCAAGAATACTTACTATATACAAACTGTAAAGGATTTGGATTTAACAAGTTTTAGGTCCGTCGATAACGTAGGTATTACCGCAGGGGCTTCTACCCCAAACAAAATTATTGAGGAGGTTCAAAAGAATGTCAGAAATGAGCTTTGAACAAATGCTAGAAGAATCATTTAAAACAATAAGAAATGGAGAGGTAGTTGAAGGTACCGTTATCGATGTGAAACCTGACGAGATCGTTCTGAATATCGGTTACAAGTCAGACGGAATCATTACTCGCAATGAGTATACAAACGAAGCAAACGCCGACTTGACAACGATGGTATCT
>JAETQH010000198.1 GCA_021770785.1 Lachnospiraceae bacterium
TGGTATTTGTTGTGTTCCATGTTGTCGGCAGCGCAGAAAATAATGTGGTTGTGGACGTGACCTTTATCAATATGGGTAGTGACAACATAAGAATATTTTCCCTCTAAAACTTTGTCGGCAAGTTCTTTCCCTATCTGGTGCGCTTCGTCAAAACTGACCTCACCGGGAGCAAAAGCCTGTATCAGATGGTAGGCTTTGTTAGGGCTGTTTTCCCGGCAGTGGTCTAAGGTATATTTGAAGTCAATCGCTGCGGTTTCCGGCGCACAGGCGTAGGAAGAAATGTAGATGCTTTCGTCCGTTTTTTCAGGGTTGCATATGTAGGCTACCGCTTTATCAATGGTTGCTGTGATAGCATGGATTTTTGTGTATGCCATACCTGTTTCATCAACTCCTTTACTTCGTCCATATCTTCCTGATAGACGTGGTTTGTGCTGTTAATCCTTTTTGCAATCTGGTTTAAGCTGGAGCTGATGCGTCCAAGCTCCGTATTGTATTCCCGTAAAAAACTGTAATCCACGTCATAGACATATCCGTAAAGAATGAGCTTCCGGAGGAAAGCCGACTTGCTTTTCATGCCGGACAGTTTGAACTTTTCATCAAGGATATACTGCTCCTTATCATCTAAGTGAAATTCGTTCCGGTTGGTGCGGATTCTGTTTGCCATTTTTAACACTCCTTTTCTGTTTTTGGGCATAAAAAAACTGCTGTAAATTGTCCGGTTTACAACAGTCTGGTTTCGTATCTGTTCAGTTGTTTTGGATAGAATTATCCATGTGTTATTGTAGCAAATCTGCGGATAAAGGTCAAGGACTGGCAGAGAAAAAACGGAAAGAAAACCAAAGAGGGTTAGGGATACTTCCCTATGGAAATTTCATCAAACGGACGGCAGGACGGAATGATGAATTTCGCCCATGTGTCCGGACATGGGCAGTGCTTGCTACTCTACCCACGGCACTCCCGGAGGGTGTGTCGCAAATTATTAAATTTTTAGAAAAAATGAGTTTCTACTTGATATTAGACGTTTAAACGTCTAGTATTGGATAAAAGATGGAGGGATAGAAATGGAATATATATCGGTAAAAGAAGCATCTTCAAAATGGGGAATTTCGGAACGAAGAATACAACGCTTATGTTTAGAGGAAAGGGTAGCCGGAGCAATTAGGTTTAGCAGGGTTTGGATGATACCAAAGGATGCTGAAAAGCCAGCAGATGCAAGGAGAAAGGAGTTTCGGAATGAATAATTTATTACTTCTGGAAGATGATATTGGCTTGATAGACGGGCTGCAATACTCACTAAATAAAAATGGATTTCATGTTGATATTACCCGTACAGTCGAAGAAGCAATGATATGTTTAAAAGAAATAGGCAGGTACGATTTGCTAATTCTTGACGTTACTCTACCAGACGGAACAGGATTTGAGGTTTGCGAAAAAGTTAGAAAGCAAAATGTGCAAATTCCGATTATCTTCCTTACTGCGTCTGATGAAGAAGTCAATGTAATACGGGGCTTAGACTGTGGTGGAGACGATTATGTTACAAAACCCTTTAAATTGGGAGAACTATGCTCCCGTATTCGTGCTTTATTGCGCCGTGCGGGGGTATCTGCACAAGATAACACGAATACTTTGAAATGTGGAGATATTTCTGTTGACCTGTTAGGAAGCCGTGTATTATTGAATGGAATATTATTAGAATTGACAAATGTGGAATATCGTTTGCTTTGTCTGTTAGTGCGAAATGCGAACCGTATTGTTTCAAGGGATATTATTCTAAATGATTTATGGGATGGAACAGGAAATTTTGTTGATGACAATACTTTATCGGTTTATATCCGGCGGCTTCGTGAAAAAGTAGAAAC
>JAETQH010000087.1 GCA_021770785.1 Lachnospiraceae bacterium
ATCAAGTTGTCCGGGGTTCGAATCCCCGATGTCTCATTAATGTGAAAAGAGTCGTGTTCTAATGGAGACGGCTCTTTTCACATTTAGGAGCAGCGAGGGATTCGAAGCCCGTGGGTTCAGAATCCCCGATGTCTCATTAATAAAAAACAGCGGTAAGCCTAGGAAAATCAAGGGTTGCCGCTGTTTTTACGTGTATTCGGCTTTGATGGGGCAGTTTTTATATTTCAAAATTATTGAACCTACCATAAGATGCGCTAAACCCAGGGAAACAAAGGAGACTGCTATTTTTACATATATGTAAAAATAGCGTGAAGGAGATTGTTTTTTAAAACTGATTGTTTATAATATTAATAAATAATCAATTTTGTGCTTCATATAACAACAGAAAAAATATGAGCGGAAGGAGATTTTGGTATGGGGAATTGCTGTATTTGCGGAAGCAAGCTGGGGTTTTTAAAGGAAGGTTTTATATTATCGTATGGGTGTAGTAATTTAGGAATATGTGAGAAATGCAATACTCATAAAAATAATTTAGAGGTGACTCTTGATATAGATGACCTCAGCGGAATACTGGAGAGTAGGAAGTATTTTCAAGAATGCTTACAATTAGGTACTGTACAGGAAGGGGCTGTAGAGAAACTAAAGAGTATGCTAGAAGAATCTATCCGAAAAGAGGCAGAAAATAGGGAGTATCATATAAGAAAGCAGGAATTTAAAATTACCACCGGATATAATTTTGAAAAGTTCGATATCGTTGATTATAAAGATATCATAAGTGCAGAAGTGGCATTAGGGACAGGAATTTTTAGTGAACTAAATACACAGATAAGTGATTTGTTTGGAACGAATGCAAGTGAATTTGAAGGAAAAATTGCTATAGCGAAGGCGAAAGCCATGGAAAATCTGAATGAAATTCGACTGGGATTTGTCATTGTGGATGACGAAAAACGTGGACAAGGCTATGGAAAAGAAATGATTTCTTTAGCGGTTCAATATGCGTTTGACTTCATCAAGGTGAATAAAATATCCTTAGGAGTTTTTGAAAATAATTCCGCTGCAATAGAGTGCTATAAATCCTGTGGTTTTAAAATTGTTAAATTGGAGAATGTAGAGAGCTATCATTGCATGGGTGAAGTATGGAACTGCGTTGAAATGGAATTAGTGAAATAGAAATATACCGATTTAGGGGGAAATTGCAGATGGAGGATTTACTTTTTCGGATAAAAGAAAATGTTTCTAAGGTGATGATAGGAAAAGAGCATGTGACTGAGCTGCTGTTAGCGGCACTTGCAGCAGGCGGGCACATACTATTAGAGGACGTGCCGGGCACCGGAAAGACGGTGTTGGCAAGGGCGTTGGCGAAGTCCATGGATTTGCAGTTTTCCAGAGTGCAGTTTACACCGGATTTATTACCCAGCGATGTGACAGGATTGTCTTTTTTTAATCAGGAAAAAGGGAAATTTGAATTTAAAGAAGGCCCGGTGTTCACCAATCTTTTGCTGGCGGACGAAATTAACCGTGCCACACCCAGAACCCAGTCCAGCTTGCTGGAATGTATGGCGGAAGGACAGGTGACGGTGGATGGAATTACCAGTAGGCTGGGAAATCCGTTTTTTGTAATTGCTACCCAAAATCCGGTGGAAACTTTGGGCTGTTTTCCTTTGCCGGAGGCCCAGATGGACCGCTTTTTAATGAAAATTACCATGGGAAACATGACGGCGGAAGAGGAAAGGGCGATGTTAGACCGTTATATTCATGCAGAACCGTTGCAGAAGTTAGAAGCAGTCTGTAGGTTAGAAGAGATTGCGGAATTGCAGAAAAAGTGCAGGGAAGTGTACGTCCATGAGGATTTGCGGGATTATATCGTAAACCTGGTGCAGGCGACACGGGGAAATGCGGGGAAAGTGGCAGCGGGAGTCAGTCCCAGGGGAACACTTGCATTGTTGCGGGCAGCCCAGGGGTATGCCATGGTGCAGGGACGAGATTTTGCAGTGCCGGAGGATATAAAGGAAGTGGCGGTTTCTGTGTTGGCGCACCGTTTATTGACGGAATACGGCAATGAGCAGGAAAAAGTACAGACGGTAGAGCGGTTACTGCAAAGCATTCCGGTGCCCACCGAGAACTGGGAGAGACCATGATTAGTGTATTTTTAGCGGGGCTTCTGGTAGTTTTTCTGGGGTGGACGTTTTATTACCGGAGGCATTGGAGAGATGGCATTAGGGTGGAGCTTTCCTTTGGACAGGATTTTTTATATGCGGGGGAGCAGACGTTTATCACAGAAAAAATAGAAAATGCGAAAAGGCTGCCGGTGCCGATTCTGGAAGCTGCGTTTCAGATACGAAAAGAGATTCAGTTTTTGGATTTGGAAAATACCGCAGTCAGTGATTTTACGTATAAACGGGACGTGTTTTCCCTACTGGGAAATCAGCGTATTATCAGAAAACTTCCGGTGGAATGCAAAAAGAGGGGATATTATCAGATAGAAAAAGTAGATTTTACCACCTATTCTTTGTTTCATACATGGCTCTATACGATGGAACAGCCGGAAGAAAAGGCCCTTTATGTGTATGCGAGGCGGACGGATGTTTCAGGGCTGGTGCTTAGCTGTGAAAAAATGCTGGGGGCAAGACAGTGTGGGAGAAGGCTATATGAAGACCCCTTTGCATTTCGGGGAATTAGAGAGTATACCATCACAGACCCCATGAAAACTATTAACTGGAAAGCCAGTGCGAAATCAGGGGAACTGATGGTGAATACCTTTGATTCTACCTTGACGGAACGGGTTATGATTTATCTGAATGTGGCGGATGAGGGAATTATCAAGCATGAAAATCTGATAGAAGAGGGTATTTCCGTGGCGGCAACTTTAGCGCAGAAGCTGATAGGAAAGGGAATGGAAGTGGGAATTGGGCTGAACGCAGAGGGGGAGAAATTCTGGATTTCCCCGGCAGGAGGCAGGGGACAGCTGACTTCTATTGAACGTATGTTAGCCGAGCTGGACGCAAAGGATAAGGTCGTTCCTTTTTCCGATATTTTAGCTGAAATGCAGGAAGATACCATGCCCGTGTTTATTTCCAGAAATACGAACGGGGCAGGCAGGGCAATCGCAGAATTTATTGGAAAAGAACGGGAAGGAATCTGGGTGGTGCCTGTGACGGCAACGGAGATTGCGGGAAGAGACGGTGGAAATGCTTCGAGGAGGCAGGAGGTGAGACCGTCAGGTATTTGCCAGGATTTGCAGCAGTTGATGTCGGGAAACCGTTTGCAAATTCTGGTGAGAAAGGTGGCTGGGGTATGAGAAAAGGGGTAAAAATAGGGGCAAAATATATACATACCATATTGCTGCTGGCAATCATTATTCCTACGATTTATGCCATGGCAGTCGATTCGGAAGATTATAACGGAACAATGCTATATCTTTTGGGTCTGCTTGTGGCAATTCCGATGCTGTTTACCGGAATTACGATAAAAAAATGCAAAAGCTTGTTTTTATATCTTTTGGAGAGTGTGGTGTCAGCAGCGGTAACCCTGGAACTGGCAGTTTGGAGCGGCAAAGCGGTGCTGGGAAAGCTGATGTGGGGGTATGTGTTGTTTCTGGCAGCAGAAATTTTCTGGGTAATATTGGAGAATTTTTTGGAGAGAGTCAGCGCAGATAAAGATGCCAGAGGGGGCGATACCTACAACCCGGAATGGAAACCCCGGGAGGGAGTGTTTGAAAAGCCCCGGTATGGAGTACTGGCTCTTTTTGCAGTGTCCTATCTGGTGGGGATTGTTTTTTCAAATCCGGCTCTCTGCAATCAGGCGTTGGGAAGTGCGGTACTGTATCTGTTTCTGGTGGTGGTTTATTCTTATGTGGAGCGCACGGAGGAATATTTAGCGTTGCATAAACGGGTCTGTAATCTTCCGTCAAAGCGGATTTATGGAATCGGTGGAGGAATGCTTTTAGCGGCGTTGGCAGTCATTGCGCTGTTTGTGCTAGGAGCAGTATTTACCGGAAAATACAGGCAGTATACGGATTTACGGGACTTGGAAATTTTATCGGAAATAGGTGTAGAACAGTTTGTGCCGGAGGAAACGGTACAGACCGGAGGAGGGGAAGACATGATGGAAATGCTTCAGGAGCAAGCCAGGGAAGCAGAACCGCTGCCTTATTGGGTGGAGATGATTTTCCGTATCTTAGCGGGAATTATTTTGCTGGGCTTTCTGGTGGCTGTTTTGCAGACAATCCGTATGATTTTTAAGCAGTTCCGGGAGAATTATGAGGAAAATGGAGATATTGTGGAGGAACTGAGGGAGAATGAGGAAAAAGCAGAGCGGCTGATAAAAAAGAAGAGAGAGCCGCATTTTCGTTCGCGGAGGGAACAGGTGAGATACCAGTACCGCCGTTTTATCCGAAAGCACCGGAAGGGGAAACCGGGAGCATATGAGACTCCTTACGAGATAGAGACGTTGGCAGAGGTGGCGGAGAGTAAAGAGGGAAAGGAAATGCACCGGATGTATGAAGAAGTGCGGTATGGACGGGAGAGTTGAAAACTATTGAAGAGGTGGATGGTCCGGAGAACAGAATTAGAAACAGTAATTATGAAATTGACAAGAATTATATATTGATATTATAATATATTTAGCAATACTAAGTATATTGATGAAAGAGGAAAAGCATGAATGATAAATATGAGCGCCAGATGAAGAAGGGCGTGTTGGATATGCTGGTATTAAAATTATTGAGGAAAGAGCCCAAATATGGTTATCAGTTGATTTTGGAAATGAAAGAAAAGAGCAGCGGGACTTTTGTGTTGAAGGAAGGGACTTTATATCCTATTTTGTATCGGTTAGAGGACGAAGGTTTTGTAGAAAGCAAATGGAGCGAGCCGGAGGGAAAGCAGGTGGCGAGAAAATATTACGTCATCACAGAACAGGGAAAGACAGCACTGGAAAAAATTAAGACTATCTGGGAACAGATATGTGGGGGTGTCCTTCAGATTATGAATGATGTAAACAATTAGATATGCTGGGAATGCAGGTGAAAGGCGCTGTGTAAAAAAGGAAGGGGATAGCGATATGACAGCAGAAAAATATGTAAATGCAATCATAAAAAAGGTAAAATGCGGAAAGGAAAAACGTCAGGAAATCAAAGCGCAGTTGTTATCGGATATTTCCATAGCGTTAGAGCAGGGAGACACATTAGAGGAAATGATAAATCGTATGGGTTCCGTACAGGAAATGGCTGCGGAATTTAATGAGAATCTTTCCGGGGAAGAACATAAAAAATACGCTAAAAGCAAATCCATGAAAATTATTGCGGTTGTTGCGGGAGTATTGATTATAGTAATTGCAGCAGGATACTGGTTCCTTCCCAAAGGTGCAGAAATTGGGGAGAGCGGTAGATTCGAGCAGACTGTTGTGGAAGAGCAGATAAAGGCAGTTGTGCAGAAACTGAATGAAAAAGATTATGAAGCACTACAGGAAAATGCCATAGAAGAATTGAAACCTTATCTGACAGCAGAAACGATGGAAACGGCGAAGAAGCAGACAGCAGCAGACTGGGGCGAGTGTAAATCCTTTGGAACAATCTATATGGCAGAAATATCACAGATGGGAAAACATTCTGTGGTGGGAGAGGTGACAGTGACCTATGCAAATGCAAGTATCACCTTCCGGATTACTTTCGATGAGGATATGAAATTAGCAGGAATTTATATGAGATAAAGAAACTATGTTAAGGATTTTATCCATAATTAACAGGAAACAAATACATGAAAAAGCGAGGAGAAACTAAAAATGGACGCAGAAAATATTATCTGTCTGGTGATTTTAATCATCTGTGCACTGCCCATGATTATGATTGGGATTGCACAGATAAAAAGTAAAAATCCCGTAGGATTCTGGTCAGGAAAAGAACCTCCAGCAAAGGAGCAGGTCACGGATGTGCCTGCTTACAATAAAAAGCATGGTATCATGTGGATACTTTATGGAATAGGTGAACTTGTATCCTTTTTTGTGGGAGCGCTCTTTGGAGAAGGACTTGGTTCAGCGGTTGTTATGTCCGCAGAGGTAGTTGGCGGACTTATTCTGATGATTTTGTATCACAATTATCTGGATAAGAAGTATGTGGGAAAGTAAAATTTTAGATGTGCGCATGGCAAATTTGTTTCAGAGAGATGTGTCCGTTATTTCAAGACATGTCAATAATGTATTTAAGGAAAATGGATTAGATAAAGAAAGTAATTTGCATTTTTTGCAATTTGCAAATTCAGACAAACCAGTAGCGTTCTATAGCCTTATTTTGTTACTAAGAACTATAGTTTTTTTGATGGAAATAAATGTATTGCATGAAATAGTAGAAATGTGCATTGGTATGTAGAAAGGGATAGATATTGTATGAATATAGAAAAATTTTGGCAGGATGTTTTAGCGCAGGATGCAGAGGCTATGAAGATGTATTTTCATGAAAATGCCTATGTGAACTGGCATTGTACAAATGAACATTTTAACGTAGAAGAATTTATAAGAGCTAATTGTGAGTATCCGGGAGAATGGGATGGTGAAATGGAACGAAAACATTGTATGGGAGATTTGCTAATCACAGTGACGCATGTGTACACAAAAGACAAAACCCTGTCATTTCATGTAACTTCCTTTTTTAAAATCAAAGAGGACAAAATCTTGTCAGTGGATGAATACTGGGGAGATGATGGGGAGGCGCCGGAGTGGAGACAGGAGAAACACATTGGAACTGCCATTAGATAAGATACAAACGAATATTTTAGATTACAAAGCTAGTTGCAAAGGAGGAAATAGCAATATGGGTTTCTGGATTTTTATGCTTATCTGTAATTTACTGATACCGCTTCTCATGCTGGGATTTGGCTGGTGGTTTAAAGACCACGCACCGAAGACGATAAATACAATCTACGGCTATAGGACTGCCATGTCTATGAAAAATATGGACACCTGGAAATTCGCCCACAATTATTTCGGAAAACTATGGTGGAAAACCGGACGAATCATGCTCCCGGTGTCAGCGGCAGCGATGCTGCTTGTTCTGGGAAAAGAGGAAGACATGGTAGGAGTGGCAGGCGGTATCATCGCCTCTGTGCAGTGCGTCATATTGATACTCTCTATTCTTCCGGTGGAACATGCATTGAGAAAAAATTTTGATAAAGATGGGAAAAACAGATAGATGAATTTATCTGGACAGTAACTGCAAAAAGGCAGCCTCTGTTTTGTTGTTCGTGAATTTGACATTTTTAACATCAATCTGATTTTTACGAAAAATAGATTAAGATAAGATATCTGTATCTTAAGCGAAAGGAATCGTAAAAATCATGAAGGAAATACAATTTTTAGATAACAAAGGAACTTTTTCTCTCAAGCAGCCGGAAAATTATAGTTACCTCTATTTCCCCGTGGCAGGAGAAAGGGGTATCAAAAGCTCCCTGACCCCTAATCTGGGAGGTGACAGCAAGCTGAATCAGAATGCGTTTCTGATGGAACCCGTAAGCTCGGAAAATTTACATAACAACCGCAGCGGAAGAAATTTCTGGTGCCGGGTAAAAGGAAAGGGCTGTTGGTCGGCAGTGGGACAGTCCGCAGAAGCAGAAACTAAAAAATTCACACCTGAGCAGGAAAAAAGTGAATTGACAGCGGGGTTTATGTGGCAGAAAATAGAAAGAAAGACAGAAAACTATCAGCTGGGTGCAAAAGTACTGTCTTTTGTTCCGTTAGATTATAATGTGGAAATTATGCAGGTTCAAATCAGTAATACCGGAGAGGAGGAACAGAAAATTACTCCGGTGGCGGCAATTCCCATTTATGGACGGAGTGCGGATAATATCAGGGATCACAGGAATGTGTCTTCTTTGCTGCACAGGATAAGGACCACAGATTGCGGAGTGCAGGTAAAGCCTACGCTTTCTTTTGATGAGCGGGGACACCAGATCAATCATTTGACCTATTTTGTCTGCGGTGTCAGCGGAAAGGGAGAGAAGCCGGAACGCTTTTATCCCACCGTGGAAAGCTTTATCGGAGAAGGCGGAAGTTACACAAAGCCAAGAGCTTTATATGAAGAAGAGGAAGGGGGAAAATCCGGCGCAAATGCAGAGGGAAAAGAGGCAATGGGAGGCATCTGCTTTCAGGAGACAGTCTTAAAACCGGGAGAAAGTGTTTCTTATACCATATTGTTAGGAGCAACGGAGCAGGAACAGGAGATACCGGACATCCTTCGGGCATTTGATTCGGAAGAAAAAGTAGAGAGGGCATTTAAACAGACAGAAAATTATTGGAAAGATCAGGTGAATGTCGGCTATTATACCGGAAATAAGGATTTTGATAATTTTATGCAGTGGGTAAGCTTCCAGCCTATGCTACGAAGAATTTACGGCTGCTCTTTTCTGCCCCATCACGATTACGGGAAGGGCGGAAGAGGATGGAGAGATTTGTGGCAGGATTGTCTGGCGCTGTTAATTATGAATCCGTCGGAGGTTCGTCAGATGATTTTGGATAATTACGGCGGTGTCCGGGTGGACGGAACAAACGCCACGATTATCGGGGAGAAACCGGGAGAATTTATTGCGGACCGGAACAATATCACAAGAGTCTGGATGGACCACGGTGTCTGGCCGTTTATCACCACGAAGCTTTATATGGATCAGACCGGAGACTTGGAGCTGCTGAATCAGCAGGTGCCTTATTTTAAAGACAGGCAGGTGGAGAGAGGGACGGCAGTGGATAAGGACTGGGATGACGGCTATGGAAAAATGCAGAAAAATGCGGCCGATGAGGTTTATATGGGAACGGTCCTTGAACATATCCTGTTACAGAATTTGTGTGCCTTTTATGATGTGGGAGAGCATGGACATATCCGTCTGCGGGGAGCAGACTGGAACGATGCCCTGGATATGGCAGAGCAGCGGGGGGAGAGTGTGGCCTTTACCTGTGCTTATGCAGGAAATCTGAAACAGATTGCCCGGTATATGCGCATTTTAAAAAGGCGGTACAGACAGCAGAAAATAGAGCTGATGGAAGAGATGGCAATGCTGTTTTGTGATGACAGCTATAGCAACAAAAGTATTGATAAAAAGCATTCCATCTTAAAGAAATATCTCTTACAGTGCAGGCACCGGGTCAGCGGGGCAAAAATACAGATGGATATTGAGTACGCTGCAAAAAATCTGGAAGAAAAAGCAAACTGGATGATGGAGCATATTCGAAAAACGGAGTGGATTTCAGAAGAAAATGGTGGCGGATGGTTTAACAGTTATTATGATAACCATGGAAATGCCGTGGAGGGAATCTATGAGGACGGCGTCCGCATGATGCTGACAGGGCAGGTATTTGCCATTATGAGCAGAACAGCAGAAAAGAATCAGATGAAAGCGATCTGTGACAGTGCCTATCGCCATTTGTACAACAGAGAAACCGGAGGCTACCGTCTCAATACGAATTTTCGGGAAGAAAAATACGATTTGGGAAGAATGTTCGGCTTTGCCTATGGTGAGAAGGAAAACGGAGCTGTATTTTCCCATATGACGGTTATGTTTGCCAATGCGCTTTATCAGAACGGTTTCGTGGAGGATGGTCACCGGGCGCTGCAGACTTTAGCAGACACGGCGCTGAATTTTGAGGTCAGCAGAATTTACCCGGGAATTCCGGAATATTTTAATGCTGAGGGAAGAGGAATGTACCATTATCTCACCGGAGCGGCAAGCTGGTATATGCTTACCATGATTACGGAAGTCTTTGGTGTCCGCGGAGAAGCGGGAGACTTGGTGATAGAGCCGAAATTGCAGGGAGAACAGTTTGACAAAAACGGTCTGGCGGAGCTTCAGGTAAATTTTGCGGGAAAAACCTTTGTTATCAAATATCATAATCCGGGCAGAAAATCCTATGGCGGCTATGAAGTATCACATGTGAGTTGTGAGCAGGAGGCAGAAGTATCCTGGAGTAAAACAAGAGCGCTGATAAAACGGGAAGTGATAGAAAAGTTAAAGGGCGATATGGCAGTGATTACCGTGGAGCTTGGATAAGAAGGACGAAAGGAGTGTAGACGAATGGGTTTACAGGTGTTTGACAGAAAAAAATATGCAGAGATTGCGAGGCAGGTGGCGGCGGAGGGCTGTGTACTTCTCAGAAATGAGAAGAAAGCGCTGCCTTTTAGGGAAAAGGATAAGGTGGCGGTATTCGGCAGATGTGCTTTTCATTATTATAAAAGCGGGCTGGGGTCCGGAGGACTGGTGAATACAAGCTATGTAGTCAGTATTTTAGATGCCCTGCGGAAGTGCGGAAGGATTACCCTTAACGAAAGACTTCTTCAGATTTATGAGGAATGGCTGAAAGAGAATCCGGCAGACGAAGGAAATGGCTGGGGAACGGTTCCCTGGTCGCAGAAGGAAATGCCTTTGACGGAAGAAATGACAGAGATTGCTGCAAAGTCAGATGTGGCAGTTGTAATCATCGGCAGAACAGCGGGGGAGGATCAGGACAATAAAAACGAGGCGGGAAGCTATTTTTTGACAGAGACCGAAAAGGACATGATTGCAAAGGTAAGCAGGGCATGTGAGAGAACCGTGGTACTGTTAAATGTGGGAAATATCATTGATATGAAGTGGGTGGAGGAATACCGGCCTGCAGCGGTACTGTATGTCTGGCAGGGAGGACAGGAAGGCGGAAACGGAGTGTTGGATGTGCTGACGGGAGCAGTCAATCCCTGCGGAAAGCTGGCAGACACCATTGCCTATGACGTTGCAGATTATCCCAGCACGAAGAATTTCGGCGGAACAGAGAAAAACTTTTATCAGGAAGATATCTATGTGGGCTACCGGTATTTTGAGACCGCGGCAAAGGACAAGGTCCAGTATCCTTTTGGGTACGGTTTGTCCTATACACAGTTTGAAATTAAGGGAAATCTGGGAGAAATCGGGGAAGAAGAAGTTTTCGTAGAGGTCAGGGTCAAAAATACAGGGAACTGTGCCGGAAAAGAGGTGGTACAAGTTTATGTCCGCCAGCCTCAGGGAAAATTGGGAAAGCCGGAGCGTGTGCTGGTAGGCTTTAAAAAGACAAAGGAGCTGGCGCCGGGGGAGAGCGTGCAGCTTTCCGTCCGGTGTCCGAAATGGTACTTTGCAGCCTATGATGACAGCGGCTGTACGGGAATGAAATCGGCATTTTTGTTAGAGGAGGGTACTTACGAGATTTTTACAGGCAGTGATGTGAGAACGGCAAAATACAGCGGAAGCTGGACACAGAAGCTGCAAATCATTGAAGTGTTAGAGGAAGCGGCTGCTCCCACCAGGGGCTTTAAGCGTTTTGTACGCAGAGACAGTGAGGACGGAACCGCTGAAATTCAGTTAGAGGAAAGCCCCCTGCGCCAAACCGACCCGACAAAAAGACTGGGAGAGCGCTGCCGGAGGGAAATTCCCTATACAGGAGATAAGGGCTACCGGTTGGGAGATGTGTTTGATAGGAAAGTAGCATTAGAGGACTTTATGGCACAGCTTTCGGATGAAGACCTGATGTGTATGTTCCGGGGCGAGGGTATGTGCAGTCCCAAAGTAACGCCGGGCACGGCAGGAGCTTTCGGCGGTGTCACGGAAAATCTGCGGAAATTCGGTATTCCGGTTGCCTGCTGTGCAGACGGCCCTTCCGGTATCCGTATGGACTGCGGTACAAAGGCATTTTCTCTCCCTAACGGTGCCGCTATCGGAAGTACCTTTGATACGGAATTGGTAAAAGAGCTGTTCCGTATGGTAGGGCTGGAATTGAGGAAAAATAAGGTGGACACCCTGTTAGGACCGGGAATTAATATACACAGAAATCCGTTAAACGGACGGAATTTCGAATATTTTTCAGAGGACCCGCTTCTTACGGGAAAACTGTGTGCCGCTGAGTTAGAGGGAATGCAGGAATCGGATGTTACCGGAACCATCAAGCATTTCTGCGGCAACAACCAGGAGCAGAATCGAACCTTAGTGGACGCCGTGGTTTCTGAGCGGGCGCTGCGGGAAATTTACTTAAAATGTTTTGAAATCGCCGTAAAGGAAGGAAAGGCAAGGTCTGTTATGACTTCCTATAATCCGGTGAACGGTATCTGGGCGGCAGGAAATTATGATTTGTGTACGGTGATTTTAAGGGAAGAATGGAAGTATCAGGGTATTGTAATGACGGACTGGTGGGCGTCTGCCAACTGGGAAGGCGAGACGGCAGAAAAGACCAACCGTGCTCCCATGGTACTGGCCCAGAATGATATTTATATGTGCTGTTCCGATGCACAGGAGGAGGCGGAGAAGGATAATCTGCGGGAAAACTTTGCACAGGGACGCATCACCAGAGGGGATCTGCTTAGAAATGCAGAGAATATTTTGCGTTTTCTCCTGATTTCACCGGCAATGTTACAGGAATTAGGAAGGGCAGAAGAATTGCAGATAGAGGGAAATGAAGAAGAGAACGATACCGAAGAGCTTTTGACGGAAATAAAAAAATGCGTGGCAGAGGAAAACGGAGAGGTTCTGATGGAAACAGAAGCTGTCACAGAAAAATCCGGCGGCAGCAGGGCATTTGAAATCCGGTTTGCAGCGGAAGGAGAATACAGAATAGAGTTTCTGGTAAGCTCCAAACTGGATGCATTAGCCCAGCTACCGGTGTCCCTCTATGTGGATAATATTTACCGAACCACACTGAGTTTCCAGGGAACAAAGGGCGAAGCCAGAAAGGTGTCATTTTCCGTGGGAAATGTGGTGGGGAATGTCCACTACTTTAAATTGGTATTTGGTGCGGACGGGCTTATCTTAGAGCAGATAAAGCTGGTTCCCGTCAGGGAGTGACCTGTTCCCAGTTGCTTCGAAAATGCTGTGTCCGGTATTTGTGAGGAGTCAGTCCTGTTTTCTTCTGAGAAACCTGAATGAAATGGCTCTGGGAAGAAAAGGAAAGATAGTTGGCAATGTCTATAATATTGTAGTCGGAAAATTGTAGGAGATTCTTCGCCTTTTCGATTTTCAGGTTCAGGATATACTGGCTTAAGGGCAGTCCCATTTCTTTGTGAAACAGCTTGGATAAATAACTTTCGGAGAGATTTAAGTATTCCGCTAATTCCGCAATGGTAATCCGGTAGTGGATGTGACTGTAGATATAATCAATACAGAGCACAATCGGCTTGGAAAGTATCTGGCTGTTTCGCAGAATGTTCATCTGTTTGCAGAAATCAAGGCACATCACATGGTGAAGCTGGGAGATTTCTTCAATCGTCTGACATTTATCCATCTTTAAAATATAAAAATCACTCAGGCTGTAGGATTTTTCCTGTTCCATTCCGGCGTGCACGCAGTAGCGGGTAATCATGGCAGTGGTCACCACGAAATGGTAGCGGATATTCTGCAGTTTATTTTCGGAAAGCTTTCCCATCCCGTTAGGATTTGTAAAAGTATTGTTTTTACAGTTCTCTTCTACATATGCAAGGTTGCCGTTTGCAATGGCGTCATAGAAGGAAAATTCTGTTTCGATGACACGGTGCTCTTCTAACAGTTCATGCTGAATAAATTCACTTCGGTACCAGTCCTTTGATAAATCCATAAATACAATCCTCCTTGGGGAAAAGAAAAAATTCATGTTATCCATGATATAACATGAAAATGACATTTTGTCAAACAATTTTATATAAGGAGAGGGGGACTGCCGCTATAATAAGCCTTGTAAGAAACAAACAGAAAAGGAGAGGATACTATGAATAAGAAAATCGTCAGCACATTATTATGTGCAGCAATGGCAGCAACTATGATAGCAGGATGCGGCAATAACGCGGGAGCAGGTAATACAAGTACAGGCAATGCGGGTACAGCGAATGCAGCAGGTACGGAAACGGCAGATGCAGGAAGCAACACCACAGCAGTCGCAGGAGATGACGGAAAGGTTTTAAATATCTACTGCTGGAATGAAGAGTTCAAATCCCGTGTCACAGACCACTATCCCGGTTATACCAAGGTTGACGCTACCACAGGAACCGTCGGTGACGTTACCGTAAAATGGAACATTACACCGAACGATGACAGCGCATATCAGAACAATCTGGACGCTACCTTATTAAAACAGGCAGATGCGGCAGCAGATGACAAGATAGACCTTTTCTTAGTAGAGGCTGACTACGCATTAAAATATGTAGATACCGATTACACAATGCCGGTAGCTGATCTTGGAATTACAGACGCTGATTTGGCAAACCAGTATCAGTACACAAAAGATATTGTTACAGATTCTAACGGCGTATTAAAAGGTGTT
>JAETQH010000199.1 GCA_021770785.1 Lachnospiraceae bacterium
ACATTATCTGCCGGGGGATTCCGCCTTAGTACATGGATTTTCCCATGATTATAACAGGGAGGTGCTTCATGCAGGAAGAAGTAACACAAAAAACGATTGCCCTTGTGATTAAGGCCGTAAAACTGGACGCTAACGTGCTGAAAGCGGCGATGAAGATGTACCTGAACCACCATAAGCAGAAAGCGCAGAGAACGCATGGAAAAACTTCTGTGAAAAAGCTCATTGGCGAGGGCGTGGGGGCATCGTCTATCGAAGTCACGGACGGCAACATCAAGTCTTTTGAGCGTGTGGCAAAAAAGTACAATGTTGATTTTGCCATAAAGAAGGACAAGACAACCAGGCCGCCCAAGTATGTGGTGCTTTTCAAGGGCAGGGATGCCGACGTGATCTCACAGGCATTCAAAGAATTTGTTTATGGTAATGAGAAAAAGAAAGACAGGGTTTCCTTACGGGAGAAGTTGAACCATTTCAAGGACGCATTATCGCAGGATAAGAACCGGGAACGGAGCCGGGAGAAAAACAAGGACAGGGGGCAGAGCCTATGAGCAATATCATCAACGGCATAGCCAAAGACTTAAAATCCATTCCGGAGAGCCTCAAGGCAAAAGCCGGGAACATAGATAAAAAGAAACTTGTCCTGATGAACCTGCCCTATGCGCTTGCCGGATATTTCTGCGACAAAGTAGCGTGCCTGTGGCGGGTATCGCCGGGGCAGGACGCTTCCGCAAAGATGATGGAGGTCATGGCGGGACTGGAAGGTTTATTTGCCAATCCACTGCCAAGTTTTTATCTGGCAGACCTGCTGATCGGAGTGTGCTGTGGCATCGCTTTAAGGCTTTTGGTCTATTTCAAAGCCAAGAACGCCAAAAAGTTCCGGCATGGAACGGAATACGGCAGCGCCCGGTGGGGTGCATAATCTTAACTGTAAGCAACACCTATATTGACGCAGGAGGGTATGCACATGAATGATTACAGCAAAATCACAGCACTTTACTCCCGCTTATCCGTGGGGGACGAGGACAGGGACGGCGGCGAAAGCAACTCCATACAGAACCAGAAGAAATTTCTGGAAAGCTATGCCAGACAGCTAAAATTAAACAATATCCGGCACTACATTGACGATGACGAAAGCGGCAGATTTTTTGACCGTTCCGCTTATTCCCGCATGATTGATGACGTGGAAAACGGCAAAATCGGCGTGTGCATTATGAAAGACATGACCCGCTGGGGGCGCGACTATCTCCAAGTGGGAAACGCTATGGAGATATTCCGCAGAAACAACGTGCGCTTTATCGCAGTAAACAACGGAATAGACAGCGAAAAACCCGACACGTTGGAGTTTGCGCCGTTCATCAATATCATGTCAGAGTGGTACGCAAGGGACATCAGCAAGAAAGTAAAAACGGGTATCCGCACAAAGGGGACAAGCGGCAAGCCAATCGCAACCGAAGCCCCCTACGGATATGTCAAAGACCCCGACAACAAAGATTTTTGTTTGATTGACAAGGAAGCCGCCGAAGTTGTCCGCCTTATTTTCCGCCTGTTTCTGGACGGGAAGAACCGAAACCAGATTGCCGTATATCTGAAAAATGAGAAAATACCGACCCCCACATTCTACATGAAAGAACGTGGGCGGGGGACGTGCAAGAGCAAGACGCTGAACGAGGAAAACCGCTACAAATGGAATAAGGCAACCTTGACCCGTATTCTTACTGGTACTATGTCAAGAAAAAGTACAAGTTAAAAGTGAACTTTTCTTACAACATTCCATTTTTTCATCCAGCCAATCTTTCTATTTTATCCAATTCCTGTTTATACACATTCTCA
>JAETQH010000200.1 GCA_021770785.1 Lachnospiraceae bacterium
TTACCAGAAGCTGGCATATCTTGTACCGTGTCATCTCATAATTTTTTTCTTTTATATTGGCAAAAGAAAGGCTGATAACCGGATAAGTTCCCTGTATCTTCCGGTATTTTTCTTCCCGCCAGATGAAAAGCCCCTCAAACAAATCTCCCCGGCTGGCATACTTCACCGAAAAAAACTGTTCCACCACACTCATAGTCAGGGTTTTTCCAAAACGCCTCGGGCGGGTAATCAGGGTCACGCTGTCTCCACAGTCCCACCACTCTTTGATGAAGTGGGTTTTATCCACATAAAAATAATCATTCTGAATCAGTGTTTCAAAATCCTGTACTCCGATTGCCACATTTTTTCCCATTGCGCACAAACTCCTTTCCGATAAGCAGCAGTACTTTTTCCGCCGTCATCTCTCCCTATCCTTCCTCACCCAATCAAAACCTTTTTCCCTTCAAAGGCAAACCCGTATTTCCGTATTTTCTCTGACGACACGCCTTTTGCCTCCAGGGCGGCCGCATAATTTCTCTCTTCTATCTGCTTTAACGCTTCCTGCACCGTATCCCGCAGGGTTTCCTCGTCCTCTTCGTCATGCACCTTAAATTCCAGAATGATAGCATCGTCCTTAGCATGTCTCGGCTCTAACATCACGTCATACCTGCCAAATCCGCTTTCCCGGTTCGACTGTATCACGTATTTATCCGCAAGCTCCACCATCAGCCCTAAGACGAAACCATGGTAGAAACGCTCAGGCTCTTCTGCCCGGGAAGGATTTTTCCCCGTATCGAAGTAGCTGAACGTGGCGAGGGCCACACGGTTCATGTAGACATTCATGGCTTTCTTATCCCCTGCCAACAGGGCTTTGATGAAATCATTATAATTGGCCCCTGCCGTTTTAAACCAGCCGCCTATCATTCGTCGAAACATAATCTTTACCTCATAATTAGTCAGTACCAATTCATAACTTTCCTGCCATTCCCCGTATTCGTCTGTCCCCATTTCATGCTTCTGCACTTTCAGATAACCGCTGGCAACCATCAAACTCCAGATTGCGCTTTCATCCATATCCAGCTGGTTGTATACAATCTGCTCATCAATCTCCGTCCGCAGTGTTCCACCGGACAGCAGACATTCAAAAGTTGTTTTAATATCCCGGTTTCCTTCTCTGATAAGTTTCCCCACCAGGCTGTTGGCGCTGGTGTTTGCCCAATAAGAAGTCAGTACACCTGTGTCCAGATAATTTAGGATTGACCAGGGATTATAAATGTCTCTCAATTCCCCAAATACAAACCCGTCATACCATCGCTTTACACCATCCTTTTCCATTCGCCCAAACACCTTCATCGCCGCAAAAACTTCCTGCTCTGTAAAACCAAAGGCATCCGCATATTCACTTGAAGTAGTTGTAACTACTTTCAGATTATTCAAATCTGAAAAAATAGACTCTTTACTAACTCTTGTAATGCCTGTCATAATCCCGCGTTCCAGCCACGGATTCGTCTTGAACGTGGAATTAAACAGGCTTCGGGTAAATGCCACCAGTTCCTCCCAGTAACCGTCCACATATGCCTCCTGCATGGGAGTATCATATTCGTCCAACAGAATAATAACTTTCTTTCCATAATAGCGGCAAAGATAATTCGATAGCTGATACAATGCCAGTGTTGCATCCGCATCATTCATATCAATGGAAACTCTGTTAAAAAATGCCTTCTCCGTAGGTTTTAACAATTCACCCTCCATCAGATAACTATGCTCCGCATATAAATTTACCAGAAGCTGGCATATCTTGTACCGTGTCATCTCATAATT
>JAETQH010000201.1 GCA_021770785.1 Lachnospiraceae bacterium
GGGGCTGTGAAAAAATGGAGTTGACCAAACTCCATTTTTCCAGCTCCCTTTGATATTTTTAAAATCGGTAGGGAAAAAGCAGAAAAAGCACATATTTCCCCTTACCCCAACAAATCGGCACGTTCTCTTTTTTATGCCGCTTCCCTGAACCTCATCTGTTTGTTATGATATTTATAAAGGTTATGCCCTATAGATACTAAAAATAGCTCCAGACGGACACATTCCAGGCCTTTTCTCACCGTCCTCTTATACCACCGGTCATATTTCATGATGCCGAAGGTCCCTTCTGCCTGGATTGAACGGTTCATCCGAAGTAATGCTCCGTGTATACTTTCCAGATTATCAAGGACTTCTTTATGCATGGCGCTTAGTTCCTCGTTAATCTTGATTGTCCTGTTCTTATCCGTCTTTTTGCATTTCTCGGCATAGGGGCATCCGCTGCAGTCTTCGCACGTATAGTATTCCTCCTGTCGGCCGTACTGGTTCCCTTTTACTGGTTTTCTATAAGAAAAATAAAACGCTTTCCCGTTTGGACAAATCAGTGCCCCTTCTTCATTGGTCTTAAAGTTTACTGCACGGAAGGGATCATTGTGGTATTTTTCATCCTTTGTTTCTTTTTTGTACATGGGGAATTTCATGTATTTCTCCATCCCGTGTTTCTGGCAGAACAGATAATTGTTGAAGGAACCATATCCCGCGTCCGCAATCGGATATTTCGGATAAAAGCCGTACAGTTCGTAAAATTTTTCCATTAATGGCACAAAGCAGTCCATATCCGAACGGTACTGCATCACATCCACTACCGCGATATATTCATCAGCCACCCCAATCTGGATGTTATAAGCCGGCAGCAGCTGGTCATTTCCCATATAGTCCTTTTTCATCCTCATGAACGTGGCATCATGATCCGTTTTGGAGTAGCTGTTCCGGTCTGGCCCGCATATTCTGAGTTTGACGACATACTCCCTCAGCTTTTCCGTATATTCGTTCAATTTCTCATAATAACGCTGCTCACGGCTTTTTCTGTGCCCCTTTCCGTGTACGAAGTCTTTTTCGTCCACATGGCAGAAAAAAATGTATCTGGAGAGAATCGTTTCCAGGCTGTCAGGCGTATATTCGGTATTGGTTTCGATCTTCAGTCCCGTATAAGCCAGTGTTTGGTTCATGTTTGTCAGCAGATCCGTAATTTTTGCAAACAGACGGTATCTGGACTTCTCCGTTGCCTTTTTCCATACCCAGGTATATTTATTGGCGTTGGCTTCAAATTTTGAGCCGTCAATGTACAGATGCTGCAGGTCAATTCCCTCTGTATGTTCAATATAATCCATAATGGCCTTAAAGATATCCTGGACAGATTCTTTGATCTCTTCATTGATAAAATAACTGAAAGCACGGTAACTTGGCATTTCGTAATCCATCAGATACATATACCGGATATTTGTTCTGCACCGGTATTCCAATTCTCTCAGGGATGCATACTCTGTGTCCATAAAACCGAATAAGACTGTCTTTAACATGTTGACACGATTATATCCCGGCCTGCCGAGTTTAAATGCCGGTTCAGGCTTCAGATACTTTTTTATTCCAATCTCCTCCATGATTTTGTCAAATGTTAACACCGGATCACAGATATCAAGAAAATCTGTAAGAAACAGTGGCAATCTTCCCTGTTTTGGACTATAATAGTTTTCGGTATTATTATTCATGATAGATAAATTATACCAAACAGAAAAGAACACTTCCAGGAGTTTCCCTGAAAGTGTTCTTTTCTGTTTGGGGACTTTTTTCACAGCCCCTT
>JAETQH010000202.1 GCA_021770785.1 Lachnospiraceae bacterium
GAATTTACGGGGCGTTTCAGCACACACGCACAACCCGACTTTCAAGGGACCTTATACGGCGGTCGCTCTATCATGTTTGAAGCGAAGAGGACCGGGAAAGACAGGATAACCCGGAATGTCCTTACAGATACGCAAATGGACGTATTGGAGAAGCACAACCGATTAGGGGCGTTGTGCGGGGTATGTATCTGTATACAAGATTATTTTTTCTTTATCCCTTGGAATGTATGGCGTGATATGAAAGAAATGTACGGACGGCAGTATTTGAAAGCAGATGATATAGAGGAATACAAGGTAAGATTTGACGGTGCGGTACATTTCTTACAGAACATAGACACGGGGATATTTACGGAGGGGTAAGCATGAGCGATAAGGATATGATTATTGAGTTGTTGGGGATTGCGGAGGTAGCAGAGGACGGAACGGTAGATTTTACAGACCGTGCAAAGGAAATCATTATGGACTTGGCGGAGAAGTACAGAAAAACGCCCATATATGAGCAGGCGAAGAAAGAAACGCCGGAATGGGTCGATACCGCCACGGCAGCAGAGATTTACATACAAATGTGCGACCGTATCGTAGAAGCACCTACCGTAACACACATGATTTTTTCTACAAAGATTCTGATACCGATTCTTTGGAAAAAGATACAGGAGGAAGAGGGAAAGGTATATTTTCGCAAGACGGCAGCAGTCGGTAAAACGGAATCCTGCTTAAATCAAATGGGCGAGATATTGGAATCTTAGGAGGTAGCTTATGGCAGCAGGCGACAGAATATTAAGCGGTTGTATTCCTTGCTATGGAATGATAAAAAAGGCAATGCCTGGACCGGAAAAGAAGAGCAGAAAGAAATATAAAAACCGCAGGCTTACAGAGATTGACCCCAAGACCAAAAAACCAAGGCTGAAAAATGGAGTAAGCACGGATAGGGCGGTTGAAGTCCTCTATATGTTTGAGAATACGGACGTATTGCCCTATCAGATTGAGGAAATGAAAGCAACCATAGCAAACTTGCAGGCGAGGGTTAAAAAATTGGAGGATTGGCAGGAGTGATAGCAGGAATCGTTATTATGCTAATAATTATTGTTTCTGTATCTGCACTATGGGTCTACTCATTAAGCAGGACGGCAGATAATGACGAGCAGGACCGGCAGCGGGAAGCAGACAGAGAGGAAGAGGACAGGGAGCAGGAAGAATATTTAAGGCAGTATAGGGAGAAACAGAAAGCAAAGAAGAAAAGAAAGGGGCGGTAATATGCCGACAAAGAACGCTGAAAGGATAGCACAGGCAGCAGTATACATAGACGGCAAGCCAATAAAAGGGATACAGGAAATAAGACCACAGAAAATTAAAATTATTAAGTCAAGGCATAGAAGAAAGGGGCGGTAATATTGCAGGAATTGACGCTAGGCAGCCTATTTGACGGTATCGGCGGTTTCTGTTATGCAGCACAGCTAACAGGCAGGATAACGCCGATATGGGCCGCAGAGATAGAGCCGAGTTGTATTGATATAACACGCTACCGATTCCCGGAGGTTATGCACGTTGGGAGCGTGACGGAGTTAAAAGGCGACGAAATACAACCCGTGGATATAATCACTTTCGGGAGTCCGTGCCAAGATTTAAGCATAGCAGGACAAAGAAAAGGTTTAAAGGGCAACCGTTCCGGGCTGTTTATGGAAGCAATCAGAATCATAGAGGAAATGAGGTTAGCAACAAATGGTAAATATCCAACTTTCATTATTTGGGAGAACGTACCCGGTGCTTTTTCATCAGCAGACGGAGCAGATTT
>JAETQH010000088.1 GCA_021770785.1 Lachnospiraceae bacterium
TTTGGCTGTTGTGATCTTGGAACTGGCTATTCTATCATACTTTTCCAATTACCATAGTCTTGCTGAAAATTCTTTTCGCACATATCAATCAGCATTGCGTCCCGATCTTCCTGATTCATATCTTTTTTGAAAACTCCCACATGATTAAAATACAAATATAATGTACTCAAAAGCATTTCACGGTTTACGCGGTAAAGGTTCCACAACTCCTTATAATTATGCAAACTTAAATATGCGCCAATGCCTGTGACCGCAGCGCCTAACGCCGCAATCACAACTTTCGAAATAATGCCGCCATCGGCGAAAACGGACACAACGGGAATGCTCCCGCTTAAAATAATGGATGCCGTCATCCAACGTTGGTACTTTGCCTTATATGCGCTGCTTTTTTTTCGATACCACTCCATTTGAGTGATCACGCGTTCCTGGATATATTGTCTTGTTTTTTCATTTTCCACATCTTCCAGCCATTTTTGAAATACATCATGACGCTCGCTTCCGCTTTGATTCATACACATGCCTCCCTATACGTTTTTATTACTCCGTCGATATTTAACCGCCGGAGTAATATATAAATCAGTCAGTTTCATTTTCCTATGCAGGATATATTTTGGGATAATTTTATCTGAAAATGCCTGTCTAATTGCCAAAATCATAGATTTTGAAGGGACAGGATTTTGGGATAATTTTATCTGAAAATGCCTGTCCAATTGCCGAAATTGTTCAAATCCACAATTGCGCCGCTGGAAATGACAGCCTGATTTTCATCCAGTGTACATCCTGAAAGGCTGATGAGCTGCCGGACAGCCTTTGGGTCTGGCAAAGGGGCGTCTATTTTGAGGTTTGTCCACTCATCTTTCTGTGAATAGGAAAGCTCTCCGGCTTCGTTAAAAAACATTGCGCTGACCGAGAATTCATTATCCAACGCAAATTCGTTGATATAGTTCCCGTTTTTCATATCCCTTATTTCAGCAATGTACCTTTCATTTTTTTCGTCCTGCACTACAAACACTGCGTACTTATCATTATCGCACATTCCCAGAAAAATCCCTGCATTTTCTTGTCCGGCCTCCCAGCCAAAATACTGCGGAAACCGGTCAAAAGTATCCCTTGTATAATATTGGATTAAATTCGTCAAATAGCACCAGACAAGTATCCCATCTTTTGCTCCGCATACGCTGCCCACGAAAGAAGCAATGCATGTCTCATCTGCGTCCATAAATTTCTTCTTATCTGTCAGAATGGGAATGCCGTACAAACTATCCTCCTCATCTATAACAAATAGTGTTTCCACAGATGGAAGGTAGAAAACAGAAACAACGGTCTGCATATCTTCATCATGAAAAGAAAACACATCATAGGGATTTCCATCTTCATCACTTAAAACCACCGTGCGGTCATCCTGCAGATAAACATACAGTCTGTCCGTGAGCAGATTGGGTTCATCCAGAGAAATATCTGCCTGCGCTGCCATTTCATTGGAGGGCAAATCAGGGGGCTGCTCATCTCTGAAGCTGACCAGATTGTAATAATGTATGCCCAAAAGCCACTGGACCGCATAGCGCCTGTCTTTCGTTTTTGTTACGCCCTGAACGGCTTCAGGCGTTGTAATGGGAACAGCAAATTCTTTTGCGCTGTCTATATCCCAAAAATGTATGGTATTGTAATCCCATACAAGGAATGAATCATCGCAAAAAACGGCATCTCTTGGAAGAAATAAATGATCCTCCTCCGTTTTTATGAGTTCTTTTCCTGATTTCGTGTAGACGCCGGCCATTCCTCCCGGCGCGAGAAAACTATTAATGCTGTTGTTATATAGCAGGGAAATATATTCTCCATGGTCACTGAATACAACCTTTTCCAGAGCATACTTGTCATTTGAAATTATGGTTAATAGTTTCATATCTTTTGTATCAAACAGGGCTGTCTTAGAAGAGACAGAGACATTCTGTCCCTCTCCATGCGTCACAACTTCGCTGACTGCCAAAATTTCGCCGTCTGAAGACGCCCGCATGTTCTGCCTGTCAACCTGCTCCCATGCTTCTTCCTTATTGACTGCCAATTTTTGATGAGGCACACCGGGCAGTGCGTCAACCTGCTTCCACGCTTCTTCCTTATTGACTGCAGGCCGTTTTCCAAAAATATCATCTAAAGCAATACAGTTTATTTCCTTATTTCCGCGGGAATCCAATTTGTATAGATACAAATTCTGGTTATCATTCACTGCCGCCTGATTTTTGGCCAGTATACAAGCGCAGGAACGCCCCGGGAAATCGTTATGTTCTCCCGGCCAGTATAACTCATACTCTTTTCCCTCTTTTGGCCAGTGAAAAGTAAACAGCCGTTTCTCAGGATTATAAAACAGCCAGCCTGACGCTGCTTCCTCGGTCCATGCGTTTCCTTTCCCCTCCAGGGCGTAAAGGGCGTTTCCCTTGCCGTCTGTAACGATGTAATTGTCATTTAAATCTCCCCAAAGCATATATTCACCGGAAGGCGTCATTGACACACAGCTATATTTGAAGGAATCTATGCTCTCCCCCGGATAAAAAACAGGATGAATGTGGGTTCCGCAAATCCCCATAAACTCCTCTTCTGTTTCGAGACAAGGCCATGTATGCTGCTGCATCAAAAGCATGGCCCCGATCCGTGAAGGCGTCCGCCTTGGATCCAGTTCCAAGGCTTTTCCATAATATAAAAGCGCCTGGGACCATTTTCCATCCTCTATACAGTCTTTGGCCGTATATTCATACACAAGCGCCTGTGATTTTCTTGAAATCCATGCAGCATAGGATAACACGCATATGATGGAAATCACCGCTATGCAGACAGTGATTCCTGTTATTTTTCTTTTCATCCTGCGCCGCAGGTACCGCTGAAAAAGATCCTCATAATCGCACCCGAGAAGGGGAGCCGCCAGTTTTAAAAATTCGTTCTTAAGGAGCTGCATGCTCTCATGTTCACTTTTCGCCCGGATATTGCAGTAAAGCGGTTTTACCGTATGCTTTTCCAAACATATGCTTCCACCCAGCTTACGCGCTTCTATTGTTTCGTAAGTCAGTTCTTCCGGCAGTGCCTGGGCAGAATCGCCTTCTATCAATAAAACCAACACCTTGTCCAGCCTGCCATGATGTATTTTTTTAAAATATCTGATTTCCTCCATACAAAAGGGGGACTCTCTCGTCTCGCTTCCGCAAACAACAATCAAAAATTTTGATTGTCTCAATTTCACATAAATCTCTTCATATAGGTTGCTTCCCACTGAAAATTCATTTTCGTCACGGCATATGCGCAGCCTTCTTTTCTCAATGCCTGACTTTGCGGGGATGATATCGCCCTCTAACATTTTTTGCAGTTTTTGAGCTATTTTCATGTCTTTGGGATAGTGGCGGTAGGAAATGAAAGCATCATATTTGTAGGTAATATCTTCCATTTGCTTTTTGTGATACCTCCTTTGCAGGGATGTCCTTCTATTGCAGGCAATCCGGGAATGGAATGTTTGGTTCCAGGCTATAGTTCCAGTTTTCGGAAATCAATCCATAAGTCCTCATAGATGTTGGCTTTGATACGATCGGCAAATGAGTATACGGCGGGAGCCGCGTCATGTTCCATATCATATACCAGGATGGTTTGCTTCATGGGACCCGCTGCATCCGCAGTCATTCAGTTTATCTTTATCGCAGATCACGGAGAGATCCGGCTCCAGGTATTTGGAATCGTCCGCCGATAGAAAGACGGCAAAGGGGGCGGGGTATACTTTGGATTGGCCGTGATTGTCTGCTATATAGTTTCCGATTGCCAGATGAAGGAATGACAAGATATCCTGATGCGTTCGGCTGGGCGGAGCCATATAGTAGAGTTGGCCGTCAACCAGTTCAGCCCTGCTGCCTTCCGGCAGAGTGTAGATATCTTCGATGGTATAGAATTTTTCTTGAGTCAATGCCGGTGTCATAACAATCACCTATTCCTTTCGTTTCGTATGGATGCTGCAGGATAGACATATTTCATAGGTCGGTTTCCTTATAAAAATATTATGCACAATCATACGCGATACATCAAGAGGAAAATGTCCAATCAGGGGGCGCAATGTCTTTTGTAACAGCTTAGCTTCTCTGTTACTGTTTTTTTCCAATGATGCCATTCTGTTCTTGACATTCATGCGTAAGTGTTGATACTATGTATAAACAGACAGGGAGGCAAACAGGGATTGCGCGGATAAAAACATAGGGAGACAGTCAGGGATTCGCCTTCCCAAAGATTTGCCGCGAAGATAGGGACAGACGAGATACAGGGAAGTGTATTATGTGAGAATTTACAAATGAGGAGGAAGTGTTGTGGCTAAGAAAATTTTTTTTGGCAATTATAAAGGCGGTGTAGGAAAAACGACAACCGTGTTTGAAATAGGCGTTCATTTAGCGACGGAATATCAGCAGAAGGTTTTGCTGATAGATTTGGATCCCCAATGTTCTTTAAGCAAAATATGCCAGGACTGCAGGAATGAAGAATTGTCGGAATTAGAAGTGGATCACACCCTGAATTACGTGCTGGAATTGTATGCGGAGTACATTCAAAAGGCCAGCCGTCTGGATATTTTGGAGAAAAATATAGATACGAAGTTTGAAATGGTGGAAGACGCCATTCAGCCGATACCCAAGCATTCTGGGTACGGCGAAGGGCGCCTGGATTTTGTTCCCACTGTGCTGGATATGAAAAACAGCAGGATCAATGACATCGCTGACAGATTTTCTAAGGATACAAAGAATATTCTGGTGATTTCCAGGTTCCTGGATGATATACAGGAAAAGCTGGATTATGATTTTATTTTGATTGACTGCCCGCCTACCAGCAATTTGATTATTCAGAGTGTATTTTTGGCGTGTGATTACTATCTGATACCCACTGTGGGGGATGAAATCAGCACCAACGGCGTAGCGGATTATATTACAGAAATTGAAAGTGTCTATTTAAAATATGCTTATGACAGTCAGATCGGCGGAGTGATATTGAAATATTATTTTGGCGAAAAGCCGGAACTTATCGGCATTTTGGAGACAATGTACAAAAGCCGGCCCGGAGAAAAGAATATGAGTATTTTGAAAATGCTGGATGACGCCATCAGCGCGGTAAAGCGTGAATCACTGATTACGGAAACAAAATATGCTTATCCGGGATATCGCCATATTTTTAATCTCAGTATCCGGCATCTGGATAACAGAAGCGATTCTGCCAGGTACGGGGTGCCTCTCACTGTGAGTATGGGGGATATGCATGAAGAATACAGTGAAATCACAAGATACATTTTTGAAATTTTATCCCCATCAAAGAAAGGATGATTGGTATGGAACTGAACGCGAAAGAAAAAGACATCTTAAAAACATTGCTGAAATGCTATAAAGATTTTGCGCCTTTGGGGACGGGCGGCGCGCTCCGCAAAGGATATTTCAAATATTCAGAAGAAGAAGCGGAGGAGACGGTGAAGAAATTGATAAGTCCCTCAGAGGAGGTCGCGGAGACAAAGAAAACGGCGGTCCGCGGCGAAATACAACAAATAGAGAATGTTGAAATGGCGAAGCAGTTTTATCTGGAGCATCTGGTATATAATAAAGAAGACGCGGAAGCGAAGAAAAAATGCTTAAAATCGATTTCACTGGATGAATTGAAGCTGCTGTATCAAAAGATTTACAAGGAAGAGACGCGCTCTAAAATAACAAAAGAAGAGGTATTGCTGCAGATTGAGAAATATTTTAATGGGATTGAACGGGCCCTTAGCATGAAACCGTAGGATTTTCGATAGGGTTTTGTGGAAAACAATTTTAAGATACGCTCTAAGATACGAATATTTTTAAAGAATGTGAGAAGATGCAGCCAGCGCCGAAAGAACATTGGAGAGATGAAAAAATATCTGCGGCCGGAAGCATTTAAAAGGAGGAAACTATACTTGATACCACCGAGAAAAGTAAAATTTGAAGCAGGAAAAAGAGAACATGAAAATATAGAATTCCGAACATTTCTAAAATGCAATGCGGATGAGCAAACACTGGATGAGCAGTTTGCAAAATTGCATAAAGAATTGTTTGAAAACTATGACTGCAGCCGCTGCAGAAATTGCTGCAAAATGTATTATGGCGCGATACCCCAAGAGGATATCGAAGCAGACGCAAAATATTTGGGGCTGACAAAGGAAGAATTGATTGGGGCCTATTTGAGGGAGCAGCCAGAAGGCGGATCATATACCACAAAGCATAAGCCCTGTGATTTTCTGGAGGAAGACGGTTCCTGCAGATTAGGAGAATGCCGCCCCAAAAGCTGTAAGCAATACCCGTATACCGATCAGCCGGAACGGCTCCATAGCCTGTACAGCGTACTGGAGGCCGTGGAAGTCTGCCCGGTTGCATTTGAAATCTACGAAAGGCTGAAAAAAGAATATGGATTCGGGTATAGAAGATGATTTTTTGGCAGAGCATGTCTATACCCGTGAGCCAAATAATTTGCCAACAGATCAGAGTATTTTTAAGATAAGCAGCAAATTATTTGGCAAATAAGTATGCTCGTGAGTATAAAAATTGCTATACAGAGTTTTTCCGTTCCTCATATTCTCTTACCAGATAGTCTCTGGGCTTGATTTTTTTCTTAATGCCGTAGTTTTCATATACGGTAAGCCATAAGTCGTCCGCCTCCATGTAGCTGATGAGATCCAGGGCGCAGTATAGCGTGATTTCTCTTTCCTGGTAGTTGGTATGCTGAAAGAAATAATCAAGCCCCGGTTCCGGTTCTGACAGTTCAATGGAAGTCATCAGGATCATTTTGCAAAACTCGTTGATCTCATCCTCCAGCTGGAACCTTTTTGAGGAGTATTTTGTCAATCCAACAAGCTTTTCGGCCCGTGTTTCGACTAGTTTTTTTGCCTTTTCCATGGCGGTATATTTTACATCGCTGGTCTTTAATCCGTGAAGAAGAGCCTCTTCCTGATAAATATGCAAAGATTCCCGGCTCAGCCCTCCGGTTGCCGCATACTGCAGAAGAGAAGAGATTTTTTCTCTGGAATACCCGTCCCCGAATGTTTTCTTTACCAGCAGTTCAAACAGGGCCGCCTGTTCCCAGCCGATTGAGCGGAATGGGTCGTCAGTGGAGAACAGATAGTAATTGCAGGCTTCGCAGATCAGTTGGTATAATTCAGTCAATAATTTAACGGCTTTTGAATAATTGCTGTTTTCCGGCGGAATTTTTTCCAGTTCTTTTATAAAGTTTTTTACCAGAAACCGCCATTTGGGACGCTGGTTTTTGGGAACGGCGCGGTTAGGCGCAAGATAATTCTGAGCGTAGGCGTTTTCAATAAAATCTTTGATTTGCTGCTCCAATTCTTCAAAACTGATGTTGGCGGCAGTTTTCTTCTTTTCAATGGATTTCCCCTCTAAAATATCAGTGAGTATGGGGTCGATTTCTTCCTTTTGTGCTTTCCGAAGCTGTTTATAGCTTTCTACAAAAGCCTTTTCCAGGTTTTTTCTGTCGGAGGCGCTTAGTAAATTTCTCAATTCTTGTACTTTCATAGTCTTATTCTCTTTCTGGCTTTATCGTGTGTTATAAAATGTTTTGAAGCATCTGAAGTGCTGTTCTTATTATAGCGGACGGATACAATTGTGTAAAGCGGTGAAATGACAAATTGTAAAATAATTTTTATTATTTTCAGATACTAATCAATTAAAAACGCAATATGCCAGATTCCGTTGATTTACCTTGTGTATATTGCAACTAAATATTGACATTTATAATTAGAGTATTTATACTAAATATAAATTAATGGAAAGATTCTCCAATTTGGGACGTTGGAGAATCTTCGGCGGAGTTTTTCAGGAGTTTGACTGAGGGAGGGGATAAATATGAGGAATAATTTATTTGTCAGGGTATTGTCAGGGGTATTAAGCATCATATTGGCAGTTACATTAGTTCCGGCGGAATTATTAGCGGAAACGGCGGAAGTAAAAACGTATGAACCGACGGAACAATCGGTAAGAATTTCAGCGAAATCGGATGAGACGGTAACAGTTCATGAGAAGAAAGAGGAATTTCAGGAAGCAGAAGGCATCCTGCGGATTGAAGGAGGGCAGTTTGCGATTGCGCGTGATTATGAGCAGAAGTGTATGATCAAAGTAACAAATACTTCTGGTGAAGCCCAGGAATTTTATCTGGAAGCGGAAAATTTATATCGTGATTTGTCACTGGAAGTGATCAAGGCAGGAGCCAGGAAGAATCCGGCGCTGATTGGGGCAGGCGAGACAATAGAGGTTGAATTGTCTGTATTTGCGCAGAATGCCGGACTTGAAAAATATGAAGTTCCCGTAACTGGGTATTTGCTGCAGGAAGGGAAAGATATCCAGGATGTGAAAAAGATAATAACGCTGAATTGTTCCCTGCCCGCGTTTGATCTTGTCTGGAGAAAAGTTTCCGAAGATGAATCTACGCTGAAACAAAAATTCCGGATTACAAACAAAGGAGATACATTAACGGATTTGGAAATCTCTGCGTCTGACGCAATTGCAAATTATGTTTCTTTTGAACCGATGATATCTAATTACGAATTGCAGGAGGGTTCTTCTATTGAGTTTACAGCTTATCCGGATTTGGCAAAAATGAAAGAAGAAGGGCTCAGTAAGCTAGAGGGTTCTCTGATAGCGTCATGTGCCGGGGAGGAAAGTAAGTTCAATTGCATTTTTGATACCAGAGGCCGGGAAATTACAGTGACTACTTTAGGGGAACTGGCTTTAAAACAGGATGGGAATCCGTTTACAAAGTTTGAAGTGGTTGAGGATAGTGTTTCGGCGGAATATTTTAATGGGACAAGGTTTGTGGAAGTTTCAAATAGTACGAACCTTGGAGATATCTTTGATGAAAACGGGATGTTTCAGTTTCGTTGTCAAAATGACATTGATTTTGGTGTGGAGAGTCCTGTAAATTTTGAAACGGAGCTGAATTCTTCACCTTTGAAAAGTGATGAAGAATTCAGTACAGAGCCTCTGATTGAAATGAAAGAGGGCTCTGTCAGCATAACGGTAAAACAGATCGTAAAAGCGGAAGAATATCAGAAGCTTCTGGATGACATTATGACCCAGGAAAAGTCCGGGCGTTCAATAGAAATGTATTCGGCAGCGGAAGCAGTGGATACTGTAATTTCGTATACTATGAAAGTGAATGACTTTTACAGTATATTTGATTTAGGGTCGGATACTCTTGGCACAATGGGCAATGCGTATGATATCGCGAAATTAGTCGGAGAACGGGCAATTGATGATCTAACGGTATATTCTAATCCAATGATTCCCCAGAGAATCAAGGAATATTATAAATTATTGTATGTGTATAAAGTGATGCTGACTGCCGCAAATATTATAATCGGCGGGTTTAATCCATTGGCGGGTTTTCTGTTTGGGTTTGCGGCTGACTGGTGCGGAAATCTTTTTGATGAGATGCAGGATAAATTTATCAGAGAGGCATACTCCATCTATATGGCTAACTATCTGAAAATCCTCGGTCAGCAATGCACCAACCGCGGCAGTATCGCTTCTTCTTTTTATGTGCCTGACTACGGGACAGGCAGCGGCCAAAATCCTTCCATGTACACCACCAGCCGCCTGTACGCAGATGGGTATGTGGACAAGGAGGATACCAATTATGATGTGACTTTAAATGGAATACAGGCAAAAAGCGTGAATATTCCTGGACTGACCCAGACAGTGATGACAGAGATTCCTACAGAGCATTTAAAACCGGGCGCAGTCAATACGCTGATATTTGATTATGACACAAATCCTGGCAGCCATTCGGTAAACACAGATACAAGAGTGACGCTGCTGTATCCGGCAGATACGAAAATCGGTTATATCGGAGAACCTGATACCTTGCAGGAAGTGCGTACACTGCCTGATTTTGCGGTTTATCCAGAAAATATTTACACAGAAACAGAACTGATTGCCAGGGAGAAAACGAAACTTGGCTTCCATGTATACAATATAGGGAGCCGGGGAGGCTGGTTTCATATTACAGCTTATGAAGGGGAAAAAGAAATATTCAGAGAAGAAAATTATTATCTTTCCGCTTTCAGCAGTGAGACATTTTCAGTCTCCTGGATTCCGGAAGCAGGGAATTGCGAGATACGTATCAACATAGAAAATACTTCTGTGGGGTTGGAGGAATTGGACAGTGAAAATAATTCAGCAGTGAAGAATTTGACTGTCCGCCAGAGGCAGATTCCTGTAATTGGGGAATTGAGCTATGGTGAAATCTATGAAGATTTGCCCTACTCGCTGGTTCTAGATGTAGCAGATGGCGCGGATATTACGGATTTGGCGATTCAGGCGGATGATAAAGAAGCGCTGTGCCAGATTAGAGAATCTGCCGTTGGAAATAACAAGAGGTATTACATTGTGGGGAAGGAGGGGCTTAAAAAGGGAGAGCATAAGATTAAGATTTCCATAAAATACGCAATTGCTTATGGGAAAAAGACGGTGACAAAGGAGTTTTCCGTTCCGGTATCAGGGAAAAAAGTTTCCGTTCCCTGCGCAGTGGGATATCCCAGCGGAACATTGCTGTATGGGGAACGGTTTGAATTTACAGTGCAGAAAGCGGATAACCTGACGAAAACAGAGTTAATCTTGGATCACAAAAAGCTGATGGAACTTCAGCAGGATGAGGCAGGAACTGGTTGCAGGTCTTATGGAGTATCCGCGGACAAATTCGGTGCGGGGGCTCATACGGTTACAATTCGGATGTATTATACCGGCGGTGAGGGCGAGAGTTTTATTGAAAGCTGTGATACGGAAATTGTAGTGCTGCCGGAGGAGAAGAGTTATTTTTCCTTTAGCCTGGATAAAGATATTGCGGATCCGGTATTTTACGTCTTTGATCAGGAGAAAAGCACGGAAATATCCTGTGAAGAATTGGAAACGGGCGGATATCGTTTCAGGAAAAGTCTGGCGATGACTGAAAATCCTGAAAAATATCAGCTTCTGATACAATCTGGTTCTAAGCTTCTGGTTCAGGGCATTTCGGATAATCATCCGCTTATTACCGGTCTTGGCTGCCATACAGTGACGATTGATAAAACAGGGGCTGCGGAAAATACGGAGATCACGGATATCAGGATCCGCAAAATAGGAGAATCTCCGATAGATTTTATTCTGCCGGTAACAGACGCAGTCAGTCTTACGCCGGGAAAATATTCATTTTCCGTGAACGGACATCTAGATCAGGAGTATTTTAGCCGGGTGGTTGAAGTGGACCTCACAGAAGGAAATCAGAATATTGCATTGGAGGATTTTGTACTGAGCTATTACTTTAAAATGGAGCATACGGAAACTACGGGCTGGCAGGCCAGGATGTATTATAAGAGAAAGGGAAGCAGCCAATGGAGCCTGGAAAATATCAGTACGTTGTATGACGCGCAAACCGATATTTTGAAATGTTATACATCAAATACAGCAATTGCGGAGCAGGCGGATGAGGCGGTTATCCTAGTGTATTCCGGAAACGAGGTATATACTGCCCCTGTGAATATTTCTGAATTTGAAGAAACCCGCGCAATGGAACTGAGGCTGGAAGAACAGCCGGCGGGTTATACAACCCTTGACCGCAATCTTTTGAATAAAGTGTCATTTTTGTGCGAAACGGAAGGTATGCAGGCGATTTCTGTCAGCGTTCAATCAGAGATTTTCAAGGTGGATTTGGAGGAAAATGCATTATATTTACCGGATGGACAGTATCATTTTCGGGTAGTTGTGACAACCGGTTATCAGAATATGACGGTTGATTTTGAAGATATGGTCAGCCAGGAAACAGAATTGGTTGTGGAGAAAAAGCTCAATCAGGGATTTACAGACATAAAAATTAACTGGCAAGGGCAGTTTAAAGAGACAGCATACGTGTCCAGCAGTTTTCCGTCAGGGAAAGAAATATACGCGTCTGATTTTCCGTCAGGCGGCATTCTGAAGACAGAAATGGGGAAGCAGACACTTCAAATTTATTTGGAGCAGGAGGATTGCGCGTATCAGATAGAAAAAGAACTGGATATAGGGAAAGAAGCTGTGGATGTGCAGATTGGCAGTTCTTTTCAGGGAGAAATTGGAAATCTTCCTTATCAAAGCTGTCCGGCAGAGGGAGGGCTGTCGTTTACTCTTTTGAATTTGCAGGATGAGAATGGGAATGCTTTGTCTTATTTTAATGGAAATTCTTTTAGGGGGAATGTGACTTTTACAGACACGAAGGATGAGAGCAGGAAAATTGTGCTGCCTGCTGTGGCAATGTCCGGCAGTCTGGTGACGTCTTCCCTGCCTTTAAAGCCTGGGACATACCATATATCTGTGGATTTATACTCTTATGTAAAAGAGGAAGAGCATCAGCATTCTGTGGTAAAAGATGCTGGGAAAGAGCCGTCCTGTACAGGAAATGGTATGACAGAAGGCAGCCATTGCGGTGAGTGCGGCCAGATCCTTGTAAAGCAGACAGTGATTCCTGCGCTGGGACATCAATATCAATATATAGACAATAAAGATGGAACCCATACGGGAATCTGCAAAAGGTGCAAGAGCGCCTTTACAGAGAAACATAAAGACATTTGCAGTCTGTGCGGGGCGACGGGGACAAAGGAGCCGGCACATACACATACCTGGGACAAGGGGAAGGTGGTAAAGAAGGCGACAGTTCTCGCAACCGGGGAAAAGGTATACACTTGTACGTCCTGCGGCGCTGTCAGAAAAGAAATTCTTCCGAAACTGCCTTTGCCCCAGAAAGGAAAGGTTTTCACAGATCAGGCAGGAAAAGCAAGGTATCGGGTGGTTCGTTCTGATGCCGCAAAAGGCACGGTGGAATATCTGAAACCTGTTTTAAGGACGGCAAAAGTCACAATTCCGGCATCGGTGAAAATAGACGGCATTGTATATAAAGTTACCGCTGTCGGGCCATATGCTTTCAAAGGGAATTCTAAGGTCAGGAGTATAACGGTTGGAAAGAATGTGACAGTAATTGGAAAAGGGGCATTTCAAAATTGCAAATTATTAACAAAAGTTAGTACAGGAAGCGCCCTGAAAAAGATGGGCAGTAAGGTATTTTATAACTGTCCCAGATTAACCAGTGTGTCTTTCGGAAAAAATTTAATGGCTGTACCGAATTCCGCTTTTGAAAAGTGTAAATCGTTAAAGTCGATTACGATCCCTTACAAGGTAACCGCAATCGGCAAAAGGGCTTTTTATGGCTGCGGAAAGTTGTGGAGAATTAATATTAAATCTGCCAAGTTGAAATCGGTAGGGGGAAATGCGGTAAAAGGAATTAATAAAAAAGCGGTGATTAAAGTGCCGGGCAGCAAGTTTCGGAAATATAAGAAATTATTTACTGCCAAAAAAGGCTTTCGGAAAACAATGAAGATTAAAAAGTAACGATTGGCAAAAAACGTTTAAAGCAGCGGGTAAGGAACCAATGGGGAAGTTTAAGGAGGAAAAATGATTACATTACATGAAGCAATAAGAAGCGTCCAGGAGGAACTGATCAAAAGCCAGCAGGAGCGTATACAGAAGGGAATGCCAGAACTTTTTGTAACGCCGTTTACGGTTCAAGAAGTCGTCGTACTTCTAAAGTGCATTCTGCATAGAGTTGTAGGAATTCAGGGAAAGGAAAAATGCCAAAATACTGCCCGGCATAAATAATGACTGATTTAGGCCTTGTCTCCTTGTAGTTCTTCACTGCGACAGGCAGGGATTTCCCTGTATATTTTTTCCCTTCGTCCAGGTTTTTGTATATCTGGAAATAAAGGTATCCCAC
>JAETQH010000203.1 GCA_021770785.1 Lachnospiraceae bacterium
TTTCCATCTGCCGGACGGAAGTTTTATCCGTTCCCCGTTTTCGTCAAGGTCATAAACCTTGCGGCTCTTGGGAAGCCATTTTCCATGTTCGTCCATTGCCCTCATAGTGAGCATGACATGGGCGTGGGGATTGTGTCCCGGCGGATGGGGGTCATGGATTGCAAAATCAGCAATCATGCCTTTGGAAACAAACTGCTGCTCACAAAACTCCCGGACAAGGACAGCATACTGGTCGGGTGGTATCTCTCTTGGGATGGTAAGCACCCACCGCCTTGCAAGCTGGGAGTTCCATTGCTTTTCCACCGCTTCGGCGGCGTTCCATAAGGTATTGCGGTCTGCATACGACCGTGGGGCATTTTCCGGAAGCAGGATTTCATTGTGGACGATACCACGCTTTTCCGGGTAGTGCTTCACTTCCTGGTCGTATTCACAGAACAGCTTTTCGCCGCTCTGGTAGGCAGCGGCGGCAACCGCAGACTGCTGTTGGCTTCGCTGCACAATAGAAATTTCGTTGTGTGGACAGGGCATTTCGTGTCCCTCCTTTCCTTGATTTATGGATGGGTGGCGTTTTGCCACCTCATTTTAGGCAGAAAAAAAGCAGGAGACCTTTTTCAGATTTCCTGCTTGGTGTGCCGCTGTGTTGGCGGCTGATATTTAGTTGCAAAAGTTCGGGACAGGTTGACCCGATGGGTAGATGGTACACTTAAAAATTATGGTTCTCTTGTCATTAGCTCATTAGCATAATGATTAAGAGCTTCACAAGGTTCATATTTGCATTTATAACCAATACCGTCAATTATAATAAATGGATTGTATGCTGTAATCTCCACTTGAGAACCATCTGCCAAAGACAGAGTGAAAATGACTGCTTGTCCGGCATATTCTGTATATGAGTTGTCCTTATTGTAAATAACTACCTCATTGAGATATGATACTAATTCCTCTGTTTCTACTATCTGAATTGTTGTATCAGGTGGCGATAACCGAACACTTGCCGAAGTAATATCTGCTGCTTCTAAATCTTTGAATGGTCTATGAGCAGAAAACAAAAGAAAGCTAATACCTATACCGATTAAACATATCAGCGTAATTAACAAAAACTTTTTATGCTTCATTTGATTCTCCTTTACACACTACTATGAAATTTCCTTTTCATCATCTCTTGGTAGTCGGACATAACACACCATTTCTTTTTCACAAGCACCGAATGTTGAGAAATTTAATTTTGCTTCTTTTAGTGTTATTCCATGATTTGAGTCACTTGGTTCACTATCAGAAGTAATGAATGGGTCATTCTCCCAAAAACAAATAGGACAAATATACCCACAATCTTCATTTGCCGGAACATTGTAGGTAAAATATCCACAACAAGGACATTGATATTTTTTCATATAAACCTCCCGTTTAAGCCTTAACCACAAATTCCCGATTTATTGCTTACTTCATTATACTTCACTGCCTATCGAAAAGATAGCATATTTTATGAAACTTGTCGGCTGGGAACAGCTTGCAACGCAAGGTGTCCCCAGATGGCAAGTCCACAAAAGGGTAGCTGGCGGCAGCCAGCGCAGGGGAAGCGTAGCGTCCCCTGTATGATTTGGAGCAGACCTTGACTGCGGAAAATCACAGCCCTCCGGCAAGGAGCCTTCGGAGAACGCAATGCACCAACCTCTGGGTGGTGTATAATTGCGCCCTTAGTAAACTAAGGGGTTTCCGGCTTCTCCCGTTCCAGCAGTTTTTTCAATAGTTCCTGCGTGTCCTGCCTGTGAAAAATGAGTTTCAACAA
>JAETQH010000089.1 GCA_021770785.1 Lachnospiraceae bacterium
TCTGTGTTATAATCTGTCCCTGCTTTTAGTGTAACAGTTCCATCTTTGACAGTGACGAGCGGCGTCTTGGCTGTACCGTCATACGTATAGGATGTGGGAGTTATGGCAATCTGGCAATCAGAAATCTTTTTTTCGCTTGGCTGTACTGCATCACTCGTGGCAATAAACGGTATCTTGAGTTCTTCTGCGTGAGTCTGAGCATAGGAACCGGCTTTTCCATAAATAGTCAGATTATCACAGTCTACAAATGCTTCTATCTCAATTGTTTTTACACTTTCCGGAATAACTACCTTTGTCAGATTCTTACAGCATGCAAATGCGTCAGACTTGATAGTGTATACACTATCGGGAATTATCATTTCTGCTTTACTTCCCGGGCAAGCATAGATTTCTGTTTTATTTTTGTTATACAGGCATCCTTCTTCATCACTGGAATAATGACTGTTTTCTTCCGATACTACTATTTGTGTCAGGCTGCTGCAGTCAGAAAAGGTGGCTCCTTCGCCAATAGTTGTTACATTTTTTGGAATATAGATTTTTGTCAGGTTATTGCAGCCGTTAAAAGCATTCCAACCAATCTCTTCCACGCTGTCTGGAATATCTATTTGTGTCAGGCTGCTGCATTGATAAAATGCATAATGGCCTATCTTTGTTACTCCTGGAGAAATTGCAGCTTCTGTTTTTCCACCTGGACAAATAAGAATTTCTGTTTTATTTTTGTCATACAGACATCCCTCCTCACTTACATAATTCGCATTTCCTTCCAATACCTCTACCTTTGACAAATTACTGCAGCCCCAGAAGGCACTGCTGTCTATTTTAGATACATTGTTCGGAATAACGATTTCTGTTAAATTACTGCTATTTTCAAATGCCTCATAACTAATTTCTTTTACATTCTTTGGAATAGTAAGTGCTCCTTTCGCTCCCGGATAAGCAATGATTTTTGTTTTATCCTTATTGTATAGACATCCCTCTTCTCCTGCATATTTACTGTTCTCTTCTGATACGTCTATCTGTGTCAGGCTGCTACAGCCTTCGAATGTGCTTCCTGACAGATATTCATATTCCATATTTGCAGGAATATTTATTTTTGTCAGGTTGCTGCAGCCTCTGAAAGCTCCGGAACCAATCTCTGCCACGCCCTCAGGGAGCTTTATCTCCTGCAGGCTGTTGCAGCCTCTGAAAGCTCCGGAACCAATTGTATTCACACTGCCTGGCAGGTTTATTTCTGTTTTCTTAGGCGGACAGATAAGGATTTCTGTTTGATCGTAGTTGTACAGACAATGATCTACACTTACGTAACTGCTGTTTCCTTCTATTACTTTTATTTCTTCTAGGTTACTGCAAGTTTGAAATATATTGCCTGAAATGTATGACACTTTTTTTGGAATAGTAACACTGGTTAAGCTGGTACAGCCTAAAAAGGCAAGACTTTCTATTTTTGTCAAAGTATCTGGAAGAAGGATCTTTTCTAAGCTGCTGCAGCCTTCAAAGGCGCTTCCGCTTATTTCTGTCACACTATGTAAGAGTTTTACAGACCTGAGATTTTTACATCTGTAAAATGCCCGATAGCCTATTTTTGTTACGCCAAATGGAATCTCTATCTCTTCCGCTGTTCCTGAATATCTCTCTAGAATTCCATTTTGAATGAGGAATCCATCTGCGTCTGCACTTTTGTTTTTCCCATAAACCTTTGCTGCTTTTATACTTTCAACAGCCTGTTCCTCATTTGCCTGCGCTATAGGTATTGGAACGAAGAGAATGGCGCTGATAATTGCCGCGAACAACCGTTTCCAATTTTTTCTGTTTCTCATATTCATTTATACCTCCATATGACGTTCCGTTAATCTTCTTTCATTATAACCTTAATGGTTGTGTATTACAACACCTAATTAGTTATATAGTGTATAAACTTATTACATGTATATATGATAACTTTTTAGGTTATGTTTGTTTTAAAAATGATACCCTATAATAAGAGTCAAATTTACCATCCAATAAGGAGATAAAAATGGAACCTTACTACAATAAAAATGATGATTATAAGAAAAATATGGGAAAATGCCTGCGTTCCTGCCGTCTGCATTCCAATCTGACACAGGAAAAAATGGCGGAACTTTTGGATATTTCTGTGAAACATTACAGTGAAGTGGAACGTGGAATTACGGGTCTTTCCATTGATAAGTTGATTTATCTTTCCAACCTTTTTAGTGTTAGTCTGGATTACCTGTTAAAGGGTGAATCTGACAAGAAGATCCTTCCGTTTACTCTGGTTGATGTATACGAATCCTGTCCGGATGAGAAAAAAGGATATTTGCTGGAGGTTCTGAAAAATATCAGCAGATTGACAGATCATAAAACTTGTACTACTGGGGAGAAACACCGAAAATAAAAAGGTATTAATACCTTACGTATTAATACCTTTTCACCATCTGTATCATAATCGTTTAAATCAAATTGCCCCGTCCACTGACCAGACATCTTTGCCAGCCATACAATTCCGCTGGCAAATTCCTCATCTGTCTCGGTAAAAACATCTGGGGGAGCGTTGGTATTCACTGCCTTTTGAACTATTTTAGAAGCATTAATCATACTTTCTTATGTCTTAAATTAGAGTTCACAACTACTTTTGTAAAAGGATTAACAGGAATGTTAATACCCATAAATCTCATAAATCTCATCCGTATATACCCCCTGTTCTTTATAAACAATCAAAGGCTTTTCCACCGTAATCCTTGGATTGCCGCCCCGAAGCCCTTCGATCAAAACCATATTCGGTTCTTTATCTGCAAAGGGATGCACCAGCTTCATGCGCTTTGGCTCCAGGCCGTATTGGCGCATCAGCACCATGATATCTGTCAGCCGGAAAGGCCGGTGCACCATGTAGAACCGCCCCTGGGGTTTTAAAAGCCTGGAGCTTTCCCGGATAACATCCTCAAGGTTACAGAGAATCTCATGGCGGGCAATGGCTTTGGCTTCGTTGGGGTTGGTCAGGCCGTGATGGTCTGTCATATAAGGGGGATTCGTGGTTATTACATGAAAAGAAGATGCTCCGAATTGGGCGGAAGCATCTCTGATATTGCCGGTTTCTATGGTAATTTTATCTTCTAAATGGTTGTAGGCTACGCTGCGCCGCGCCATATCTGCGCTTTCCGGCTGAATTTCCAGGCCGGTAAAGTGTTTTCCCTGGGTTTTTGCTTCCAGTAAAATGGGAATGATGCCGGTTCCGGTGCCAAGATCCAGTACCGTTTCCCCGGGTTTGACTCTGGCGAAACCGGAAAGGAGAACGGCGTCCATGCCAAAACAGAATTTCCTGGGGTTCTGGATAATGAAGTATCCGTTCCGGTGCAGTTCGTCTAAACGTTCTTCTTCCAAAAGTTCAACTGCCATAAATTTAACTCCTCTAAAAATTAGGCATCCGCCTGACTGTCAGTACAGACCAGACAAGCGGAATTGCAAAGTACCAGATGTACAGATCAGACAAGCGAAACTGTAAAGTACCAGATGTACAGATCAGACAAGCGAAACTGCAAAGTGTCAGTCATGCACAGACCAGACAAGCTGCAAAATATCAGTCATGTACAGATCAGATTGGCTGTAAAACATCAGTCTATCTTAGATTTTCCTTTATCTTCCAGAGCGGACAATTCCTTTAATTCTTCTGCCGATAATTTCAGGTGTTCTTTTTTTCTTCTGGGCTTGAATCTGAGCTGTTCCACCTTGTATTCCCGGATCTCTTTTTCATCGTCCACTTCCACCAGAACTTTGACGGTCTGGCGCAGGACATTAACGCTGTGGACCTCGCCTTTCAGTTTATCGTCGGTGGTTACGTAATCGCCCACATGGGGAAGGCGGCTGTTTAAATATTCGTAAGTTTCTTCCTCATTTTTCAGGCAGCACATCAGCCGTCCGCAGACGCCGGAGATTTTGGAGGGATTCAGGGAAAGATTCTGCTCTTTTGCCATTTTAATGGATACCGGCGCAAACTCAGCCAGAAACGTATTGCAGCAGAGCGGCCGTCCGCAGATGCCGATGCCGCCCAGAATCTTGGTTTCATCCCGTACGCCGATTTGCCTGAGCTCAATCCGGGTGCGGAATACGGAAGCCAAGTCTTTCACCAGTTCCCGGAAATCAATACGGCCGTCTGCCGTAAAATAAAACAGCAGCTTATTGTTGTCAAAGGTATATTCTGCATCCACCAGTTTCATTTCCATTTTGTGTTTTTGGATTTTGCCCAGGCAGATTTTGAAAGCTTCTTTTTCTTTCTGGCGGTTCTTGGCTTCCGTTTTCTCGTCGTCCGGCGTGGCGACGCGGATTACGGGCTTTAAGGGCTGAACCACCTGCTCCGGTTCCAGTTCCTTTGGAGCGATCATAACGGTGCCGAATTCCACGCCTCTTGCCGTTTCTACAATGACATGGCTTCCCAGGGTGATCTCATAATCCTGGGGGTCAAAGTAATAGATTTTTCCGGCGGTGCGGAATCTGACTCCAACGACTTTTATCATAATTTAATTCTCCTTTATTGTCAGCAGCAGCAATTCCATTACCAGTTCAAAGTTCACGTTGGCGTTCAGCCGTTGTTTAGCTTTGTCCAGTGCTTTGATAATGTTCTCAATTCCTTCATAGGAGCTTTTGCTGGCCTGCTTTTTTATATTATAAACCTCATCCCGGAAGATGAGATGATTTGCATCTGAGGTGGCTTTGTAGAGCAGCACATCCCGATACCAGATGGTCATAATGTCGAAATAATCGTTGATTTCCAGCTTATAATTGCTGATTTGCTTGATGGATTCCATCATTTCATACAATTCAATTTCTTTGATTCTCTTTAAAAGCTGCAGGGCCAGATTCTTGATTTCATTGAAATCCTCCGAGCCTGCCAGCTGAATGGCTTTTCCGACGTTTCCCTGGGCGAAGGCGGTGCAGATATCCGCTTTATAGTCCGGAATCTGGTATTCTTTCATCAGAAAAGAATGGATTTTGTCATCTGCGACTGCTTTTATATTCAGTGTAATGCACCGGGATAAGATCGTCGGAAGAAAAGAATCTCCATTGGCGGTCAGCAGCAGAAGCACAGCATAAGCCGGAGGTTCTTCTATGGTTTTTAACAGCGCATTCTGTGCCTGGGGGTTCATCTTTTCCGCCTCGTCAATGATATATATTTTATAAGGGGAGGCGTAAGGCTTTATGGCAATATCGCTGTTGATTTGCTTTCGTATGTCGTCTACGGAAATGGTATTTGGTTTTTCATGCTGCAGATAGATGATGTCCGGATGATTCCCGGATAATGCCTGTCTGCAGGAATGGCAGGCCATGCAGCCTTCTGTACCTTTTTGCTGGCACAGAAGGGCCATAGCGAAGCTTTTTGCCAACATCATTTTTCCGGATTTATCCGGCCCGTTGAAAATATAGGCATGAGATACTTTATCCATGGAAATTGCATTCTGTAAGTGTTCTTTGATTTGTTCATGTCCGATAATGCTTGAAAAGCCTGCCATAATCATTCCTCATTTCCGTATATTAAGTGGAGATATCCAGAAGCAGTCCGCGGATTTCTCCTACTTTGCTTAAAATTGTAAGATGGTCTTTCTCGTCCTTCACCAGTTCACTGGCAAGGTCATCCAGATTCTTATCCACCAGTTTCACAATTCCGTATACCCGGTGGCGTCCTCTGCGGTCTAAAAAATTCTCTCTGGAAAATTTGTGGGATCGGTTCACAACCTCGTTGAGAAAATCTTTGACCAGTTCCCGGTACTTTTTCATATCCCGGATATCCATATGCTCGGAGAGCTTTTGGCCCTGAGCGGTAATGTCGTTCATCAGGCCGTTTAACTTTTCCTGCAGTTCGGCCTCTTCCACCTGGCTTGCCAGGGTAAATTTAAAAGTTCCGTCGCCTTTTTCTGCCTGCTGAGCTGCCTCCACCGGCTGCAGGGCATTGACGGAATCTACTTTAAGCGCCATGGAATCACCTGCCTCTCTGTCTGTGCGTTTTCAGAATTTATACTATTATTATCGTTTTTTTCCCCTGTATTGTAAAGTTAAAAACAGAGCATCTTATATATTTGCCTGTATATAAGAAATAATTTTCCGGATGCAGCAGTTAAGATCATCATTGACAAAGGATATCCTGATGTCCGCCTGAGCCAGATTTTCCTGGGAAAAGTCCTGGTCGTCCGCTAAAAATCTCCGGCAGAGCTCTTGATATTTAGGGTGCGACTGTATCCGTTCCCGGTTCAGGGCGCGCTGCAGCCGTTCCCCGTCCTCCAGTTCAATGTACAGAGGAACCAGGGAATCAGCTCCGAAATATTCCCGTAACTTGAGATAAGATTCCAGTGTCCCGATGATGAGATAATGGTGATGCTCCAGATTGAGCTGATGGTCGTTCACAGTAAAATACTTCCATACGCCGTGAACGGTATGGTAAGCCCGCAGCTCAATGATTTTCCCCTGCAGGGCAAGCTGTTTCTGCTCTTCATCTGTTAAAAAATAATACTCCACGCCGTTTGTTTCTTCGTCCCGGGCAGGACGGGTGGTATAAGGGATCAGCGTTTTTAAAGGAAGGGAAGCGTCCGATAAAATTTTTTTGTAGATGGTGTCTTTTCCGCAGGAACTTTTTCCCATTAAGCAAAATATTTTTCCCATGATGTTCCTTTATATATCTGTTTATTTTCGGGGCGGTCAAAAAGCCCTTTTATAGTATAGTATAGGTGGTGGAAAATTGCAAAAGAAATATTTTCATCTGTTTACAGCTTCACTACCTTAATACGGCTGTTTTCCATATCGCTCAGACCCACCACAGACAGCCCCTGCTTCTGGCATTGGGCAATGGTGGAAAGCAGTTTTCCGGTCATAATTTCCCCGGGGGCAACCAGCGGAATCCCGGGCGGATAGAGATAAATATACTCCTGACTGGTATGGCCGGTGGAGGCTTTTAAAGGCAGCAGCTCCGTGTCCTGATTGATGGCGGCGGAAATGGACATGCTGGGCTTTGGCATCTGGTAAATCATCTCTGCAGTCAGCAGCCTGCGGGAAGCCTCTGAATCTGAAGCGCAGTATTTATGGTCTATGTCGTCCAAAGCGGAAATAAGCCGCTGAAAACCGTCTTTTTCATCCATCATGGAGGTCAGCGCCGTCACGTAGTGGCCCGAGGACATTTCCATCTGCAGGTGATAAGTATGCAGCAGAATGTCATACAGTTCTTTTCCCGTCAGGCCCGTGGTTCCCACAGAAATTAATATTTTGGAAAAATCATGGTCAAAACATACTTCCGGCGGGCAGAAGGATTTTTGAAAAACCTTTAAATGCTGCAGATGTTCGGCTTTTTGATAAAATTTCTGCAGCATTTCTGTGAAATCCGCCAGATATCCTGCGCTTTCTTCTTTTAGAAACCGGACGCACCGTTCCATGGAAGCCATCAGCAGGTAAGAGGGGGAACTGGTCTGGTATATGTCAAGAAAACGTTTGATGAGGCTTATGTCTATCAGATTGGAATTCACATGAAGCAGGGCCGTCTGGGTCAGACAGGGCAGAGTCTTGTGAAGGCTTTGGATCACGATATCCGCGCCGCATCTGAGGGCAGGGGAAGGAAACTCCCTGGAAAAAGCAAAATGGGCGCCGTGGGCTTCATCTACAATCAGAGGAATGCCCCGGGCATGGGCAAGCTCAGCGATGGCCTGAATATCAGAGACAACGCCGTCATAGGTGGGAGAGGTGATAAATACTGCCCCTGCCTGGGGAAAATCATGCAGCGCCTGCGCAACATAAGCAGGCGGAATAGAACCGGAAATACCGAATTCTGCAGCGGCAGGAAGCAGATAAATGGTTTCCAGTTCTCGTAAATATGCAGCGTGATAGGCGGACTTATGGCTGTTTCTGGACATCAGAAGCGTGCCCTTAGGGGGAAGGGCGGCGCTGACTGCGCTTAAAATGCCGCTGGTGCTGCCATTAATCAGATAGAAGGTTGCTTTTGCACCGAAAATATCAGCAGCCCGCATCTGCGCTTCCTTTAAAATGCCTTCGGCATGGTGCAGGTTGTCAAACCCGTCAATCTCCGTAATATCAACAGAGTAGGGGTCTGGAAAACTCAGCTTGTCCGTGCGTTTGTGGCCGGGCATGTGAAAAGGATAATAATCACTGTCTGCATACGCTTGTAATTTCTGATCCAGATAAGCTGATTTCTGAAGGGTGTAAAAAATATTGTTGGACATATACTGCTCCTTTTATCATTTTTGTAAATGTATTTCTTACTGACAGTATACTGGAAAACAGGACAAAGGGAAAGCAAATTGTTGTATTGAATTTCAAATTATTTCGTAGTAGAATAAAAAAGACGTTTACATCAAAAAGAAGTAAGGCAGGAGGAACATGAAGTGAAAGCGAAAAGGAGTATTAGCGGGCGGATACTGCTCAACACGGATCTTATGATGATTTGTCTGGCAGTGATATTTGTTGTGTTAATGGCCAGTTCCATGAGATCATTGACAGACAGCGTATTGTCTGATGTACTTCCGTCCATGACGAAAACGGCCTCTCAGAATTTAGAGGGGAATCTGCATATGCTGTCAGACCGGATTTTTGTGATAGGGGAAAATGAAGCCATTGTCAATCCGGCCAGTTCTCAGGAGGAAAAACAGGCTGTACTGGATAATGCCCAGGCAGGAATTGAATTTTCATGGCTTGGGTTGTATGATGCAGAAGGAAAACTGTATCAGGGCGATGCAAAATGTCCGGAAACGTTGACAGAGAGAAAATTGTTTCCGCTTCTTCAGGAGACCCAGAATATGGTAATCGACGACATTTACGAAAATGGAGACGTGCTGGAGCTTGCAGTAGGGCTTCCGATTTTAAATGCAGACAGTCAGCTGATTTACTATCTGGTGGGAAGCTATAATTATGATATTTTAAGCGATGTGTTAAGCAGTATTAATATCAGCGCCAATGGAGAAGCTTTTATTGTGAATACACAAGGCCGGATTATGGGCCACAGGAACACCGATTTAGTTCGGGCCCAGGCAGACCTGGCAGAGTATGTCGGCGTGGAGAAAATAGAGAAAAAAGTTGTTTCCGGGGAAACCGGAGTGATGACTTATGAAAATAAAAAGGATACCAGGCTGATTGGTTATGCGTCTATCAACGGAACAGACTGGTTTCTTGCAATTATTGTTCCCAGAAATGATTTTATGGGGCCGGCCAACGACAGTATTATGCTTGGGATTTACATTACCCTGGGAACATTGTTTGCGGCAGGAATTTATACAATTACCTACGCTTCCAAAATCAAGAATTCCCTGAAAGGCGTTACCAGCCGGATTGAGCTTCTGGCTAACGGGGATTTAAAGACGCCTACGAAAATCAGCAGGTCCAAAGATGAGACTCAGGTGCTTTCTGCATCTTTGAGCCATACGGTGGAAAGCATCAACGGCTATATTTCTGAGCTGTCCAAAATTCTCTCCAGAATTTCCCAGGGAGACTTTGATGTGTCTGTGGAAGGGGACTTTAACGGAGATTTTGTAATTATGAAGGAATCCTTAAACAGCATAATTAATTCTTTAAGCAAGATGCTGATGTCTGTGCAGGATTCTTCCAAAGCAGTGCTGGAAACGGCAGGAATTGTGTCTGAAAGCGCAGTTCTGGTACATACAGGTTCCAGTGAACAGTCTGATTCCCTGATGGTTCTGACAGAGGAAACCAGGGCCATTGAAGAGAATATTTCTGAGGTGAATCATAACACCAGGGTAGCCGGTGAACTGATGGAGAAAGCAAAGGCAAGCATGGACACCGGGGATGCGAATATGAAGAATCTGCTGAAAGCAATGGAAGATATCAACAACAATTCCCTGGAGATTACCAAGGTGAACCGGATTCTGGAAAATATTGCAGCCCAGACAAATATGCTGGCATTGAATGCTTCTGTGGAGGCCAGCCGGGCAGGAGAATTCGGAAAAGGATTTGCAGTAGTGGCCGCTGAGGTCAGGGAGCTTGCAGCCCAGAGCACAGAATCTGCCAAACATGCGTCAGAGGTGATTGACAGCTCCTTAAAAGCCATTGAAAACGGCGTCATTTATGCAAAACAGGCGGCGGAAACCTTTGATGATATCAATGAAGTGACCATTAAAATGACGGATATTACAAAACAGTTGGAAGAGTCGGTAAGCGTCCAGAAGGAATCTCTGGAAAATATGGCGGAACAGATTGGCCAGATCAGCAATGTGGCGCAGCGGAATCTGAATTCCAGTTATGAAAGCACCACTGCAAGTCAGAAGCTTCAGAAGCAGGCGGAAGGGCTGCAGCATATTTCCGGACAATTCCGGTTAAGGAGGGACAGATAAAATGGAATATAAGACAGAGAATTCTGCGGTATCTTTAACCAGGCAATTGGCATGCCTGCGGAAAAATTACAGGTTTTTGCTCCTGGGCTGCCTGATTTTGACAGCGCTTCTGGCTTCCGGGTGCGGCGGCAAAAAAGCGGACGGTAAGTGGAAGGACGGATATTATACTGCAATGATGGATGAGTATTCCCATGGATGGAAAGAGTATGTTAAGATTTGCGTGATGGACAATAAAATTGTAAGCGTGGAGTTTAACGCCCAGAACCCAAGCGGCTTTATCAAGGCATGGGATAATGCATATATGAAAAATATGAATTCCGTGATGGGCACGTATCCCAACCGGTATACCAGAACTTATGCAGCAGAATTATTGGCAGACCAGAGCGCGGATGATATTGATATCGTAACAGGAGCGTCCCATTCAGGGGGAAATTTCCGCAGACTGGCGGCGGCAGTGCTGGAATGTGCGGAAAAAGGAAATACAGGGACGGTGATTGTTGAGACGGAGGAAGAGTAGAAACTGCCGGAACATAAAATCTACGCATAAAAGGGGGCTGTTGGGAAAGTGCGATTTCCCGACAGCCCCTTTCATGGGCATTCAATCAGAAAGTCTGTGAAAATGGCTGGTCAGCTGTATCATGACTGCATAAGTTTTTTCAGGCCCTTTTTTAATCTTACTGAAACGGGACATGTTTCGCCATTATTCATATATACAACCAGTTCATTAAAGTCCACTTCAGAAATATTATCTTTGTTAATAAGATAGGATCTGTGGCAGCGGTAAAAACGATAGTCTAACTGCTGCTCCACATCTTTTAGCTGACCGCTGAATTCAATGACGCGCTTTTTGGCATGGAGTATAATTTTATGGATATTGCTTGAAGTTTCAAAAAAAACAATGTCGTTATAGTCAATGGTAATATGTTTGTCATTCTGATTGATGGTAAAGGTTCGGTTTACCATATTGTTCAGAGAGGTATATTTGCTTTCCACATCCAAAAGGCATTCGTGAATTTTGGATTTAATATGTTCCGGAGTGTCTTTGATAATAAAATCCAGGGCTTCCACCTTGTACTGGAAGGTAAGGAAACTCATTTCAGAATGGGAAGTAATAAAAATAATAAAGCAGCGAGGCTGTATTTGCCGGATTCGCTGTGCAAGTGTTAAACCGTTTACGTCAGATTTTAAATCTATGTCCAGAAAGAAAAGTCCTGTATGTTCTGCGGTCAGGATTTTTTTCAGAACTTCATGGGGATCTGAAGTGGCTTGTACGATTTTCATATCAAGGTTTTCAATTAAGATTAAATTTGAGATATATTTTTCAAAAAGATGCAATTGTTTTTGGTTGTCTTCACAGATGTAAATATCAATCATATATTTCACTCCTCATATTCAGGTTGGTTCTATTATACAATATTCTTGATCGGAATGACAGCAAAATAATAAGCGTATCAGAAGGAATAATCAGTGTAAGCAGCATGACAGAAATTCAGCGTCAAACAACATTTATTACGGAAATATGCAATTTTGTCAAATTCTGTTATTCTGTTATCAGGAGATGATGAACATGGAAACAATGGCAAATAAAATTGTAAATTATTTAGATGATGATAGAAAAATTTGGAATGAAATGGATCGGATGCGGATGCTCCTTGGCGTGCAGATATTGATTCATAATTTTATTATGATTGGCGCAATCCTGATTGCCGCTCAAATAGCCGGAATGTTTTTAGAGTCGGCAATTCTTCTGACTGCCAACGGCATGTTAAAAATGACAGTTGGAGGGGTGCACTTTAAAAAGAGCTCTGCCTGTGTATTGGGAACGGGAATTTTTGTGACAGCAGGGGTTCTGTTGTCCCAGAGGCTTACTATGGAACTGGAGCATATGATTTTTGTTTATATTGTATGCCTTGGGATTATTATGACAATCGGCCCCCAGGGAACAGAAAATAACCCGTTTTCAAAAGAAAGCCGCAGAAAAATGAAGAAAAAAGCTGTTATCATTGTTCTGGGATATATGGTAATTACTTTTGTTATAAAGGATTCTTCCATACCATATCTGATGCTGATTGCCGCTGTTTTTGAAGCTTTTTCACTCCTGCCGTTGTATGTAAAAAACAGGAGTGAAAACAGTGATACATTTTATGCCTGAGGTTTGGAGATATGAAGCCGCTGTACGAAGTTTTCGTTCAGAATTTCCGTATCTAAAAAAACGTGATTATGTTTTGAGATAATGGAATGGGCATTGTAAAGTCCAAGCCCCCGGTTGGCTCCTTTTGAAGATACATTGGGTTTTGCCAGTGAAGCATAAGGAATTTCTTTTTCCAGAAATGTATTGGAAATAACAAAAATATATTCTTTTTCCAGATTAATCAGGGCAAATCGGAGGGAAGGGGCATCCGTTTCCAGGGCGGCTTCGATTGCATTATCAAGGAAAATTCCGATGATCCGGGATAAATCTAAGGTATCCATCGGAATATCTGAAATTTCTTCTGTTACTTCCGTACCCACTTCAATATTTAATTCTATGGCATATAATAACTTGGAGGAAATAATGCTTTTTAATTCCGTGGTTTTAATATTTATAAGCTGATTTAAATGTGCGGTGCTTTTTGTAATATTTTTGCTCAATGGAAGGATTTCGTTTGTAAAATATTCTCGCAGACCATTGATATCATTTGTTTCGATGTAGCCTGACATGGAAAGCATGATATTTGAATAGTCGTGTTTAAAAGAACGCAGGGAAGAGTAAATATCTTCAATCTGGTTCGTATATTCCTGCAGTTTGTCGTAAGAATCCTGACGTATTTCCATATCTTTTTTATCTAAATATGATTTAATAATCGTAACAATCAAAAAGGCGCTTACTGTAAAATAACAGGCAAAGAGGATGCAGTTAAAAGTTACGATTTTTCGGGTATACCCCACAGATTCCCCCATAATGATATTAAATAAAAAAATAAACAGGCAGGCTGTCAGGTTTGTGGCTATAAGAAGCTGAAGGTGTTTTGATATATTAGTGTGTATTTTGCGGAACATAAATCGGAGCAGTTTTCCTGCTATGGGGCAGATACAGGCAAGAACAGCTGTAAATGACAGGATGTAAATAGTGTAAAATGTTAAGTTAGATATTGTATCAGTAAGTGGATAGACAAACCTGTCCCATGCCAGGGAATAAATGTTATCGCATATTACACAAAAAAGGTAAGCGATTATAAAAGCGCAGATATTCATGATTCGGTTTGTATCGATGAAAGATAGGTAGATACAGGAACTTATGATTAAAAAAATAACGCCTCCATTACCAAATACAAATCCGATAAGGAGCAAGTTACAAAACAGGATTACAGAAAAGATTACTTTCTGACTAAGTTTTAACTTAAATGGCAAAAAGCAGCATGCAGCTAACAGATAGCTAAAAATGCTTAAAAAGTATGGAA
>JAETQH010000090.1 GCA_021770785.1 Lachnospiraceae bacterium
GGTTCATCAATGAAATTCATCCAGTCTGCTATCGCTTTAGTATCTGAGCAGAGATCAGCACTTGGTGCAGTTCAGAACCGTTTAGAGCACACTATCGCTAACTTAGACAACATTTCTGAGAATACTCAGTCTGCAGAGTCTCGTATCCGTGATACAGATATGGCTGAAGAGATGGTTGAGTACAGCAAGAACAATATTCTTGCTCAGGCAGGACAGTCTATGCTTGCTCAGGCTAACCAGTCTACTCAGGGTGTACTTTCTCTCTTACAGTAATGTAAGATTTACAGAAATGTAAAATTTACAGTAGAAGATATACTACCAATAAAAACAGAGCCGATGCATTTCGGCTCTGTTTTTGGATTCTAAGAAAGAACAATAGAAAGTATCTCTGTAAGACATTTTTCAAAGTTGTGATTTTCTGCAACTCGTCTATGACCATTTTCTGCAATCTGCCGGCGCATGTCATCATGCTCCAAATAGAAATCTACTTTTCGAAGTAAATCTGCTTCATCCTCATAATAAACAAAATCTTCATTAGGGGTGAAATAATCTAAAAAATCTGCCTGAAAGTTGGTTAATAAAAATCCGCCAGCTCCCATAATGTCCATACAACGCAGGGGAATACCGGATTTGATGCTTCTCAAGGTAATGTTTAAATTAATCTTGCTATTGTGAAAAATCAGCGGCATTTCAGAATAGTAATCGGTAACACCCATGTTTGTGACACCTGGAAGGCTTAGATCTCTATTTAGAGTAAAAAGCTTTACGTTGTGATTAGCACCGAGAGCGGTAAGTAATCGGATACGTTCCATAGAGGTCAATTTTCGTCCGATGTAATAGGAGGCATAAATGTTAGAAAGTGTTTCGACCCCGTCTTTTGATGGAATATAGGGTTCCGCCTCATACATTTTGGAAATAATATCGTTGGTCAATACTTCTTCAATAAAGTTATAACCGGATATCTTTAGCTGTGCTTCCATAATGGCATCTAAATATCCTTTTGTGTAATCATCTAATTTTTCGTAGAGCCGATCAAAAAAATTATGGTTATTTTCCTCATTGTATAAAGTACCGACAAAGGAAATATCACAGAGAGTTCGCTCTTTGTTATATGGTTTACGCAGCATAACGTCAATAACCGTAGAGTTGACGGGGAGTACTGTGTAGTAAACGGTATCGATGCCCCCTGTCTTTAGTTCGTTATAGAGTTGCCGGTCAAAAATAAAGACATAATTGGTGGGGTAAGTAATAGTATAAGAATATAGTTTTACGAAGGGGCTGTCATATACCATGGAAATATATTTCAGATTGTGCCGATGACAGCATTCTGCTACCAGTGGGAAAAAATTGTAGGAAAAGCAGAAGTCAAAATTTGTGTTTTCACAGGTCTTGTCAAATTCCTGCACAAAACTATCACTTTCACGTTCTTGGTAGTCTTCATGGAAAAAACGTGTCAGGTGATGTTTCATAATATGTTCAAAAGTAAAAGTGATATCAATATGGCCAAAACAGGGCCAGTCTAAATATAGAATGTTCATAATACTCCTTTGTATGCCAGTGCCAGCATAGTTTCTAAGCGCACCGGGTAAGTGTGATAATTTTTAACAATTTCATATCCTGTATGGGCGATTTCCTTTCGGATATCGGGATGATCCAAATAATAGGCGGTCTTTTCTTCTAATTCATCAAAACAGGAGTAGGTATCTAAATGTTCTCCGATTTGAAGCAGTTCGGGAATTTCGGCCTGATAGTTGGTGAGGCAAAAACCACCGGAGCCGAGGATATCCCAAATCCGTAGGGGAAGACCGCTGCGAATGGATTTTGCAGTGATATTCAGGTTAATATTTGAACCGTGAAAAATTAACGGCATTTCTGTCAGGGTTTTAGCCAGTCCCCGATTCGTCAGAGCGGGGTAGGCGGAAGTATTACTTCCGGTATAGATAGTGACATTAAATCGTTTTGACAGGCGTTGCATTAGGCGGTCGCGTTCCATAACAGTGATTTTTGTTCCAAGGTATAATTGAGCAAGCGTGGCTTTGTCTGTTAGGAAACTTTCGCCGGGAAGACGGTAGAAATTAGGAAAGTGTTCTACAAATTCTGTGACAATTTCCTCCGGTAACACGTCCTCTATGAAGTAATATCCGTAAACTTTTAGCTGTGCTTCCATTAGACCGTTCAAATACCCGGTAAGATAGGGAGAAGCAGAAGAATTTAAGCGGTCGTAAGCACATTTCTCGGTGTAGAGAGAACCGATAAAAGAAACGGAGGCGGTATAATAGCTTTGCGTCTTTGAGGAAGCACCAGCTATCAGTTCGCTTTTTTGAGCAACATTTGTAGCGAGCGGCAGATGAAAGACACAGCCGGGATTGAGCGGAGAAATTTCCTCATAAATTGTTCGATCAAAAATAAAGATCCGATTCCACGGATTTTGGACAGAGGTGGTAAAAAGCTCCATTACCGGGGAATCAACGATCCAACAGAGATAAGGGAGTTTAAAAATATTGCATACTTCTGACAAAATAGGGAAAAAATTGATGCTGAAAACGAAATCTACCTTATGTTCCAATAAAAAGTCAGTGGTAATCTGAATGGATTTTTGAGGAGATAAATTTTTGTTCGTCACCTCTTCCGTGATTTCCTCTATTTGTAAACCGAGTTCCTCAAAACCAGAAATAATATCCGGTTCACAGATGCTTCCGTAACGGTAAAATAATAATTTCATAATGTCTGTTCCTCTTGTGAAATTTTAGCGCAAATAGATAGTATTTCCTGCAGTCTTTTTTCATAGGTACAATGCAGTTTCACCTGTCTATAACCGTTCTCTGCAATTTGCAGCCGTTCCTCTTCGTGAGCAAGATAGTAAGCGGTGAGATTTTTTAGCTCATCTAAGTCGTGAAAAACCACAAGGTCTTTTCCGATAGTGAACTCATTTTCAATATCTTTTTGATAATTACTCATGACAAATCCTCCATAGGACATAATATTAAAGATTCGCATAGGTATGCCTGTTTCGATGGAGGGGAGCGTGAAGTTTAAATTAATTTTACTGAAACGATAAACCTTTCCAAGGTCGGTATAATAATCTACAGAAGGATGTACATTTAAAATTCCAACCTGGTCACTGGAACTTGCCGTATATAAGTCAACGGGAAATTGTTCAGCTAGGGTATTCAAGCCGACAATCCGCTCCATTTCAGCAAGTTTTTTGGAAAGAAAAATCAGGCCGAGATACATATTCCGTGGAATCTGGTATTGGTCAATGGCGGAAGTGTCCAGCGATACATTTTCGAGTAAAAAGGAAACGCAATAATCTGGAAGCGTAGGCCAGGGACGCGGTTCATGATAATTAAAAAGCATGTGCATCAGATAATGATTCATGGGAACCATAATTTCCGGCGGCAGTCTGTTTCGAATTTCATTATAGGCATTGTTTTCGTACAGAGAGCCGACAAAGGAGATTTCATGACTAAATTTTTCTGGTGTTCCCATGAAAAGGGAATCCGCATAATCTGTGTCCGCTGCAAGAGGCATGTAGTAGATATGAGGGATTCCAATTTGTCTTAAACGGTTGCAGAGAGCGGAATCAAAAATAAAAATCCGGTTTACCGGGTTGAAAACAGAATCATGGAATAAAGGTGCCATAGGAGAATCGTAAATCCAGGCAATATAGGGGATATGATATTTTTGGCATAAATCTGACAAAGATACAAGAAAGTCATCAGAAATAGCATAATCATAGTGGTTTTCCCGAAAAGCCTTTTCCGCATAAGAGACAGAAACGGTATTTTTTAAATCCATAGTGGAAAAGGGGTGTTCATTTAATACAGTTACAGTATGACCCAAGGCATTTAAAGCATTTGGAATATTGTTAGAAGAATATTTAAGGCGGGCATATAAAAAATTCATAAAATATCATCCTCCTGCTGCCGCGCAGCATGTTGCTCAAATAGATATTGCTTCGCATATATCAAGCATTTTCTGTAATTGATGTTCGTAAGTATAGAGGCGGTTTACTGTTTGATATCCCCGCGCTGCTACCGCCATACGTTCCTCCTCGTGGGAGAGATAGTAGGCAGCCTGTTCTTTTAGTTCTTCTAAATCATGGAAGACAGCAATATCCTTTCCGGGGGTAAACAAAGTATCGAAATCTTTCTGGTAATTGCTTAAAACGAAGCCTCCATATGACATAATATCGAAAATACGCAAGGGGGCTCCTGTCTCGATGGAAGGAAGGGTAATGTTCAGATTGATTTTGCTGAAATGATACACTCTTCCAAGTTCAGTATAGTAATTTACGGAAGGGTGCAGGTTCAGATGACCAATCTGGTCACTTTTGCTTCCAGTGTATAAATCCACAGAAAATTGTTCTGCTAAAGTATTCAGGCATGTAATACGTTCCATCTCGCCGAGCTTTCGACAAAGAAACAGGATGCCAAGATACATAGCAGGCGGCATCTCAAAAGGTTTCATTGCCTGACTGTAACTGTCCGTAATGCTAGTAAGGTAGCGGCAGCAGTTATCTGGCAATACAGGCCAGTTTCGAACCTCATTCCAATTACACAAATTGTGCAAAAGATAGTGATTCATGGGAACGAGAATTTCTGGAGGCAATTTATGTGTTAATTCGTTATAAGAATTATTCTCATAGAGAGAGCCCACAAAGGAAATATCACAGCTATAATTGACGGAATCTTCTTCGCACATGACAAAGCGGTTGACGCGTTCCGTGTGTGCTGCCAAGGGCATATAGTAAACATGAGGAATAGAAATCTGAACCATTCTCTCATAAAAAGCATGATCAAAAATAAAAATACGGTTTACGGAATTGAATACGGATTCATGAAATAAAGAAATAAGGGGGGAATCGTATATCCAGGTAATATAAGGAATTTGATATTTCTCACACAAATCGGAAATAAAGGTTATATAGAGATAACTAATAACATAATTATAATCGTGCTGATTTAGGGCATTCTCCACAAGGGATAGATAGTTAATACCGTCAAAATTGACAGGATCAAAAGAGTACTGATCTAAAACAGTTACTGTGTGTCCCATGTGTTCTAAAGAAAGAGGAAGGTCAAACACAGCCTCTTTTGTCAAAACAAACAAAAAATTCATAGTTTTTCTCCCGAAAGAATAGTATTTTATTCTTAAAATTGTTATAATGAATCTTATTAAATGGTAACATGAAGGAACCGCAAATTCAATAAGGAAAGAATAATTTTGACAAGATTTATTACACGAAAAGAACTGACAAACAAGAAACTTAGTCAGGTTTCGACCACAGAGAGGATATTGCTGGAGGGGGAACAAAAGATACTTGAAAACGGCAGATTATTAGAACAGCAAGTACCGGAAGGAGAAATTTGGCTATATCATCCGTCAATATGCGGTGAAGGGGAAGAATTATCTCTGATACAGTTATTGTTAGATGAGCGTTATGCAGAAGGATATATCAATCTGCCGATGCAGGCAATGGAGCAATGCGGCTATCTCAATGAAAGACTGCCGGAAAAACGTGTTTATGAATTGCTCTTGCGTATCGCAGAGCATTATGCCGTGATTGGGAAACCTCTTAAGGGAAATCGGGAAACAGCGGATGATAAAACGTCCAATATAAGGGAAAGCTATAAGGCGGACTGCTATATTGTAGGAAAATATAGTCAGCTTTTGCAACAAAGCGGGTATTTTGAGGAAGTTGTGGAGGTGCTTTTGCAGGAAGCACAGCAAAGCGGAGACACGGAAAAAGCCTTAGTCTATTTAGAAGATATGGTAGGAAAAAAAGAAATTTTCCGTCGGATAGAAGCCGGAACAGCACCAATACTTATTTATTACGGAGTTACCTATTGCTATAACGTTATGAATGTTATGTTAGGGCAGTTGGCAGAGTCTTTAAAGAAAAAAGGCATTCCTGTCATATGTTATGACGAACAGAAGGAAGATGCGGCGGGACTTAGCAGGTATGTGGGACAAAGATTTCGGGCCATAGTTGGGATGCAGACGTATCTGATGTCTGTCTACATGAAAGAAACCGGGAGATTTCTTCATGATGAAATTGAGGGACCTAAATTTAATATTGTATTAGACCATCCTCTTTGGTTAAATATGCAGCTGCGACATACTCCAAGGGATTATTATGTGTTGGTGCATGATGAAAATTATAGAAACTTTATAAAAAAGTATTATTCCGGAGTAAAGGGAACTTATCTTTTCCCCCCTGCAGGTATCCGGCAGCAGGAGGAAGTTTATTATGAGAAGCGCAAATATGGCATTTCTTTTATCGGTACATATAGAGATTATCGGAACAAGTGCCAGGTGATACACCACTGTGGAAGAAGCGTACGTTTTCTGGCAAACCGTTTTCTTTTGTATATGAGAAGAGAGACAGAACTTACTGCAGAAGCAGCGTTTCAAAAAGCTCTTGATTATTATGGGATCGAATTGCCGGACGAGCAATTTTTAGAATGGCTCTACCAGATGGGAGAAGTAATACAATGTGTTATGTATTATTATAGGGAAAAGGTAGTAGAAACGTTAATAAATGCCGGAATTCATGTTGATATATGGGGAGAGAGCTGGCAGAAATCAAAGCTTGCCCATCATAGAAATCTCACTATCCATAGAGATGCGGATTCGAAGGAGAGTCTGGCAGTGTTAAGAGATTCGAAAGTATCCTTAAATGTGATGGCGTGGCATAAAGGCGGCTTTACAGAGCGTATGGCAAACAGTATGCTTGCAGGAGCGGTAGTACTGACAGATATAACGAGCTATAGCGGAGAGGGGTTTTGCCCGGGAAAACACTGTGTGATGTTTTCCTTAAATCAGTTAGAACAGTTGCCGGGACTTGCAGAGAGATTATTACAGGAAGAAAACTGGCGGAAACAAATTGCAAAGCAGGGGTTTGAATATGCTGGAACATATCATACATGGGAAAAACGAGCAGAAAAACTGCTTGCATTAATAGAGGAACTGGCGTAGTGGAGAGAAAATACATGACGAAAATATTTACGATGACCCACAAGAAATTTGCTGAACCAGAGGATACAGTATATGTCCCGCTGCAGGTGGGAAAAAGGGGACATGAGGATTTCGGATATCTGGGAGACGATACTGGGGATTCTATCTCAGACCGGAACTGTTATTATGGAGAACTGACAGGCATTTACTGGCTGTGGAAGAACTATCAGGGGCAGGAGAATATCGGTATCTGCCATTACCGCAGATTTTTTATCAATGATGCCATGGAACTTTTGACGGAGCAGGACTATGAGGAAATACTTTCTAAATATGATGTGATAACATCAAAGGCGATGTACGCAGAAGAACCATACCGGGAGTACTATGGCAAAGCTCATAATGTGAAAGATTTAGAGGAAGAGGGGCGTGTGATACAGGAACTTTTCCCGGAGGATTATCCGGTGTTTTGCAAAGTTATGAGTGAAAAAAAACATTATTTTGGAAATCTCATGGTGATGTCAAGAAAACACTTTGATGAATACTGCACCTGGCTGTTTGCCATCTTTTTTGAATTGGAGAAGCGGATTGATGTAAGCAGTTATGACGAATACCATAGACGGGTGTTTGGCTTTTTGTCAGAGCAGTTGCTGCTGGTGTGGCTTACTGCCCGGGGGCTGTCTGTATATGAAGCTAAGGTAGGAATTTTCGATGAAAAAGCAGAGACGAGAGAGTTTAAGCTGGCAATCGGACAACTGCTTAAGATGGGACAGGTCAGTGAAGCGCGTCAGATGTTCTATGAGATTTTAAAGGTCCGCCCGGATATTCGGTTAGAACATTCGGACTTGAAACATGAGATTCCGCTAATAGAACAGATTTTGTATATCTGCGAATTGGAAATGCGGCAGGGGATTGCGGGGATGTTGCAGTATTCAAAAGAATTGCCGGAGCTGCTTATGCATTTTAAACAGATTGTAGCATTGCTTGAAAATGACAAAGCATGGACCAAAGAACAAAAAGACTATCTGCAAAATACTTTTGTGACGGATATAGCGGTGGAGGTAATTGCAAGAAATGACCTGAAACTGCAGAATAACTGGGAGAATGTGATGGAAAGATGGAAAAAGAGAAAGTAAGTATTATACTGCCCACCTATAATAGGGCACATATGCTGGAAAAATCTTTAGGAAGTGTTTTGGCACAGACCTACCCATGGTTTGAAGTGATTCTGGTGGATGACGGTTCCACCGACAACACAAAAGAGCTGGTGGAATCATATGAAGATGAAAGAATTCGTTACTGTTATGCAGGTTTGAACCAGGGGGCTGCGGCAGCAAGGAATTTTGGCTTGGAACGGGCGGAATTTGATTATATTGCATTTCAGGATTCGGATGATGTATGGCATAAGGATAAACTGGAAAAACAAATGATGGCGCTGAAGGCAAACAGGAAAGCAGGCTTTTGTTACCATAAAATGAAATATGATTTTGGAGAGGGAAGGTATGCGCTTCTGCCCGATGAGCGAGTTCCATTGATAAAAAAAAATGGCAGGATTTACGACCAGTTGCTTTATGAAAATATGGTATCAACACAGATGATTCTTGCCACGCGGGAGTGTATAAAAAAAACTGGTTTGTTTGATTTAGAATTTAAGGCGATGGAGGATTATGACTATGCGCTGCGCATGGCGGCACAATATGAGGCAGTATTTTTGGATGAGGTGCTGCTTGATGCTACATATTCAGACACGGGAGTATCGGGAAATTCCGTAAATTATCTGCTGGCAAGTTGTAGGCTGCTTCAAAAATATAAGACAGATTACTTAAGGACGGGAACCTTTAATCATAGAGTGGAAACCATATTAGGAGACGCAGAAAAGGTGGGACTTTTGAAGCAGTTTATTCAGTTGTTGGAATGCGTGTTGCAGGAGTAAAAGCAGGGAGAAAACGTATGGTAGAAAGTTTAAGGAAAATTATCGATGATGGAGATTATATTGCGGCAAGAAAGCTCGCAAACCAGTTATTTGAACAAGGGGAACAGTCAGACACTTTTTGGATATTGAATGCTGTATTATACCAAATTGAAGGAGCAGAAGAGGCGGAGTATGCCTGTATTTCCAGGGGGCTGCAAAAAAATCCGTCCAATTATGAACTTTATTTTATGCTGGGAAATTATTACGTGGAAAGGAATCTGAACCAGGCGTATCTGTGTTACCAGCAGGCAGAGTATTATTGCACAGATAACAGTGATTTAAACGTGATTTGTGAGGCGAAACGAAGAATAAAAGAGAGTGGCGGGTGTGAGGTGAATCCGGTCTCTATTGTCATTTTGTCTTACAATATTAAAGAGATTATGCAGGGATGTATCCAGAGCATTCGCAGCACATGTCCTCGTGAGGCATATGAACTGGTAATTGTGGATAATGCTTCTACGGATGGGGTGGACGAGTGGCTTAAGGAGCAGAAGGATATTGTATTGCAGTGCAACAAAGAAAATAAAGGGTTTGCAGGCGGATGTAACCAAGGAATCAAATTGGCGGCGCCGAAAAATGATATCATGCTGCTGAATAATGACACTATTGTGCCGCCGAATGCCATTTTCTGGCTCCGTATGGGGTTATATGAGAGGGAAACAGTGGGGGCAGTGGGACCCATTACGAATTATGCTTCTAACAATCAAGCGTTAGCGCAGAAATATAACAGCATAGAGGAATATATAAAATTATCGGAAGAAATTTGTGTTCCGTTAAAATACCCCTATGAGCATAAAATTTGGCTGATGGGATTTGCTATGATTATAAAAAGGGCAGCAGTCAATCAGGTGGGAGGATTAGATACCAGATATGAGTGGGGAAATTATGAAGATGATGATTATGGATTGAAGCTGACGAAGGCAGGGTACGAATTACTGCTGTGTCATAACAGCTTCATTTATCACTATGGAAGCCTTAATATGACAAAAGACATTGAAAAATATGGACACTATATGAGGGAAAATTATCAGAAATTTATTGATAAATGGAATTTTAGGATACAGGACTATTCTTCTCTTAAGATAGAACTGATTCAGGGGATAAAGGCTTCCTGCCATGATGAGATAAAAGTTCTTGATATCGGCTGTGGTTACGGAGCTGCGCTTGCGAGAATAAAATACATGTATCCAAAGGCAGAGGTATATGGAATAGAAGAAAACAGGGACGCCGCTGTGTGGGGAACTTATATGGGGAATATCTTAGTCGGAGATATTGAGAAAATGGAGCTGCCATATTCTTCACAGATGTTTGATTATATTATATTTAGCGGGGAGGGAAAAACAAAAGGGCAGATAGACTGGATTTATAAACACATGCCGGAATATTTAAAACCACAGGGGGAATTCCTAACGGATACGGAACAGGAAGAGGATATGAGTGTTCTGGTAAATGAAGATAAATATAAAGAAAGAATTATGCAAAAAAGACAGAAAGCATATGAGTATTTGAAAAAGATTGACTGCTGGTTAGAGAAAAAAACGGAGGATTCTGTTGCGTCATTTGTACAGCTCTTTTTAGACACGTCATTCGTGAGAGCTTATGTGCCCACACTCACGGAATTAGGGTATGCACATCTGTTTGCATTCATCACCTTTGAGGAAATTCAGAAGAGACAAAAACCACAGTTCATCTTAAATGGCATAAATATAAAAGAACTGACAAAAGTTTTAAAAGAATTGGAATTTTGTCTGTGGGAAGTGGAATTTCAATGTGGGGAGGATGCGGAAGAACGTTTTTATGATTGCGTGGAACGTTATCATTTTACACCGGAGGCAATAAAAGCAGTAATAACTGCCGCAGGGATGTTTAAAAGAGAATGTTATCTCAAAGTGGCGCTTATCTGTCTGGAACATCGAGAAGTAGAAGAAGCGTTGCTGCTTTTAAGGTACGGAGAGGAAGAATTCCCAGAGGATACGGAGCTTCTCGGTCTGTTAATACAATTGTGCGAAAAATTAGGAAAAAACAAACTGGCGGAAGAATATGCGGAGAAATTAAGATGTGTGCAACAGTAAGTATCATTATACCCATTTATAATGCAGAAAAATATTTGGCGGAATGCCTTGGAAACGTGGTAAACCAGACCTTAGGGGACATAGAGATTATTCTGGTAAACGATGCTTCTACAGATAACAGTATGTCGATTATCAGGGACTGTAAAGAGCAATATCCCGACAAAGTCTTAGTCATAGATTCGGAGGAAAACCGGGGCGCCGGAGGTGCAAGAAATTTAGGGCTTGAGGTTTGCAGCGGTGAGTATGTCGGTTTTGTGGACAGCGACGATATCATAGATGTTACAATGTACAAAAAGCTTTATGCGAAGGCAAAAGAGGGAGGCTATGATGTGGTAGACTGCGGATATTATAAACAGGCATCGGATATGGCGATTCTGCATATCTCTGATGAACAGACAGGGATACTCACAGAAGAGAAAAGAAAGCATATAATTGTAGGTGGCGGATATATTGTAAGCAAACTTTTTCGTAGGGGCCTGTTTGAAGACGAGCAGCTGAGATTTCGCAGAAATGTGATATTAGAGGATGCGGATTTTCTAACATATCTTTATGGGACGATTCACAGTATTGGAGTGGTAAAGGAAGTGCTGTACTGCTACCGCAATCATACAGATTCCTCTTCAAATTTGATTGCAACGGATAAATACTATGACAATATATGCAAAGCCATACAGGCAATTTATGAAAAAATGATACAAATCCCCAATTATCCTCAATTGCGGGAGGCGGTAGAGTATGAATTACTCCAGATGTATTCCTATGGAGTCAATATCTGTCTTAAAGCATATATGGAGAGTAGTGATTGGGACTGCAAAAAGAAATTAGAAGCGATTGCCGGATTAAAAAAGAAGGTAGTTGCGGGGGGATATGGGAATCCTTATGTGCAGGCAAAAATAGGACAGTTAGATATCGCAATTATGCAGATGAATGATGAGAGTCAGGAAAAACTGTTGTTTTGGGTACGGCAGCAGATGGGAGGAAAATGGTTTGAATGAGAAAAAGATATGTTTTATTATGTGCGTAAACGATAAACTGTATGAGGATGAATGTATCCGGTATATTAATCAGCTCAATATACCGAAAGGGTATGAAGTAGAGCAGATTTCCGTCTGGGGGGCCGTATCTATGACGGCGGGGTACAATGAGGGAATGCGAAAATCCGATGCGAAATATAAAGTGTACCTTCATCAGGATGTGTTTGTGGTAAACAGAGATTTCATTAGGAATCTATTGGAGATATTCGAAGATAGTGGAATTGGGATGGTGGGAATGGTAGGCTCTCCCAAACTGCCTGCGGATGGAGTCATGTGGTCGGGAGAACGGATAGGGAGATTATTTACGAGCAATGTAAAGGAGGCTGGGCCGGCGGTAATCGGCATGGCGCCGAAACCCTATGGAGAAGTGGAGGCTGTGGACGGGCTTTTGATTGCTACGCAGACAGATGTCCCGTGGAGGGAGGAGGTGTTTAAAGGGTGGGATTTCTATGATATCTCGCAGTCTATGGAATTTAGAAAAAGGGGATACAAAGTCGTAGTACCATATATGGAATACCCATGGTGCCTGCATGACGACGGATTTATAAACCTTGCTGAGTACTTTGAATGGCGCAATGTATTTTTGAAAGAATATGGAGATATGATGCATGAAACAGGTAAATAAGATTGTCCTGCTATCAGATGAGAATACATCAAAAGTGGGTCTTAATTTTATAGAACGGACTGAAAAACTTTTAGAAGAGAGAGGGTTTGCGGTTTATAGCCTTAGGATTAGGCCAATGGAAGATATTGCGGATGCAATCTATCAGTTTGATAGGATAGACCTTGAGATAAAACCGGATTTGCTGATAGTGGCGGATTTTGCCTGTATCAAAATGCAATGTCCGGAGGAGGAGCCTTTTTATAATAATATGGCAATACCTGTGGTGCATGTGTTGTTCCGTCGACCGTGGGAATATGAGGTGTTTATGATTTGGCGCTGCAATTTTATCAATCGCTGTTATTGTCTCGTACCAGAGGATGTGGAACACATCCTTACTTATTATAGGCGGGTTCCCAATGTGAAAAAACTTCAGGAGGGGTTATGGGATGCCGAACCGCGGGCAGTATGTTACGGAGAACATACAAGACAGGAATTAGAAGAGAAATATGAGCTTTTGCCCGATTATATGAAAACGATTGTAAAAAGGTGGATGGCGATTATGAGGCGGAAGGAAGGGATGTCGGAGGAGGTAGGGGTGAAGCAGTGTCTGCAGGAGATAGGATTTGCTTGTAACGAGGCAGAATACCTAGATATTCTTTATATGATGCAGAGTGTATTTCCGCTGTATTATAAAGAATGCCATCGGAATGAAGAAGGGGGGGCACTCTTTACAATACAGGAAGAGATAATGCACCGGCAGTTAGAGGAATTTCTGAAAATAGATTTCGAAGTTACGCTGCTTTAGTAGGAAAAACCTGCAAGCTGAAAAATTTTTGTAAGCTGTCCCTCAAAGGAAAAACGTTCTTTGACGGCAGAATGCCCGTTTGCAGCCATCTGTTTTGCAGTATCTGGATGTGCCAGATAAAAAGAAAGTTTATCTGTCAGTTCTTCTAAGGTATCATAGGTGTCACACGTCGAATTATAGTTCCCACCTACGGCAGTATTACCGCAGATTGAATTCGGCATCTCCTTCATATTGTCTATCTTAACGTGCTGTGTTTTACGGCACGTTTTTATCTGT
>JAETQH010000015.1 GCA_021770785.1 Lachnospiraceae bacterium
TTTAGCCAAACTGCACTGCCTATATCGCCATCTGCTACGTTGTCGTCGGTCAACGTAGCCACCGCTACGCCTCCCTCCTCCGCCTTGCAGAGTGACGATATATCCAGCACAGTTTAACTAAAAATGAACGAGACAGTACACTAGTACAACAAATATTAAGAACAAGCATAAAGAAAGCCTTGCAAAGTACCCCGAACTAAGGGAACGTATGCAGAGGTAATCAGCTACAACAAGAAGAACCTTGAGAGGAAGCTTCAGAACGAGAGCTGACAACATAGCAGACAACAAAGCAGAGTAAAACGGAGGGAAGAAGAAATTTAACGGAAATGAGATAAAAATGTGAGTATGATTGTGGTATGATATTAACGATACGAATCAGAATTTCATGAGGTAAAGACAATGGCTAGAGAAGTAAAGTGGACAAAGTATTTATGGCTGAGCCTGCTCTCATTCGGAGCATTTCTGCTTGAATATTTTTCAATATTTGTAATCGAATTAATGTTTCTACATGTAGATATATGGAACTATACAGCAAACCAAAGAAGTGTTCACTGTATCATAATGGCTTTTATGTGGGCAGTTGTTATTGCAATTTTACTGTTTTTTTCTCAGAAGTATTTGCATTTTCCCTCAAGAGAAAAGAAAGAAGATAAGCTCTCTCTGAAGAATCGGATAATAACATTTGCTTGCTTAATTGGCTGCAAAATTTTGACTTTTATTGATTGGCGTACTCTAAAAGTGGTTGGCGAAGCTCAAGGTAAAAATGTATATCAATTCTGCGCACAATATTTATACTATCTATTTGAAGTGATGCTTGTTCTTCTAATTATCATGTATGGGCAAAAAGCGCTTGAAACCTTATTGAAAAAAGAAAGCCCAATTCCTTTTGGCGGTATTATATTGGCTGTAACATGGGGAGCGTTTCATTTCGTGTCGAGAGGAGTAGGATTTGAAATATGGAATGGAATTTCTACTATAGTATTTTCTGTTCTTAGCGGTGTAATGTATTTAAGATTAAACAAGAAATGTTTGTATAGCTATCTTTTTATCGCTATAGGCTATTTACTATAAATTCCGGTTCATCTAAATAGCCATAATTATTATCACAACAAAATAAGCAACACAGCGCCAGAGCGTATAGAAAGATTTTAGAAAAACTTCACCATTTTCCACTTTTTTCGATATACGGACTGTGATACGCTAGTATCAGTTATTTTTATAAAATGGATGATTTTTACAGAAACGGAGTTATTTTACCCATGGAAAAAAAAACAAATTTTAAAGCACTCTCCAGTAAGGCCAAAGTACAATATATCTGGGACTACTATAAGCTTCGTATCCTAGTAATCGTGCTTTGCACCGCTGCCGCCATTTCCCTGATTCATCACTATGTCACCTACCGGGAACCGCTGTTAAACGTTCTTATGATTAACACCACGAACGGAACTATGACTACTGCCGATGGCTTTGATGAATTTTTAGACGCTTACGGTTACGACAAGGAGGAATATCCGGTATCCCTATACGGCGCTCTCTACATTCCCGAAGAAAAGGATGCGGCAGTTTCCGCTTATCAGGATTACGAGATTCTCGCCACCATGATTGCCGGGGGGGAGGAGGATATCTTTTTCGGCAGAGGAGACGTATTCTTAGCTTATGCCGAACAGGGCGCATTTACGGACTTGTCTGACATCCTATCCGAAGAAACCTTTGAAAAATATAAAGACAGCATGATTTATTCCACAGACGACGGTGAACGCGATCCCTATCCCTGCGCCGTGGAAATTACTGACAATGAATGGTTGAAAAAGAATGGATACTATGGCGGAAGCTGTTATTTTGGCATTTTCTTCCGTTCAGAAAAAACGGAAGTCACTTCCCAGTTTGCAGAATTCCTGCTGGCACAGTAGCCACAGGCTTAAAACAGGGAATGTCAGAGCAGATTCCCTCCGGGTACCAATCTGCCCTGACATTCCCTTCTGTTTATCGCGATTTCATATAAATGCTGCAACCGATAAGGCTTTAGTCTGCCCTGACATTCCTTTCTGTTTATTGCAGCAGCACCACGGAATACTCCGGCAGCGTCAAAGTTCCTTCCTCTAGTTCAGCCGCCTTATTTCCCGTCAAAAGCATTCCTGCTAGGTTTGCCTCCACCCCTGCTTTTCCATTCAGTGTAAGTCCTGATACATCTACCGTCTGTGCCCTCTCCGATAAATTATATATCAGGCAGATTTCCGTCCCCTCATAGCTTTTCTTCACTACACAGATATCATCATTTGAAAGACTTTCCTCAAAATCAGCCTCCCCTCTGGCAATCTCCGGAAAACTGTTCCGCAGCTTAATGGTCTCCTTGACAAACTGATAAATGGAATTTCCGTCTTCCCTCTGCTCATCCAACGCTCCATATTTCATTTTCACAGAATCCATATCCAGCGGTCCATGACACATGCCCTCTGTTGAAGCATCCCCGCTCCAGTACATGGGCGCCCGCTTATTTTCGTCTTTCCCGGAGCCCTTCATTCCCAACTCTTCTCCATAATAGAGAAACGCGCTTCCCGACATCAGAAGATTCATCGCCTGGGCTATCTTCGTCTGATTCTCACTGTAATCCCCGGCATAATACCCTGCGCCCCTCGCCATATCATGGTTGGTGTAAAACGGCGCATCAATATAATTTTCATTATAAGCAGAAACCGTCTCCTGCACCCGCTCTAAAGCTTTCCCATAGGCTGCCGCAGAACCACCCTTCAATACCGACGCAATGATTCCTGTACTGTCCGCAAAATCAAAATCAAAACAGCTATCTATGCCGCTCTCATAGTATTTTGCATAAGTTTCCATATCATTCCAGACCTCCGCCACAATATAGGCGTCCTCCTTCTTCCCTTTCACCATGTCCGCAAACCAGGAAAGTACCTCCACATTGGCATCCACTTTTCCGCTATAATACTCCTTCGCCGCATCTAGCCGGAAACCGTCCACCCCCAGTTCTAACCAGAAATCCACAATCTGCTCAAACTCGTCCCGTACTGCCTCATTTCCCAAATTCAAATCCGGCATTTCACTCCAGAACTGCGACTCATAATACCAGTCCGTCCCCTCTAACAGATTGTACCCGCTTCCCATCTCCTTTGAAAAATAGTAATAATCCACATAGGGACACTCCGTCAAATCCGGCTCCTCCCCCTCCGGCAGGGATTTTAAATATTCCTCCGCCGCCAAAAACCACGCATGCTCCGAAGAAGAATGGTTCATTACCAAATCAATAATGACATTTATCCCCCTCTTGTGGCATTCCTCCACCAGCACCTTAAAATCCTCCAAGGTCCCATATTCCTCGTCAATCTCACAATAATCCGTCACATCATACTTATGATAGGTGGCCGAGGGCATCACCGGCATGAGCCAGATGCCATTACACCCCAAATCCGTATCCGTCCCCTCATCCCCGTCATTTATATAATCCAGCTTCTCCGTCAGCCCTTTCAAATCGCCGACACCGTCTCCGTCGCTGTCATAAAAACTGTAGACAAAGACCTCATACCAGGTACGGTAATTGTCATCTATCACAGCGCTCTCCTTCGTATTCACCTGCTTCATCAGTTCCGCTGCCGCAGGCTGCGCCGCCTCCTCCGCTCCACTGTTTCCCTCCGCATTTTCTTCCTTCCCGACAGCATTTGCACGGTCTGCTTCCTCTATTTCTGTACCCACATCCGCTCCCACGCTCCGGGAGTTTTCCACATTATCTCCCACATTCCCGGTTGTGTTTCCACATCCGGTACTGCTGATTATCAACGCAGCAGATAACATAGCTGCTATCAATTTTCGTTTCATTGTTTGCCTCCTTTAGTTATTTATTCAAAATTTGTACAATGGTTTTCTGGCAAGTTACGCCATGAAGGGCAGGAGGGGCGCTAAGACACGCTCTCGCTCCCGTAGCACCAACGGTGATGCTGAAACGCAGCGGATACTAGGCAAACTACCTCGCCAAGTACCGGCGTCTTTGGAAGGGTCTTTTCACCCCTCCTGCCCTTCATGGCTTAGTTTTCGGCAATAACTCCTCGTAGAAATTTACACACACAGTAGCTCACTCTCTTACTCAGACAATTTTGCTTCTAAAACCTTTCTACCGCACTTACGGTAATCTTCACGAGAAATTCGACCTGAAAAATGATATATTCCTGTCAAAAGGAAAAGAGCAGTTTCAACCTTTCCCAGTAACGACCTCATTCCCCAAAATTCTTTCACCGTACGCAGATTTTCCCCAACATATGTAAACTTCATCGCCATATGCAGATTTCCCTCTCTGTACGTAAATTCTCCTCACCATACGTAAAATTTCCTACACCGTCCTATTCCTTCTCATAATGGTAGAAATCCGTCGGCAGCCAGGTGCCGGACAAAAGAACTGCGGACGGCAGATTCTGCGGGGAGCAGCCTGCCCCCACCCCCCTCCGGCACCGTCCCCCCACAATTTCCCCCTCCATTATAAGAAAAAAAGGACAGAAATTCCAACAAATTCCTGCCCTTCTTCCCTTCATTAAGTTATCCCGCGTACAACCGCCAAATCACCCTTTGACCGCCCCGCTCATTCCCTCTACGTAGAACTTCTGCGTAAACAGGAACAAAATCGCAATCGGAATAGATACCACAACAGCCCCCGCCGCAAAACAGGTATACCAGCTGTCAATGTACTCCTTCTCAAGCATCTTCCACAAACCGATAGACACGGTATAATACTGTGCATCCGCACGGCAGATAACCTTTGCAAAAATAAAGTCAATCCACGGTGACATGAAAGAAGTTAAAATCGTATACACAATAATCGGCTTACTGAGCGGCACGGTAATTTGAGTAAACACCTGCCATCTGGTCGCCCCGTCAATAATTGCTGCCTCGTCAAGCGCCTTTGGAACCGTATCAAAAAATCCCTTTGCCACATAAAACCCTGTTCCGGTTCCTGCGGAGAATACAATAATCAACGCCACACGAATCATGGAACCATCTGCCAGATTTAATGCTTTTAAAATATAGTACACCGCAATCATGGACATAAAGGATGGGAACAATCCCAATATCATAGCAATATTCATAAAGGGTTTTCTCATCTTAAACCGCATTCTTGACATACAGTAAGCAACCGAAAGCACAAACACGGTAGAAATAATACAGGTAAAAATTGCTATCACAAAGGTGTTCATAAACATTCTCGGAAAGTTTAAGATACTGGTATCTGTAAACAACCGGATGTAATTATCAAAGGTGTAGGTTTTCGGGAAAAAGCTGGTCACATAAGAACCTTTTTCCGCACGGAAACTGGTGAGTATTACCCAGAAAATCGGCAGCACCCAGATGAATGCAAGGATTGCCAGTAATACATGTATCAGTACATTTACAATTTTTTTACGGATTTTTGTTCCGGAACTAACTTGTTTACTCATTACATAAATCCCTCCTCGTCTTTGTAGGATGTGGTATTACGATAGGTTACCAGAGCAACAATGGCAAGGACAATGAATGTCATAATACCGATAACGGCACCTAAGTTATAGTAGTTCTTATCAACCGTCAGCTTATACAACCAGGTAACCAGCAAGTCGGTCTTTCCTGCCGTTGCATCCACCGGCGTCGGATTTCCTCCTGATAACAGGAAAATAACGTTGAAGTTATTGATATTTCCTGTAAACTGCGTAATCAGATACGGAGTCATAACAAAGAACATATATGGTAATGTAATCTTTACGAAAGTCTGTACTGCATTAGCGCCGTCAATTTTTGCTGCCTCATAAAGTTCACCCGGAATATTCTGTAAAATACCGGTTACCTGAAGCAGTGTGTAAGGAATACCTACCCAGAGGTTGATGACAATAACGGTAACTCTCGCCCAGGTGGCATTAGAAAAGAACGGCAATGCCGTATCAATAATGCCGTATTTCAATAATAAGGTGTTTACAATACCTGTCTGCTGCAACATACTTCTCATAATAAGAAGGGATACGAACTGCGGTACTGCGATGGAAAGCACGAAACAAAATCTCCAGAACCCTTTTGCCTTTGTCTCCTTCCGGTTGATAATGATTGCTAAAATCATACCGAAAACATAGTTTAAAGCAGTTGCAAAAATTGCCCAGATCAAGGTCCATCCCAATACGGAATAGAACTGCTTTCCGATACTGTCGCCAAAGTTTAAGATTTTTTTGAAGTTTGCAAGCCCTACCCAGTCAAACAATACCAGATGTTCATTTACTTTACTATAGTTCGTAAATGCCATGGAGATATTGTAAATCAACGGCAGAACTGTAAAAATCAAAATTCCCATGATTGGAAGCGCCAATAAGAATTTATGTAAATTTTGATTGAACAAACTCTTGAAGTCTTCTTTAAAGCTGTTTAAATGTTTGCCCTGTTTTGCCAGGACTTCTGATTTGTAAGAACTCTTTACTGCTTCTCTCCAGACAATAATGAAGAAAAATGTCAGGTAAAGAGTTGCTACACCATAGAGGAGTATCAACTGTGACTGATCCCCTGCGGTATATTCATAAATACTTTTTTTCTCATTCCATACTTTTTCCTGCTCTCTCCATCCAAGGGACGGAAGCATTGACAAATTATAAATTCCGGAAGTTACCATGAACCAGATATAAGCGACTTCAATCGCCAAGAACATGATACCTTTTCCAATCTGCTTATGTGCAATATTACCCAAGCCCATAATGAGCAGGGAAATTTTGGTTATGATATTCCCTTTGGTCACCGCATTTGTAACGGTATAGGGTGTCGGAAATTCGTTTACTTTTTTACCAGCCTTTTTCACGTTATGGGCCTCCTTAATAACGTTTTAAGGACTTTCAGGGTGCCTTTTACGGCACCGCGAAAATCCATTGTGTATTTTTCTAATTCTCTAAAGAATACTGCTTACTGTGCAACGTCCGTGTTCATTGCTGTGTTCATTTCTTCTGTTTTCTCTGCAGCGTTGTCATGTGTAACTTCACCGGAGATAATTGCATTTCCCATGTTCTCTGCCGGAGACCAGTAATTACCCATCTCACTTACTAACGGCTGCATGATAGAAGTATCTGTCATAACCTTTGTCACTGCTGCTGCGATTGGGTCATCTGCGATTTCAACATTAACGTTGGTAGGTAAGATGTTTCTCATCTCATAGTGAGCTTTCTGAGCATCCTCGCCTGCAAGATAAGCCGCTAAAGCCATCGCAATCTGCATGTTCTCTGCATTGGGGTTTACACCGATTGCTTTAGAACCCATGAAGGATTTTAACTGGCCTTCTGTTCCACCGATGTTAGCGGTTGGAAGTGCTGCAACACCGAAGTTATCGCCTAATGCTTCTTTTACGCTCTCTGCATCCCATGTACCGGAGAAGATTGCATTAACGCTGCCGTCACGTAAACCAGCCATACCGGAACCGTCTTTATCATTGATAAAGTTTGGATTTGCTGCTAAATCTACTAAATAATCAGTAGCTGCTACTGCTTTGTCACCGCTGAAATCAATACCTGCAGCTACGTCGGTACCGTCACCGAATAAGGTACAGCCGTTTGCTGCATAGAATGCCTGAATATACCATGAGTTGTTTAACGGGAAAGAAACTTTTCCTTTCTCTAACATGGTATCTAAGCTCTTGATGTCATCCTCTGAGAATACACTGGTGTCATAGAACATAAACCATGTATTAGAGGTGAACGGGAATGCTACTACTGCATCGTTGTAAGTTACAGAAGCAATGATGGAGTCTGCGTTTGTGCTTGTTACATAATCTAAATAGCTTCCGCCTAACTCTGCAAGTCCGTTTGCTGCTACTAAATCAGGAATATGATCGTTTGCTAACATATATACATCAGCAGAACCCTCAACGTCCTGAGTTACAGTTGTTTTTGCATCACCCTCAGCACATACGCCGTATGCAAAAGTGATATCCCAGTTTGGATGCGCCTCATTGAATGCGTCACACTGTGCAGATAACCAGCCTGTATCCTGGTCTTCCTGCGGGCTCCATACGGTAATGGTTCCTGCCCATGCCTCTTCCTCTGCTGCTCCCTCACCTGCTGCGTCAGGTGCCTCTGTGGAATCTACTGCTGCACCGTTGTCTGCTGCTGCATCGCTTCCTGCGTTTGTTCCTGCATCTGTTCCTGCATTACCACCTGCATTGTTTCCACAGCCTGCAATCATGCTTGCTGCCATTACTGTAATAAGTAATAAAGATACTGCTTTCTTTTTCATTTTTCCTCTCCTTTTCTTTTTCCCTTGAAAGTTTCTATATAAAATGCCACGCATCTTATACCATATGGAACAATTCGTTTGATACCCGGGTATCTTTTTCGGCGGTGCCTCCCGGAGGATATCACCTTCGATATACCGTGGCAAGGGTTCTAATCCATGCCCTGCGCTCCTCGCTCAAGCTGTCGGTTCCTACTCTCCAGCGCCAGTTATTTCCCACGGTGGAGGGTGCATTCATTCTCGCTTCATTTCCAAGCTTTAGCAAATCCTGCATCTGAATGACCGCCACATCTGCAACGCTTGCATAGGCTGCCCTAATCAGAGCGTCCGGTATTTCTTCTTTATATTTGATATTCAAGTACTCATACAGATAAGCAAGCTCATAATCTGTCTTATCCCTGAAATAACCAACAATAGTATCATTGTCATGGGTTCCTGCATACACCACAAGATTGCTGTCAGTGTAATTATGGGGCAAATGCTCGTTTGCAGTATCATCTCCAAAGGCAAACAACAGCACCTTAATTCCTGCCCATCCGGTTTTTGCCAAAAGCTTTCTGACTCCCGGCAGCGGCTGCTTCATTCCCAAATTTTCTACAATCACCTTGGTATCCTTCGCCGCTTTTTCCACCGCATCGGTAAATTTCCGTCCCGGCCCTTTGCTCCATTTTCCGTTTTTTCCGTTTTCGGCTTCACCTGGCACAGTATAATATTTTACGATGGCATTAAAATGATCTAACCGGATCACGTCACACATCTGCGCCTGCTTTGCCACACGTTTCTTCCACCAGAGAAAATCGTCCTGTTCCATCCGCTGCCAATGATAAATCGGACAGCCCCATTTCTGACCTTCCCCGGCAAGGGCATCCGGCGGTGCGGCTGCCACACCATTAGGCGTTCCGTCTTCATTTAGAAGAAACAGCTCCCTGTTTGCCCAGACATCTGCACTGTCCGCCCCTATGTAAAACGGCATGTCACCAATCAGCTTAATGCCGCGGCTCTGTGCATATTCCTTGAGAAATCCCCACTGCTTAAAAAATTGATATTGGCAAAACTTGTAAAAAAGTATTTCATTCTTTAACCTTTGCCGGTATTCCTCCAATGCCTCGGGATATCTGTCACGCAACGGTATCTCCCAGCTCTGCCACTCTCTGTCGCCAAACTGTTCTTTCAGCGCCATATAAAGCCCATAATCCTCAAGCCACTCTTGTTCCGCTTCCTGAAATTGTAAAAATCCCAATTCCTCCCGGTCAAATCTGGCAAATGCCATTTTAAGCACCTGGGAACGGTTCTCATAAATCATGGCATAGTCAATACCGTTTTCATCTTTTCCCCAGTGAAAGCTGCGGATTTCTTCTTCCTTTAGCAATCCCTGCTTCATCAGATGATCTAAGTCTATCAGATACGGGTTTCCCGCAAATGCTGAGTAGGACTGATAGGGGCTGTTTCCAAATCCGGTAGGTCCCACCGGAAGTATCTGCCAGTACCGCTGTTTTAAGTCCACCAGAAGGTCAATGAACTGGAACGCCGCATCTCCTAATGTACCTATTCCATATGAAGATGGTAAGCTCGTAATCGCCAGAAGAATTCCTGCTCCCCTGGTCAGTCTTTTTGTCTCCAATTCCGTTCCCCCAGTTTGTTTCTGTTTTTGCATTTTCGCATTTTTTCGTATCTAAGATGATTTTATAACTGAAAACGTTTTTTGTCAACGAATTTGCAATTTTTGATATCGTTTTTGCCATTTTTAACGTTTTTCTTCGACCTTTTTTGTATAAATCAACAAGTGTTTTTTTGTTTTTTTTCGAAAAAAAAACGAATATTCGATTCCTCTCCTTGTAAAACCCACCTCTGTCCGTTATAATGAAGATAGTTTCGCACCCCGGAAGCGCGAAACTATCGCTACCCAAACGCAGCGATGAAACCATCTACTACAAAGGAATTTTTATATGGTTACGATTAAAGATATTGCAACCCGCCTCGGTATATCCATCAGTACAGTCTCAAAGGGACTCAACGGCGCCAGCGACATCAGTGAGGATTTGCGGCAGTTAGTGCTTGACACTGCGGTGGAAATGGGTTATGCAACCAAGAAATCAAAAAAAGTAGAAAACCGGAAGCTGGCTGTTTTCATTGAAAATATGGAATATGAAACGCCGGATCAGTTCGGCTACGACATTGTATTGGGCTTTAAACAGAATGCTTTCCGCTACAAATGGGACGTTACTGTGATCCCTGTGACGCCGGCTTTTCAATTAGAAGAAAAATACGATACTTATCTGTTGAAAAACGGGTTCTGCGGCGCCTTTTTATTGGGCTTTGCCCTCCATGACGAATGGATGCGCCAGTTAAAAACCACCACCATGCCCACGGTTCTACTTGACAACTACATCAAAAAAAACCCCAACGTTTGTTATGTAGGAACAGACAACTACGAGGGCATCGACACTGCCGTAGACCACCTCTACACCTTAGGGCACAAGAAAATTGCATTTTTGAACGGTTCTCTCCACTCCATGGTGTCGGAAGAGCGGCAGGAGGCGTACTACGAGAGTATGCGCGCTCACGGGCTTGATATCATCGAAGAGCTGACCGCCTACGGCTACTACGTCGCCGACAGCGCAAAATACCATGTTCCCACCTTCTTAGGGGCAGGGGCAACTGCCATTATCTGCGGCAACGATTTGATTGCCTCCGGCGTGATTACGGAGTGCCGGCTCCGGGGCTTCCGCATACCGGAAGACATCAGCGTCGTCGGTTTCGATGACATCCCCTTAGCGGCAACCTTAGATCCGCCCCTTACCACAATCCGGCAGGAGCGCAATGAATTGGGAAAATGTGCTTATGTATCCCTCAATTCCCTAGTGCACCATATTCCTTTCTGCCGAACCCAGATACGGGCAAGATTAGTGGAACGGGAATCCACCACACGTTATCAGACGCCTGTCCGAAAAAAAGGAATTCCCGCCAAACCGGCTTCCGCTGCCGATACTTTAAAATAGGCAACAGTTTTATGATTTGCTCCTTACCGCCTCATAGATGGGGCGGTTTTCTTTTGCCGGGAGGACAATCATCACCACCATACAGAGCATACCGAAGGAGGAAATCAACACCACTCCCCTACGATAGGACATCCATTGCCCCATGCTTCCCGCCGCCAGCTGAAATATCACACAGCCGAAAGACATTGCCATATTAAAAAAGGCATTTACTCTGGCTCTCATATGCTCCGGCAGATAGCACTGCACGGCTGTTTCCCGGATTGTTGCACTGGAAATTCCAAGCGCCCCGCCGATAAAACGGTTCAGCAGCATCAACGGATAAGGCAGAAACAACAGTATGATATCCAACAGGTTGTAAACCGTATAGACCATTTTGGTAAAAGCATACCGTTTCTTTACCGGGATTTCTTTTCTGTACTGGAGCAGCCCGCCTAAGAAGCGCCCCACCATTTCCGCACTTTTTAAAAATCCAAGCATGGTCACCGTCAGATAGGGCATGGTCTGATAAAACGCCTGGGTTAAAATAGTTGTTCCCTCGGAAGTTCCCTGGGTAATGCTCATATAGGTATAAATATTACGGATTCCCTTTTCTTTTTTCAGATAAGCAAACCCTTCCCGGATATCCGCCCAATACCTCCGAAAGGTATAGCTTTCCTCCTGTTCCTTCCTTTTTTCCGCAATACCGCTCTCCACCACAACCGCTGCAAACGTAATTGCCGCCACAAGAAAAAATATTTCTCCCATGGATATCTTTTCATACAAAAAGGCTGCTATCGGGGACATGGCAATGGTGACAATGGGATAAATGGTGTTGCTGACAGAATAGCCCTTCTGCTCTAATCCCACAGGAATCAAATCCGGATACCATGCGTTGTAGGCAAGCCGGTAGCAGACGGAAATCGTACCAATGACCAGCACAAACACCAGATACAGCCCATAGGAAAATTCATGTCTGCCTACATACCAGCCCATTGCCAGATATAAAACCGCCGTCAGAAGGTCCGAACCCACAATCCATTTTTTCTTGCCGCCCTTGTCGATAAACGGCGCAATCAATATGGAAATCAGCACATCCGGCAGCATTCCGCAAACAAGCACCAGCGCTGACAGCAGCGTAGAACCCGTCTCGTCAAACACCAGCAGGCTGATGGGCAGATTCATTGCTTCCCCTCCCACTGCCGTCAGTACGGTTGCAACGGTAATACGGGTGAATCCTGCGGTCCAAAGGGTTTGTTTTTTTGCGTTCATGAGCTTCTCCTTCTATTACATTTTCATTTTTTTATAAATTCATGACATATAAACGAACTTCATTTGTATTTCTCAGTAAGAATATTCTTATGACATTATAGTAATATTTCTTTAAAAAACAGTAAAGCAGTTCTGTTTGAGAAAATCCAATAGAAAAAAGCGTGCTAACACACGCCTTTTTGTACTTTTAAGGAAATTTCCTTCTGAAATTCCAACGCTTTCTTATATTTTCTCTGTCTGGCGAACGCCTCCATCGCCACCTCTTTATACTGATAGAGGAAGCCAAAATTTCTCTCCTTCCGCAATGCCGCAAATAATTCCTCCAGCACCGCTAAATATTCCGGATTCTCTAAAAATCCCGGCTCGCCCTCCATTTTCAGTTCCTTTAACATCAGCCTGTCCGCCTCTTCCGGCTGCGGTGTTTCCGCTAACTGTTTTTCCATCTTCACCATCAGCTCTTCCGCCGCCTCTCTGTTTCCCAGTCTGAGATTCAGCCGCGCCTTTTTATGCCAGAGCAGGAAATGCTCCTGCTGCACCTGTTCCAGATATTTTAGCGCAAGGTCATATTTCCCCAGTTCTAAGTAGGTAGCTCCCATATTATAATTCCAGTCGTCCGCTGTTTCCTCCCACCAGCCCGTATTTTGCAGGAGATGGCGCACCTTCTCATAATAGACAGTCATCATTTCTTCCATATTGACACAGGCGTAAGCCGTGGCATTCATAAAGTAGTAATCTGCCAGAGCATAGACGTTGCCTTCCTCCAACGCCAGTGCCGTAAAACGCTGTTCCAGACGGTGTATCTCATTATATTCGTCCGCTGCACAATATCCGTAAATCAGGCTCCGCAGTCCCAGGGTATTATTCAGCCCCTCACTTGCCCGTTTCCGGTATACAAGCCCAGACTGCGGCTCATTTTCCAGTTCCGCCCTAATCAGGCAATAATAGGAAAACTGTCTGCCGTTCATATGCTCCTTTAATTCCTCTAAGACAGAAACATATTCGGAAATTTGTTTCCCGCCGGATACGCCTGCACTTCTGAATACGCACTCCATACCTAAAACCAGCAGCGTATCCAGCGCAAGGGGCGACCAGAGAAGCCTGTTTTCCCGCTGCCACAGCTTTTGGCAGACTTCCTCATTCTTCAAACCATAGGTCAGATTATAAATATAAGAATCCAGCAGGCTGCGGCTCTCCGCTAAAAATGCGTCCTCTCTCTCATAGACAATGCCGAGCCTGGCAAAAAGCTGTTCCACTAAATTTTCATCCGGTTTTACCATGCCCCGCTCAATTTTACTTAAATAAGAAACTACGCAGATACCGTAACAGACCTCCTTCTGCCCTTTCTTCTGGCGCAAACGCTCTAAACGAAGCAGGATTCCTGCCGGGCTAAACTCTGAATATACAACTCCGTTCTTAAACAGTCCCATTGCCTTTTCTCTCTTCCGTTCATGATGTAATATACTTCTTTCTTCCATCAAAGAATTTTTCTTTCATATTGATTCTATCAAATAGCCCATCTCTTTTTCTGCTGTCCGCTCCACTGACTGCTATTTCCTTGAAATATACTACCAAATAACATAATATATTAAAAGTGAAAACAGATACAAATTTTAAATCGAGGTAAAATTCCAATGCTAATTATAAGAAAATATGAAGAAACCGACTGGAAACCATAGTCAAAGATGCGTCAGGGCATTGGACGCCGGCTCTGCGAACATGCCCTGACTAAACGCCTGTAAAACCCGTTCTACTTTCTTCCCGCCAGCTCCTTCACCACACGCACCGCCTGTATCAGCAGTGTAGGCACAGCCGCTAACAGCACAATTTCTCCCAACTGTCCCAAGGTCATAACCTCCACCGCAAACAGCCCCCGCAGAAACGGCAGCATCGTCACCGCCGCCAACAGGAGTACTCCAAGACAGAACGCCCCTAAGCTGTACCAGTTGCCAGAGAAACCGATTTTAAAAATGGAATGCCTGCTGCGACAGTTAAATCCATGGAACAGCCTTGCCAGCGTCAGGGTAGCAAACGCCATGGTGCTCGCCATAGCGGTACTGCTTTCCAGTCCCATATAAAACGCCGCCATGGTACAAACCGCAATCAGGGCTCCCTGCCAGAAAATTCGCCCCATAAATGCAGGCGTCAGAATTCCCTCCTTGGGATTTCTGGGCTTTTCTGACAGGATATCCCTCTCCATAGGCTCCATGCCGATGGCAAGCGCAGGGAGGGAATCCGTCAAAAGATTGATAAACAACAGGTGCACCGGGGCAAAAGGCACGGGCAGCGCCGCAATGGAGGTATAGAGCACCGCCATAATTCCCGCCATATTTCCCGAAAGCAGGAATAAAATCGCATTTCGGATATTTTTATAAACATTTCTGCCGTTTGCCACTGCCTTGATAATCGTGGCAAAATTATCATCGGACAAAATCATGGAGGCTGCGTCCTTGGAAACCTCCGTTCCGGTAATTCCCATCGCCACGCCGATATCCGCTTTTTTCAACGCCGGAGCGTCATTTACCCCGTCTCCCGTCATGGAAACAATCGCCCCTCTTCTCTGGTGGCTCTCCACGATACGAATTTTATTTTCCGGGGAAACCCTGGCAAATACGGAAATATTGCCGATAAGCTGATCTAATTCCTTATCGCTGATGGAGTCTAACTCCGTTCCCACCATGGCGATATCGCCCTCCCCGTAAATGCCAATCTGTTTTGCGATGGCTGTGGCGGTGATTTTGTGGTCCCCGGTAATCATCACCGGACGGATTCCCGCTCTTTTCGCCGCCGCAACCGCATCCTTTGCCTCTTCCCTGGGAGGATCTATCATTGCCGCTAAACCAATAAAAACAAAATCCTTTTCATTTTCCAGCGTCAGCTTCTCCCCCGGCTCTGGCTCCTTATAAGCAAAGGCAAGCACCCGAAGCCCCTGCTCGGAAAACCTGCGGTTCTGTTCCTCAATTTTTCCCATTTCCTCCGCCGTCATTTTCCGCAGGATGTCACCGTCCCGGACTGCCACCGTCCGCTTTAGCAAAACATCCACCGCCCCCTTGGTCAAAACCGTGGTTACCCCATGAAGCCGATAGGTGGTGCTCATCAACTTCCTATCAGAGTCAAAGGGCAGTTCCTCTAAACGCTGCATTTCTTCCCGGTAAAAATCATCATCTATCTTTACCTTTCGCACCATCTCAAGTAAAGCTGCCTCGGTGGGGTCGCCAATCACCTTTCCCTCTTTGATTTGAGAATCATTGTTCAAAATTGCGTCATACATCAGATAGCGGTGCAACTGCTCTAAAGGCTCTAATTCTTCCGGGTTTAATATCTCTCCGCCCACATAAATTTTCTGTACTGACATTTTATTCTGGGTCAGGGTTCCTGTCTTATCCGAACAGATTACCGACACACAACCTAAGGTTTCCACCGCCTTTAAATCCTTGATAATCGCCTGCTCCTTCGCCATCTTCTGGGTTCCCATCGCCTGTACAATGGTGACAATGGAACTTAAGGCTTCAGGGATTGCCGCCACTGCCAGCGCCACCGCAAACATCATGGCGTCTAAAATCGCCATCTTACGGTAAATACTCAAAAGAAACACAATCAGGCAGATGCCTAAAATTACCATGGCTAATTTTTTTCCGAAATCGTCTAAGGATTTCTGCAGCGGTGTCTTTTTCTCCTTCGTCTGGTTTAAAAGCTCTGCAATTCTTCCGATTTCCGTCTCCATGCCGATGGCAGTCACCACCGCCTCTGCCCTGCCGTAGGTTACAAGGCTGCCGGAATAAACCATATTTTTGCGGTCCCCTAACGCCTGCTCCCCCTCTAATGCCTCTTCCGTTTTATCTACATTCATCGCCTCCCCCGTCAGTGAACTTTCATTGACCTGTAGAGAGTGGCAGGCTAAAATTCTGCCATCCGCCGCCACCAGGTCTCCCGCCTCTAATATCAGGATATCCCCAGATACCACCTCCGCCGCCGGAATCTCCGTCTTTTTCCCGTCCCGTAAAACCTTGGCATTAGGGGACGACAACGCCTTTAAGCTGTCTAAGGATTTCTCCGCCTTCACGTACTGCAATGTTCCCAGCGCCGCATTTAACACCAGCACCACCAAAATCACCAATGTACTTTCCAGATTGCCGGAAACAGCGGAAATCACCGCCGCCACAATTAATATCAATACCAGCACATCTAAAAACTGCTCCACGAATATCCGGGCAACGGATTTCTTCTCTTCCTCCTCCAGCTCATTTTTTCCGTAAGCCTCCCTCCGGGCAGCCACTTCCTCTTCCTTTAGCCCTCCTTCCCTGCTTTCCATCGCCTCCAATACATCCTTCGCCTGCTTCTGATACCATTCCCTCATACTGTTTCCTCCCTTTCATTTTGCAAAATGTTTAAAATAGCCGCCTATAAATTATGTCCCCTTTAGGCACGCCTCATAAGGTAAAAAAAGAGACTTCCGGCACAGAAAGGCATCCTTACCTTTACTGCGCCAAAAGTCTCATAACCAGCTACGTGGCAGATATCACCAGATTTTTTCAAATCGCGTATGTTGATGATATCGTTTCTACTACTCCCCTTTGACTTCTATTTTTCTCTTAACGAAATCTGCTATTTTCGTTTTTTATACTATAAAAAAGAACCCCTCTTCTGTCAATTTCTTTTTCCAATTCTTAGCACTTTCTTAATGCCACATCTTCTGTTCCTTTTTCCTTTCCGTCTCCGCATATGCTTTCTGCTCTCCCTGCCTTTCTTTTGCTCCCTGCCCAGAACGCTCCCTCTGCGCTTTCTCCCCGGTAAAGGAAAGCAGTATCAAAATTTCATGTGCCAGCAGCGGCATAGAGGCAAGTACCAGCAGTTTCACCCATTCAAAGGCGTTTAGCCTGCAGGTTCCAAATAGTTCCACCAGAGCCGGAATTTCTGTCACCAGCAGCTGAAGCCCAATCCCCACGGCAAAAGCCGTTATCATAAGGCGGTTTTCCAGATGGTTCATGCGAAACAGGGAAGTTTCCACATCCCGCATTCCGATAGCATGAAACAGCTGCGACATTCCAAGTACTGTGAAAGCGTAAGTCTGGCAGCGGCTTAAAATGACAGGATCTCCAAGGATTTCCCGTATTCCCGCCATGGTGACCGGAAGCTTTTCCTGTAGCAGCATTCCCACCGGAAGATGGAGAAACGCCGCCGTACTGATGATGGCAATTAAAATCCCGTAAAAGCAGGTGCAGCTCCAGCCCCCTCCCGCAAAAAGGCTTTCCTCTTTTCCCCGGGGCGGACGGTCCATATAGCTTTTATTTTCTTCCACATCCACCCCAAGGGCCAATGCCGGAAGAGAATCGGTAATCAGGTTAATCCATAAAATATGGCTGGATTTTAAGGGTGCCGCCAGCCCCAGCGCCACGGAAAACAGCATGGTAATAATTTCGCCAAAATTTGAGGAAAGCAAAAACAGGACGGATTTCCGAATATTCTCATAGATAGACCTTCCCTGGGCAATGGCTTTCGCAATGGTGGCAAAGTTGTCGTCCGTCAGCACAATGTCCGCTGCATTTTTTGCCACATCCGTTCCCGCCATTCCCATGGCAATTCCCACATCCGCCGATTTTAAGGAGGGCGCATCATTGACTCCATCCCCCGTCATAGCGGTAATCTCCCCGTTTTTCTTGCAGGCTTTCACAATGCGAACCTTATGCTCCGGAGATACATGGGCAAAGACCCTTAGGGACGGCAGTCTCGCCGCAAGCTCGTCATCGGAGAGCTGCAGCAGTTCTTCCCCTGAAATGCACTGCCGGATATCCGAGGCAATCCCCAGCTCCTTTGCAATGGCAAACGCCGTGTCCATCCGGTCTCCGGTAATCATTACCGTTTTCACCCCTGCCCGGTAAAATTCCCGCACCGCCTCCTTTGCCTCAGGACGGATAGGATCCGCCATACCCACCATGCCGAGAAACGTCAGACCGTTTTCTTCTAACCCGGCGGCATTTTCCCGCATTCCTAAGGCTAAAACTCTCAGGGCATTTCCCGTAAACCCTGCCAGCGCTTTGTAAATCTCCTTTTTCCACTCCGGCGTTAAGGGCTGTTTCCTGCCGGAAAGCAGGATATACTGACACCGTTCGATAATCTCGTCCGGTGAACCTTTGGTATAGGATACCCTGTTTCCGCCCTCACTATGTAAGGTCGTCATCATTTTCCTATCGGAATCAAAAGCAATTTCCGCCTTTCTCGGCATCCGCTTTTCTAATTTTTCCCGGCAAAGCCCCAGGGGCTCCGCCATAGAAAGCAGGGCTAACTCCGTAGGATCCCCCAGCCGCTCCCCGTCCTGGATGGAAGCGTCATTGCAGAGCACAAAACCCTGTAAAAAATGCCTGTCTCTCTCCTCTTCCAGCCGCTCCGGGGAAATCACCGCTCCGCCCGTATAACAGCTTGTCACCGTCATACGGTTCTGAGTCAACGTCCCGGTCTTGTCGGAACACACCACGCTGACGCAGCCTAGGGTTTCCACACTGGGCAGACGCTTCACAATGGTATTGACCTTTACCATTCTCGACACACTTAAAGCTAACACCATGGTGACAATCGCCGGGAGCCCTTCCGGCACTGCCGCCACCGCTAAGGATATGGCAGTAATGAGCATTTCGCCGATATCCCGTTTCTGCAGCACTGCAATGATAAACAACACGATACACAGAAAAATAGACACGGTGCTTAAAATTTTTCCCAAATCCGCCAGCCTTTTCTGCAACGGCGTCATCTCGGTTTTTGCGTTCTGTATCATCCGGGCAATTTTCCCGATTTCCGTATCCATGCCGATAGCGGTCACTACGCCCTCACCCCTTCCGTAGGTGACATTCGTGGTCATATATGCCTGATTTCTGTCCGTCACGTTTTTGGATACCGGAACGGATTCCCCCGTCAGCGCCGATTCCTCAATCTTTAAATTAACCGCAGAGGTAAGCCGTAAATCCGCCGGAACCTGCCGCCCCGCCTCTAAACAGACGATATCCCCCGGCACCAAATCTGCCGCCGGAATTTCCCGGATATGCTCCCCCTCCCGAATCAGGGCGTGGGGGCTTGTCATCTCTTTTAGCGCCTCTAGAGCCTTCTTGGCCTTTCCCTCCTGTATCACGCCCACCACGGCATTTAACGTAACCACCGCAAGGATAATCGCCATATCCCCGTATTCTTTCAATATCATGGAAATGACCGCCGCCGCAAATAAAATAAAAATCAGCGGGTCATTCAGTTGTTCTATAAAACTGGCAGCTACCGATTTGCTCTCTTCGTTGTCCAATACATTTTTTCCCCGCTGCAGCGGTTCCTTCTGCTCCTGCACCTGTTTTTCCTCCTTTTTTCACGGGCAGGGAATGTTTTATATGATACGTACAAAAAGCGCCTGCCCTCATAAGATTGTTTATCCTATCTTATGAGGACAGGCAGAAGTTTAGAACATGGAACGTTCATTCCTTTTTACACGTTAGTGTAAAGACTACAATTCTACAAACCGGAAGTTTGTGTTTATTTATATTTCACAGTTCTAAATTTATGAGCAATGGAAAACATTCTGTGGATAGCGTCCCCCTCCGGGTCGTATCCAGCTCCCATTTTGATACGGTTTGACGGCTGATATTTATTTTTTCAGCCAGATTTTCCTGTGTCATATCTCCTCTGAGATGTCTTAAGAACTGTAAATTTTTCCCGAAACTCATAGAATATTCTCCTTCTGTTTTTTATGCCCTGCCACATGATCAGTATAGTAGTTTTCTCAACAAGAAGCAACCAATCTATAGGCGCTATTTTTCTGAATCGCGCAACTTCAAAGTGCAGAGAATATTTTTACCAACAGTTGAAGTATACCGCAAGCTCTCTGTGCCTTGATGGTTTTTTGTTTACATTCCTTTATTGACAACTTTCCTCACTCGTCCTATAATTCAATTAGTCTGATTTCAGACTGTACGAAATCAGACTAATACAATATTTTACCGTGCATTCCGCATATACCAGAAAAGGAGCAGTTACCCATGAAAAATCAATCCAACAAAAATTACCAGGACTTTTGCTGCCTCGATAAAGAAACCGGGGGTATTTACTATGATTTACAAAAAAGCACCGGGCTGTCCGACGGAGAATTCTGGTGCATGATGGCTGTCCGTTTTTATAACTGCAGTTATCCTCATGAAATCTGCACGTCCATGTGCATGAGCAAGCAGACCGTCCACTCTGCCCTGAAACAGTTAGCGAATAAAGAATTTATCACCTTAGTCACCCACGAAACCAACCTGCGCATGAAACAGATCGTCTTTACCGAAAAAGGCTCTCTCTTCCTTGAAGAACACTTAGTTCCCATCGCAAATGTGGAGCGGGCTGCCTGGGCAGGGCTTACGTTAGAAGAACAGGAGGATTTACTGCGCCTTACCGCAAAGCTGAACCGGCTGTTCCGGGTCCAAACCGACAATTTTTTACAGAAATGAGGTATTTTACTTATGAGAATCCAATTATCCGACCATTTTACTTACCGCAAGCTGCTGCGCTTTGTACTTTCCCCTGTTTTGATGATGATATTTACTTCCCTTTACAGTATCATAGACGGTTTTTTCATCTCCAATTATGTGGGAAAAACCCCTTTTGCTGCCGTCAATCTGATTATGCCCGTCACCATGGGCGTGGGTGCCATCGGCTTTATGGTGGGCACCGGAGGCAGCGCCATTGTATCGAAAACCTTAGGGGAAGGAAAGCGGGAACTGGCAAACTCTTATTTTTCCATGATGATTTATGGAGCTATTTTGCTATCCCTTGTATTATCCGTCCTCTGCTTTATCTTCACCCCGCAGATTTGCACTGTTTTAGGGGCACAGGGAGAATTGCACCGCAACTGTGTCATTTACGGCAGGATTTTATTCCTCGCCGAAACCGCCTTTGTACTTCAATATGCTTTCCAGAGTTTTTTTGTGGCGGCGGAAAAGCCCGGACTGACCTTAAAAATATCCGTTGCCGCCGGGCTGACAAATGCTGTGCTCGATTTTTTATTTATTGTGGTATTCCGCTGGGGAATCGCCGGTGCCGCTGCCGCTACGGCTTTGGGGCAGGTGGTGGGTGGTATCCTGCCGCTGCTTTATTTTTCCCGGAAAAATCCCAGCCTCCTGCGGCTGGTAAAAGCGCCCTTAGATGCTAAAATTTTAAAACAAACCTGCTTTAACGGCTCTTCGGAGATGGTGACAAACCTCTCTTCCTCCATCGTAAATATTTTATATAATTTTCAGCTCATGCAAATTGCCGGGGAAAACGGTGTTGCCGCCTACGGTGTGATTATGTATGCCAATTTCCTCTTTATGGCAGTGTTTTTCGGGTACTCCATCGGCAGCGCTCCTGTTATCAGTTTCCACTATGGGGCGGGCAGCGGCGGCGAACTGAAAAACCTGTTCCGCAAAAGTCTGGTTCTTGTTGGGCTTTCCGGCATCATCATGACTTTTGCCTCTGAAATTTTTGCTTCGCCTCTGGTAAAAATTTTTGCCGGATACGATGCAGACTTGTATGCTATGACAGTGCGGGGGTTTCAGCTCTATTGCTTTTCTTTCCTGCTGATGGGAATCAATGTATTTGCCTCCGCCTTTTTCACCGCCTTAGGCAACGGCGGAGTTTCCGCCGCAATCTCTTTCCTGCGTACTTTTTTATTACAGATTGCGGCAGTTATCCTATTGCCGGTATTTTTAGGAATTGACGGTATCTGGCTTGCCGTTGTAGCGGCAGAATTTCTGACGCTGATAATCACTGTCCTGTTCTTTGCGAAAAATGCGAAGAAATATCACTATGCTTAAAACTAAAAAAATCAGATAGATTCACAACCATTTGGTTTTCAAAATAAGATTATCCGCATTTTTGTAATGAAGTTTTCCATAAAATTTTTCGTGCATCTCATCATTTACCGCTTGGAGCTGTACCATTGCAGCTCCAAGCTTTTTCACATTTTTCTCTAATTCCAAAAGGAACTCTGTTCCGATGCCCTGCTGCTGGCTGTCTTTCTCAATGATTATCTCCACTAAATCATATGCCGTCAAATCATCATACTGTTCCATATAGCCCATGGCAAACCCAATAGGCGTTTCTCCCCTTTCAAGCACCAAACAATAGGAATCCTCCCTGCTCCATACCTGATGAATCCGTTTATAAGTAGTATCTCTTGTCCACTCGCCCTCTTCTTTTGTATTATAATAATCTATGTACAATGGGATTACTTTCTCAATATCCTCCTCTGTCATCGCTCTGCATTTTCTTTTATCTTTCATTTCATTTTTCTCCTTAACCTTTTAATAACGCCATAAACACAGCGCATCCCTGACATTGTATCATATTTCCTCCATCTCAGGAATAATCTATCTGCTTCTGCTCACTTCCCGCTGCCTTATTCCCACCGCCTTACCGCAAATTTAGTTGTATTTTGTCGAAAAATATGGTAAAATTTGGTAAATTATTCCAATTTATCAGTGTAGGTGAGGACTTTGAAACGCGAATATTTATCAAAAAATGTTTTTGAGGCACTGCAGGAACGTTTTCATTTCTTGTTTAACGAATTTGACAATATCTTTATTTCTTTTTCCGGCGGAAAGGACAGCGGTCTGCTCTTAAATCTTCTTTTGGATTTTCGGAAAAAATACTACCCCAACAAAACCATTGGTGTTTTTCATCAGGATTTTGAAGCGCAGTACAGTGTGACAACGGAATATATAGAAAAAACCTTTTCCCGGTTGGAAAAGGAAGAAAATGTGGAGCTTTACTGGGTCTGTCTACCCATAGCGACAAGAACTGCCCTAAGCAGCTATGAAATGTACTGGTATCCATGGGATGATACAAAGGAGGAAATCTGGGTCCGTCCCATGCCAAAACATCCCTACGTCATTCATTTGGAAAACAACCCCATCACCACCTATCATTACAAAATGCACCAGGAGGATCTGGCGAAGCAGTTTGGCAGGTGGTATCGTCTTTCCCATAAAAATAAGAAAACTGTCTGCCTGCTGGGTATGCGCTCTGACGAATCTTTACAGCGTTACAGCGGAATTCTGAATAAAAAGTACGGTTACAAGGATACCTGCTGGATCAGCAATCAATTCAAGGATGTGTGGTGTGCCTCCCCCCTTTACGACTGGTCCACCGGGGACGTGTGGCACGCAAACTACAGCTTTGGATATGAATACAATCGTCTTTATGACCTGTACTATATGGCAGGCTTAAAACCGGACCAGATGCGGGTTGCCTCTCCCTTCAACGACTATGCCAAGGACAGCCTGAATCTCTACCGTGTCATCGACCCGAAAATCTGGGTCAAGCTGGTGGGGCGGGTACAGGGTGCAAACTTCACTGCAATTTACGCCCGGACAAAGGCGATGGGCTATAAGAATCTGACGCTGCCGGAGGGGCATACCTGGGAATCCTATACCCATTTCCTGCTTTCCACACTGCCCCCGCGGCTGCGAAACAATTATATCCAGAAATTCAAATCCTCCATCCGGTTCTGGCACAATGTGGGTGGCGGTTTAGAGGAAGATACCATAAAAGAGTTGGAGGACCATGGGTACGCCATTGCGCGCAACGGCGTGTCCAATTACACTCTGATGAAGCGATCCCGCATTATTTTCCTTGGGAAAATTCCCGACAATACGGACGATATTAAGACCTCTAAGGATATCCCCAGTTGGAAACGCATGTGCTTCTGCATTTTAAAAAACGACCATATCTGCCGTTTTATGGGCTTTGGAATCACCAGGGAACAGCAGAAAAACATTAACTTTTTAAAAGAAAAATACAGCAAAGTAGGTGAGTAATTATGTCATTTATCAGTCCCGTATATCATGTAATTTCCGTCCCCATTGAAAAAATAGAGCCAAACACCTATAACCCAAACTCTGTGGCACCACCGGAATTAAAACTGCTCTATGACAGTATCAAGGAGGACGGTTATACCATGCCGATTGTCTGCTATTATGATTCAGAGCGGGATTCCTACATTATTGTAGACGGTTTCCACCGCTACCGCATTATGTTAGACTATCCCGATATTTATGAGCGGGAGGGCGGAAAACTTCCGGTCTCCGTCATTGACAAGCCCATCGACTGCCGGATGGCAAGTACCATAAGGCACAACCGGGCAAGAGGCTCCCATGATGTGGATTTGATGAGCAACATTATCAAGGAACTCCATGAGCTGGGACGCTCCGATGCATGGATTTCAAAGCACCTGGGTATGGATAGGGACGAGATTCTGCGTTTGAAGCAAATTACCGGGCTTGCCTCCCTCTTCCGTGATGTGGAATTCGGACAGGCGTGGCGTGCCGTGGAGGAAAAATTGGACGATTATGATACATCAGAACTGTCGGATGAGATAGATTAATCACGTAACATCAGAAAAATACTCCGGCGTTGTCGCTGCGAAAAAGGGACAACGCCATTAATGGAGGTCTGCATAGCATTTGCCGGTACTTTCGCTGGATTATTTGCGAAACACTATTTGAAGGCCTGAACATTTACAACAAAAAAAAAGAGCTACCATCAGCTCTCCTCAAAATCTAAAATGCCGGCGACCGGAATCGAACCGGTACTGTATTTCTACAACAGGATTTTAAGTCCTGCGCGTCTGCCAGTTCCGCCACGCCGGCACTTATGTAATTAAAAATACTGCCTCCTATGTTCAAACGCCTGACGGTTCTCCCCTTCACTCACAAGCTGCAGAAGAATTAGTTCCTACCGGACAGTATTTCATGGGCAGAGGTGGATTCGAACCACCGAAGCAATTTGCAGCAGATTTACAGTCTGTCCCCTTTGGCCACTCGGGAATCTGCCCATTCATCAGGAATATCCTGACAAGAATTGATTATAACACAGTCTCTTTCATTGTGCAAGCATTTTTTTATCCCAGCAATACCTTGCTACAGTACTCAAGCACCTCTTCCACTGCCTGCTTATTTTCCCGGTAAAACACCCGGTTATTTTCTTTTTCCAACTCCACCAGACCGCACGCATACAAGGCACTCATATGATGGGAAATCGTAGCGGTGGTAAGCCCCATATGTCTGGCAAGTTCACTGCCGTAGGCACTTTTGTCCCGGATATAGGATAAAATTTCAAATTTGCTTTTGTCACCTAACACCTTTAGCACCTCCGCCGCATAGCTTTCCATCTCTTTATCGGATTTTTCCCCCTGATGCAGAGGAGTGACTCCTATAACAAAAAGCAGCCCGGTACAAAGAATATCGCATTTATTACAACTCCCATCCTCTTCTATCTGGCGCCCAAACGCCACCGTATTGGCAGCAATCAATGCAGGCCAGACTTCATAACCATGCTCATTGTCTTCCATATTCAATTGAAATTCCTTTCGGATGTAATCAAAAAAACTTTGGTTTTCTAACTTTTTCTCCCAAAAATCGTAAAAAATTTCAAGTTCGGGCGCAATTTCCTCTTCAAACTGCCTAAGAAACCTCTCTCCCTTTTCTAACAATGCAAACAATTTTTCCCGGTGCTCTTCCCTGTTCCAAAAGATATCCTGCAGCAGCACTTTCGTTTCGTCCGGCAGATTCATCTTTAAAATCCGCTTCATTACCTCCCCTGGGGTTTTATCCGGTTCCCTTTTCATATCGTAAATCTGGCAGCCAAAATGCTGCACTATCTCCCCAAACCGGATACAATATTCTTCCTCGGAAATCCCTTCTATCTCTGTCTTTACTTCCCCGGCATCCTTTCCCATAAAATGTACCATATTAGAAATGAGAAGGATAAAATCCGCCAGAGGCTCCTCGGCGTCTTCCACTCCCTCATTCCTGTCTTTAAAATAAAACTCGATATCCTTTTTCGCTCTGCGAAATGCTTTCTGTGCCTCTTTTTCAATCTTTTTCAGTAAACGAAAGATACGGGAAATTGCTTTTGCACAATCCTCATACTTTGCCAACAGACTTTTTTCTGTCTCTGCACAAGTTTTCTCATTTGCCAGTAAAGAGAATAACTGGTATATCTCTGATAAATAATCAAGCTCTTTTTTGATTACCGCCCGCATATATCTGCCTTTCTATGACGGAGCTACTCTAAACGGACTTTCCGCACTCCAACATAACTAAATAATACCACAAGAAGCATTCCGCTGACTATAAAAATCTGCACCACGCTGAACTTCGATGCCAGACCACTGATAAGGAAGGAAGTAACCGGCATTGCCGCTGTGGCAGAGGCATTAAAAATCGCCCCCACTCTGGCAAGGTACTCCTGCCGTACCGCCTTCATAAACTGTACACTTAACACCCCGCTTACAATGCTGACACTAATGCCTATCAAAAAGCTCACCACTCCCGCCAGAAGATATACCGCCCATGGAAGCTGTTTCAGGCAGCTGCCTAACGTATATGCCATACAGCTGATACCGATAACTACTCCGCCTGTAATGACGTTGGCTCTGACCGAAAAGTTCTCATTTAACTTCGGAAAAATAAGGGAACCCGCCAGCATTCCCAGTGTCAGCAGAACAGACATGACACTGAGCATTTCACTGCCCTGTCCCATAACCTCATATGCCAACGGAGTCTGTAAAGCGTTCAACGGAACTACCGCCGCATTAACAGCGACCCCCAGAAGGCAGAAATTACGGACTACAGGAACCTCTTTTAAATATTTCGCGCCTTCCGCAAGCTCCTTTTTATAAACTCCAAAATTCAGCCTTTCTCTTCGAGACTCCCTTCCATTTATCCGGATAAAACTGCGTATAAATGCCGAACCAAAAAAAGATACTGCATCAATAAAAATTGCCACCCAGATTCCAAATATGCCGATAATCACACCTGCCGCTCCCATTCCAAGAAGCTGAACCACTGTGGAAACCGTGTTGCTTAAGGAAGTACCGTACTCATAGTATTTTTCTTCCAACAGCTTCGGGACCAATGCCATGCCTGCCGGCAGGGAAAATGCTTCTACGGTGGAATTAAGGAGAGTAAATGCCACCAGAATCCATGGCGTCACGTTTCCGGTAAGGTACAATGCCACCAAACCGGCTGTAATAATGCCCCGGATACAGTCTGTCACCACCATGACCTTCTTTTTGTCCATCCCCTCCACCAGCACTCCTGCAAAAGGCTGTAGCAATACCGTAGGCAGATTATTGATGCCAAAAATAACAGCTGCCCATGCTGCGCTTCCCGTAATCTGGTAAACCAGCCATTCAAAGGCAATCACATCCACCGAATCCCCGAAGCGGTTAACCATATTGGAAAGCATCAGCTTTACATATTCTTTCTGGGTAAAGACCTCCCGATACCCGGTTTTTCCTGTCTCTTCCATTATGCTTCTCCTTTTCTTTCGTATGTTTATTAGATGTTTATGAAGTTATTATCAGATATATATCTTATATATTTTATACCAGATTGTTAGATATATGTCAAGCATATAGCATTAGATTGCAATCTAATATGTAACGGGATTAAAAATGCAGGTTGACTTTACATGTCAATCGGATGCCCAGTAACCAAATCAGACAATATTTGGCAACATTTAGCAACCTTTTACAAAAAAAGGTACATTTTTTCAATCTAAAATACTATAATAAAGATATCATTATCATGTGGAGGTTTCTATGGTCAGTATCGACGATATCTCATACGCCTTTAAAAATTATTTTTCCAATTTTATAAACAGTATTTCTTTAGATGAGAAACTACTTGCGCCCGCGCCAAAAGAGGAGTGGATTCGCCGTCTGCAGGATTGTGCCCGCTTCCAGGCAAGTGTCCGCCAGGAGGACCAGCATATGATTCATTCATTAAATACACTTTTAACAGAGCAGTCTGACACCCTCACCGCTGCCCACTATGACACTATTTTAAAATACTGTCGGAAGTTATATTATGCAAACTCCAACGAGCCGCCTATCCTTTTGGATTTGGCGCAGAAATTAATTCCCCATTATGAAAGATTAGATGACACGGAAAATCTGCTTTTTCTCTACTGCTGCGCCGGATACGCTTCCTCCCAGCTTTCCCGCATTGACAGCGGAAACGTCAGAAAGCTTTCCTCTTATTATTACAAAAAAGTCATCTCCTACCGGGACGAAATTGATACCTTCCAAAATCCCGTAAGCCGCGACTATATTTTTATTGCCTACAACAATCTAATCCGTATCGGACCGCGGGCCGGCTGGCTTACCTTAGAAGAATCCTATTCCCTGTGTCAGGAATTATATTCTATCCGGTGTCAGAAAAAATTCCGGCAGTTCGACAAGAGCAATCCAAGAATTCCAAGCCTTTGTAAGAAAGCCATTGACGGTTTTCTTAACAACGATTGCCTTGCCGATTTAGAAGGTTTCTCTTTCACCGAAAATATGCACCAGTTTTGTATCACCCTATCCAAAAAACGCTTTGAAGAGGACAGGACGAAAGCAAAATCCTTTTATCACTGCCCCGCCTCCACTGTTTTCCAATACTATAAGATTCTGGCTGAGGAAGGCAGTATCTCCTGGGAAGAAGCCTGTGAGATATTAGACGATTACTATTTCAAAAAAGAGAAGCTGCTCTCCGAAGAAATTGACTTTGATCACCTGACTTTTTACGTGGATTTTGCCATGCTTTTAATCTCCTTTTTGAACAAAACCTCTCTGCCTGCCTCAAAAAAGAAAGCAAAAATAGTACAGTACCGCCTTCTTTTAAAAAATTTTCTGTCTAACTGCCAGACTGTATTAGAGCGTTATACCTTATGTGAAGGACTGTATTTTGCCACCTTCCATCCCTTAATTTTAGAAACTTTTGAGAACCCGGTGGAGAAAACCAATTTCATTATTGATTCTGTGGTTTCCAGTCATCTGCCTACCATGACCCATTCTGTCATGGTATCCTACTTAGCAGAGGCCATCCTCAAGCATGTTTTTTTGTACTGTCCAGAGATATTAATTACTCCCAAATCACACATGACACTTGACGAACTGCTTACAAAACAACCCCAGGTTACCGACTACGCCGTACAAGCTGCCCTGCTGCATGATATTGGAAAAAACGGCATCGTACCTGTTATCATGACCCAGCACCGCAATCTGACCGATTACGAATACAGTCTTCTTAAAATGCACCCCCAAAAGGGCGCTGACTATCTGTCCGACAGGGATTTTATCGTCTACCGGGACATCGCTCTAGGACACCACAAATCCTATGACGGAAAACGGGGCTATCCGGTAGACTTTGATAATGTACACTCCCCCTACCGTCCCATCATTGACCTAATTCACATCTGCGACTGCATAGATGCCGCCACCGACTACCTGAGCCGGAACTATAATCGTGTCAAATCCTTTGCTACGGTGATGGAGGAATTAGAGGCAGAAAAGGGAACGGAATACAATCCCGTTCTGGTGGATTTGATTTTAGAACATGACGATCTGTACCGGGAGCTCCGGTTCTTAGTCGAACAGAAGCGGGAGGATATCTACTATGATGTGTATCTCACCTTTGCAAATAAACACGTTGCCAATATGGAGCACCTCTGACCCACCTCTGGACCAATAGGAAGCAGAATTTCGTCCTGATAGGTTTCCTGCTCTACGATATACTGAATCCGGTATTTTCGTATTTTCTGTACTGATTTCTGCCGTATGCCGCTATTTCTTCCGTTCCGATCTTTTCTAAGACGGTGTCCCTACACGCCCCGCCCTTCTATAGCGTCCCGCCTGTTTTATATCATAGGACAGGAATAGCGCTAAGACAAAAAAACAGCAGCCCTTCCGGACTGCTGTTTTAGGAGAAGGTATTTTTACTATGGGGTATAGCAAAAACTATATATAATGTATTGGGGGGTTTTACAGGTATTATAATACCACCTTCTCCCGAATAAGTGTGCACAAACTTCACAATTTTTGTTATTACTTTCTGGTAAATATGCACAATACTTGTATACAAGACCTGGCTTCCCCCGAAACGCCACATTCCCCGCAAGTCTCTTTACTCTATGGGCGCGGCGCAGCCTTCATACCTTTCGGCTCCACACAGCCTCATACCTTCCGGCTCCACACAGCCTTATACCTTTCGGCTGCATGGTATTTCCCATAGAAATTTGCGTGCCAAACGAGAGGGACAAAAAAACAACAACCATCGCTGGCTGCTGTTTTTAGGAGAAGGTATTTTTACTATGGGGTATAGCAAAAACTATATATAATGTATTGGGGGGTTTTACAGGTATTATAATATCACCTTCTCCCGGATAAGTGTGCACAAACTTCACAATTTTATCTCTTCCAAACTGTGCATTTTGTACAGTACTTTTTTCTCTTGCATACAAGTCTGAAAGAAAAACTGCACAACTTACGCTTCAAATAATGCCTCAAACTCTTTCTGCCCGATTTTTTCCTTTTCTAACAGCAGGCCGGCACAGGCATCCAGCACGCCCCTGTTTTCCATAATCATGGCTTTTGCCTTGGCATAGCAGTCATCAATGATACGCTTTACCTCCTGGTCAATGGCAGTTGCCACGCCCTCACTGTAGCCTCTGGTGTGGGCAAGGTCACGTCCGATAAACACTTCGTCATCATCATTATCATAGCAAATCAGACCTACGTTATCTGACATACCATACCGTGTCACCATGGCTTTCGCCAGCTTCGTCGCCTGCTTAATATCCTGGGAGGCTCCCGTGGTAATATCGTCAAATACCAGCTCCTCCGCCACACGTCCGCCTAAGGAGACGATAATATCCTGCAGCATCTTGCCCTTAGTGTTAAACATTTCATCCTTTTCCGGCAGAGGCATGGTGTAGCCCGCTGCGCCATTTCCCGTAGGAATAATGGAAACGGTATATACCGGTCCCACATCCGGCAACAGATGAAACAAAATCGCATGGCCGGACTCATGAAAAGCTGTAATCCGTTTTTCCTTCTCGGAAATGATACGGCTCTTCTTCTCTGCGCCGATACCCACTTTAACAAAGGATTTCTTAATATCCCCCTGGGTCAGGAAAGCTCTGTTCTCCCTCGCCGCCACAATAGCTGCTTCGTTTAAAAGGTTCTCCAAATCCGCTCCGGTAAATCCGGCTGTGGTCTGTGCCACCTCTTTTAAATCCACATCATCCCCTAAAGGCTTATTTTTTGCATGGACATGGAGGATTTCCTCCCTGCCGCCCACATCGGGGCGTCCCACATAAACCTTACGGTCAAAACGGCCGGGGCGCATAATGGCCGGGTCGAGGATATCCACACGGTTGGTTGCCGCCATCACGATAATGCCCTCGTTAATACCAAAGCCGTCCATCTCCACTAACATCTGATTTAAAGTCTGCTCGCGCTCGTCATGACCGCCGCCCATACCGGTTCCGCGGCGTCTTGCCACAGCATCAATCTCATCAATGAATACAATACAGGGGGCATTCTTTTTCGCTTCTTCAAACAAATCCCTGACACGGGAAGCTCCCACACCCACGAACATTTCCACAAAGTCAGAACCGGAAATGCTAAAGAAGGGCACACCTGCCTCTCCTGCGATTGCCTTTGCCAGAAGGGTTTTACCTGTTCCCGGAGGTCCTACCAAAAGCACTCCCTTGGGGATTCTTGCCCCTAACTTGGTGTATTTTCTGGGTTCCTTTAAAAAATCTACGATTTCCTCTAACTCTTCTTTTTCCTCTTTCAGCCCCGCCACCTTTTCAAAGGTCACACGTTTTTCCGGATCATCTGCCATCATTTTTGCACGGCTCTTGCCGAAGTTCATCATTTTGCTGCCGCCGCCGGAATTTGCAGCTGCCTGATTGGTCATAATGATAAAGAAAATAAACATGGCGGCAAAAATAATCAGATAAGGCAGCAGTGTCAGAAGCCAGCTTTCCTCCGGCGGGCTCTGCACGGTATAGTTCTTAACTCCCTGCTCCCGCATATAGCTTTCCACCTCTGCCACGTCGGACACATAGAGCACCTGGGTGCTCCCGTCGTTGAACAAAATCTGGAGGCTACCCGTAGGCACTTCCCTGTTGGGCACCACATGAACCTGCGCCACCTCACCGCTCTCGATGGCTTCTTCAAACTGGGCCCTGGTGTAATTGTTGGTTGCCGAATTGCCGTCTAACCAATACCAGATTGCAACCACCGCCAAAATTAATATGAGATAAATTCCAAATCCTCTAAAACTACTTCTTCTATTCACTTGCTTCTCCTTCTTCGTCCTCTATTTCCACAAATCCAATATATGGCAGATTACGATATTTCTGGTCATAATCTAAACCGTAACCCACGACAAACTCATCGGGAATCTCAAATCCCACATAATCCACGGCAACCTGCACCACACGGCGTTCCGGTTTGTCTAGCAGGGTACACAGCTTCAGACTCTTTGGATTTCTTGTTTTCAAATTCTGCAGCAAATAACTTAAAGTCCTTCCGGAATCAATGATATCCTCAATGACTAACACATTTTTTCCCTCGATACTGGTGGATAAATCCTGTACGATTTTCACCACGCCGCTTGAGGAAGTACCTGATCCATAGCTGGAAACGGACATAAATTCAATTTCCACCGGGGAAGTGATACGCTTTGCCAGCTCACAGGTAAAAAATACGGAGCCCTTCAAAATACAAATCAGACATATCGGCTCGTCACCGTATTCTGCACTAATCTGCGCTCCCAATTCCTTAATTCTCGCTTCAATTTTTTCCTCCGAAAGATGAACATTAATCTGTTTAATCTTCATGATAATTTCCTCCGACCGCCTGTACTTCTAATATTTTTTTCGTCTGCTGACTGATTCTGTAATCTGCGCTGATGCGCCCTCCGATGACCCATAACACATGGGCTTCCTGCGCAAAAAGCCAGATATTATCCCGGCACTCCCGGGGAATCTTTTCATTTACAAAATATTCTTTTAATTTTTTCTTATGCCCCTGTAAATCCACCGTCAGATAATCTCCCGGCTGTCTCCTTCGTATCTGCAAGTTACCTTTTATCTTATCATAATTCAGCCATTTCGTATACTTTTTTTTGTAAATTTCACCAATTTCCGGCTTCGTCTCCAAAATACGGAAATGCAGTTCTCCCTCCGGCAGTGAAATGCAGATTTCCTCCCCCGCCTCTAACCGCTGCCATTCGGCTTCGCCCAGACGGTATTCCCGGGGAAGCTGTGCCATGTGATTTTGCAGCCTGTCTGCAGCATTAGACTGCACTCCCTCTTTTCGAAGGCGGACGCCCTCATAAACCCTCTCTGCCCTCACACCGTAAGGCAAATCCAGGCTCCGCCCCACCTGCTTTTGAAATAAAAACCGCACCTCCTCCACATGCACAAATCCGATGTCCCTGCTGCTGTCGGAAACCTCTGCAAGGATACGGTGGATCATTTCATCTTGTAAAAATTCCGGATACGTCTCAAATTTTTCTGAAGCAATGACGACCGTTCCGCCGGGCTCCTTTTTATTTCCTCCCGTTTTTCTCTCCGGCGTTTCCCTGACACAGCATTCCCGTATTGCCTCCTCTGCCTGCCGCGCCAGATAGTCCGCAACCTGCCGCAGCATTCCCGCACTGCGGTTCATATGGGAAACCGCCCGCTCATTTATTTCGGAAAGCTCCGGCAGGATGTTGTGGCGGATACGATTTCTGCTGTAATCCGTGTCTGCATTGGTGGAATCCTCCCGGTATTCCTGCCCGATGCCGTTAAGATAGCTTTCGATCTCCCGCCGCTGGACATTTAGAAGCGGACGGATAAGCTCTGCTCCCTCCATCAGGGGACGCTTCGCCCGCATTCCCGCAAGCCCCACAATGCCGCTGCCCCGTATCATCTGAAACAGCAGGGTTTCCGCATTGTCGTCCGCATGGTGGGCTAACGCCACTCTGACGGTTCTTTTTTCTTCCTTTCTTTTTTCGATTTCTTTCCGGTAACATTCATAGCGCTTGATTCTTGCCGCCTCTTCTAACCCTAAACCCTTTTCCTTTGCATAGGAGGGCACGTCCACGGCATAGATGTGGCAGGGCACATGAAAACTGTCACACAATGTCCGAACAAAGGCAGCGTCCCCGCGGCTCTCTTCTCCCCGGATCCCGTGCTCCACATGCACAGCCTCTAAGGTAAAATCCATTTTCTTTTGTATTTCCAATAAAAGGCGCAGCAGGCACACAGAGTCCGCTCCCCCGGAAACCCCCGCAATCACGCAGTCACCCTGCGCAATCAACTTTTCCGCCTTTATCCACTCGATCACTTGCTCTGTCATTTATTTTTCCCAGATACAGGCAGTAAGCACCGTCATATCATCCGCCGCTTTTCCTCCCGTAAAAAGCATGACCCGTTCCATAATCCGCTTGGCTAATATGCCCGGATTGTTGGTTTCTATACTTTCTATGATTTCCTGCATCGTTTCCTCCGGTTTTGGTACATGTAGATATTCTAACACACCATCTGTCACCATGACAACAAAATCCCCGTTTTCTAACTGCCTGCTCTCATTCTGGATTTCGAACTGGGTTTCCACCCCCACCGGAAGGCTGGAGGAGGTGATACATTCCACCTCCTTTTCCCTTTTGATGAAGGTGGCAGCCGCACCGATTTTATAAAAATCCGCCCTGCCTGTATACAAGTTCACCTTGCATAAATCCACCGTGGAGTACAAATCGCTGTCCCCCCTCATCACCATCGCCGAATTCATCATACGAATGGCAGTCTCCACGGAAAACCCCGCCTCTAAGAAACGTTCCAGCAAATCCAGCACCATTTCGCTCTCCTTGCAGGCTGTGCTGCCGGAACCCATACCGTCAGACAGCCCCAGCAGCAGTTCTCCCCGCTCTAACTCCAGGAAGGAAAAATTATCCCCGGAAATCTGCGCCCCGTCCTTTTTCATCCGGGCAATCCCCTGCACATTACGGTATAAGGTATCCTCGTAGAGCACAAAATCCGTCGGCTCCTTAGAGATAAAGGTCTTGGTGTCAGCGGGAAGCCTCATTTTTTTCTCCAGAGCATGTCCCACCGCAGCCGCAAAGGTTTTCATGGAAATACAGCCTCCCATGCGGCTCTTTAGGGTAGCCTCTAATTTTAATTTTCCCTCCACCGTCTCCACCAGATGGATATTTTCCACCACAATGCCGTGTTCCTTGGCACGGTAGCGGATTTCCGCTATTTTATTCCGCTCCTGGCGGTCTAGCACTTTTTCCTCTCTGGCGCAATCCTTCATAATATACGCCATAGCATCTAACTGCTCCGCAATCACCTGACGGTTTTCTAAAAGACGGTTATACCACGCCCGGTTTAAATTGGCACGCTCAAACACATGCACAGCCTCCTCTACCATATCCCTGCTTTTGGGGCAGTACCGGCTCAGTTCCTGCTCCTGCGCCTCGTCCGGCGCCCCCACATGCCAGATGGAGGAAATCATTCCCGAAAGAATCCCATAGAGAGGGGTGGCATCCCGCTCCCAACAGAGGGCACAGGACTCGCAGGAAGCACACATTTTTCCCGTCAGTTCATTTTGTATCTGCCCCAATTCCTCCGCCGTATACTGGCTCTTTTTCTGGCTCATGGTGTAAAAAATATGGGAAAGCCCCTGAAAGGACTCTGCATAATTCATCAGCCGCTCCCCATTTCCCCGCTCTGTCTTTTCCTCGGGAATGGTTTCCGGCGGTCGGTACTCCATCACCCCGTGCAGAATGCGGTTCAGCAAAATCACCGCACCGAAAATAAAGACCGCCTCTAAAAACACCGCAGCCGTAGCAGGCTGGTTCTTCCATTCCAACAGACTGCCGCAAAAAGACAGGATTAAGGTGGACACTGCCGCCAAAGCTCCCGCTAAAATTGCCGGACAGCCCTCGTTGGCCCATTCCACCAGCCGGATTGCCCCCGCTGTTACCAGTAAAATCACTCCATATTTTACCGCCGCCGTAAGGGGCATGAAAAACAACATGCCTATGTACATAAATCCCAGCAGCATAAAACCGCTCATATGCTCTAAATACAATGCGGCAAAATACGCCGGGACCAGCGGATAACACCCCATAACACTCCCCCCGCAGACAAAGCTTCCCAATATGCCAAGTATCATTTGTTTTGCGTTTGTTTTCTTCATGACTTCTCTCCTTCTTTCTATTTTAGACTTCACCTTGCAACAGTTCAGATATCCCAGGGTACAAAGGGGTATCTGAACTGCTGCAGCGAACCCTATTATAGGAGTCCCGGAAAAAAATCTTTGTCAAAGCAGGGACGGCTTTTCAAAAACTTTTCGCCAAAAATCCTTTTTCTATGTCTTTTTGAAGGAGGTAAAATTATTTCACCTTTTTTAAGAATTTGATACTGTTTTTCTCCTCTGTTTCATGTTAAGGTAAATACAGAAACCACAGGAAAAATACAAAAAGGAGAAGTGACATGTCTTACACAGCAAGCAACACCCGTTATGACACCATGGAATATCCCCGTTGCGGCGACAGCGGATTAAAGCTTCCACTGGTATCCTTAGGCCTATGGCACAATTTCGGGGACACCAACGATTATGAAAACATGAAGGCAATGTGCCGCACCGCTTTCGACTGCGGCATCACCCATTTTGACCTGGCAAACAACTATGGGCCGCCCTACGGCAGCGCCGAGAAAAACTTTGGGAAAATCTTAAAGGAAGAACTGATGCCCTACCGGGATGAACTGATTATCAGCACCAAGGCAGGCTACGATATGTGGGAAGGCCCTTACGGCAACTGGGGCAGCCGCAAGTACTTAACGGCAAGCTTAGACCAGAGCTTAACACGCTTAGGGCTTGATTATGTAGATATTTTTTACCATCACCGCATGGACCCGGAGACGCCTTTAGAAGAAACCATGGGCGCCTTAGCCTCCATCGTGGCAAGCGGCAAGGCTCTTTATGTGGGACTTTCCAATTATGACGGAACCACCCTCATCCGGGCAGCGGCCATCTTAAAGGAGTTAAAGTGTCCCTTTATCATCAACCAGAACCGTTACTCCATTTTTGACCGCACCATAGAGCAGAACGGTTTAAAAGAAACAGCCCTTGCGCTAAAGAAAGGCATTATCGCCTTTTCCCCTCTGGCACAGGGCATGCTGACAAACCGATATATTGACGGCATTCCCGCCGACAGCCGTATCGCAAAGGACGGACGCTACTTAACAGAAAACGCCCTGACCTCGGAAAAGCTCTCCCAGATTAAAGCATTAAACGATCTTGCCGCAGAGCGGGGACAAACCTTAGCCGAGATGGCGTTAAGCTGGGTGTTAAAGGATAGCGCCGTCACCAGCGTCTTAATCGGCGCCTCCAAACCGGAACAAATCTTAGATAACGTTAAAATCATCGGACACACCTCTTTCTCGAAAGAAGAGCTGCAAAAAATCGACGGCATTGTCCGTTAATGTACCGGCACTACGCTTTCCGCTATATTTTGATTTGCGTCCATTTTCCCGCTCTAAAACGGGTGGACGCAAAGAGAAAGCGGGATACCTGGTCAAACAAAACTCCCATCCATATTCCCACAATCCCCCATCCTAACACATAACCGCAGACATAGGAGCCTAAGGTACGGATTACCGTTACACTGATGGTAGATGCAACTGCGGTGTAAAGGGTATCTCCCGCTCCTCTTAAGCAGCCCATGTAAATCACCTGGGAAATCTGGAAAATCACAACCAGAATAATCACGTGCATGATGCTGACGCCGATTTCTATAATCTCCTCTTCCTCAAAGAACAGCCGGTAAAGCCCTCTTGCCCCGAAAAAATAAATCAATGTCAAAACTACTGCAATCCCTGCCCCAAGCCTCCGGCAGGTCTTTCCGTATGCTTTTGCCATCTCCTGATCCCCTTTTCCAAGGCTAAAACCAATCAAAGCCACCGCAGCAGCCTGCAGCCCGTCCCCAAAGGAAAAGGACAGGGACATAATGTTCATTCCCACCTGGTGCGCCGCCATGGCGTTAGTTCCCTGATGGGCTGCCATCACCGCCGTCATCATAAAGCCAACCCGCATTAAAATCTGCTCAAAAAAGACACTGTAGCCCACCTTAAACAGATTTTTCAGCGCCTCGCCTAAAGGCTTTAATTTCCGCTCCATGATATAGGGAATACTGATAAAACCGTCCTTTTTAAAAATTGAACCGATACTCATGATACAGCCCATCACTGTTCCAAGCACCGTTGCAATCGCCGCCCCCCGGATCCCAAGCGCCGGAAAGCCTAAGTGGCCGCCTATCAAAAGATAGTTTGCTGCAATATTTACAACGCTTGAGGTCAGGTTGGTGGTCATGGTAATTCTGGTATTCCCTGCACCGCGCTGCGCCGCATTGATGGCCATCAGTATCACATTAAAAATCATACCTCCCATGATAATACGGAAATAAATCACCGCCGCCTCATGAGTGTCCGCCGTGGAGCCGCAGAGGTCAATCATCCAGTCGGCTCCCGCCACAAAGGCGCTGCTGATTACCAGCGTTCCCACAAGAACCATGCAAAGTGCGGTCAGCAGAAGCACATTTGCCCTGTCCCGGTTTCCCTCGCCCTTCCGCCTTGCCACCAGTGCGGAAAGCGCCACGTTTGTTGCAATAAAAAACGCCATACCCACAAATTTGGGCTGGGTCGTCAAACCAACGGCTGCTACTGCCTCTGCACCAATGCTGCTTACCATAAAGGAGTCCACCAACCCCGCAAATGCGATAAAGAAAGACTCCAGAATGGACGGCCATGCCATGTTCACTGCCGTTTTTAATATTTGATTGTCATATGTATTTCTTTTCATTTTCATCATCCCACCGACAGAAGCCCTCATCGGCGCCATATCATTTACTTTGTCTCCTTAAAGATAATCTCATCATCGTAAGCAAGCCCCAGTTTACTCTTCGCTGTATCTTCCACATACTGCTGGGACTTGGTATAGGCTTCGTAATCCTCTAATTCTTCCGCCCTCTTCTGTTCCTCTTCTAACTGCTGCTCTAAGGCTGCCTGCTTCTCCTGATAGGTCTTATCCTTCTGGTAAATCTGGGCAATCTGAAGGGACATTACCGCCACAAATGCAACAACAATGATACCAATACACAGTTTCCCCGCACGATTATTATCTTTTCTCCGACGTCTTGCACCTGCCATAAGTTTCTCCCTTCTCTCATAGTTTACATAAACCCATTTTAACCGCTTGCCATACTTTTTTCAATCGTTTTATCAAAAAAACGGTAAATTTCTTTCCAAGTTTCACCGGAGGCCCCAAAACCGTACCGAATAATTTTCCCAGTATCCCGCCAAGCTTGCCAAACAGGAACACATTCACCCTAATCAGCAGGCGGCTTAAAGTTACATAATAAAGAAGCATGCCGATGACAATGCCCCCAAAGGCAAAGCCCCGCACCATGCCGTCGTTTTCCCGGTAAAGCAGCACAAAGACCGCCGCTGTGCAAAACAGCCAGTACAAAAAATCTTCTATGCCAATCCAGAGATTTCCATGGGGCACCATCCGCCGGAAAATCCGCAGCACATCATATGCCAGAAACAGCACTGTCCCTACCAATATGGAGGTTCCTAAGAATACCGCCTCCTGTCCGATGGTCTCACTGACACTCATTATTTAAACAACCTTCCTAAGAAAGACTCCGCCTGCTTTCCTGCATTCTTCACCTCAGAATAAGTTAAGCTGTCAATCCTGCCCTCAATATCAATCTCGCCCTTCTCTAAGCTCAGCCTGTTTACATGAAGGTCATGTCCCTTTATCAAAAGCATTCCCATCTCCGTCTCTAAGAGGATTTCCGCCACATCAAAGGACAGTACATCCACCACGCCGGAAAAAGCACCGCTGCTGCGGTTCACCAAAAGCACCTTGTGGGATTTTGCTACACTGCTGTTTCTCTCATCCATTCTGATACCCTCCTGTTGTTCTTTCGTACGAGGACTTCTCTTCGTACTATTTTTTTAAATATATTAGGAGGGTATTCCATTTATGCTATATATTCAAATAAATCTTTTGCCTCGTCCTTTTTCGTGGTATCCTGGATGTCTAACACCCGCACCTTTACCGCCTTTGTACCGAAGGCAATCTCAATGATATCGCCCACCTTCACATTGACCGAAGCCTTCGCCGGTTTGCCGTTTACCATCACACGCCCTGCATCACATGCCTCGTTTGCCACGGTGCGGCGCTTAATGAGCCGGGATACCTTTAAAAATTTGTCTAATCTCATCTTGTCATACCTCTTCCTGTTCTGCATATACATAGAAATATAAAACCAAAGGATACTTTGCATACTGCCGTATATAATACTGCCATATATAATACTGCCATATATAGAAAAAGCGGACTCCGTTAGACGAAATCCGCTCTGGCAACTCCATGAAAACTATGCGTTAATCATATCCTTTAATGCTTTACCTGCTTTGAATTTAGGAGCTTTAGATGCCGGGATAACCATCTCTTTGCCGCTCTGTGGGTTTCTTCCGGTTCTCTCTGCTCTCTCAGCTACTTCGAATGTACCGAATCCTACCAACTGGATTTTCTCGCCTTTTTTTAATTCCTCAGCAACAACATCTGTAAAAGCTTTTAATGCTGCCTCTGCGTCTTTTTTGCTTAACTCAGTTTTTTCAGCCATAGCTGCAACTAATTCTGCTTTGTTCATGTCAAAAATTCCTCCTCTGGATTTTCACAATAAATTTGAATTTGGTTCTTCAATAAACCTACTTCATTATTTATACTTGTTTTTGTCTCCTTTGTCAAGAAAAATCCCCATTTTTAGGGGATTTTTCTTTCTTCCAGCTGCTATCCGGAACAATTCTTATAACATCTTGTCAATCATGGCATGAACGGCTGCAGATAAGTCTTTCGATTTCTGCTCTGCATCCTCTAAGGACGTGCCTTTTACGCCCAGATAGAATTTTACCTTCGGTTCTGTGCCGGAGGGTCTGACGCAGACCCATGCCCCGTCGTTCATCTCATAGTAAAGCACGTTAGAGGATGGAAGTCCGGTAGGTTTCACCTCTCCGGTTGCCGCATCTGTGACAGTGTCGTTCTTGTAGTCACGGACTGCCGTCACTTTGTATGCACCGATTTCTGCCGGAGCATTCTCTCTTAAGGTATTCATAATTTCCTGAATCTTTGCCAGCCCCTCAATGCCCTTTAAGGTGATGGAGGTTACATCATCCTTGTAGTAGCCGTATTTCTCATACATGGCAAGCATTGCGTCCCAGAGCGTCATGTCTTTTGTCTTATAGTAAGCCGCTGCCTCACATAAGGTCATGGAAGCAACGATGGCATCCTTATCCCTCGCATAGGTTCCGGTCAGGCAGCCGTAGCTTTCCTCCATACCGAACAGATAAGTTCCTTTGCCGGTCTTTTCAAACTCTAAAATCTTCTGTCCGATAAACTTAAATCCGGTGAGCACCTCCACCAATTCAATGCCATAGTATTCCGCAATGGCATCCGCCATATTCGTGGAAACGATGGAACGGATAAATGCGCCGTCCTCCGGCAGACCGAAAAGCTCTTTTCTCTGTCCGATGACATAATCACCAATCAGGCAGCCGGACATATTTCCGGTAAGACTGTGGTATTCTCCGGTTTTTGAATCCTTTACATAAACGCCAAGACGGTCTGCGTCCGGATCTGTGGCAAGGAGCAAATCTGCGTCCACCTTTTTGCCCAAGGCAAGTCCTAACTCAAATGCCTCTGCCGCCTCCGGGTTCGGATAACTGACAGTGGGGAACTCCCCGTCGGGAAGCTCCTGCTCCGGCACCACATAAACATTCTGGAAACCGAGCTCCTTTAACACGCGGCGTACCGGAATATTTCCGGTTCCGTGCAACGGGCTGTAGACAATCTTCATCTCTGCTCCCACCTTGTCAATGCAGTCCTGATGAAGCACTAATTTTTTCAGCTCCGCAATATACGGATCGTCGATATCTGCGCCAATCACCTGATATAAGCCTGCTGCCTTTGCCTCCTCTAAAGGCATAGTCTTTACCGTAGCGTAATCGGTTACTTTCTTTACCTCGTCCATAATTCCGGTATCATGGGGCGGAGTAATCTGCGCGCCGTCCTCCCAGTATACCTTATAGCCGTTGTACTCCGGCGGGTTGTGGCTTGCGGTAATGTTGATACCTGCGATACAGCCTAATTTACGTACAGCGTAGGAAAGCTCCGGTGTCGGTCGTAAGCTCTCAAAAACATATGCCTTAATACCGTTTGCTGCCAGGCAGAGAGCCGCTTCATCCGCAAACTCCGGTGACATTCTTCTGGAATCGTATGCAATGGCAACGCCCTTCTGCTGTCCGTTTACATTGCAGATATAGTTTGCCAGTCCCTGAGTCGCCTTGCGGACGGTGTAGATGTTCATACGGTTGGTTCCCGCTCCGATAACTCCCCTCAGTCCGGCGGTACCAAACTCAAGATCCATGTAGAAACGTTCCTCGATTTCCTTTTCGTCCCCCGCAATGCCCTCAAGTTCTGCTCTGGTTGCCTCGTCAAAATACGGATTTGAAAGCCATGCTTCATAATTTTCTTTGTATCCCATAAGTTCCATTCCTCCTATATTTTTTATATCTTTATATTATCTTTGCTGCGCGCATTTTTCAAGTACTATTTCTGCTGCCGGAGCCAATCACATTACTGTCGGCTCCGTATCAGCCCTTCCGGTAACCTAGTCGCTTTCTCCGGTAAGCAGCTTTAAGAGCTCTGACAGCGTAGACAAATAATCCGTGCTGCTGTCCGAAGATGAACCGGTGCTGCTGTCTGTTCCGGAGTTTCCGCTGCTGTTACCTGTCCCGGAAGTTCCGGTACTGCTGTCTGTTCCGGTACTTGTCCCGGCGCTGTCGGTACTGCCGGAGGTATGGCTGCCTGCAAGGGAGCCCGCTTGAGAACCCGCAAGCGTACCGGCCTCGGAACCGTCCGAGCCGGAATTTTCCGTATCTGTCCGGGTTTCACTCTCCTGTTCCGTTATCTCCGTGTTCTCCGAGGATACCGTTTCCTCCGAAGCAGGTAAATCCTCTCCCGACAGCCCAATCACAATGGTAGCTTCTTCGGAGTTGACAAACAGCTTCTTGCTGTAGGTATCATAGCCCTCCGCCGTCACTGTCAGGGTATGTACGCCGTACTGCAGCGGCAGCGGCTCACTGTAGTCCATCACTTCCCCGTCAATCTGCAGGATAGCGCCCTCCACGTCCACTGCAAAGAGAATATTTCCGATTTTCGGTCCTTCTCCCTTTAATTCATCTAAGTCCAGTTTTTCCTTTTTGCCGCTTTCAATAGTGATTTCCGTACTTCCGCCATAGCCGTTATTTGCCACCGTCACCGTGTAGTTTCCCTCCGGCACCTCTATGGTCATATCCGGCGTGATTTCCGTAAAAATTTTTCTGCCTATCTGAATGAAGCTTCCTTCAAAAAGCTCTGTATTTTTCAGTACCAGCTCCCCATGGCCTGTGGTGACTGCTACGGAAATCAGCTCTTTTCCCACGCCTACTAAGCGAATCGTATCTAACTCCGTCAAATCCGACAACGTCCTCACATTGCCGTCCGCATAGATAAACAGGTCTTCATCATAAGAATAGTTTTGCCCGGCTACCCTGAAAATCCCCCGTTCCTCGTCCACGGAATAGCTGGTGACGTCCGGGTACTCCCACACTTCATCGGAAAGCTGCACCTCCATCACCTTTCCCTGATAATCCTTTTCCCGAACGGAAATCACCCTGCCGGGTTCATAGTTCACCACAGCGGAACGGTTTCCATATTTGTCCAAAAAACGGGTTGCCAGAGTGTAATGGTACAGGTATTCTTTTCCGGAGGCTAACTGCTCTAACACAAGCGTTTCCTTGCTCATGTCATTGCTTACAATCAGGAACTGGTCACTGCCTAAATCGGCTGCGTGCTCTGCATTTTCTGTATCTGCATTCTCTACCGCTTCTCCTGCGTCCGCAGCAATTTCCGTTTCCTCAAGCTCTGCTGTGCTCTCCTGATTGGGATTATAATACTGCCCTGTAACCACCGCCCCTTTCCCGCTGCCGCATGCTGCAAGAAGGGTGGTGGAAAGAAGGGCAGCAAGAATGACTGCCTTTTTTTTCTTCAAACTACCACCTGCTTTTTCTTCTGAATCTGTTCTTCTTCAAGTTTCTCTCATTATACATGATTTTTTTCAGGCAGTAAAGTGAAAGAGCATTAAGAGGAACTGCTCTCTGGCATCCTCCTGGGCGATCACCTTCTCCAGTTTCTCAATGTTCCTGCCGGAAAGCCATGCCTTATGGGAATTATAATAGCGGTTGGCTATCTTCCAGAATTTCTCCGGATAGGCAAGGTAAAGGTAGAGGTACCGCAACTCCTGGGGGGAAAGCTTACGGATACCGTCATAGGCTCTTATCATATCCATGCCAAGCCCCGTATTCCAATTATTTTTTTCCAGCATTTTCCGCAAAAAATTAGCAAGGTCGCTGACCCTCACATGATAAGAAAAGCAGTCAAAATTCACTATCACCGTCCCCTGTCTGGCAAAAATCACGTTGTGCTGGTTGAAATCCCCATGGCAGAACCCAAAATTCCGCTCCTCCGGCTCAATTTCCCGCAGCAGCTCCGTCACTTCCTCCGCCTTTCTCATAAATCCTGTATACTGCCCTGCAAACATCATTTCAAATTCGTTTTTCTTCTTCTTGGCATGTACATAGTTCCGCACCTTCCGCAGCTCCCGGTTATGCTTTTCATAGAGCTGCAGCAGGGAATCCGGCGCCTCCTTCACAAATTCCGGCACCTCTCCCCCGTAGCCCTCCGACACGTTATGTAAACACGCAAGGCAGCGCACCGCCTCTAACATATCCTCCCTTTTTTTCGTATCGCACTCCGCTCCCGTAAACAAATCCGTCAGGATATACTTTGTCTCATCCTCGTCCACCGCAACGGGACTGCCCTCCTTTGTCCGGGTTACCGTGGGAATCAACAGCCCCTGCCCCCTCAGGTAATCAGACATTTCCGCTAAAAACTCCGCTCTTTCCTTCGAACCTCTATATTCCCGCAAAACCTTCTGCCCCTGATTTGTATCAGAATGATAACTTTCCCTGCCCTTCGAAATTCCGTTTATCGAAAGGTCATACTGTTCTAATATCTGTTCCGGACGATTATACATAAGGAACCCCTCCAATATGATGATTCCACGGCTTTCCACCGTGTCTATTCATCATATGAGAGGGGTTCTCAAATTATGAACCAGTTTCAGTAAATTCTCCTTTGTATTCAGCTCCGGCTGTTCTAATACCTCGTCCAACAGCAGCTTTAACATCTCCCCGATTTCTTTTCCCGGCTTCATGCCTGCCGCAATCAAATCACTGCCTGTAACGGCAAGCTGCTTTACGGTAAAGCACTGCTGCTTTTCCATAATTTCCCGATAAACCGCTTCATAGCAATCAATATACGCCGTTTTTTCTTCCCGTTTATAACTACTCTGGGCTGCCACGTCCGCCCGCTTCACCGCGAATAAACCGGGATAACGCTCTGCGCCAACGCGGTTCAGCGCCCGCCGCACCGCCCCAGGGCTTAGCTTTGGGTTATCATCATGCCAGCGGACTAAGGCGCATACCTTACCTATGGTATCATTGTCAAATTTCAGCCGCCGCAGAATTGCCCGGGTCATCTCACTGCCCCTCACCGGGTGATTATAAAAATGGTCGCAGCCCGCTTCATCCACGCTGCGGCAGAGAGGTTTCGCCACATCATGGAACAGCATGGCAAGCCGCAGCACCTTGTCCGCCGGAATCTCCGTTAAAGCTTTTATGGTATGCTCCCCCACCGTATAACAGTGGTGGGGATTGTTCTGCACCGTCTCCATCATGGCATCAAACTCCGGCAGAAATATCTTCGTCAGCCCCGTCTCATAAGCAGCCCTGATTTCCTCCGGGTGGTCAGAAGTCAGCAGCTTCACCAGTTCCACCTGGATGCGCTCTGCACTGACTTTCGCAATGTTAGGCGCCAGCTCAGGGACCGCCTGCCTTGTAGCATCCTCCATGGTAAAACCCAGCTGTGCCGAAAAGCGCACTGCCCGAAGCATCCGAAGGGCATCCTCGGAAAAACGTTCCTTTGCACAGCCCACGCAGCGGATGATTCCACGTTTTAAATCTCCTGCGCCGTCAAAGGCATCCACCAGCCCGTTTTCCTCATTATATGCCATGGCATTGATGGTAAAATCCCGCCGCTTTAAATCCTCTAACAAGTTTGAGGTAAACAGCACCTCCTTCGGGTGCCTTGCGTCCTCATATTCCCCGTCGATGCGGTAGGTGGTCACTTCAAAGCCCTCCTGTCCTAGCATCACCGTCACTGTTCCATGGGAAATGCCTGTATCAATGGTGTGCTGGAAGAGTTCCTTTACCTGCTGCGGCTTTGCGGAAGTGGTGATATCCCAGTCCCCGGGTGTCCTCCCCAGCATGGTGTCCCTCACGCATCCTCCCACGGCATAGGCTTCGTATCCGTGGTTTTCCAGAGTATTTATGATGGCAGTTACTTTTTCCGGCAAAATCATTTTCATATCCGATAGTTTCCTTTAGTCGATGTTTTTATGGTATAAAGCAGGTCGTCCGCCTGTTTTATCATCGCATTAATTTCCTCCTCGTCCCTGATGTATTCCTTTGCCACAATTCCGATGGAACAAGAAATCCGCTGCTGCTGCGGAATGCAAACCGCCTCTCCCAAGCTCTCCGCAATCTCCTTTTCAAAGCCCTCTGCCTCTGCAATCATGGTATAAATCTGCTTTGCCCATTGCTCTAAAGAGGCTTTCTTTGCCGTATAGAAAACGATGATAAACTCGTCACCGCCATAACGGCAGACAAACCCTCTGTCCCGGCTTAATTCCTTGAAAATCTCCGCCATCTTTATCAGTATCAAATCACCCACATCATGTCCGAAGGTATCATTATAATGCTTAAAGTTATCCAGATCAATAAACATCAAGCCCAGCTCCGGCTTTTTCCTGCCCTGTTCAAATTCTCCTAACAAGGAATTTAACTTCCGGTAAAAGCCCTCTCTGTTGTAAATTCCCGTAAGCTGGTCTGTCACTGCCGAGAGGTACAGCTTGGTGTTCATCTCATATATTTTATCATAAGCATCGATTCGATTCAAAGAATACTTTACCTCACGGAAAAGCATCCGGTACATATTCAGGTCTTCTTCATTTAACATATACCTGTCAATAGAAGAATGCCAGTTATCCTTCATCCGCACATAGGTGATGAGGAAACTCTCCAGCTTTTCATTATTGAAAAAGGGCACCGCCACCATGGAGCAGACATCATCCTCGCCAAACAGGGACACCACATCCTGATGATCCGCGTAGTTGCTGCTGATTTTAGAAATGACAAAACCTCCCATATTATGCTTGAAGGATCTTTCTAACTGTTCGAGTGCCTGACCGTTCATCTCTTTTCCGGTATTGTTAAAAAGCACCTGAGGTTTCCGGTCTATGTAGCGCACATAGAGGGCGCAGTCCACATTAAAGTGGTTGAGGAAGTTTTTCACCACAGTCTCCACCATATTCTTCGCACTGCCGCCTGTCTCGTCAATCAGATTCTGCCATGCGGAAATAAAATCAAACTGCTCTTTCTGCCTCTTATAGGCAAGCACCATACTTTCCTGCCACAGCAGCTCATCTAAAGCCTGTTTTTCAATTTTTCCGGATTTTCTCTCCACCGGAGGAAGCTTTTTAATAATCTCCTCCTTAAAGCTGTTAAAAGTAGCGTGGCGGGATTCTTCATACTGATCTAACACCGCCTTTTCACCCTGATAGAGTTCTTCCTTCCCCAATGCCTGAAAGCACTCCATTCTGCTTTTGTGAAATAGCTTCTGACTGAAAAACTGGTTGCCCTCGCAGCCCTTAAAGTACTTCTCTGCTTTTTCGTAAAGCTCCGCCGCCGCTTCGTCATCGCCTTCATAATGGGCTAACAACGCCCTTGAAAAAGTATAAAGGAACATATCGTCATCAATTTTCGCATAGTCGTGCACCACTCCGATATCCCCGTTATCCAGCTTCTCCTTTTTCAGGACATAGTTTAAGAACTGACGGCAGTTATCAAGATATTTCTCACAGTTAAATTGTTTCCCCTGAAGAATGCTGACTAATGCCAAAAGCCCATATAGTTTGGACAAATTGCAGACCCTTAGGCTATTGAGTTTTAACTTTTCCACCACCTTCATGCACCATGTCAGGCAGTCCTCCGCCTCACTGAATTCTCCGCACATAATGCAGCTCAATGCGATATTGTACTGTACCTCCGCAATCTCTTCTGATTTATGGAGCCGGTAGAAGCGCCGGACCGCCTCGTCATAATACTCTTTTGCCAGTTCATTTTCTCCCATGGCACAGAGATTATAGCCGGCACCCGAATAAATCCTTCCTCCCTCCACCGTCTCCTTATTCCGCATGGCCTCGTAAGTGCGGAACAGGTAAAACAACGCTATCTCATACATTCCGTTGGTGGCGGCTATCATGATATTTTTCTGGTAAGCCGCATTGATCAGCTTTTCATTGCCGATTTTTTTCGCCAGCTTAATTCCCTTACTGAAATTCAGCGGCAGTTCCCCCGAACGATACGCCTTCACCAGATTCTCCGGTCTGTTATCATAGGCATAAATGTAAATATATGCCAGATGATTTAAAAGATTTCGCTTCATCAGCTTTTCAATCAGCCGGTCACTGACCTTCACTTCCTGCGCACAGAAAAAGATATTATACCATCCGGACATCTGTATCTGCGTTTCCATCATCTCCGCCTTTAAAATACAGTCCTCATCCTCTAACTTTTTTGCTGTCTCCAACGCCTTTTTATCATAGCTTAACGCCTCCGGCAGTTTTCCCTGGTACATATAGGCAATGGCTACAAGGTAGTCCTGCTCAAAACGGCACTCTAATTCCTTTCCCGGCAGATGGATTTTTTCCAAATCTTCACAGATTTCCAGCGCCTTAGAAATATCCTGCACCAGAATAGAAACCTCCATCAAAAGCAGCATCAGATTATATTTGATTTCGTTCTCCACTTCCAGATTATCAAACTTTATCCGGTGTTCAATATCCCGCAGCAGATAAAATGCCTGTTCAAAATCCATAAGGGCAACAATCCGGGCGATTTTATCAAAAGTCTCCTGGTTGACTTTCACCCCGCCCTCTTTCTTCTCCAGAAGAGATTTCTTTTTCTGACTCACATTGCCGATATGATAGCTTCGCCCCTCATCATCTAATTTCTGGCAGATAGAATCCCACTCCCATTTCAGAAATTCCGGTATCACCGATGTCTCATTCACCCCAAGTAAAATTCCGATATTGGGATTCTCCCCGGAAATCAGGCGGTTAGTCAGCACCATCGTACTCCTGCTGGCAAACTGGAAATTATTCAGCGCCACAGCCACCGGGCATTTCTCCGCCAACCGCAGCAGCATCTGCTCTAAGGCACTTGCCATACGCTCCTGCTCATACTCCACTTCGCCCAACAATATCGTATCTTCTCTTCGATACGCTTCATTACGGAAATAATTCAAAATCACAGGCCGGTGCAGATAATAAACATCACATTCCTCTAAAAAATCCTCAAAATTTCCTTTCCTGTACCTGCGGAACATATCACAGATAATCGAAATATACGGCTCGTAAGCCCCTGCTATCGCCCCGCCGGAAAACTCATATACCGCAAAATAAATATCTGTCCTCTCCTTCGCCCGCTCCGCCGCCTCTAAATGCTCCATGGAGACCTCTCCCCTGTGACATACCAGAAAACTGTTATTCTCCACACTTCCCAGCCCCTCCAGCATCTGCCCTATCACGCCATTATAATATTTTTCCATCGTCTTTCCCCCTTAAACATAAAACGCTACCGGAAACGTTCCCATCCGCCCATAAAAATTTTTTGTCCCAACCTTAAGCCCTTATATCAACCCACTCCACAGCAGCCTCATATAAAACCTCAAGTTCCACTTCTCCATTCAAAAATACTTTCCTATAAAAACCAGCACCTTCCACCTTTCAAGAATACCCTACAAATTCTTATTCGATTTATTCCCAGCACCGACAATAAACAGCCGTAAAGCCAGCACCTTCCGCTCTTCAAGAATACCACACAAATTCTCATTCGATTTATTCCCAGCGCCGACGATAAACAGTCGTAACCAGCCAGCACCTTACACTCTTCAAGAATACCCTACAAATTCTTATTCGATTTATTATCAGAGCCGTCGATAAACAGCCGTGAAAAGCAGAGGTGGTCTGACAGACCCTTCCAAGGATGCCGGTGCTTAGCGAGGTATTTTCAGACGTGCCTGCACGTTTTGCTTAGCATCCGCTGCGCTCCAACATCACCATTGGTGCTGCGGGAGCGGGAGCGTGTCTGACAGAGCACCTCTGCTTTTCACGGCGTCCCATCCCGCACCACATAATAAATCAAACAAAAATTTTAATACGCCTTCCCCCAGTACACCAACTTATGCGCCGCCTTCCCACAGCAGACACAAGTCTCCGCAATCCTCTCCTGGTCAGAAAACGGCATACACCGTGACGTTACCGCCAGCTCTTCCTTAATCTTATCCTCACATGCCTGTTCTCCGCACCACATACCGCGGATAAAGCCCGGTTTCTCCACCGCAATTTTCTTAAACTCCTCATAATCATGGGCATCCCAGATATGGGCATCCCGATGTGCCTTTGCACGCTCAAACATATCCTTCTGAATCGCCTCTAATAATCCCGGAATCTTCGTCTCTAACTCTTCTAACGCTACTTCCGTCTTCTCCCTGGTGTCACGACGCACCACCACGCATTTTCCTGCGACAATGTCCTTTGGTCCAAGCTCCACACGAACCGGAATGCCGCGCATCTCCTGCTCGGAGAATTTCCAGCCCGGGCTCTTGTCGGAATCATCTAATTTGGCACGACAGACCTTGCCGATACGCTCACATACTTCCCTTGCAGTATCTAATACGCCCTCCTTCTGCTGCTGCACCGGAATCACCATCACCTGTACCGGAGCGATTTTCGGCGGCAGTACCAGACCGGAATCATCACCGTGAACCATGATGATAGCGCCGATCAGACGTGTGGTCATTCCCCATGAGGTCTGATAAACATACTGTAATTTATTGTCTCTGTCTGTATACTGGATTCCAAAGGCTTTTGCAAAACCGTTGCCGAAGTTGTGACTGGTGCCGGACTGCAATGCCTTTCCGTCGTGCATCAGCGCTTCAATGGTATAGGTTGCCTCCGCTCCTGCAAATTTTTCCTTCTCCGTTTTCTGTCCACGGATGACAGGCATTGCCAGCACTTCCTCGCAGAAATCCGCATAAAGATTCAACATCTGTACCGTTCTCTCTTCCGCCTCTTCTGCGGTGGCGTGGGCGGTATGACCCTCCTGCCATAAAAATTCTCTGGAACGTAAGAAAGGGCGTGTCTCCTTCTCCCATCTTACCACAGAGCACCACTGGTTATAAACCTTCGGCAAATCCCGGTAAGACTGTACAATATCCTTATAAAAATCACAGAACAAGGTCTCGGAGGTCGGTCTGACGCAGAGACGCTCCTGCAATTCGTTTAAGCCGCCATGAGTCACCCATGCCACCTCCGGTGCAAACCCTTCCACATGGTCTTTCTCTTTTTCCAAAAGGCTCTCCGGGATAAACATCGGCATGTATACATTCTCCACTCCGGTTTCCTTAAAACGGCGGTCTAACTCGTTCTGGATATTTTCCCAGATGGCATAACCGGCCGGACGGATAATCATACATCCTTTTACTGAGGAATAGGTAATCAGCTCTGCTTTTTTTACAACGTCTGTATACCACTGGGCAAAATCCTCTTCCATGGAGGTAATCGCCTCTACCAATTTCTTGTCCTTTGCCATAACTTTCTATTCTCCTTAACTTCTAACTGCTTTTCTGCCCCATTCTCCGCTGTAAATAGATGCAAAAATGCCTTACTTTTTATTCTATGATAAATAGTAAGGCTTGTCAATTTCAAACTCCAGTTTCTTTCGGGTAACCGGATGTTTAAATCCTATTTTATAAGAGCAAAGCGCCAAAGCTCTTCCTGACGGAGCAATATTTTCCTTAAAATTGTACTTTTTATCCCCCACAATAGCAAAACCTGCATGGGAAAGCTGTACCCTAATTTGATGATGACGCCCGGTTTCTAACTTAATGTTTAACACGGCGTTTTTTCCGTTTTCCTCTAAAACCTCATAGGAAAGGACGGCACGCTTCGCCTCCGGTGTCCCCTTGTCCACCACCTCTGAGGCGTTGCTCTTTCCGTTCCGCAGCAGATAATCTTCTAAAATCCCCTTTTTCTGCGGCGGCACACCGTCTGTCATGGCATAGTAATATTTATCCGCCACCTTTGCCACAATCTGGCGGCTCAAATCCGCAGCCACCTCTTTCGTCTTTGCGAAGACCATCACTCCCTCCACGGGTTGGTCAAGCCGGTGTACCACACCGATATAGGGGGACTCTCCCTTCCCTGCCCGGTAATTTTTCAAGAGGCTCTCCATATCCGCCTGCCCCAGCCGCTTTGTCTGGGTCGCCACCCCGGCGGGCTTTCTGCAGACTAAGACTGCTTCGTCCTCATATAAGATTTCCAACTTCATAACTATTTCCTCTTTACAATTTAAAACGATAGCCTACGCCCCACAATGGTAAAACCATTTGGCAATTTACTATAATTTAAATCGATAGCCTACGCCCCAAATGGTTTCGATATACTGCGGTTTATTGGTGTTCATCTCCACCTTCTCACGGATTTTTTTGATATGCACTGTCACGGTGGCAATATCGCCGATGGATTCCATATCCCAGATTTCCCGGAACAGTTCTTCCTTGGTAAACACATGGTTCGGGTTCTCCGCAAGGAAAGTCAGCAAATCAAATTCCTTGGTGGTAAACTGTTTTTCTTCTCCGTTTACCCAGACGCGCCTTGCGGTCTTGTCAATCTTAATCCCGCGGATTTCGATAATATCATTTTCCACCATGTTGCTGCCAATCAACCTTTCATAGCGGGCAAGATGCGCCTTTACCCTCGCCACCAGTTCGCTAGGGGAAAAGGGCTTTGTAATATAGTCATCTGCACCTAAGCCTAAGCCGCGGATTTTATCAATATCATCTTTTTTGGCAGAAACCATCAGTATGGGTGTATTTTTTTCTTCCCTAATCTGGCGGCAGATTTCAAAGCCGTCGATACCCGGCAGCATCAAGTCCAGAATATACATATCAAACTCTTCGGAGAGTGCACGTTTTAACCCCACCGTACCGTCGCTCTCTGTCTCCACCTCAAAGCCGCTGAGTTCTAAGTAATCCTTCTCTAACTCTGCAATTGCCACCTCGTCCTCAATTATTAACACTTTACTCATTTTTTCCTCCTTCTTAACCATACCTTTCCTTCCGTCTGCAAATACAAACCGCAGCCTTTTTATTTAGAAAAAATTGTAGTCCTGTTTTTAACCCACTACCTCCTGGTATTTCCGGATGACAAAATACATCACTGTTCCAATCCCTTCTTTGCTGGTCGCCCAGATTTTTCCGCCATGGTCCTCAATAATCTTCTTTACAATAGAAAGACCAATTCCGCTGCCTCCAGTGGCTGAATTTCTCGAAGCGTCCGCCCGGTAAAAACGGTCAAAAATATAAGGCAAATCCCTTGCCGCAATTCCTCTGCCGTTATCCTCAATTTCTACCTGGATAAAATCGCCCACATCTTTAATACGGATATTGAGAAATCCCTTCTGCTTGTCTAAATACTTGACAGAGTTTCCGACAATATTATTGATGACACGTTTCAGCTGCTCCGGGTCTGCAATAATTTGCACATCCTCGTCCACATAATTAAAGTAACCTAAACCGATATTTTTCGCCTCTAAGTCCAATCCTAATTCTTCCACGCAATCCATAAAATAATCGGTGACATTAATTTTCGCAAAATTATAGGGAATACGGTTCGTGTCAATTTTAGAATAAAGGGTCAGCTCATTGATGAGGGTGTCCATCTCATTGGCTTTACTGTAAATGGTCCTGATATATTTATCCCTCTTTTCCGGCGTGTCGGCAACGCCGTCTATCAGCCCCTCCGCATAACCCTTCACTGCCGTAATCGGTGTTTTTAAATCGTGAGCGATGTTGCTGATTAAGGTTTTATTTTCCTTTTCCCCCTCTATCTTTTCTTCAATGTTATTTTTCAAATGCTGGCGCATTTCCTCAAAGCTGCGGCAAAGCTCCCCGATTTCATCATCATTTTCCACCTCAATGGTAAAATCCAGATTTCCTTCCTTGATGTTCTGGGCAGCCGCCTGCAATTTTTTAATGGGATTCATCATGCTGGCATAAATCCATACCGTCAGCATACAGGCTGTCAGCACCAGTATCAACAGCACGGCAATGATAATGTCCACCGCCAGGCTTTTCAGCTCCGGCACCGTCTCCTCTAACACCGTCACAATAAAGGCGCTTCCTTCGCTTTTATCAGGAAAAGTAAAATCCACCTGCTTTAACAGCGCCTGTTCTTCCCCGTCAATGTAGGTTCCGGAATAAGCGTTATCTGTGGTATCTCCATAGTCCGGAAGTCTGGTTAGGATAGCGCTTCCCGCATCTCTTCCAATATAAACAAAAGCATTGTCCTTGCGAACCACCAGATAGGAGCTTTTTTCCTCCAACGCCGCATTTGTCTGCTCTAAATACTCGGTGTCCTCTAGCTGCTCCGGATGTTTTTTCGCCACCTCCTTCAGCTGCTCGAAGGAGTCTTTAGTAAAGCGGTGTAAAAGCTGTGTGGAATTGGAAAAATAATTGTAGTTGCTCTCTACAATCCCATAGGTCTGTTCAATTGCTTTTAACTGTATCTTCTGAAGGCTGAAAAGAACCAGAACGGACAGCAGGATTGGTACAAATATAATAATGCAAAAAGAAATAATAATCTTATTCTTAAACTTCATTTCCTGTTCCTTTCCCAAACAAAGCCGGCCTGCTTTTTAACATAACAAAAGAGGCAAACCTGCATGTAAGCCAGCCTCTTTCCTGCATATCAGGTCTGTCCTAGAGACTATTATAGCATGAAACAACGGAAATCCCATTTATTTTGTGTAAAATTATCTAAAATTTTTGTGAAGCGGCGGCAATTTTTGTTTCTTGCAATGCTTATCCATTATGTTATAGTATAAATATACTCAAAAAACTTTTTAGGGAAGGAGTACAGTCATGCCATTACCACAGGGAAAAATTTATACAACCGATGATATCTACGCCCTGCCGGACGGAGAACGGGCGGAACTGGTGGACGGACAAATCTACTACATGGCACCGCCGAGCCGAAAACACCAGCGCATTTCCGGGGAACTATTTACCATTATCAACAACTACATCAAATCAAAAGCTGGCTCCTGCGAGCCGTACATTGCTCCATTTGCTGTATTTTTAAACGGAGACGATAAAAACTATGTCGAACCGGATATAAGCGTTATCTGTGACAAAGCAAAACTTACAGACAAGGGCTGTCTGGGTGCACCAGACTGGATTATAGAAGTAGTGTCTCCCGGCAGCCGCCGGATGGACTACAGCATAAAGCTATTCAAATACCGCTCTGCCGGCGTCCGGGAATACTGGATTGTAGACCCGGAAAAGAACCGCATCACCGTGTACAATCTGGAGCATGAGGATATGAATGAGTACACTTTTACCGATACCGTGAAAGCCGGCATATACCCGGATTTATCCATTAGCTTCGACCATCTGAACTTCTAAGTTCTTCTCCCCAGAGGTTGTCAGGTTCTTCGCCCCGGAGGTTCTCTGGGGCATTTCTTCGCCTTAAGTCCCAACTCTCTTCAAGATATCCGCAAGAAAACGCAGCCGCTTACAGTGCCCTCTTTCCCGGCGCTGCAGCGGCTGTATATCATCTACTGCTTATAAGTACTTTTTCAAAATCTCCACCTTATCGGTAGCCTCCCACGGGAGGTTTAAATCGGTGCGTCCGAAGTGTCCGTAAGCTGCGGTTTCACGGTAAATCGGGCGTCTCAAATCTAACATTTTGATAATGCCTGCCGGACGCAGGTCAAAGTTTTCACGGATGATATCCACTAACTTCTCAGAAGAAATCTTTCCCGTACCAAAGGTGTCCACCGTAATGGAAGTCGGCTGTGCCACGCCGATGGCATAGGATAACTGGATTTCACATTTCTCTGCCAGACCTGCCGCAACAATGTTTTTTGCCACATAGCGTGCTGCGTAAGTCGCGGAACGGTCCACCTTGGTACAGTCTTTTCCTGAGAAAGCTCCGCCGCCGTGACGGGCATATCCGCCATAGGTATCTACGATAATTTTACGTCCGGTAAGACCTGCGTCTCCGTGAGGACCCCCGATAACAAAACGTCCGGTGGGGTTGATGAAAAATTTTGTCCCTGCATCCACCATCTCCTTAGGAAGGACGGGGTCAAATACATATTTTTTGATATCTGCATGAATCTGCTCCTGGGTTACATCCTCGTCATGCTGTGTGGATAGTACCACTGCCTCAAGGCGCACCGGCTTATCGTTTTCGTCATATTCCACAGAAACCTGTGTTTTTCCGTCCGGTCTTAAATAGCTTAAGGTACCGTCCTTTCTCACCCTGGCAAGCTGTAACGCCAGCTTGTGCGCCAGAGAAATCGGATATGGCATAAGCTCCGGCGTCTCATTGGTAGCATAGCCGAACATCATTCCCTGATCACCTGCTCCGGTGTCAAGGTCATCCGTTAAGGCACCCTCTTTTGCCTCTAATGCTTTATCAACGCCCATGGCGATATCCGGAGACTGTTTATCTAACGCCACCATAACAGCGCAGGTATTCCCGTCAAAGCCTGTTTTTGCGTCATCATAACCGATTTCGTTTACGGTCTTGCGGACGATTGCCGGTACATCTAACTGTGCCTTTGTGGTAATCTCTCCGGTCACTAAGATAAATCCGGTACAGCTTGCTGTCTCGCAGGCTACACGGCTCATAGGGTCCTCCTCCAGACAGGCATCTAAAATCGCGTCGGAAATAGCATCGCAGACTTTGTCCGGATGGCCTTCTGTTACAGATTCCGAGGTAAATAATCTTTTTTCCATGTTTTTACTCCTTTGCATTTGTAAATTGGCCTTTCCCCTTATTACCAAAAAAATCGAGCAGGACAGCGTTTCCCCGCTCACCGTGCAGTCCGTGCGCCGTTTCTGCGGCATATTACCGCGGCACGGGTCTGCACAAAAAAATCCACTTGCGAAAACAAGTGGAAATGACAGTTCTAAACTATAATCAAATCCTCTTATTGTTCGAACTTTTCTCTTTGCTCGCTCAGGCTGGCACCTTCCCTAAGGGGTTGCCGTGACTTCACAGATCCTTTGTATCTCCATCACTCTGAATAAGAAAATTTAGCCAACTTATGAAATTTTTTATGGTACAGGTTATAAGATACACTCTTTTCTTCTGTCTGTCAAGGTCTTTTCTTCTCTTTATTCTTGACTTTCTAGTACCAAGAAACTATACTGATGTTATAAATGCTTACTAACTACGCAGAATGGGGTTTTTTATGAAAAAAGTAAATCTTAATTATCTTAAGGCCGGCATGGTAACTGCCGACGCAATTAAAGCTAAAAATGGACAGACGATTATGGAAAAGGGAGTTACGTTAGACCGCCAGTCCATCCTACGTCTTTCTTTTTATAATATCACTGACGTATACGTGGAAGGCGAACCGGAAAAAGAAACGGACGCCGGACAAAAACATAACTTTACTCCCAGTTACTCCCAGAAGGTCAAATCTTCCCAACAGTTTCAGACATTTCAGTTTGACCACTCAGTTGCATTAAATTTCATTAAGAATAATTTTGAAAACTATGTCTTCCATAACCAGCCGTTAGACATCTACGGCTTATTAAAACAAACCACTGTGCTGTTTGATTCCTGTAAGACATCATTAGATTTATTCGACATGTTAAACAATATGCGTTCCTACGATGACACCACCTATGCCCATTCCCTGAATGTAGCTTTAATCTGCCGCCGTCTCGGGAAATGGCTCAAGGTGGATGCGGCATCTTTAGATACCCTGACACTGTGCGGTTTGCTTCATGACATCGGCAAATTGCGGATACCGGAGGAGATTTTGAATAAACCAGGCTCCTATACCGACGAAGAATTTGATTTAGTGAAAAAACATACCCAGTACGGTTACGACCTGTTAAGGGATCTACCCCTTGACCCCCATATCAAGGCTTCCGCCCTGCTTCACCATGAGCGCTGCGACGGCTCCGGTTATCCGACAGGCGTTTCCGAGGATATTGATACCTACGCCTTAGTGGTTGCCATCGCCGATGTCTACGATGCCATGACGGCCGCCCGTCCGCACCGGCCGCCCCTCTGTCCCTTCCAGGTAATTTCCCTGTTTGAGAAAGACGGCTTACAGAAATATAATCCGAAATTTATTCTGACTTTTTTAAAGCATATTGCACAGACTTATCAGAATAACCGTATTATCTTAAGTGACGGCAGAAGCGCCACGATTGTGATGTTAAACCAGAACAGCCTTTCCAAACCGATTATCCGGTTTGATGACGGAGAATGTCTTGACTTATATACCACAAGCGATTTACATATCCAGTCGGTATTATAATTACAGCCGTTCTTTCTTGAAATCGAAAGTCCCGTAAAACTAAAAAAACCTGAGAATATCACGCTTATCATCTGCATATATTCTCAGGTTTTTTCAATTCTGTTCTATGGAAAATTTCCCGGACAACATTTAACCATGCTATCCGTGAAACACTGCGCTGTATCTGTAAAACACTAAATTAGGATACCTTCAGCGAAAACTTCTGGATATCTTTCTCCGTGCTCACCTTTTCAATCAATGCTCCCAGAGAAGCCAGTTTTTTCTCGAATTCTTCATAGCCACGCTCAATATAATAGATATCATCCACCACAGTAATGCCCTCCCCGGAAAGCCCGGCAATGACTAAGGCCGCCCCCGCACGCAAATCCGGTGCATTGACCCTTGCTCCGGTGTAATTTTCAATACCGCTGATAATGGCAATATTGCTCTCCACCTTAATATTGGCTCCCATACGTGCCAACTCACCCACATATTTGAAACGGTTCTCAAAAATGCTCTCGGTCACCGTACTTGTTCCCTCGGAAATTCCAAGGACAACTGCCATCTGAGGCTGCATATCGGTGGGAAATCCCGGATACGGCAGCGTTGTCACCTGGGTATGGTGCATGGGCTTTGAGGACACCACACGGACAGCGTCATCAAATTCCTCCACCTCACAGCCGATTTCCAAAAGTTTGGCACTGATTGCCTCTAAATGCTTGGGAATGACATTTTTTACGGTTACGTCACCTTTCGTAGCCGCAGCAGCCAGCATAAAGGTTCCCGCCTCAATCTGGTCCGGAATCACGGAATACTCGGTCTTATGCAGCCGCTCCACGCCCACAATACGAATCACATCAGTTCCTGCGCCACGGATATTAGCACCCATGCTGTTTAAAAAGTTTGCGGTATCTACCACATGGGGCTCCTTTGCCGCATTTTCAATAATAGTTTTCCCCTCCGCTAAGGCTGCCGCCATCATGATGTTGATGGTCGCTCCGACAGATACCTTATCCAGATAAATATGGGTTCCCTTTAAACGCTCTGCCGTTGCCACCACCATGCCGTGACGGATATCCACCGTAGCACCCAAAGCCCGGAAGCCCTTCAAATGCAAATCAAAGGGACGGCTTCCGATATCGCACCCGCCGGGAAGCGCTACCTCCGCATGTTTATATTTTCCAAGCAATGCCCCCAGCAGATAGTAGGATGCACGAATCTTGCGGATATATTCGTTATCCACCACAAAATTCTGAATAAAAGAGCCATTCATTTTCACGGTATGGGAATCCACCCGGTCTACCTTTGCCCCTATGCTCTGTATTGCATTTAACAACACATTGATGTCCCTGACATTGGGAATATTTTCTATTGTAACGGTTTCATCGGTCATGACTGCCGCAGAGATAATTGCCAATGCTGCATTTTTTGCACCGCCGATTTCCACTTCACCCACTAAAGGATTACCACCCTTAATCACATACTGTTCCATATCACACCTCTATGAACACTTTCATACAAATACATAATTATAGTAACTATTATGCGCATCTGTCAAGCAATTATATCACATATTGCAATTCTTTGTAAATAAACATATCTTTCCATTAATTACTGATGTATTTCAATGGATTTACCGCTGCACCATTGATGTAAATTTCAAAATGCACGTGAGGCCCCGTAGAACGCCCGGTATTTCCGCTTAGGGCAATGGGCTCTCCCTGCTCCACCTTCTGCCCTACCTTTACTAACAGTTTACTGTTATGGGCGTATCTGGTCATTCTGCCATCCGGATGGCTGATAACCACATTGTTGCCGTAACCTCCATTGTAGGATGCCTGAATTACTGTTCCGCCACAGGAAGCAAATACGGTGGTTCCCGTCGGACATGCCCAGTCAACTCCTTTGTGCATACGTCCCCATCTGCGGCCAAAGCCGGAGGTGAACCTGCCTCCGCTGATGGGTTTAATGTAGGTGGGCGGTATGATGGTTCCCCGCTCAATCACTGCCGCCTCCGACGGTGTCATCACTCTCTGCTGTACCATCTCACGGCTGATTTCCATACCGTTTTCGTACACCACCACATCATTTCTCTCCCGGTGTCCTGTCCGCCCCTCTTCTAAAACCACTTCCTTCGTGGTATACCAGGAATCATTTTCAATAATGACCGGCTCTTCCGTATAATCCTCTTCGTAAACTTCTCCCATGGTGATTCGTATTTTCAAATCCGGCTCCGGTACGGCAATCACCAGCTCCTGCCCGTCCCTGATGATGGCATCTGCGTCCTCCATCCCATTTAACGCCATAATGGACGCCACTGTCGTATTGTTGTCTAAAGCGATAACGGAAAGACAGTCACCACTCTCCACTACATATATTTTATTCGATTCTTTTTCTTTTGTTACTTCAACAACTTCTTCGTCAATGTTATCAATTTCCTCCGCAGAAACATAGTTCTCATAAATCTCCACCTGCTCCACAAATTCCATGTCAAGGACTCCGGTCTGGTAAGAAGCTTCTGTTTCCTCCCCCGGCTCCTCTGCCATAGCTGCCGCTAACTGCATACCTGTCACAGCGGTAACTCCGGCGCTAAGTTTTCCCGCCTGCTGTCCGTCTGCGGCAGACACGTTTTTTCCTGCTGCGGCAGTTGCACCGGCAAATCTCTTTTCTCCCTCTGCGGCAATTTCCTCAGACACCTCTTCTTCCCCTGTGGCAGAAACTCCCCGTGACATGCTTTTGTCCTCTGCAGAAGCCGCCGCAGACATCTCTCCCGCCGCAGTAGAAGTCCCCACAAGCTGTGCCTGCATCACACCGCTGATATGGGAAACGTCTGCCCCAAGCTCTGTAGTGTAAGCCTCTCCGCCCTCCGCCTTATTCTTCACCTTATTCAGGAACGTGCTCACTTCTTCCAAAGAGCGGAAGTTTCCCCGGTAATCATCAATGGCTACCGTATAAACCCGCTCGCCGGAGGATATCACCTTGCTCTTTAGGGACTGTTTTACTGCCTCCTTTAACTCCGTCTCCCGCAGCAGTCCCACAAAAAGCTTTCTTTCAGTATCTGCATTCCAGTCGAAATCCATACATAATTTTTCATCTGTTTCTGACGCTAACTCCCGCCTGGCGGCGCAGATTGTCCCTTTTACATCTACCTTCCCTGAAGTGTATCCCACAAGCTGTCCGTCTATGCGTACACTCTGATACGGCTGTCCAAGGCTGACTTCCTGTGAAACGGAAGCCGCCGCCAATACCAACAGCAAAATTCCTGCCGACGCAGCACCTGCTGCCGCCTTTCCCGAAAATGTTATCTTCTGCATTAAAATTTATCCTTCAACTCCAATATTTTTTCAATGGTCTGTTCCACATTCAGCTGATTTTCATCCACGATAAAATCAGCATATTTCTCGTATAACGGTACCCGTTCCTCATAGAGCCCCCGCAAATCCTGCCCATCCTTTAGTACCACGCCTCTTCCCCGGATGTCGCTCAAACGTTTCTCCAAGGTGTCATAAGGCAATTTCAGATAAATAACGTTTCCTATTTCTTTTAAATGATTCATGGCCTCCGTGCCGTATACCACACTGCCTCCGGTGGCAATCACCGCCCGTTCCGCCAATATACCGCTGTTGATACGGTTCTCCACCTCAATGAAGCCCTCCGTCCCCACCTCGGCAATAATTTCATGCAATAGCTTTTTTTCCTTCTCCTGTATTACTAAATCCGCATCGATAAACCGGTATCCCAGTACCTTTGCAAGAACTACGCCGACGGTGCTCTTACCCACTCCCGGCATTCCAATCAGTACAATATTACTTTTTTTCACAAAAATCTCTCCCGTCCATCCTAACACCAGATTTTTCCTGTATTTTCCTATCTCACAGAATCGGAAAAAGGCATCTGAACTATTTTCCCGAAAATAATTCAGATACCCCGCATTTTTACTGTAATTCTGTTGCGTTTTCCGTAGCCTCAACCGTTTCCGTACTCTCTTCCACCGTCGTAAAGAGATTGTCAAAGCTGACAGTTTTCCATACTTTCTCGTCTAATTTCCATTCGTCTGACTCTTTAAAGCCCTCTAACGTCTCCTCATAGAAATCGTCCTGACGCGCTGAAATGATGGTTTGACGTGTGTTTTCGGTCGCCTCTTCGTCCAGTTCCGAATCGATACGTGCAACAAAATATCCGTTCTCCGTTTCAACCGCTCCTGTGGTTTCTCCCTCCTTGAGGTCTTTGATAGCAGCAAACAAATCCTCGTCCGTGCCTTCTCCGTCCTGAGTGAAAGTAGCAGTATTTACGTTATATCCATATGCCTCTGCGGCATCCTCTAAGCTCTCTGTCTTTATGGCTTCTGCAAATTCTTCTGCTTTTTCTTTTACTGCTGTTGCCGCATCCTCAGCGTTCTCAGTACTTTCAGTGGAGTCCACGCCTACCACTCCTGTCATACTGCTCTCGGAAAATGCCACATAGCTGTAACTGCTGGTCTTTGCCTCTTCGTCACTGACCTCGGTATCCGCTCCTGCCACAATGGCGTCCCGCATTTTACTCTGAATGGTGGTCAATGTGAGATATTCCTCGATGATTTCTTTAGTTGCCCCAAGGGCTTCAATGGCATCCTGGCTGTTGTCGCTCATAAACGTTTCCGCCGCCGCTGTGATTGCCGCCTTTTCCTCATCACTTACACTGATTCCGTAATCTCCCATATGAAGCTGCAGTGTGTACATCTCCTGTATGGAAGTAATGGCGTCCTCCTTAAAGCTTTCCTCCATGGTGGTACCGCTCTGATACATATCGCTTGTCCATACGGTATCTCCAAAGAGCTGCCGGTAAAAATCATCTGCATTTGCCTGCTGCAATCTCACCGCAAAATTGGCAACACCTAACTTCACCGGTTCTCCGTTTAATGTGGCTACGGTCTTATCTTTATCTACTCCGCCGCACCCTGCTAAGAGGGATACTGCTGTTATCATACTTACAAAAAGTGCTGTGATTCTTTTTAATCTCATATGTTCCTCCTGCAATCCCGCCAAATGAAATGTTTCCGGGACAATTACTTGTTCCATTATAGTGCTTTTTTTCATGCGCCGCAAGATATTTTTACATTTCACGGATTCTTCACATTTTCCGGGGAAAAGGCAGATATTCTCTACGGGAATAGCAACTTTTCCGGGGAAAAGGCAGATATTCTCTATGGGAATAGCAACTTTTCCGGGGAAAAGGCAGATATTCTCTATGGGAATAGCAACTTTTCCGGGGAAAAGGCAGATATTCTCTATGGGAATAGCAACTTTTCCCCTGTCTCCGTAAGGAATGCCTCTAAAATCTCAAGGGCATCCACATTTTTATCCCTGGAATTTTTCTTTAAAAAATAGGTAAAATACGGCGCTTTCGCGTCTGCGGTAAATTTCAGGTTATTGCCATAGGAAACCACAAATTCCGGCAGCTTCGCCACATCAATTTTTGCTTTTTCGTACAAAGTAAATTTCAGCGTTTCCCCTTTCTGCGCCACCTCGGTGAAATAAGCCTTATGTGCCATGGTCTTTATTTTCGCAATGAACAGCAGATTTTCCACGGATTTTGGCAAATCCCCAAAGCGGTCAATCAATTCTTCTACCATCTCTTCCGCCTCTTCCTCCGTCTCAATTTCTGCAATCCTCTTGTAAATATCTAACTTCTGGAACTCATTGGGAATATAACCCATGGGAATGTAAGCGTCAATGTCGACATCAATAGAAGTGTCAAAGTTCTCCTCCACCTTCTCACCCTTCGCCTCTTTCACCGCTTCATTTAACATCTTGCAGTACAAATCATATCCCACCGCCTCCATATGGCCGTGCTGCTCCGCCCCCAACAGATTTCCCGCCCCGCGGATTTCCAAATCCCGCATGGCTATCTTAAAGCCGCTGCCAAGCTCCGTATATTCTTTGATTGCCGCAAGTCGTTTCTCCGCAATCTCCTTTAACATTTTATCCCGCTTATACATCAGAAATGCGTAAGCGGTACGGTTCGAACGCCCCACACGCCCTCTTAACTGGTAAAGCTGGGACAACCCCATGTTGTCCGCATCGTGAATAATCATGGTGTTGACGTTAGAAATATCTAACCCCGTCTCTATAATCGTGGTGGAAACTAACACGTCAATTTCCCCGTTGATAAAGCGGTACATAATATTTTCCAGTTCTGTCTCCTTCATCTGCCCGTGGGCATACGCCACATTTGCCTCCGGCACAAGCTCCGCAATCTTTGCCGCCACGTCTCCGATTTCCTTCACACGGTTATAAACATAATACGTCTGGCCGCCTCTGGCAAGCTCCCTCGATATCGCCTCCCGCACCAGTTCCTCGTTAAATTCCATGACATAGGTCTGGATAGGGACACGGTCCATGGGCGGCTCCTCTAACACACTCATATCCCGGATTCCGATTAGGCTCATGTGCAGCGTTCTGGGAATCGGGGTTGCCGTCAAGGTCAGCACGTCAATGTCCGTCTTGAGCTGTTTGATTTTCTCCTTGTGGGTGACGCCAAAACGCTGCTCCTCGTCAATCATCAAAAGCCCCAAATCCTTGTATCCCACATCTTTTGACAGCAATCTGTGAGTTCCGATCACAATATCTACCCTGCCTTTTTTCAGCCCCTCGATGGTCTTTTTCTGCTCGCCGGAGCTCCGGAAACGGCAGAGTAAATCCACATTAACCGGAAAATCTTTCATGCGCTGGGCGAAATTGTTGTAATGCTGCTGGGCTAAAATAGTAGTGGGCACTAAAAACGCCACCTGCTTGCCGTCCTGCACCGCCTTAAACGCCGCCCGGATAGCAATTTCCGTCTTTCCGTAGCCCACATCTCCGCAAATAAGGCGGTCCATGATTTTCGGGCTTTCCATATCCTTTTTCGTGGCTTCAATGGCAAGCTCCTGATCCTCCGTTTCCTCAAAGGGAAACATTTCCTCAAACTCCCTCTGCCACACCGTATCCGGACCGTAGACAAAGCCGTTTTTGCTCTGGCGCTCGGCGTAGAGTTTCACTAAATCTCCGGCAATCTCTTTGACTGCCCCCCGGACCTTCGTCTTAGTCTTGTTCCACTCCTGCCCGCCTAATTTATTCAGCCTGGGCTTTTTGGCATCTGCCCCGGCGTATTTTTGTATCAGTTCTAACTGGGTGGCTAAAATATAGAGATTTCCGCCCCCGGCATACTCGATTTTGATGTAATCCTTGACGGTCTTATCCACCTCAATCTTCTCAATGCCCCGGTAAATGCCCAGACCATGGTTTTCATGCACCACATAATCCCCGATGCTAAGGTCGGTAAAACTGGCTATCTTCTCCCCCTCGTAGGTGCGGCGGTGTTTCTTTTTCTTCTTCTCCCCGCCGAAAATATCACTCTCGGATATCACCACAAATTTTAACAGAGGATACTCATAACCCTTTTTTATTTTACCGTATCCAATCATAATTTCCCCCGGCTTTACCTCATGGTCAAAATCTTCGGAATAAAAGGCATTTAACCCCTCCTCCATCAAATCCTGCGCCAGACGTTTCGCCCTGGTACGGGAACCCGAAAGCAGCACTGTGCGGTAACCGTTTTTCTTATAACGGTTCAAATCCTTTACCAGAAGTTCGAAACTGTTGTTGTAAGGGTTGACCGTCTTTGATTCCACATGGAATTTCTCTTTGATATCCAGATGTTTATTTTTCAAATCCAGTGCCACCAGAGAAATGCAGCAACAGCTTTCCAGTTTTCCCAGTATTTCCCTGCAGGAAAAAAGCTCTCCCATCTGTCCCGGCAGGATATATCCCTTTTCCAGCCTCTGCTTCATACTCTCGGAAAATTCTGTTTCTGTGGCAATGCCCCGCTCCACGGAGCGTGCTGCCTCGTCTAAAAACACCAACGTCTCTTCTTTTTCAAAATAGTCTAACAGGGAAACCCTATCCTTGCAAAAATAGGAAAGATAGGCGTCTAGTCCGGCGCTGATACCAAACTCCACCGCCTCTTCTGCCACCTGTTCTGCGGCAGCCTTCACCCGGTAAGCCTCCTCGGTTTTCATCTCTTTCCGGAATTTTGCTGAAACCTTCTCCGCCTCCGCCAGCATTTTTTCCGTGCCTGCTTTCCGCTCTTCCTTTGTAAGTACCACTTCGCAGGCAGGATAAATGTGTACCTCTTCTAAATTTTCAATGGAGCGCTGGCTTTCCGCATCAAAAGAACGGATAGAATCCACCTCGTCCCCCCAGAGTTCAATGCGGACAGGATTATCCTCTGTGAGAGGGAACACATCAATGATACCGCCCCGCACAGAAAATTCTCCCATGGTCTGTGCCTGGTAATTTTTTTCATAGCCCATCTCCGCTAAATGTGCGGTAAGTTCTTCCATTTCCACCGCATCTCCCACCGCAATACTCCTTACGGCGCTTAAAAATTTCTCCGGTGAGGGCATGGGGTTCATCAGACCGTCAAAGGTTGTGATGATGGTACAGGGCTCTTTTTCCGCCATCATTTTCAGTGCATTGATACGCTCCGCCGTCAGCACGTTTCCCCGGATATCCGACTGGTAAAACAGGATATCCTTTGCCGGATAATAAGCGGTTTTTTTGTCAAAAAAACGGTATTCCTCTAACAATTCCTTCGCTTTTTGCTCATGAAAAGTAACAATGATGCGATTCTTCGCACCATTGTCCACACTGTAAATCATATGCGTTTTTGCTGCGTCAATGCAGCCGGATATCTGCAGAATTCCCTTTTTTCCGTTCTGCATTTTCTTAAGGGTCTGCTCTAAATCCTCAAATTCCTTTAACCCCTGCAGTGGTTCTGTGAATGTTTTCATGTCATTCCTTCTTTTTTGCGTTAAATTCGTTCATTGCCAAATCCGTCTCTCCGGCTAACATCTGCTCCGCCGCAGTGACGGCATGGCCAATTGCCTCTTCCACCTCGGTCCGGTCGCCAGCGTCAAAATGCCCTAACACATAGTCGGCTAAATCCCAGCCCCTGGGCTTTTCCCCTACCCCCACTTTAATACGCAGGAAATTCTGGGTTCCTGTCATGGCAATAATGTTTTTGATTCCATTGTGCCCTCCGGCGCTGCCCTTTTTTCGGATACGCAGATTTCCCGGCGCAAGGCTGATGTCATCATAAATGACAATCATTTCCTCCTCCGGGTCTAATTTGTAATAGTTTAACAGCTCTGCCACGCTCTCGCCGCTTAGATTCATAAAGGTCTGGGGCTTTGCCAGCACAACTTTATTTCCGTTTATGACACCCTTTCCGCAGAGAGCCTTATGCTTTTTCTCACTGATACTGATATTATATTTGTCTGCGATGGCATCCATGACATCAAATCCCACATTATGTCTGGTATGCTCATACTGTCTGCCCGGATTTCCAAGTCCGACGATTAAAAACATGACGTTCTCCTGCTCCGTCACACTCTTCCCTTTTCCGCAGAAGAGTGTGACCCTTATTTTCTGAAATAATCTACTGCTCATTCTCCCTGTTACCGCCCCCACATCCTGTGCCGCCTAAGGAACTGTCCGGCAGAGTACTAGCGTTTCTTTACCGCCTGTCTTTTGCGGATGACGATAGCCGCAGACTTTAACTGCTCCTGGTCATTGACTCCGGTGATGTCCTCCGGGTCGTCTAAGGTAAAAGCGTCCACCTTCAACCCCTTTTCTTTGATAATTGTGAGCGTATCCGGCAGATAATATTCTCCCTGGGCGTTGTTGGGCTGTAATTTTCCCAACGCCTCTTTTAACTCTTTGGTATCGAAAATATACATGCCGGAATTGATTTCATGAGATTTTAATTCCTGCTCGTTGGCATCCTTGTGCTCCACACTCTTTAAAAAATTGCCGTCAATGTCCCTGATAATCCGTCCATAGCCTGTGGGATCGTCAATGATGGACGATAAAACCGTGACCGTATTCCCCTGCCTGATGTGATATTCCCGCAAACGGCTCAAAGTCTCTGCGGTGATTAGCGGGGTATCTCCGAATAAAATCATGGTCTGCCCCTCATCACCCAAGAAATCTTTGGCGCAGAGCACAGCATGACCTGTACCTAACTGCTGTTCCTGCAGAGCGTACATCACGTCTTTATGGGAAATGGTTTCAAAGACGACTTCATATTTGTAGCCTAACACTAAGCAGATGTCATTTGCGCCTGCTCCCATTGCGGCATCAATGACGTAATCTACTAAGCATTTTCCCTCGATGGTATGTACAACCTTCGGCAGCTCGGATTTCATTCTGGTTCCTTTTCCTGCCGCTAATATCACTGCTTTTAACTGTTCCATTTTTTCCTCCATCGGCACACGCCTTTTGTGCATCTCAAGTTTGAGCGTGTGCGCACAAACTTGGGGTTGAAAAAATCCGATACATAATTTTTTCAACCTTCCCTCATTCCGCCGCTTTTGCAGCTTCTATATTTCTCTTTTTTATTTCACAACAGGCAGTTTTTCTAATGCCTTTGCAATCTCTTCATCCGTCGGAACATAATCGTCCATCTCGCCGTCATTATATTTTGCATAAGCGAACATATCAAAATATCCTGTGCCGGTAAGGCCGAATACAATATTTTTTTCTTCTCCGGTTTCTTTACACTTAAGCGCCTCGTCTATGGCAACCTTGATGGCGTGGCTGCTCTCCGGTGCCGGCAAAATACCTTCCACTCTTGCAAAGGTCTGGGCTGCCTCAAACACCTCTGTCTGTTTGACGCTTCTTGCAGTAAGCAGTCCCTGGTCATACAGCTCAGATACCACCGAACTCATACCGTGATAGCGAAGTCCTCCCGCATGACTTGGGGACGGAATATATCCGCTTCCAAGGGTATACATTTTTGCCAGCGGACATACCTTTCCGGTATCGCAGAAATCATAGGAATATTTTCCACGGGTAAGGCTCGGACAGGACGCGGGCTCTACGGCGATCATGTCATAATCTGCTTCTCCCCGCAGCATTTCCCCTGCAAATGGGGAAATCAGTCCCCCGAGGTTTGAACCGCCTCCGGCGCAGCCGATAATCATATCCGCCTTTACCCCGTATTTATCCAACGCCGCTTTTGTCTCAAGACCGATGATGGACTGATGCAGCAATACCTGGGTCAGGACCGAACCTAACACATAGCGGTATCCCTCCTGTGCCCCGGCAGCTTCCACCGCTTCTGAAATGGCGCAGCCAAGACTTCCTGTGGTTCCCGGAAATTCCTCGTTGATTTTGCGTCCCACGTTGGTGTTCATAGAAGGGGACGGTGTCACCTGCGCCCCGTAGGTCCGCATGACTTCACGGCGGAAGGGTTTCTGCTCATAGGAACATTTCACCATGTAAACCTGACAGTCCAAGTCAAAATAGGAGCACGCCATGGAAAGGGCTGTTCCCCACTGCCCTGCCCCTGTCTCGGTGGTAACACCCTTTAAGCCCTGCTGCTTTGCATAGTACGCCTGGGCAATGGCTGAATTGAGTTTATGGCTTCCTGAGGTATTGTTGCCCTCGAATTTGTAATAAATATGGGCCGGTGTCCCTAACTTTTTCTCTAAGCAGTATGCCCGTACCAGTGGCGACGGGCGGTACATTTTGTAGAAATCACGGATTTCCTGAGGGATGTCGATATAGGGGGTTGTGTCGTCTAATTCCTGTCTTGCCAGCTCCTCACAGAAAATCTGGGATAATTCCTCTAAGGTAACAGGCTGTAAGGTTGCAGGGTTTAAAATCGGCGCAGGTTTCTTTTTCATATCCGCGCGGACGTTGTACCACTGCTTTGGCAGCTCGTTCTCTTCTAAGTATATTTTATAGGGTATCTCTCGCATTTTGTATTTCCTCCGTTTTTCTCAGCATAGTTATTATTATTTTATTTGTTTTGGGTGGAAGTGTCAACTGTTGCGGAACAACTAAAGCAAATCGGCTGTATTGTAATGACACGGGAGTTTGACCGTTACACTACGCCAGAACTTTGCCAACAAATTTCTTGAAATTTATTTCTGTCTAACCTATGATAATATTAAAACACACGGGAGGAAGCACAATGATTCAATTTGTAGAAATGGAATGTCCAAATTGCGGCGGAAGTTTAACAAAGACAGACGAAACTACGGCAAAATGCAGCCACTGCGGCGCCGAATTTCTGATAGATAAAGGACAGCCGGAACGGGTAACCAACATCTATCAGGCACCCGAACAGTCCAGGCATACCCTTGTCTCTATCCTGTCAGGAGTCGCTTTTTTTGCACTTGTTATAGTGATTGCCGTCTACTGGCATTCAGCTCCACATACCGCACAGAAAAATACAGCAGCTTATCCCCAGATGGAGCAACCGGAAACTTTTTCTGAATTTTTCCTGTATTTTACGGAAGAAGTATTTGACATGCCCCCGGAACAGGTCACGGCGGAACAGCTTGCGAAGATAAAATACCTTCATATCTCCCACCGGAATAGCGGTATCACCGTAGAATATTCAATGGAAAATGAAGATGTCCATAGTATGGATGTGCCTTCAGAAGCAGCTTCCTATTATGAGGATTTAGGAAAATTTACAGGACTTCATACCTTAGATTTACCAAATCTTGCATTAGCGGAGAGAAATCTCACGGAATTAACGGAACTGACGGAAATCCGAACCTGTAACTCACCGGACGAGCTGGCGGAAATTGTGCCTCACCCTGAAAAAATTGTCATTCTTGGCAGCTACACTGCCTCAAGCCTTGACGGAATTGACACTTTTTCTAACCTGGAGCAGCTTTCCATCAAATGTACCGACGACTTGTCCGACCTCGGCAGCTTAAGCGCCCTGAAACAGTTAAAAAGCCTTACCATCGAAAAGGGCGATTCCATTACGGATTTTGGTATGCTCCAAGCCCTGACTTCCTTAGAAGAGCTGTCTATTGGTTGTGAAGGACTTAAGGATATTTCTTTTCTGCAATATTTAACTTCCTTAAAAAAGCTCACCATTACAGATTCCATCCTGTTAGACATTTCCCCGATAGGCAGTCTGACTGCTCTGACGGAGCTTTGTTTAGAGGATAATGACGAAGTTACCGATTATAGCGTCCTCTCCAATCTGACTTATCTTGAAACACTGACGCTGGATTTAAACAGCGGTACTTCCATGCCCTCTGTGGATAACTGGAGCAGCCTTACCTCTCTTTCCATCCACAGTGCAGAAAGCATCGGCTTTTTATCCTCACTGCCAAAGCTCCGCTCCCTGTATCTTTCAGGCTGTGACTGCAGCGATTATATGGCACTGGCTTCTCTGCAAAATCTGGAACATTTAAAGCTGGGCAGTATTTACGGGGATATTCCCGACCTGACTGTGTTAAACAGCCTGTCAAATTTAAAATCCTTAGATATCAGTTCTTTAGAACTTTATGGAAATGTGGAATACATATTCGGCATTCCCTGTCTGGAGGAACTGAATATCAGTGACTGCAGCTTTGGTCTGGATTTTGCAGCGATGCCGGAGAATACCAGCTTAAAACGGCTTGATATGAACCGTATCGAGCTTTGGAAAAATATTTACGTGGAATACAGCGGACCGGTTACTAATCTATCCTATGATGATGTAAATCTTGCCGATGAGATTAGCTTCGTTGGCAAATTTCCTAATTTAGAGGAGCTGTACTTACAGAGCAATAAACTTACCGAAGTGGAGTTTACAGAGGCTCTGCCTAACCTGAAGAAGTTAGATATTACGGATAATTATGTGACGGACTTGCGTCCGCTGAGTAATTTACAGCAGTTAGAGACTGTGTGGTGCGGAGGAAACTCGATTTCCCATGGGCTTGATTTAGGAGAGAGAGTAGAAGTGGTTTCTGATTCGGAAGGGGAGGAACGGTGGTAGAAGCTACCGCTGTGGAAAGCTACTGGACTCAGGAGGATATTTCATGGGAAAAATGACCGGACGTGAACCCCAAAAGGAAAATGACCTCTTTTTCACTTGCAGCCTGATAGAATATATTGCGAGAAAGACGAAAAACAAAAATTCTGATGTCGTAAATTATCTAGGGAAAGATAACATTGCTAAAATTTATGATTTAGCTGATATCTATCACAGTGACAACATCGACCGGGTCAGTGATGATTTTATTGAAGCCGCTGCTATTCCAAAAGGTACTTTTGATAATATATCTGTCACAAAGTATGCCGTGCCAAGTCATTGGGATATCGGTAAAGTTTATAAAAGGCTGATTCTTGGGATTGCCAGAGAAAAAAATATGGATATCATAGACGCACTGTTTGCAGCCTACAACTCTTTTGTCAGTGATAAGATTGAAGACTTCAACAGCAGTTTTTACTATGATGCACCGCAGAATATTTTGAATGCTTATTTATATGGGGAAATTGAATAGATTTAAGAAAAATCCGGCCGGTTTATTCACCGCCGGATTTTTCTGTTGTTTTTTTACTGTGGCTTATCTTTTTAGTTTGTTTTATTTAATTTTTATCTTTACTTTTGCTTTTTTGTTTGTACCGTCAGTGGACGCTGCCGTAATGGTGACGTTCTTTCCCTTTCCGGCTTTCTTTGCCGTTACTTTTCCCCTGGAATTTACTGTGGCATATTTGGAATTGGAGCTTGTCCATTTCAAGGTCTTATTGGCACTTTTTCCGTTGGTGGAAACGGAAGTTTTTAAGGTCACGCTCTTTCCCGCCTTTAAGGTTTTCGGCGCATTTTTTATCTTCACCTTAATGACGGCATTTTTCATGATTTTGATTTTAACGGATGCTTTCCTGCCGCTGCCGTCTTTGGCTGTCGCCGTGATGGTGACGGTTTTTCCTGCTCCGGCTTTTTTGGTGGTTACGATGCCCTTGGAATTTACCGTAGCGTACTTTTTGTTGCCGGATTTCCATGTCACTTTCTTGTTTGTGGCATTTTTCGGGGTTATCTTAGCAGTAAGCTGTACTTTCTTCCCGGCGGCGATTTTCTTGGATGGGGCGGAAATGGTAAGCTTTTTCACTTTAACTGTTGTATTGTTTTGGGAATTCTGATTATCCCCATTTCCGTTTTCTCCGGTATTGGTGCTGTCTCCTCCCGGATTTGCTCCTGTATCTCCGGGGTTTGGATTATCTCCGGTTTCTCCCGAATTAGGCTTATCTCCTCCCGGGTTCGTTCCTGTATCTCCGGGGTTCTGGTTGTCTCCTTCCGAGGTACTTCCATTATCTCCGGGATTCGTATTATCTCCTCCCCCCGGTGTATTTCCATTATCTCCGGGATTTTGGCCACCGTCTCCTTATAATGTACCCATAGATGTGGACATAAAATTTGACCCCAATCCCATTTCGTGGACACTGAAAATACCCCTAATCCTGTTTCATGGACACTTATTAATACTCCTGTCAGGGTAAA
>JAETQH010000204.1 GCA_021770785.1 Lachnospiraceae bacterium
GTAGCTGATCTTGGAATTACAGACGCTGATTTGGCAAACCAGTATCAGTACACAAAAGATATTGTTACAGATTCTAACGGCGTATTAAAAGGTGTTTCATGGCAGGGCTGCCCGGGTGTATTATTCTACAATCGTGAAGCTGCAAAGGAAGTACTTGGCTCTGATGACCCGGCAACCGTGCAGGAAGCGGTAAAGGATTGGGCTACCTTTAATAAGACGGCAGAAACTTTAAAAGATGCAGGATATTCTATCATATCGTCTGCCAATGATACTTATCGTGTATATTCTAACAACGTAACCTCTAAATGGGTGGTTGACGGAAAAATCAACATTGATGAAAACATTATGAACTGGGTGAATGACTCAAAAGCGTTAGTAGATGCAGGAGAGACCGAAACCCATGATATGTGGAGCGATGACTGGAAGAAAGGCTTCTATCCGGAGGGAAAAGTATTTGCATACTTTGGACCGGCTTGGTTAGTAAACTTCAGTATGGCAGCAGATACCGAGGGAAGTATCGGTAACGCAGGCGGCTGGGGGGCAACTGAAGGACCTCAGGGCTTCTTCTGGGGCGGTACATGGATTTGTGCAGCAGCAGGAACAGATAACGTAAGCCTTGTAAAAGACATTATGCTTCAGATGACCACCAACGAAGATGTTATGAAAGAAATCGTTGTGGATGATGATGATTTCGTAAACAATAAAAACGTTATGGAAGCTATGGCAGAGGATACCGGCTATACCAGCAAGATTTTAGGCGGACAGAACCCGTTAGCTATGTACTGCGCAGGTGTAGACAGTCTTGACTTAAGTAACTTATCTCCGTATGACCAGGGATGTAACGAAGAGTTCCAGAAAGCAATGAAGAATTATTTCCAGGGAAATGCAACCTTAGACGAAGCGTTAGAGTTATTCTACACAGCAGTGATTGAGAAATATCCGAACTTATCACGTTAGTGGATGACAAAGCATGGGCGGAAATGCTGCAACTGATATAGAAAACAGGATATCATAACGCCTATACATAACAGACGATTTTGCACTCCGCCGGAAAAGGCGGGGGCAAGGTCGTATTTCACAGATAGTAAAATGCAGAATTGGCAGCAAGGTTTATGGCAGCAGGGGAATGAAGATTGCTGCGAATTCTGTAGCAAAGAATATGTTTAGGTGTGGAAAAAGAAAAAGGAGGACACTAAAATGAAAGGAAAAGTCGTAAGGTACAATAAATGGGGCTACATATTTTTAACGCCGTTTATTATCGTTTATGTGGTATTTCAGTTAATACCAATGGTGACAACTATTTACAACAGTTTCTTTGAGAACTATATGTCGGGACTGAACCAGATTGGACCTAATTTCGTAGGGCGAGATAACTATGTCAATCTGTTCGGCTCCGGGGATATCTGGATTTATGCAAAAAATACCCTGGTTTTGTGGATTATGTGTTTTATTCCCCAGATACTGTTATCTCTGCTGTTAGGTGCGTGGTTCTCGGACGTACGGTTGAAATTAAAGGGAGCAAGATTTTTTAAGACGGTGATTTATCTGCCAAACTTAATTATGGCATCTGCTTTCTCCATGCTGTTTTTTACGCTGTTTTCCGACGGCGGTCCCATCAATTCTATCCTGATGCAGATTGGCATTATTGATGCGCCCTACAAGTTTTTGTCTAACGTTGGGAGTACCAGAGGGCTGATTGCGTTTATGAACTGCCTGATGTGGTTTGGTAATACCACCATTCTTTTAATGGCGGG
>JAETQH010000016.1 GCA_021770785.1 Lachnospiraceae bacterium
ATAAAAATAAGAGATGGAATAATATTGAATTGTAAATATGAGTTTCGGGAAATATTTCCCGAAACTTTTGACAAAAAAAATAAGAACTTTTGACAAAAATTTTGAGCGGCTACAGAAAATTGGTGGTGATTGATGCGGGGCATCAGGGAAAGGGAAACAGTGAAAAGGAGCCGGTAGGACCGGGAGCGTCGGAGATGAAGGCGAAGGTGGCCTCCGGAACTTCCGGTGTGGCGAGCGGGCTGGCGGAGTATGAGCTGACGTTACAGGTTTCTTTAAAATTGGAGCAGGAATTGTTAAATCGTGGTTATCGGGTGATTATGGTGCGTACCACGAATGATGTAAATATCAGCAATGCAGAGAGAGCGGCTCTTGCTAATAATAACAATGCGGACGCTTTTTTACGTATTCACGCTAACGGCAGTACGGACAGTGCGGTAAATGGGGCGATGACTATTTGTCCGACGGCGGCAAATCCTTATTGTTCTAATATTTACAGCAGTTCGAGAAAATTGTCAGAGAATGTGCTGGACAGTCTTTGTGCGGCGACAGGGGCGAAAAAAGAAAGGGTCTGGGAGACGGATACTATGAGTGGTATTAACTGGTGTCAGGTTCCCGTTACGATTGTGGAAATGGGTTATATGTCTAATGCCAATGAGGATTTGCTGATGGCGACGGAGGATTATCAGAATAAGATTGTGACAGGGATTGCCAACGGAGTGGATGCTTATTTCGGGGAATAATAAATGTGGATGATTTTCCTTTGGCTCACGTGTGGAACAGAAAAAAATAACAGGCGCAGGAATAGCTTAATTTCTAAGAAAATCATCATGTGAAAAGGCGGAATTTCTCAGGGAAGAGAAATTCCGCCTTTTCACAAACTTATTTCGAACTGTTTTTTAACGCAGCTTCCACAAATCCTTTAAACAGCGGGTGCGGTCTGTTCGGTCTGGATTTTAATTCCGGGTGTGCCTGAGTGGCAAGGAACCACGGGTGCCCCGGGATTTCAATCATTTCCACAATTCTTCCGTCCGGGGAAGTGCCACAGAGCTTCATGCCGTTTTCTGTCAGGGCAGCACGGAAATCGTTGTTTACCTCGTACCGGTGACGGTGTCTCTCCTGAATTTCCTCAGCGGCGTAAAGCTCATAAGCCTTGGAGGTTTTGTCCAATACACAGGGATAAGAACCTAATCTTAAAGTACCGCCAATATCTTCCACCCCATTTTGATCCGGCATTAAAGCGATGACCGGATGGGTGGTGCCTGGGTCAAGTTCCACGCTGTGGGCGTCGTTGAAGCCGCAGACATGTCTTGCGAATTCAATGATGGCAACCTGCATACCAAGGCAGAGCCCCAGATAAGGCACGTTGTGCTCACGGGCATATTTTGCTGCGGTAATCATGCCTTCCACGCCGCGGGAACCGAAACCGCCGGGAACGATGATACCTGCCATATCACCTAAGATTTCCTCCACATTGTCCTCGTTTAAATCCTCGGAATCAATCCAGTGAAGGTCCACGGTGGCGCGCTCTGCAATACCGCCGTGCTTTAAGGCTTCCACCACGGAAATATAGGCGTCATGCAGTGCAATATATTTTCCGACTAAGGCAATTTTTACCTCTTTGTTTGGATGGCGCAGAGCATCTACCATTGCTTCCCAGTCTTTTAAATCCGGTTCGGGGCATTCTAAATGTAAAGCCTTGCAGGCAACCTTGGCAAGATTTTCCTTTTCCATTGCCAGCGGCGCTTCGTATAAATATTCCACATCGAGGTTCTGCAAGACGTTGCCGTTTGGAACGTTACAGAATAAGGCAATCTTGTCTTTTAAGTTCTGCTCAAGGGGGTGCTCCGAACGGCAGACAATGATATCCGGCTGAATGCCCATTCCCTGAAGCTCTTTTACACTTGCCTGAGTGGGTTTGGTCTTTAACTCGCCGGAGGCCTTAATGTACGGAATTAAGGTAACATGAATGAGAATGGCGTTTTCCCGTCCTACTTCATGCTGGAACTGCCGGATTGCCTCTAAAAAGGGCTGGCTTTCAATATCTCCCACGGTGCCGCCCACCTCAATGATGGCAATATGAGTCTCGTCCGAGGTAAAGTTACGGTAGAAACGGCTCTTGATTTCGTTGGTAATATGAGGAATTACCTGAACCGTACCTCCGCCGAAATCGCCCCGGCGCTCCTTTTGAAGAACAGACCAGTAAACCTTTCCGGTGGTTACGTTGGATTGTTTTGTCAGGCTTTCATCAATAAAACGTTCATAATGTCCTAAGTCTAAATCAGTTTCTGCACCGTCATCTGTTACGAAAACTTCACCATGCTGGATGGGGTTCATGGTTCCGGGATCGATATTGATGTAAGGGTCGAATTTCTGCATGGTCACTTTGTAGCCACGGGCCTTTAAAAGCCTCCCGAGGGAAGCAGCCGTGATACCTTTTCCAAGACCGGAAACAACACCGCCGGTGACAAAGACGTATTTTACAGGCATAGGGTTATCCTCCTCAATGATATTTATAAAAAATGTAAATTAAAAACCAAAATGTGCTGTCATACAACACGCTATAACCAATATAGTATACAACTAAGTCTCACTAAAATCCAGCAAAATATAAAAAAGATAGGATGAAATTTATAAAAACTTTAGAAATAACAAGAAAAGTTCATGAACTGCGTATTGCTTTTAAACTGTCTTTTCAATATAATAAAGTAGAAATTCGTAAGATTAGGTACAGTAAGAAAATAAAATCCGGCTGCGGCTTGGGCTGTAACTGTGGAAAGGATAAAGACTTTATGGACAATCAGGGACCGAATAATTATAGTAATGGAAATAACAATTATAACAATAACGGAAACGGCGGCGGAAATGGAAACGGCGGAAATGGAGGCGGCAGCGGCGGCAAGGACAACCGCAACGGACAGCTTATCATGGCATTTATTCTGGTTTCCCTCGTGGTTTTGTTTATTATGAGCATGGTGACAAACCAGTTTAACCAGATGAGTACCCAGGAAATTTCCTACACGGAGTTTCTTGCCAAGGTAGAGGCGGGAGAAGTAGAATCCGTAGAGATTGGATCTTATGAGATTAACATTACCCCGGTTACTAAAAACGAGAATGTGAACAGAGCTTATCAGATTACGTATTACTGCGGCAGAGTCGCCGACGAGGATTTGCTCCCTCTGTTAAAGGAAAAGGGCGTGGAGATTTACGGTGTGATACCGGACAATACCTCCACCTGGATTTACAGCATTTTAAGCTATCTGATACCGCTGGCGCTTATCTGGATCTTGCTGGGCTTTCTCATGCGCCGTATGGGCGGGGGAGCCATGGGTGTGGGAAAAAGCACCGCAAAGGTTTATGTGGAAAAACAGACCGGAGTTACCTTCAAGGACGTGGCAGGACAGGACGAAGCGAAGGAATCCTTGCAGGAGGTGGTGGACTTTTTACACAATCCGGGGCGTTATAAGGAAATCGGTGCGAAACTGCCGAAGGGAGCCCTTTTGGTGGGACCTCCGGGAACCGGTAAAACTCTTCTGGCAAAAGCAGTGGCAGGGGAGGCAAAGGTGCCGTTTTTCTCCTTGGCAGGCTCTGATTTTGTGGAAATGTTCGTGGGCGTAGGTGCTTCCCGTGTCCGTGATCTATTCAAAGAGGCGCAGAAACAGGCACCCTGTATCATTTTTATTGACGAGATTGACGCCATCGGCAAGAGCCGTGACAGCCGTTACGGCGGAAATGATGAGCGGGAACAGACCTTAAACCAGCTCCTTGCGGAAATGGACGGTTTCGATACTTCCAAGGGACTTTTGATTTTAGCAGCCACCAACCGTCCGGAGGTCTTAGACAAGGCACTGCTTCGTCCGGGACGTTTTGACAGGAGAATTATCGTGGATAAACCGGATTTAAAGGGCAGGCTTGAGACGTTAAAGGTTCACTCCAAGGACGTTATGATGGATCAGACCGTGGACTTAGATGCCCTGGCGTTAGCGACAGCGGGGCTGGTGGGGTCCGACCTTGCCAATATGATTAATGAGGCGGCAATCAATGCCGTGAAGAACGGCAGACGTTTTGTGAACCAGTCCGATTTGTTTGACGCCTTTGAGCTGGTTGCTGTGGGCGGCAAGGAAAAGAAAGATCGTATCATGAGCGACAAGGAAAGAAAGATTGTGGCTTATCACGAGGTGGGTCATGCTATGGTGACAGCGCTTCAGAAAAATACCGAACCGGTGCAGAAGATTACGATTGTCCCCCGTACCATGGGGGCTTTGGGATATACCCTGCAGACCCCGGAGGAGGAGAAGTTCTTACAGACCAAAGAGGAGCTTTATGCGAAGATTACCACCTATATGGCAGGACGTGCGGCGGAAATGCTGGTATTTCACTCTGCCACCAGCGGTGCGGCGAATGATATCGAGCATGCCACCGCCATCGCCAGAGCCATGGTGACACAGTATGGTATGTCTGATAAATTCGGCATGATGTGCCTTGCCACAGTGGAAAACCAGTACTTAGACAACCGTGCTGGACTGATTTGTGGTGAAGATACGGCGGCAATGATTGATGAAGAGGTACTTTCCATTATTAACAAATGCTATGATGATGCCATGAATCTTTTAATTGAGAACAGGGAAGTATTAGATAAGATTTCCGATTACCTCTATGAGCATGAGACCATTACCGGAAAAGAATTTATGAAGATTTTCCGTGAATTAAAGGGCATTCCTGAGCCGGAGGAGGAGAAGGAGAAAAAGACCTTCTTTGAGCAGGCGCAGGAGGCAAAGACTGAATTGAGAAAAGACCCTCCGCTTAAGAATGCAGGAGATGTGACGGAGGATATGTTCGAGGAAGAAGCGCCAAAAGGAAATTTTATCGACCAGACAATAGATGATAATACAGGTCATAATGGTGAATAATGTTTAATATTGAAGAAGAATTAAAAAAACTCCCGGATACGCCGGGAGTTTATATTATGCACGACGCACGTGATGCCATTATTTATATCGGAAAGGCAGTGAGCCTTAGAAAACGGGTACACCAGTATTTTCAGGCGAGCCATAATGAGGGGATAAAAAAAGCCCGGATGGTGAAGCAGATTGCCCGCTTTGAGTATATCATTACCGATTCAGAGTTGGAGGCTCTGGTGTTAGAGTGCAATTTAATCAAAGAGCACAGACCAAAATACAATACCATGCTGCGGGACGATAAGACCTATCCCTATATCCGGGTGACGGTGGGAGAGGATTTCCCGAGGGTTCTCTTTTCCCGTCAGCAGAAGAAGGACAAGTCCAGATATTTCGGTCCCTATACCAGCGCCGGGGCGGTGAAGGATACCATAGAGCTGATAAATAAGCTATACCAGCTCCGTACCTGTAACCGCAGTCTGCCGAAGGACACAGGAAAGGACCGTCCCTGCTTAAATTACCATATCCATCAGTGTATGGCACCCTGCCAGGGGTATATCACAAAGGAGGAATACCGCAAGCGGGTGGATGCGGCGGTGGAATTTCTAAACGGTAATTATGCCCCCATGATGAAATCCTTAGAGGAAAAAATGCAGGAGGCATCGGAACGGTTAGAATTTGAAAAAGCCATTGAGTATCGGGAATTGTTAGGCAGTGTGAAGCAGATTGCCCAGAAACAGAAAATCACCCACACCGACGGGGAGGATAAGGATATCGTGGCATTAGCGGCGGACGACAGGGACGCCGTGGTACAGGTCTTTTTTATCCGGGACGGCAAACTTATCGGCAGGGACCATTTTTACGTGAAAATCGGAAACGAGGATTCCAAGGGGCAGATTTTAAACACCTTTTTGAAACAGTTTTATTCCGGGACGCCTTTTATTCCAAAGGAAATCATGTTACAGCAGGACATTGAAGAACGGGAGGTGTTAGCGGAGTGGCTTAGTGAAAAGCGGGGCGGAAAGGTATATATCCGGGTGCCTCAAAAGGGCATGAAGGAGAAACTGGTGGAGCTGGCAAAGAAAAATGCCCAGCTGGTGCTGTCTCAGGACCGGGAGAAAATGAAGCGGGAAGAGGGACGCACCATCGGAGCCTTAAAGGAAATCGAAAAGCTCTTAGGATTAGAGGGCTTAAACAGGGTGGAGGCATTTGATATTTCCAACATCAACGGCTTTGAGACGGTAGGCTCCATGATTGTCTATGAAAAGGGAAAGCCGAAACGCAGCGATTACCGCAAATTTAAGCTGCGCAGCGTCACCGGGCCTGACGATTATGCCTCTATGTACGAGGTGCTCACCCGGAGGTTTACCCACGGCATGAAGGAGCAGGAGGAACTGGAGGATAAGGAGCTTTCTAAAGAGTATGGCAGTTTTACCCGTTTTCCGGATTTGATTATGATGGATGGCGGCAGGGGGCAGGTGAACATTGCCTTAAAGGTGTTAGAAGAGTTAAAGTTAAATATCCCGGTGTCCGGCATGGTAAAGGATGATAATCACAGGACAAGAGGGTTATATTATAATAATGTAGAAATCCCCATTGACCGCAGCAGCGAAGGATTTAAGCTGATTACCCGAATCCAGGACGAAGCCCATCGTTTCGCTATTGAGTACCACCGCTCTTTAAGGAGTAAGGAACAGGTGCATTCGGTGTTAGACGATATCCCGGGGATTGGACCGGCGAGAAGAAAAGCCCTGATGCGCCGTTTCCAGTCGTTAGACGCCATAAAAGAAGCTTCTCTGGAAGAGTTAGCGGGAACGGAGTCCATGAATGAGCAGTCCGCCCAGGCGGTGTATGAATTTTTCCATAAGCAGGCGGGGCAGGTGTAGCGGCATGCCGGTATCAATGTGCCGGTACACCAGTTGAAGAATAGGCATGTTTGTGCTATATTAAAACTAGCATAGGACAGCAGTATGCTGGCGCATTGATATCGGGCAAAATACTTTGTGCCTGTATCAATCTGTGCCGGTATGCCGGGAGACTTGACTGGGAAAACAAAACAAGAAGAGGAGACTAAGGTATGAGTGGAGTTAGTGTATCAAAGGTAGCGCAGCTGATGGATTTGTACAATTTTCTGCCGGATTTGGAGTTGAAAGGCCACCGGATTATGGTGAGTGATGTCAACCGTCCGGCATTGCAGCTGAGCGGATATTTTAAGCATTTCGAGCAGTCCCGTGTGCAGATCATCGGTACGGTAGAATATACCTATTTACAGCAGTTAGACAGTGAAAAGAGGGAGGAAATTTACCGGGAATTTATGAATTATGATATTCCCGCTGTGATTTTCTGCCGTGATTTGCAGCCGGACGAAACATTTTTAGACATTGCTATGGAAAAACAGCTTCCGGTATTCGGCAGCAAAAGAGGCACTTCCGAATTTATGGCAGAGCTGATTTACTGTCTGAGTGAGCAGTTAGCACCCTGTATTACGATACACGGTGTGTTGGTGGATGTTTACGGTGAGGGGCTTCTGATTATGGGAGAAAGTGGTATCGGCAAGAGTGAGGCTGCTCTGGAGCTGGTACGCCGCGGACATCGTCTGGTTACAGATGATGTGGTTGAAATTCGTAAAATTAACGAACATATGCTGGTGGGGACATCACCGGATATTACCCGTTACTTTATCGAGCTTCGCGGCATCGGCATCATCGATGTCAAGACCCTGTTCGGTGTAGAGTGTGTCAAGGAAAAACAGCAGATTGACCTGGTCATTAAACTGGAGGACTGGAAGAAGGACAACGAGTATGACCGTCTTGGCTTAGAGGAAGAATACACCGAGTTTCTTGGAAACAAAGTGGTCTGTCATTCCCTGCCTATCCGTCCCGGCAGAAACTTAGCCGTTATCTGTGAGGCGGCAGCAGTCAACCACAGACAGAAAAAGATGGGCTACAACGCAGCACAGGAATTATACCGTCGTGTCCAGGAAAATCTCACCAAAAAATCAGAAGATGACGAATAGCAATGAGCAGTGCCAAAGCAGCAAAACAGAATATCGTCGTGCTTGCACGTAAGAAATTCTGTTTTCCTGCTTTGATAGGGCGAATGCCCGCAGCGAGATGAAGCGAAGCGTAATCGAGCTACACTGCTCATCCCGTAATGTTGCAAATCAGAAAAACAGAAAGAATATAACAAAATATGGAGGCATAAATAACAATGGAAAGAAAGAACGCATGGGACAAATACCCAGAGGGAAAGAAGAGAGAGGAAGTATTTGCATTTGCTGAGGAATACCGGGGATTTATTTCCAGATGCAAGACGGAACGTGAATGTGTGACAGAGTTGGCGGAGAAAGCCCAAAAGGCAGGCTTCGTGGATTTAGAGGAAATAATCGAAAAAGGTACAGCCTTAAAAGCGGGTGATAAAGTATTTGCCAACAACATGGGGAAAGGGCTTGCTCTGTTTGTCATGGGAAAAAAATCCTTAGAAGAGGGAATGAACATCTTAGGGGCGCATATTGATTCCCCGAGAATGGATTTAAAACAGGATCCGTTATATGAGGATACGGATTTTGCCATGTTAGACACCCATTATTACGGCGGTATCAAGAAATACCAGTGGGTGACGCTGCCTTTAGCGCTCCACGGCGTCATTGCAAAAAAAGACGGCTCCTTAGTACAGGTAAATATCGGGGATAAGCCGGGAGATCCGGTATTCGGCGTCAGCGATTTGCTGGTTCATTTATCCGGGGAGCAGTTAGACAAAAAAGCAGCCAAGGTGATTGAAGGGGAAAACTTAGACCTTATCATCGGCAGCATTCCCATGGAGGCAAAGGAAGAGGACAAAGAGTCAGCTAAGGAAAAGGTAAAAGCCAATATCATGAAACTCTTAGAGGCGGAATATGGTATAGAGGAAGAGGACTTCCTGTCCGCAGAAATCGAGGTGGTTCCTGCCGGGGAGGCAAGGGACTACGGTTTCGACCGCAGTATGATTATGGGGTACGGCCATGACGACAGGGTGTGCGCTTATCCTTCCTTTATGGCAATGTTAGAAGTAAAGGAGCCGGAGGTTACCGGCGTATGCCTTTTAGTGGATAAGGAGGAAATCGGAAGCGTGGGAGCCAGCGGAATGCAGTCCCGTTTCTTTGAGAACACTGTGGCAGAGATTATGAATGCGGCAGGAGACTACTCTGAATTAAAGGTGAGACGTGCGCTGAAAAACTCCAAGGTGCTGTCCTCAGACGTGTCCGCAGCCTTTGACCCGAATTTCCCGTCTGTTATGACAAAGCGCAATGCCGCATATTTTGGAAGAGGGCTGGTATTTAATAAATACACAGGCTCCAGAGGAAAAGCAGGCTCCAACGATGCCAATGCAGAATATGTGGGAGCTTTAAGAAATATTATGGATAAGCATGAGGTGGCATTCCAGACAGCGGAGCTTGGAAAGGTAGACCAGGGCGGTGGCGGAACCATCGCTTACATTCTGGCAAACTACGGCATGAACGTCATTGACAGCGGCGTGGCGGTATTGAATATGCACGCACCCTGGGAGATTATCAGCAAGGTAGACTTGTATGAGGCATTCCGGGGCTATGTGGCATTTTTGGAGGAAGCTGTTTAAGAAATACAGGCAGAAGCAAAAAAGCAGAATAGAGGGCAGGCATGACAGAAGAGTTTTTAACAGAATTGGAAACAATCATAGAGAAAGATCGTATTTTCGAAAAAGAACCGATGAAAAAACATACAACCTTTCGTGTGGGCGGGCCTGCTGATGTGCTGATACAGCCGCGGAAAGAGGAATTGCCGGGGGTGTTAGAGCTCTGCCGCCGGCGGGAGGTTCCTTTCTACGTGATTGGAAACGGAAGCAATCTTCTGGTGGGAGATAAAGGTATCCGGGGCGTTGTACTAGAGATGTCTGCCGGGGAAGAGGCGGTCACAGTGAAAGGAAGGGTACTGCGGGCAGCTGCCGGGGTTATGCTGTCGAAAGCGGCAAACGTTGCTGCTGCTGCGGGGCTTACGGGAATGGAATTTGCAGCGGGAATCCCCGGAACGGTAGGAGGTGCGGTGGTGATGAACGCAGGTGCTTACGGAGGGGAGATGAAGGACATTCTCGTCTCTGTTACGGTGGTAGATGAGCATGGAACGACAAAAGAAGTGAAAACCGGGGACTTGGAGTTAGGCTATCGCCAGAGCAATGTTTTAAAAAATCACTGGATTGTGACAGAAGCGGTATTTCAGTTAGCGGAAGGCGAAGAAGCGGCAATCCGTGAAAAAATGAATACATTAGCGGAGCAAAGAAGAGAAAAGCAGCCGTTGCAATATCCCAGTGCCGGGAGTACCTTTAAGCGCCCGGAGGGGTATTTTGCAGGAAAACTGATTATGGACGCAGGACTGCGGGGCTATCGGGCAGGCGGTGCCCAGGTTTCCGAAAAGCACTGCGGTTTTGTGATAAACAGCGGGGAAGCCACAGCCTCAGATATCCGCAGGCTGATGGAGGAAGTCATTGCGGAGGTGGAACGGCAGTTTGGCGTCACTTTAGAGCCGGAAGTAAAAATGTTGGGGGAATTTTAAAAAGAGGGCAGAGGTATGAGATTTGTAATATTGACAGGAATGTCCGGGGCAGGAAAGAGTACTGCCATCAAAATGATGGAAGATATGGGATTTTATTGTGTGGATAATCTTCCGATTCCGTTGCTGGAAAAGTTTGTGGAGCTGTCAAGCCTGCAGAGCGGCGAGCTGCAGAAAGTGGCGGTGGGAATTGACATCCGCAGCGGACAGGCGTTGGAGGAATTGCGGGACGTACTGGATAATGTTGAAAAAAGCGGCGTGAAATACGAGATTCTGTTTTTGGATGCGGAGGATTCTGTTCTGGTAAAACGCTACAAAGAAACCAGAAGAAACCACCCCCTATCCGGCGGAGAGCGGGTGGACAAGGGCATTGAGGAAGAGCGGAGGCGGCTTGCTTTTTTAAAGGAGCGGGCAGATTATATCATTGACACCAGCCAGCTGCTGACAAGAGAACTGAAAGCGGAAATGGAAAAAATTTTCGTAAAAAACCAGGACTATAAAAACCTCTTTATTACCATACTATCTTTTGGGTTTAAATATGGAATGCCGGCGGATTCGGATTTGGTGTTTGATGTGAGGTTTCTGCCAAACCCCTATTATGTGGAGGGGCTTAGGGCAAAGACCGGAAACGATAAGGAGATACAGGACTATGTGCTTCAGTTTAAAGAGGCTCATATCTTTTTGCAGAAGCTAGAGGATATGCTGGATTTTCTGATTCCAAATTACATTGCTGAGGGGAAAAACCAGTTAGTTATTTCCATCGGCTGTACCGGAGGAAAGCACCGTTCTGTCACTCTGGCAAATGAGATTTATAAATGCCTTTCGAAGCGGACAGAGTACGGAATCAAAATCGAACACAGGGATATCGGAAAGGATACCCTCAGAGGGAAATAGTATGTCATTTTCAAGCGAAGTAAAAGAGGAGCTGCTAAGGCAGGTGGGTAAGAGCCGGCACTGCCAGATAGCAGAGTTGGCGGCAATCATTGCCTTTGACGGGGCGGAAACCGAAAACCACCTGCTGAGGGAGAAGTATCAGCTGCTGGTGAAGGAACTCTTTCCTATAGAAGAAACAGGACAGACAGTGAAGGAATGGCGCATTTTAGAGCTGGTGAAGATGTGGGATGCCGGCAAAAAGCAGCCACGAAAAGGCAGTACCGTGAATGGAATTTTGCTTCAGCAGATGTGCTGTAGAAGGGCTTTTATCCGGGGAGCGTTTTTAGCGGGAGGATCCATCAGCGACCCGAACAAATCCTATCATTTTGAGATTGTATGCAGAACCTTAGGGCAGGCAGAGCAGCTTCGGGACATGATTAACAGCTTTGAGATGGAAGCAAAGATTGTGGAACGGAAAAAGTACCAGGTGGTCTATTTAAAGGAGGGTGCCCAGATTGTGGATATGTTAAATATCATGGAGGCGCATGTGGCGCTGATGAATCTGGAAAATGTCCGCATTTTGAAGGAAATGCGCAACTCCGTAAACCGTAAGGTAAACTGTGAGACGGCAAATATCAGCAAGACGGTGAATGCTGCGGTAAAGCAGTTAGAAGATATTGAGTATATCCGGGATAAAGCAGGGTTAGACAGTCTGCCGGATAATCTGCGGGCGGTGGCGCTGATGCGGTTAGAAAATCCCGACGCACCGTTAAAGGAACTGGGAACATTATTAAATCCGCCAGTCGGAAAATCAGGAGTCAATCACAGGCTCCGGAAAATCAGCGAGATTGCGGAAGGCTTAAGAGGTTAAAGAAAGGGAAAGGTGTCAGTATGAGAAAGAATGTGACGGTGGAGATGGAAGAAGGGTTAGAGGCCAGGCCAATCGCCTTGCTGGTGCAGACTGCGAATCAGTTCAGCAGTAAAATTTATCTGGAAATCGGTGAGAAGAGAGTCAACGCTAAGAGCATTATGGGCGTGATGAGCCTTGCCCTGTTAAACGGCGATAATGTGGTGTTGGACGCAGAGGGTGAGGATGAGGCAGAGGCGGTTGCAGCATTAGAGGCATTTTTAAAGAAATAGCAGTATAGGGTGTATGGAATTTATGGAGAGTAAGAAAAAGTTGTTGTTTGTGTTTAACCCCTTCTCGGGAAAGGCACAGATAAAAAATCAGTTGTTGGATATTGTGGATACCATGGTAAAGGCAGATTATGAGGTTACCATTTATCCCACGCAGGCCCCGGGGGATGCCATACATAAGGTGGAAGAAGAAACAGGAGATTATGACTTAGTGGTCTGCAGCGGCGGTGACGGCACCTTAGACGAAGTGGTGACGGGAATGATGCGCCGGGAGGAAAAAGTGCCCTTAGGCTATATTCCGGCAGGCAGCACCAATGATTTTGCTACTTCCCTCGGCATTCCAAAGGAGATGGTAAAATCTGCCGAGGCAGCGGTGACAGGCGTGCCCTTTGCCTGTGATATCGGAGCCTTTAACGAAGACTATTTTGTGTATGTAGCAGCCTTCGGGCTCTTTACGGCAGTTTCCTATAAGACGAGCCAGGAGTGGAAAAATGTGTTGGGACATGCCGCCTATATCTTAGAGGGCATGCGGAGCCTCCACGATATTCCTTCCTACCGGATGCAGGTGGAGTATGACAATATCCGGCTTCAGGATGAATTTATTTACGGAATGATAAGTAATTCCACCTCCGTGGGCGGGTTTAAGGGAATGACGGGAAAGGATGTGCTCTTAGATGACGGTATTTTCGAGGTGACGTTAATTAAGAAGCCGAGAAATCCCATTGAGCTGAATGAGATTATCGCTTCCCTGATTAATCTGGTGGACGATACGGATATGATATATTCCTTTAAGACCAGCCGCGTTACCATCACTGCGGCGGAGGCGGTTCCCTGGACCTTAGACGGGGAATTTGGCGGCGACCACGAGATTGTGACGGTGGGAAATCTCTGCAAAGCGGTGGAAATTATGGTGCCGGAAAAAGATAGTTAAAAATTTAACTTTATTTTTTTGTTGAAGTAATATATAATAGCCCTAGGGTAAAATAAATATTTTATTTATGGAGGAATTTAATATGTTAGTATCTGCAAAAGAAATGTTAGACAAAGCAAAAGCTGGACACTATGCAGTAGGTCAGTTCAACATCAACAACCTTGAGTGGACCAAATCCATTCTCCTTACTGCAGAAGAGTGCAAATCCCCGGTTATCCTTGGTGTTTCTGAGGGCGCCGGAAAATACATGACAGGCTATAAGACCGTAGCTGCCATGGTAAAGGCCATGATTGAAGAGTTAAATATCACTGTTCCGGTGGCATTACACTTAGACCACGGTTCTTATGAAGGATGTCTGAAATGTGTAGAGGCTGGTTTCTCTTCCATCATGTTTGACGGTTCTCATTACCCAATTGACGAGAATGTTGCTAAGACAACAGAGTTAGTTGCATTGGCACACAAAAACGGTATGTCCATCGAGGCTGAGGTTGGTTCCATCGGCGGAGAAGAGGACGGCGTTGTAGGTATGGGCGAATGCGCTGATCCGGAAGAGTGTAAGAAAATCGCTGACCTTGGCGTGGACATGTTAGCAGCCGGTATCGGCAACATTCACGGAAAATATCCGGAGAACTGGGCGGGACTTAGCTTTGAGACTTTAGACGCTGTTCAGAAATTAACAGGAGCCATGCCCTTAGTACTTCACGGAGGTACCGGTATCCCTGAGGATATGATTAAGAAAGCCATCTCCCTTGGAGTAGCTAAGATTAATGTAAATACAGAGTGTCAGTTATCTTTCGCAGATGCAACACGTAAATATATCGAGGCCGGAAAAGACTTAGAGGGCAAAGGATTTGACCCGCGTAAGCTCTTAGCCCCGGGCGCAGAAGCAATTAAAGCAACTGTAAAAGAGAAGATGGAGCTGTTTGGTTCCGTTGGAAAAGCAGAATAGGTTTTTGTGGGCTAAGCTATTTTAACAAAAATTCTGAGGTTCTACTTTAATTCTTGTTGAAAATAGTAAAAGTTAAAAAAACATAAAATTTTCACTTGCATTTTGAAAAGAAAAGTATTATCTTAAATACAACAAAACAATGTGAAGAGATGAACAAGGGTGTTCCAAGAGGTTTGGAATGCCCTTTTTTAGTAAAATGAAAGGAAATCTCTCAAAAAGCATTGTGAAGAACAAGCAAATCAAAATCGCAAGGGGATTATGATTGTGAGAAAGAAAGGATGCAGAATATGAGCGAAACAGGATACCTTAATGTAGCAGAAATTTTTGGTGAGAACGTATTCAATGACGCAGTTATGCAGGAACGTCTCCCGAAGAAAGTTTACAAGAAACTCAAACAAGTCATTCAGGAGGGCAGGGAGTTAGATTTAGAGACCGCTGATGTGGTTGCACATGAGATGAAAGAATGGGCAATCGAAAAGGGCGCAACTCATTACACCCACTGGTTCCAGCCATTAACAGGCGTGACCGCAGAGAAGCATGACTCTTTTATTACCGCTCCCATGGAGAACGGCAAAGTGTTAATGAGTTTTTCGGGAAAAGAGTTAATCAAAGGTGAGCCGGATGCATCTTCTTTCCCATCCGGTGGTTTAAGGGCAACCTTTGAGGCGAGAGGATATACAGCATGGGATTGTACCTCACCGGCATTTGTCAGACAGGACGCAGCAGGGGCAACGCTTTGTATTCCTACCGCTTTCTGCTCCTACACCGGGGAAGCCCTTGACCAGAAAACACCGCTGCTCCGTTCTATGGAAGCTATCAACGAGCAGGCGCTTCGTTTATTGAAATTATTCGGAAATACAACTTCTAAGAAAGTAACCCCATCCGTTGGACCGGAGCAGGAATACTTCATCGTAGACAGAGAGAAATATTTACAGAGAAAAGACTTAATCTTCACTGGACGTACCTTATTCGGAGCAATGCCTCCCAAGGGACAGGAGATGGAGGATCATTACTTCGGGGCTATCCGTGAGAGAATTGCTGCTTTTATGAAGGATGTCAACGAAGAACTCTGGAAATTAGGCGTTACCGCTAAAACCCAACACAATGAGGTTGCTCCGGCACAGCACGAGTTAGCGCCGATTTATGCAGAGGCGAACATTGCAGTTGACCACAATCAGCTGGTTATGGAAACTTTAAAGAAGGTTGCCGGACGCCACGGCTTACAGTGCTTGCTTCATGAGAAGCCATTTGCAGGTGTTAACGGTTCCGGTAAACACAATAACTGGTCGATTACAACAGATGACGGCATTAACTTATTAGAGCCGGGTACCACACCTCACGAGAACGTGCAGTTCTTACTGGTACTGACCTGTATTTTAAAAGCAGTGGATATTCATGCAGATCTGTTGAGGGAATCTGCAGCGGATGTGGGAAATGATCACAGATTAGGCGCCAACGAGGCACCGCCGGCAATTATTTCTGTTTACCTTGGAGAACAGTTACAGGATGTGCTGACACAGTTAATTGATACCGGAGCTGCAACCCACAGCCTTACCGGACAAAAATTAGAGACTGGAGTTAAGACTTTACCGGACTTTATGAAGGACGCTACCGATAGAAACAGAACCTCACCTTTTGCATTTACCGGAAACAAATTCGAGTTCCGTATGGTGGGTTCCCAGGACTCTATTGCACAGCCGAACGTTGTATTAAATACCATCGTTGCAGAGGCGTTTGCAGAGGCATGTGATATTCTTGAAAAAGCAGATGACTTCGACATGGCAGTACATGATTTGATTAAGAAATATGCAACCGAGCACCAGAGAATCGTATTCAACGGAAACGGTTATTCCGATGAGTGGGTGGAAGAGGCGGAAAAACGCGGTTTACCGAACATCAGATCCATGGTAGACGCAATCCCTGCATTAAATACAGAGAAAGCGGTTGCATTATTTGAGAAATTCAAGGTATTCACCAAGGCGGAGTTAGACTCCCGTGTGGAAATCGAGTACGAGACCTACGCAAAGGAGATTAATATCGAAGCGAAAGCGATGATTGATATTGCTACCAAACAGATTATTCCGGCGGTTATCAGATATACCACCGTACTTGCAGAATCCATCTCCGCAGTAAAGAACGCATGCGGCGCAGATGTCAGTGCTCAGACAGAAATTTTAACCGAGGTATCTTCTTTACTGGCAGCTTCTAAGAAAGCTCTTGTAAAATTGCAGGAGGTAACAGAGAAGGCTGCTGTTATGGAAGAGGGCAGAGAGCAGGCAGTCTACTACAGAGATACCGTAAAAACCGCTATGGATGAGCTGAGAGCTCCGGTAGATAAGCTTGAAATGCTAGTGGATAAGGCTATGTGGCCAATGCCTTCTTACGGCGATTTAATCTTTGAAGTGTAAGCTTCAAGGAATGAGAAAAATTTTCCCAAAAGGGGAGGCTGTCAGGCGGAAACTGCCCGGCAGATTATGAAAAATTAAAAAAGTATATAAAAAGCGGTGCTTTTTTCGAACCACGAAGCTGTGGAACAAGGAAAAAGTGCCGCTTTTTATGCACAGGCCCGCCCGGAGGAAGCTAGCTGCAAAAGCAGCAGGTCGGGCCGCGCGCAAGCAGGGAAAAGAAGCCCTGCTTGATAGAAAGACACAGGCCCGCCCGGAGGAAGATAGCTGCAAAAGCAGCAGGTCGGGCCGCGCGCAAGCAGGGAAAAGAAGCCCTGCTTGATAGAAATATTAGGAGGATAGTGTTATGACAGAAGAAACAATTATGCAGTTAGTGACGGAAAATGTGTTTGGCGTCTGGTTCCTTATCGGTGCGGCGCTGGTATTCTGGATGCAGGCTGGTTTTGCAATGGTGGAGGCAGGCTTTACCAGAGCGAAAAATACAGGTAACATCTTAATGAAAAACCTGATGGACTTTTGTATCGGTACGGTAGTATTCATCTTAATCGGTTTCTCTCTTCTTTTAGGTGAGGATTTGCTGGGATTTATCGGAAAACCGGGTTTTGATATTTTTACCGCCTATGGGGATTTTGATTTTTCAAGCTTTGTATTTAACTTGGTATTCTGCGCAACCACAGCGACCATCGTATCCGGTGCTATGGCAGAGCGTACCAAATTTTTATCCTATTGTATCTATTCCGGAGTTATCTCTGCATTGATTTATCCCATTGAAGCCCACTGGATTTGGGGCGGCGGCTGGTTAGCACAGCTTGGTTTCCACGATTTTGCAGGTTCCTGCTGTATCCATATGGTAGGCGGCATTTCCGCATTGATTGGAGCTGCTTTCCTTGGACCCCGTATCGGTAAATTTACAAAAGATAAAGCCGGTAAGATTGTGAAAGTAAACGCATTTCCGGGCCACAACTTAGCCCTTGGCTGCTTGGGATGTTTTATCCTCTGGTTTGGATGGTATGGATTTAACGGCGCTGCATGTACCAGCGTAGAGCAGTTAGGCTCCGTTCTTCTTACAACAACTGTAGCTCCTGCTATTGCAACTGTCGTATGTATGGTTTTCACATGGTTAAAATATGGCAAACCGGATGTATCTATGTGTATGAATGCTTCTCTGGCGGGCTTAGTAGCAATTACGGCTCCCTGTGATGTAACCGATTGTCTTGGTGCAATTATCATCGGCATTGTGGCAGGCTTATTGGTGGTATTCGGTGTATGGTTATTAGATTATAAGCTTCATGTGGATGACCCGGTGGGTGCTGTTGCCGTTCATATGATGAATGGTATCTGGGGTACAATCGCAGTGGGTTTATTTGCAACCACATCCGCTCCCGGAAATGACAGCGTAGTTGGTTTGTTCTATGGCGGCGGTTTCCACCAGTTGGGGCTTCAGTTATTAGGCGTGATAAGCGTTGGCGCATGGGCAGCTGTCTGTATTACCGTCACCTTTGTTGTAATTAAGGCAACCGTTGGGCTTCGTGTAACAGAAGAGGAAGAGATTATTGGTCTGGACGCTACCGAGCACGGTTTAAGCTCCGCATATGCAGGCTTTGCCCTGATGGATATTTCCAATACAATGACCATGGAAGTAAACGAGAACACAGACCTTGGGGAGAGTGAGTATGAGACTGCTTCCGAGATACAGAAAAATGCAGCTATCAAGGTGGAGGCAATGCCGGTTTCTTCCACAGGCATTTACAAAGTTGTTATTATTTCAAAACTGACAAAATACGACCACTTAAAGAAAGCAATGAACGAACTCGGCGTGACAGGTATGACCGTAACACAGGTTATGGGCTGTGGCATCCAGAAGGGGGCCGGCGAGAAATACCGTGGCGTTGAGATGGATGCAACCCTGCTTCCCAAAGTAAAGGTAGAGGTGGTTGTAAGCAAGATTCCGGTAGAGAAGGTAGTGGACGCTGCCAAGAAAGCACTTTATACAGGACATATCGGCGACGGAAAGATTTTCGTATACGATGTAGCCCAGGTAGTGAAGGTCCGTACCGGAGAGGAAGGCATCGCTGCACTGCAGGATGTGGAGTAGCAGCACTAATCTAATTTGATTAGATTGGTGAAATCTAATCCCCTTAGTTAGTATATACATCAACAGCAGGAAACCCGGAGAAATCCGGGTTTCCTGCTGTACACTTGAAAAAATCCTAAAGTTTTCGGGAGAGTATAACTATGATTTGTAAAGAGACGGGGGTTGCGGTATAATATTGGTATTAGAAAAGTGGTGGAGGAAATGATATCACCGGCAAAGACATATGTTGCGAATTAAGGAATTTATAGCTAAGCAGTATGGAGGGGGAAAGGTTATGGCGAGAAAACTTTTGTTTATCAACAAGCGCAGGGAAATTATTCAGGAATTTTTAGACGCCATGCGGGACAGGGATATTGTCATTGAAACGGCAGAGAACGGTGTAGAAGCGGCGACGCTGCTTAAGAAAAATGAATATCAGGTTGTGGTGACGGGACTGACCATGGACGGCTACAACGGAGAGCAGATTATCAGTTATGTCAACCGTGCCCATCCCAATACGGTGTGCATTATTTACACCACCAATATCAGCGCGGCACAGCTTCATTTTTTTATCAATAAAAGGGATGTATTCCGTGTGTTCCTGCGTCCGGTGAATTTTCGCATGGAGTTTTTCTCCGCCGTAGATGAAGCTTTCGAGTATTATGAAGTGAAGGTAAAGAGCAGCGAAGAGAATGAAGAGCGCCGTACAAAAATAACGGAATACAAAAAGAAAATACAGGGAATTCAGTATAAAATTGATAATCAGGATAACGCTAAGCTAGGAATGGTGCGCTACATGAAGCGGCTGACAAAGTTTACTCTGAATGAATACGACATGAATTTAAAGAAAGAGGAAAAAGAACGGTTAGCCGGAGTGGAATACGGGCTGATAGATTTATGTTGCGGAAGTTCTGCCAGTCTGCTGAAGGCGGAAAAAGCGGTCGTGCGATTGGGAGAGATTGTACATATGTGAGGGGACGCCTTATGGCGTCCTCTCATTGTTTTAGAATGGATTTTTTATTAGAAATACGTCCGGCGGTGTTACTGCTGTCCCTCCTCTGCGGGCGGTGTATCTGCAGGCGGTGTGTCTGCGGGCGGTGTATCTGCAGGCGGTGTGTCTGCGGGCGGTGTATCTGCAGGCGGCGTGTCCGAAGGTGGCTGCTGTTCCTCCGGTGTGGTGACACCGGGAACCGGGGAAATCGGCTGGGAGCCTTGGTAAATAGCGTTTTCACCGTTGTGCAGCGCACAGGTGGAGGTAACGCCGTCTAACAGCAGATAAGGGCTGTCCTCTGTGCCCTGGGTACCGCCGATGATAAATACTCTCTGGCCTAAGGAAGTAAGAGGGCAGTTGGCCCCGGCTAACTGCCCGGAGTCGTTACAGATATTTGTCAGGGTGTGGTGGTCACAGTATTCTGTGGGCTGGGTGCCCGCCGCAAAATATTCGGTATAGACAGCGCTTCCCCGGGGGTCATTGTCACAAACTCCTGCAATGGCAAGTTTTCCGGATTCTTTGCACACCGTTGCGGTGACAATGCCGTCGGGTCGGGTAAATTCTTTTTTGGGAAGATTTTCATGCAGCCTTGACATGACAGATTTCCATATCTTTTTGGGGTAGGTGGTCTGTCCGCCGCTCTGGACAGCGTTGTCATCGTAACCGCCCCATACCACACAGGTGTAATAAGGCGTATAGCCTGCAAAGAGGGCGTCACGGTTCTTAGTGGTGGTTCCGGATTTTCCTGCCTGGGCCATGGTGTTGCCGAAATAGGCGGGAGTACCGGTTCCCTGGGTCATAACGTCCTCCATGGCGTTGGTTAAAAGCCATGCAGTGGTTTCCTTTAATACCGTATGGGAGGTGGAAACGGTGTTGTCTAACAGCACATTTCCGTCGTGGTCTAATACTTTGGTGTAAAATTTCGGTTTGATATAGGTTCCGTTGTTGGCGATGGTAGCGTAAGCTGCCGTCAGCTCTAAGTTGGTAACGCCGTAGGTCAGACCGCCGAGGGCAAGGGTTTCGTTGGAGCTTTCGTCCACGCCGATGGTGGTAAAGCCGAAATCAACGATATAGTCATATCCGAGGGACGGCCCAATCTGGGCTAAGGTTTTTACGGTTACAATATTGATAGAGTCGGTAATCGCCTCCCGCAGGGTCGTAAAACCTCGGTAACGGTTATCATAGTTGTTGACAGAAGCACCTTCCCCTGTGGTGTAGGTGTAAGGAGCGTCGTCCTGTACATCTGCTAAAGTCAGACCTCCTGCGTCAAGAGCAGCCGCATAGGCAGCAATAATCTTGAAGGTAGATCCGGGCTGTCTGGTGGTGTCGGTGGCACGGTTTAAGGTCTTGTTGGCAGTCTTATCGCCGCGTCCGCCCACAAGGGCTTTTACCTCTCCGGTGCTCTGCTCGATGATGGTCAGCGCTGACTGGGGCTGCAGGGTGTAGGTGACAGTCTCACTGCCGTTTACAATGGTGTCGCCCGCCTTCATAATATCTGCCTTGTACTGCTCGATGGCGGCAGCCGCATCCTCTTCCGAAGCAAAATTGATGTTGTAATCACGGCTCTTGGTGGCCTGATAGTAGGACAGCATGGTCTGCTCACTGTAATTGGAAATGGTACCGTCCTCCGAGAGAATAGAAACACGGTAGGAAAAAGATACCTTCGGCGCTGTGGGATAATTGTCTAAATTGTTGATTTCCTCATCACAGATGGCCTGGATTTCCGGGTCCTGGGTGGAATAAATCGTAAGTCCACCCTGATATAGGGTTTTGTATGCCTGAGTCTCCGTGTAGCCTTTCTGTTCCACTAAGTCGGTGATAATCTGGTCCGTCAGTTCATCTACAAAATAGGAGTTGATGCTATTGCCCTTGGTTTCCACGTTGACTAACTGGATACGGTCATAAACATTATCCGCTATGGCTTCGTCGTATTCGTCCTGAGAGATGTACTCCTGCTCTAACATGTTGCCTAGCACCTTTTTCCGGCGCTCTGCGTTATCCTCCGGGTGGGAGATGGGATTGTACTTGGTAGGACTCTGGGTGATGGCGGCGAGAACCGCACATTCCGAGAGGGAAAGCTCCGATACATCCTTGCCGAAATAGCGCTCGGAGGCAACGCCTACGCCTAAGGTATTCTGACCGAGGTTGATGGCGTTTAAGTAGTTTTCCAAAATCCAGTCCTTATTCACCACTTTTTCTAACTGAAGGGCGAGATACTGCTCCTGGAATTTTCGTTCAAATTTTTCCGCCAGGGAGGATTCGCTGGTCCATCCGGTAAATACCGTATTTTTCAAAAGCTGCTGGGTGATGGTGCTGGCGCCCTCCGAAAAATGTCCGGTGGTGATACCCTTGACTCCCGCACGTAAAATGCCCTTTAAATCAATACCGTTATGCTCGTAGAAACGCTCGTCCTCGATGGCAACAAAGGCGTGCTGCAAATCTTTGGGAATTTCGTCAATCGTAACATACTTCCGGTTGGAACCGGAAGCCACTAAGGTGGCGGTTTCCTTTCCGGTGCTGTCTAATACGGTAGAAAGAAATCCCGTGGGAGTGGCATCAATATCCTCGATGGTAGGAGCGGAGTCGATGATACCGCTGATAACGCCGAGAGCAGAGCAGCCGCCTACAATAATGACAGCGAAAAAGCATATCAGTAATGCCTTACAAAAAATTACATAGAATTTTTTGCGAATCATGGTACTTTTGGAAACTAATGCCTTTTGCTGTTTCCGTGTACTTTTCTTTCCATAATTCATAATGGCCTCCTTTTCTGAAATAAAAAAATAGCCTATGATACAATAGTTTTCAGATATCATATCTTTCGATATTATAACAGAGAAATGTGTCAGAATAAAGAAAAAACTGAAAATATGGCGGTTTATTCATATATTCTTAAGAATATCCAGGGCAAAAAAACAAATATGGTTGCGCTGCGGGGAGGAAACATGTTACCATAGACACAAAGTGTCTATGGCATTCGCCGTGGGCGACCGATGCGCACTTCGGCGCGTATAATGTCTAGCGACATTATACTATAGACACAGAGCATTTATATTAGTATAAGGAAAAAGAAAGATATTATGAAAACAGTTTATTCCGGCGGGGAAGCGGAAATCGTGGAAAAAAAATCCCGCTTTATCGCCACAGTGCGCCCGGTGGCTTCGGAGGAAGAAGCGGTGGCGTTTATCAGTGAAATGAAAAAAAAATACTGGGATGCGAAGCACAACTGTTCCGCTTTTGTCATTGGGGACAGACAGGAGATGAGCCGTTGTTCCGATGACGGGGAACCGGCACAGACTGCAGGCAGACCTATGCTTGATGTGCTGCTGCGGGAGGAAATCCACAATGCGGCGGTGGTGGTGACGAGGTATTTCGGTGGCGTGCTGTTAGGCACGGGCGGACTGGTTCGGGCTTACCAGAAAGCCACACAGGAGGGGTTAGCTGCCAGCATTATCATCGATAAGAGGGAGGGCAGGAAACTGACGGTGGGCACAGATTACAACGGACTGGGAAAGCTGCAGTATCTGGTGGCGCAGAACGGGCTTACCACCATAGATACTCTTTATACCGAAAAAGTGGAACTGGTTTTGATGGTTCCGAAGGAATTACAGGAAAAAACCGAGAAAGAAATCATAGAGGCCACCAGTGGAAACGCCTGTATTTCCTGGGGTGACGAGGTTTTGTATGCCCTGGTGGGAAAAAACTTGAAAATTTTTGAAAAAAACTCTTGATTTTTTTGGACAGCTCCTATATAATAGTTATTGTTGACAGCGCAACAGCGTGTCACACAAGAGATTTAGGGCTATCGCCAAACGGTAAGGCAACGGACTCTGACTCCGTCATTTCAAGGTTCGAATCCTTGTAGCCCTGCTAAGAGACCTCAGTGGAGTAATCTGCTGAGGTTGTTTTCGTTTCGGGAGGTGTACCATGTATCATTTTAACAGCCGTGTGAGCTATAGCGAAGTAAACAGTGAACGGACACTGACATTGCCGGCGCTGCTGGACTATTTTCAGGACTGCTGTATTTTCCAGTCGGAGGATTTAGGGGTTGGAGTGGAGCATTTAGATGAGACAAAGACAGCGTGGGTGCTGTCCTCCTGGGAGATTCGCCTGAACCGTCTCCCGCAGATGTGCGAAGAAATCCGGATTTGTACCTGGCCCTATGATTTCAAGGGATTTTACGGATACCGGAATTTTACCATGGAGGATGAACAGGGAGGTGTGCTGGCGGATGCCAATTCTGTGTGGATACATATGGATATGAATACCATGCGCCCGGTGCGCATTGCCGAAGCCATGAAAGAAGCCTATGTCCCGGACATTTCAGCAGGGCTAGAGGGCAACTGGGCGCCGAGGAAAATCGCTGTCCCGGAAACCGGGCGGATGGAGAAAAAGGAGCCGGTTCCGGTGGCGAGATTTTTTATTGACACAAACCATCATATGAACAACGGAAAATATGTTCTTGTGGCGGAGGAATATCTGCCGGAGGATTTTCCGGTGCGCAGGCTGAGGGTGGAATATAAAAAGGCGGCGGTGTTCGGGGATGTGCTGTACCCTTCTGTACTAACAGAGGAAAACTGCGTGACAGTAGTTTTGGCAGAGGAAACGGGAACGCCCTATGCGGTGGTTCAGTTTATCGGAAAAGAGGCATAGAAAACGGACGGCCGGAAGTTTTTGGAATTAGAAAAGAAAGCGGAGAGCCGCAGAAGCGGAATGAGGGAAACATGAGATTAGGTGAATATCAGAAATTAAAGGTCATAAAAAAAGTGGAGTTCGGCGTATATCTTGCGGAGAAAGACGGAGATGAGATGCGGGTACTGCTGCCGGAAAAGCAGGTGCCGCAGGATTGCAAATGCGGGGACGAGTTAGAAGTTTTTTTATATAAAGATTCTAAGGACAGGCTTATTGCCACCACAAATCGTCCTGCATTGACTTTGGGCGGCCTTGCGGTTTTAAAGGTGTTGGAAGTGGGAAAAATCGGTGCATTTTTAGACTGGGGCTTAGAAAAAGACCTGTTTCTTCCATATAAAGAAATGACGGTAAAGGTGCAGCCGGAGGATGAGGTTTTAGCGACCCTGTACATTGACAAGAGCCGCAGGCTCTGCGCCAGTATGAAAAAATTATATGATTTGCTGTCCACGGCTTCACCTTATCAGAAGGGGGATGTGGTAAACGGCAGAGTCTATGAATTTAGCGGCAACTTTGGAACCTTTGTGGCAGTGGATGATAAGTATTCAGCCATGATACCTGCCCATGAGGATACCGGTATGCTGCGCATCGGTGACGTAATCGAGGCTAAAGTTCTTGGTGTCAAGCCGGACGGCAAGTTAGACATTACCCTTCGGGAGAAAGCATATCTTCAGATGGATGCGGATGCTGAGAAGGTTATGGGCGTGATTGAAGAATTTGCAGGGGTGCTGCCATTTACGGATAAATCCTCCCCGGAGGTGATTAAGCGGGAGACAGGGCTGAGCAAAAATGCGTTTAAACGGGCGGTGGGACACCTTTACAAGGAGCGCCGCATTGAGATTACCGAAAAATCCATTCGTAAAATCAAATAGATTATGCTATAATAGTGCAGAACGCTATCAGGAGCGGTAAAGCCATGATACCAGAAAGAAAAAATAAACGGAAAAAAGCAGGCAGAAAATAAGGAGGACACTATGAAAACAGTTATCAGTACAGATAAGGCTCCGGCAGCCATCGGACCCTATTCTCAGGCAATCGAAGTAAACGGAATGGTTTATACATCAGGCATTATTCCGGTAGTACCGGAGACAGGGGAAATCCCGGAGGGCTCTGCGGCGCAGGCAAAGCAGGCATTGACCAATCTTTCTAACTTACTTGAAGCAGCAGGTACCGGGATGAACAATGTAATAAAGACAACGGTTTTTATTAAGGAAATGAATGATTTTGGCGCAATTAACGAGGTGTATGCCACCTTCTTTTCCGGAGCATTTCCGGCAAGAAGCTGTGTGGAAGTGGCGCGCCTGCCAAAGGATGTGATGTTAGAGATTGAAGCGATTGCGATCAAATAAGAAGGAATGAACAAGGGCAGAACCGATAGGATAGGTTCTGCCCTTGTTTAAAGTCCGTCTTTTGCTGCCATGTGATTACTGTAAAGAAATGCTATGCGTAAACATCAATATTCCCGCCAAGGTGCGGTGTCACGGACTGCTCCATCATCTGAATCATGGAGGCATTCAAAGCCTCATTCATTTCCAGCTGATTGCTCAATATAGCAGTACCCACTGCATAGGCAAGGCTTCCCTGGCTGACGGAAGAGGATGCATCATAGCCGTTCAATGTGCTTAATGCGGAAGATACATTTGTTAAATCCATAAAAAGCCCTCCTTTTTCTCTTCTGTTTCCATTATGGCACAGGAAGGCAGAAAAAACAATTCGGAAAAATTCACAAAGAATTTAGAGTAATTTTTCTGGAAAGGTGCTATACTGTTGGAAGATGTTTGAGCTTTGTAAAAATGTAGAGGAAAACTGAAGCAGCGTATGCCGTGCTAGAGGAGCGGAACACTGCAGGCAAAATGATAAGTGAAATGAGGAAAACTATGTACGATACGATTATTATCGGCAGCGGCCCGGCAGGGCTTTCTGCGGCCATTTACGGGGAGCGGGCGAAATTAAAGGCGCTGACCTTAGAAAAACAGCCCATGAGCGGAGGGCAGATTTTAAATACCTATGAGGTGGATAACTATCCGGGGCTGCCGGGACTGGGTGGATTTGATCTGGGAATGAAATTGCGCGGGCATGCGGAGGAGTTAGGTGCGCAAATCGTAACGGAAACTGTTGTATCCACAGAACTTACCGGGAAAATTAAAAAAATAGTCACGGATAAAAATACCTACGAGGCGAAAACCGTGATTATCGCCACCGGGGCAGGACACCGGAAATTAGGCGTGCCGGGGGAGGAAGAGTTCTGCGGCATGGGAGTTTCCTACTGTGCCACCTGCGACGGTGCATTTTTCCGGGGAAAAGATACTGTGGTTGTGGGCGGCGGCGACGTGGCGTTAGAGGATGCGTTGTTCCTGGCGAGAGGCTGCAGGAAGGTGTACCTTGTCCACAGAAGGGATGCCTTCCGGGGTGCGAAAACCTTGCAGGAAAAGGTGTTTGCAGCGGAAAATATCAAGGTAATCTGGGATACGGAAGTGACTGCCATTATCGGCAGTGGAAAAGTGGAAACCGTTTCCTTATATAATAAGAAAACAAAGGAGACTACAGAACTTGCGGTAAGCGGAGTTTTTGTGGCAGTGGGAATTGTTCCTCATACGGAACTGTTTGAAGGACAGGTTGCCATGGATGGGGCAGGCTATATGAAAGCCGGGGAGGACTGTGGGACGCAGACTGCCGGGGTTTTTGCCGCCGGGGATGTGCGGACGAAGCAGCTGCGCCAGGTGGTGACGGCGGCGGCTGACGGTGCCAATGCCATTGTCTCTGTGGAGCGTTATCTCTATCAATCGTAAAGATGGAAAAAAATATAATTTTAGAGAATTATTGTGAATACCGGTTGACATAGAAATAGAGCTTTGCTATAATAATCACGTAATAAATGTAACAAATTCGTAATAAATAATAGCAGATAAATTATATTGGAGGCAATATACGCATGAAGAAAGGAAAGGTTAGGGTAACAGGCTGTTTGCTGGCAGCAGCATTGATGATGACGGGTCCGGGTACACAGGTTTACGGAAGCCCGTTGGCAGGAGCTGCAGAGGCGGCGGATATCGCATTGGAGTCAGGAAATACGCCTACTGCCGGAGTGTCAGAAGCGCTGGCACAGGTTCTGCTGGAGAGCAGTGAAAAAGCAATTCAGCTTGCAGCACAGGAGAAAGAACAGGTCAGCGAGAATGAGACACCGGTTGTTACATCTGAATATTCCGACATCGCCATCGCACAGGTTGATAATTATGTAAATGTCCGTTCTGAGTCTAATACGGACAGTGAGGTGGTTGGAAAGTTATATAACAATTCCGCAGCTACCGTACTAGAAACCACCGATAACGGCTGGTACCGCATCAAGTCCGGTAATGTAGACGGATATGTAAAATGTGAATATGTGGTTACCGGAGATGAGGATCTGGCGAAAAAAGTCAGCACCCGGTATGCAAAGGTAAACACCACCACCTTATTTGTAAGGTCAGAGCCGTCAACGGATGCCAGCATTATCTATATGCTGCCGATGGGTGACGACCTGGTAGTGACAGATGAGTCCGTGGACGGATGGGCAAAGGTTACCACCGAGGTGGGCGAAGGATATATTTCCAAAGAGTATGTGGTTATGAGCACCGAATTTGTCCAGGCAGAGTCTAAGGCAGAGGAAGAAGCCAGACTTGCCAGGGAAGAAGAAGAGCGGAGACGTGCAGACGCTGCGGCAACGGCAGCCAGAAAGAAGAGCAGCAGCAGCTCTGGTAGTTCCGGCAGCAAGAGCTATTCTTCACCGGGCAGCTCCAATGGACAGGCAGTAGCCTCCTATGCTTCACAGTTTATCGGAAATCCGTATGTATACGGTGGAACCAGCCTGACAAACGGCGCAGACTGCTCCGGTTTCGTTATGAGTGTATATGCAGCATTCGGAGTAGGACTTCCCCATTCCTCCAGCGGAATGAGAGGTTGTGGCTATGAAGTAAGCTTGTCGGAAGCGCAGCCAGGAGATATCGTATGTTACAGTGGACACGTTGCGATCTATGTAGGCGGCGGTACTATCGTTCATGCCAGCACACCGGAGAGCGGCATTAAGTATTCCAGTGTAAATTACAGAAGTCCAATCTGTGTGAGAAGAATTTTCTAAATACATATAAAAATAAAAAAGCTGTTGTGCTTGCGGGAAAATGCAGTACAGCAGCTTTTTTTGTGGATAGAAGTGCAGAGCAAAATCTGCGGCATTTTCATAAATGTGTATCTAAACTTAAGGAACTGTCCAAAAATAACAGGAAGAGATGATTTTTTTCAGGGAAAATTCCCTAATATACAAGTTGCACAAAATAGTTGCCACTATGGAAAAAAAGTAGACAAAAGGAAAAAGTTATTCCAAAAGTTATCCACAATGAAAGGGGTGAAAAACAGGAAAAAATAAAGTTATACACCAAGTTATTCACATTATCCACATAAAAACAAGGAAAAAATGTGGTTTACATAGTAAAAAAATCGAATGTTCGTTTTGTAAAAAAATAATAAAGTTGATAAAAAAGCGAAAAAGTGAGAAAAAGACATTGACATTTTAGATATGAAAAAACAGGAAAAAGCAACGGGAGAAGTCTGTCAATTTAAAAAATAAGAGGAAAGGCAGGTGGCAGAAGCTTCTTGAAAAATATAATGAAGTTTGTTATACTACTCCATATTTATTTTTTCTCAATAGAGAAGTATGGGTGTAGGTATGATAAAAAAGATAGATATTCTTGGGATACAATTAGATGACTATACGGTGCGGGAGGCAATACGCCAGGTGGAGGCATTTTCGGAGGAGAATGTCCCGAAGGTAATTGAGCGTATTTCCATGCAGATGATTATGGAGACAGAACAGGACCCGGTGGTCAGGGAGGTATTGTCCTCGCTGGATTTGGCAGTGATCGGAGAGAAAGAGATTCTTGAGGTTGCCGGGGCAAAGACCATGCAGCGGATGAAGGAGACAGAGGAAAACGATTTTTTCTTCGAATTTTTCAAACGGATTGAGCGGAACCGAAAGCGGCTTTTCCTGCTGGGAGAGACGGAAGAAAAAAACGAAAAATTCAAACAGTGGATTCTGGAGGAATATCCGAAGCTTCTGATAGAGGGGGAATACGCACTGGAAAACTGTGTCGGTGATTTGGAAGCGGTGATTAATGAACTGAATGCAGCTACACCGGACATTGTGGTTTCCATTCTGCCGACACCGAGACAGGAATATTTTTTTGCAGAGCACCGGGACAAGATTAACGCAAAGGTATGGTATGGCTTAGGAGAGTTTGAAGGGAAAAAGAAGCGCAGCGTAAAAAAAACCCTTCGGAATTTGCTACATAGAGGCAGGCTGAAAAACAGCATGGAGAAGTATGAGAAAAGAATGAATCCTTAACTTTTTCAAGGTAAAAGTTAAGACGAAAGCAGGACATAATTCCTGTTTGTGAACTATGTACATGCCAAAAAACGGGGAAAAACGAAAAAAAGTTGAGGAAGTGCATAAAAATTGTGCATTTCCTCTTTCTTTTTTTGCTGTTTTGCATTAAAATAGAAACTAGGTGATTTTCGGTGGAACGGGGTTTAGAAAATTTATTGTGAAAGTTGCCTAGGTAAAATTTCCGGCAGGCGGGGTTTTCCGGAAAACTGTTTCAAAAGAAACAAAAGGAGAAGGAGCAAAGAGTATGATTTCAAATCAGATACTTCAGAATACGATTGACGGTTTAAAAGGGATTACAAGGATTGATTTATGTATCATTGATGTGGAGGGGAAAGTCCTTGCGGCAACTTTTCCGGAAGCGGACCAGTATGTTGAGCCGGCAATGGCATTCGTAGAATCGCCGGCGGACAGCCAGGTGGTAAACGGTTGCCAGTTTTTTAAAGTATTTGATGAGCATCAGTTAGAATATATTCTGCTTGCCAATGGGGACAGCGATGACGTTTATATGGTGGGCAAGATTGCCAGCTTTCAGATACAGAATCTTCTGGTGGCGTATAAGGAGAGGTTTGACAAGGATAATTTCATTAAGAACCTGTTATTGGATAACCTTCTGCTGGTGGATATTTACAACCGGGCGAAGAAGTTGCACATTGATACGGAGGTGCGCCGGGTGGTATTTATCGTGGAGACAAACAGGGATAAGGACGGTAATGAATTAGAGCGTATCCGCAGCATTTTCGGCGGAAAGACTAAGGATTTTGTCACTGCGGTGGACGAGAAAAATATTATCGTTGTCCGGGAAGTGGCGGAAAATGAAGGGTACGAAGAACTGAATAAGACGGCTGAGGTGATTGTGAATCTGTTTCGCTCCGATGCGGAGAATGATATCCATGTGGCATACGGCACGATTGTGGGCGAGATTAAAGAAGTTTCACGCTCCTACAAGGAGGCAAGGATGGCGCTTGATGTAGGCAAGATTTTCTTTGAGGACAGGGATGTCATTGCTTATTCTACGTTAGGTATTGGACGTCTGATTTATCAGTTGCCGATTCCGCTGTGCAAGATGTTTATCAAAGAAATATTTGACGGCAAGTCGCCGGATGATTTTGATGAGGAAACCCTTATCACCATCAATAAATTCTTTGAGAACAGCCTCAATGTCTCCGAGACTTCCAGACAGTTATATATCCACAGAAATACGCTGGTGTACCGCTTAGACAAATTGCAGAAGTCTACCGGGCTGGATTTGCGGGTGTTTGAAGATGCCATCACCTTCAAAATTGCACTTATGGTTGTGAAATACATGAAGTACATGGAGTCGTTAGACTACTAGAAAGGAATTACTATGATAAAGTTAGAGCATGTCAGCAAAGCTTATTCGGCAGGGATTCCTGCGCTTAATGACGTGAGTCTCAACATTGAGGAGGGAGAGTTTGTATTCATTGTCGGCGACAGCGGTTCCGGGAAATCTACCTTGATTAAGCTGCTGCTTAAGGAGCTTGAGCCGACAGACGGTACAATAACTATAAACGGAAGAAAGCTAAATAAGATTAAAAGAAGGCAAATCCCGAAATTCCGCCGTAACATCGGTGTGGTATTTCAGGATTTCCGCTTATTAAAAGACCGGAACATTTACGATAATGTGGCGTTCGCCCAGAAAGTAATCGGGGAGTCGAACCGCTCCGTCAAAAAGAATGTTCCGTTAATGCTGTCATTGGTGGGATTAGCGGCAAAATACCGCTCCTATCCGAAGCAGCTTTCCGGCGGCGAGCAGCAGAGGGTTGCCATCGCAAGGGCACTGATAAATAAGCCGAAGATTCTTTTGGCGGACGAGCCCACCGGAAATCTTGATAATAATAATGCCTGGGAAATTATGAAACTGATGGAGGAAATCAACAACAACGGCACAACGGTGGTTGTGGTTACCCATAACATGGAGATTGTGAAGGCGATGAACAAGCGTGTCATTACCATGCAGCAGGGTGTTGTGGTGGAGGACAGCGGGGAAAGCTTTGGAAACGGGTTAGAAAGTACAGGTGATTATCGGGATGAGGATTAGTACATTTTTTTATACAATCAAGCAGGGGTTAGTCAACATCTGGAAAAATAAGATGTTTTCGTTGGCATCCATAGCCACCATGACCGCCTGCATTTTTCTGTTTGGTCTGTTTTATGCCATTGTCACCAATTTTCAGTCCACGGTAAAGGAGATTGAGTCTGGGGTTGCAGTGACGGTCTTTTTCGATAAGGATATCAGCGAGCAGCGCATCGAGGAAATCGGTGAACTGATTCGGGAACGGGTAGAGGTCTCCCACTGTGATTTTGTCAGTGCCGATGAAGCATGGGAAAATTACAAGGACATTTACTTTGAAGGCAACGAGGAGGCGGCTGCAAGCTTCGCGGGGGATAACCCGCTGGCAAATTCAGCCAGTTATTCTATTTATATGAATGATGTTTCCATGCAGGGGACGCTTGTGACCTATTTGAAATCCATCGATGGGATCCGTGACGTGAAACAGTCAGAGCTAGTGGCAAATACTCTGACGGATTTTAACAGCCTCATCGGTTATATCTCTGCCGGAATCATCCTTATTCTGTTGGGCGTAGCAATCTTTTTGATTAGCAATACCATTACGGTGGGTATTTCCGTGCGCCGGGAAGAAATCGGCATTATGAAGCTTATTGGTGCGACCGATTACTTTGTCCGTGCACCCTTCGTGGTGGAGGGGATTGTAATTGGACTGATTGGAGCGGCAATTCCCCTTGGAATTTTGTATGTGCTCTATGAAAAGATTATCTTCTATATCTCGGATAATTTCAGCTTTATCGGCAGTATGGTGAAGTTTTTAAGTGTGGATACGGTATTCCGTACTTTATTGCCTGTGGCGCTGATACTGGGCGTGGGTATTGGATTTATCGGAAGTAAGATAACCATTCGGAAACATTTGAAAGTATAGTGTAGGAAGTTGATGGAAAAAGGAAAACGGTTCTATAAAATAGCAGTTTTGTGCTTTGTTCTTCTCTTAGGGGCGGGACTGCCGCTCCATGCAGCGGCCTCTTCTTCGGATTCAAAAGCAGCGTCGACTTCTCTGAAGGAGGCGGAAAAGGAGAAGGAAGCCCTAGAGGAAGAGCTTGAGGCGGCAAAACAGGCAGTGGCGGATTTAAAGGAATCAAAAGGAAATGTGGAAGAGAAGCTGGCTGCCTTAAATACCAGGCTTATGAATATTTCTGAACGCATCACTGTCTTAGAAGGGCAGTTAGAAGAGAAAAACCGGGATATTTCAGAGACACAGGAGGAATTAGAAGAGGCAAAACGGGTGCAGGCGCAGCAGTATGAGGACATGAAGCTGCGGATTCAGTTTATGTATGAAAATTCCCAGACCACCTATTTACAGCTTCTCTTAGAGGCAAAAGATATCACGTCTTTGCTTAATTCGGTAGAATATATTTCTGAGATACAGCGCTATGACAGGCGAAAGCTGGAGGAATACACGGAGATGGTGGAATATATCGCCGGAGTGGAGGCGCAGTTAGAGCAGGACTACGAAGAACTGCAGGAGATGAAAGCATCTGTGGAGGAGGAAAAGGCGTCGGTAGCTGCGCTGATGAAGCAGAAGGAGACGGAGCTTGCCAATATCGCCAGCAATATTATGGATGCCCAGAGCGAAGCGGATTATTATGCGGCGGAGATACAGGCGCAGGAAGAGCTGATTGCGGAGATTAAGCGGATCGAGGCGGAGAAGGCGGCAGCGGGAAAGCAAAACCATCCTTATACCGGAGGCGTATTTACCTGGCCCTGCCCTAGCAGCACGAGGATTACCAGCGATTATGGAGTCCGTACCTCACCCACTAGCGGAGCCTCCACTAATCACAAGGGCATAGATATCGGAGCGGATGGCGGGGCGGATATTGTGGCTGCGGCGGCAGGCATGGTAACATCGGCAGCTTACAGCAGTGCGGCGGGAAACTATGTGATGATTGACCATGGCGGCGGGCTGTATACGGTTTATATGCACGCTTCGGCGCTGCTGGTATCTCCGGGGCAGGAGGTATCGGCGGGACAGGTGATTGCAAAAGTGGGAAGTACAGGTATTTCCACTGGAAATCATTTGCATTTTGGAGTATCATTAAACGGAAGCTATGTAAGTCCCTGGAGTTATCTTGGCGGCTGACGCTTTGCGGCAACGATATGGAATAGAGCGACAAGAAATTTTCCCTGTCAGTTGACAGGGAATTTTTGATTTTTTTTCACATATGAATGTTATAATGAGGGGGCACAGAACGAAAACGGATGTTTTGACATCAGAAAGGGAAAAATGGACAGACAGTTTATGGAAAATAAGGAAAATACCAATGATTTAAAACCGCTAGAGGATTTTGAGGCGGGACGGAAAAAGGGAACCGGCAGGGGCGTGGTGTATGGCGTTGTGGGAACCGTTTTAGCAGGGGCGCTGCTGTTCACAGGGATTGCCAGAGTGGCAGGCGTAAAGATTTTAGTCACCGGAAAGGCAGGAAATACCCGGAATAGCAGCACGGTGTTAGACAACGATACCATTCAGAAAATTGAAGAGCTGAAAGCATATGCGGACCTGTACTACTATGATGAGATTGATGATACCGCTTTGCAGGATGGGCTTTATGAGGGGCTTATCAGCGGCTTGGGAGATAAATATTCTGTTTACTATAATGCGGAGGATAATGCCCAGATGCAGTTAGATACCACCGGCCAGTATTACGGCATTGGCGCAGGACTGCGGCAGGACGTGGATACCATGGTGGTTTCCGTGTCAAAGGTGTATGAGGGAACACCCTCGGAGGCAGCGGGGCTTTTAGCGGATGATATTATTCTGTCGGTGGACGGAACAGACGCTGCCAGCATGGAGGTGACGGAGTTAGTAAAGCTGATTCGCGGGGAAGAGGGTACTACCGTCCATTTGGAGGTGTACCGTGCTGCTACGGGAGAGTACCTCTCCTTTGATGTGGAACGCGCCAATGTGACGCTGCCCAGCATTACCTGTGAGATGTTAGATAACGGTATCGGTTACATTCATATTGATTCCTTTGAAAAAGAGACAGCGGCACAGTTTGAAAAAGCGGTGGCGGAGTTCGAAGGACAGGGTTTAAAGGGACTGATTTTAGATGTGCGCTACAACGGCGGTGGTCTTGTGACGGCAGTGGTGCAGATATTAGATGATATTCTGCCGGAGGGGACGGTGGTTTACACCGAGGATAAAAACGGCAACCGTCAGGACTATACCTCTGACGGGGACACCAGTATGGATTACCCCTTGGCTGTGCTGATTAACGGGGACAGCGCCAGCGCCTCCGAGATTTTGGCGGGAGCCATCAAAGATTACGAGTACGGAACCTTAATCGGAACCACCACCTTTGGAAAGGGCATTGTGCAGACGATTTTCCAGTTAGAGGACGGAGATGCGGTAAAACTCACTACGGCAAAATATTTTACCCCCAAGGGAAATTATATCCACGGCGTAGGCATTGAGCCGGATATTACCTTGGAATATGAGTATTTAGACCCGGAGGGGGAAGAATACGAAATGCAATATGACAACCAGATACAGAAAGCCATTGAGGTCCTTACGGAGGAGATCGAGTAATTATGAGAAAAACGGTGCTTCGGCTGGTGACAGGTGTTCTGCTGATTGGCTGGATGACGGTAATTTTCCTCTTTTCCCACCAGCCGGCGGTCACTTCCTCGGAAATCAGCGGCGGAGTGTCCTTAGGACTGGTGGGCAGGCTGGATGCGCTGTTTGACCTGGAACTGCCGGAAGAAACCTTGGAGAAGCTGGCACAGATGATAGATTATCCGGTGCGGAAGGCGGCGCATATGACGGAGTATGCCGTACTGGGACTGCTGGCATTTGCTTTTTTCAAAGCCATGGCGCCGGGACGGGGATGGCATTACCGGGCGGCGTGGCTCTTTGCCCTCTGTTATGCGGCAACGGACGAATTTCACCAGTTGTTTGTGGCGGGGCGTTCCGGCAGGATTTCCGATATCTGTATCGACAGTGTGGGAGCTGCTATTGGATTATTGGTTTTGTTTCTGCTGCAAAAAATTTGGCGAAAACATTGCGAAAAAAAGGCATATCCGATAGAATAGAGATAACCATGTACTTTAGTCATGGATTAATGATAAGAAAGAGGTGATACTGTGGTAGAACTTGATCAATTTAAAGTGACCCTGAACTCTTACAGGGAACCGCTGCAGGAAGTGAGGGATTCACTTTGACCTGGCTAACAAGGAGCAGCGGATTGAAGAGTTAGAACGGGAAATGGAGGCGTCGGATTTTTGGGACGACCCGGTGGTTTCCCAGAAGAAAATGAAAGAATTAAAGAGCATGAAGGATGATGTGGAAACCTATGCTTCTTTAAAGACACAGTTTGAAGATATTGAGACACTTTTAGAGATGGGATATGAGGAAAACGATGCGTCCCTTATCCCGGAGATTGAAGAGAATTTGCAGGAACTGATAAAGACCTACGACGGAATCCGCATTAAGACCCTGCTTTCCGGGGAGTATGACGGCGACAATGCCATCGTTTCCTTACATGCGGGGGCAGGCGGTACGGAGTCCTGTGACTGGGCGGCAATGCTGTACCGTATGTTTACCAGATGGGCGGCGGATAAAGGTTTTGGGGTGGAAGTGTTAGATTCCCTTGACGGGGAAGAAGCGGGCATTAAGTCCATTACTTTCCAGGTTAACGGAGAGAATGCCTACGGTTATCTGAAATCCGAGAAGGGCGTACACCGTCTGGTGCGTATTTCCCCCTTTAATGCGGCGGGCAAGCGGCAGACCTCCTTTGTGTCCTGTGATGTGATGCCGGACATTGAGGAAGATTTGGATATTGAGATTAACGAGGATGACCTCCGGATTGACACCTACCGTTCCAGCGGAGCGGGGGGGCAGCATATCAACAAGACCTCCTCGGCAATCCGAATCACCCACCTTCCTACGGGAATTGTGGTACAATGCCAGAACGAGCGTTCCCAGTTCCAGAATAAGGATAAGGCAATGCAGATGTTAAAGGCAAAGCTGTACCTGTTAAAGCAGCAGGAGAATGCCGAAAAAGCGGCGGGAATCCGCGGTGAGGTGACAGAAATCGGCTGGGGCAACCAGATTCGCTCCTATGTCATGCAGCCATACACCATGGTGAAAGACCACCGTACCGGGGTGGAAACCGGAAATGTGGACAGTGTGTTAGACGGAAAGATTGACTTATTTATCAATGGTTATTTGAAATGGCTTTCCTTAGGCTGCCCGAAGGGACTTGGAGGCGGAGATGAGTAGCGGTATCATTCTCTGGATGGTGCCTGTGGTATTGTTAGCAGCGGTTTTGGTTGGCGCTGCGGTGGTAATGCAGAAGATAAAACGGTTTTCCCGGGGTGTCTTTGGGACGGATTCTCTGGCGGAGGGGCTGGAGCGTCAGGCGGATGAGCTGGCGCTGACTCCGAAATCCGTTTCCGCCATGACCCGGATTTTTGCACCCCAGATTCAGAAGGATTTCCCGGAATTTCATTTAGAGGAATTTGAGGATAAGGTGGAAAATGTGCTGGTGGCGGCGTTGCAGGCAATCAGCGCAGGGACTTCCTTTGCAGGCGGTATTTCGGAAAATGCAGAGGGAACGGTAAAGCTGTCGGAGGACTTCAAGCTGCAGGTGGAAAACCGTATTAGGGAGAATCAGGCGTCAGGCATCAGAGAGCGCTATGAGCAGATAACGGTACACCAGACAGAAATTGCCAATTATACGAAACAAAAGGGAAAATGTGTGATTACCTTCCAGAGCGCTGTAGGCCATCTCCATTATAAGGAGAAGGAGGGGGCAGTGACGGAGGGGGATAAAAATCGTTTAGGGCAGACGAAATATAACGTGGAAGTGATGTATATCCAGAATGAGGCTTTGGCGGGGGAGGACAATGCCTTTGGCACCACCTGCCCAAACTGTGGAGCGCCTGTTACCAACCTTGGGGCGATGTACTGCGAGTACTGCGGCTCGGCAGTCACTCCGGTGAATGTGAAGGTCTGGTCAGTCCACAGTTTTTATGAGGTGAATTATAAACGTCTCTGATGAAGTTCCGGCAGAGCTTTTCGGGTAAAAATACAAATTCTGACAGAAAAGTGCTCTGTACAAATACAGGGATAGCAAACAGGATACAGGAGGAAAACTATGGGAATTATTAAAGCGATTACACAGGCGGTGGGAAGCGGTTTTGCGGACCAGTGGCTTGAGGTTTATGAAGCGGACGACATGGGTGAAAAAACGGTATTTACCAGCGGTGTGCTACTTCGCAAGGGACAGAACAGGAAAGGGACGGAGAATACCGTCAGCAACGGTTCTATTATCCATGTTTATGACAATCAGTTTATGATGTTAGTGGATGGGGGAAAAGTGGTGGATTACACCGCAGAGCCGGGCTATTATAAAGTAGACAATTCTTCCATGCCCTCTTTATTTAACGGAGAGTTCGGGGAGACCTTAAAGGAATCCTTTAACCGTATCAAATTCGGAGGTCAGACTCCTACGGCACAGAAGGTATTTTTCGTCAATTTACAGGAAATCAAGGGCATTAAGTTCGGCACCAGAAATCCGATTAATTACTTTGATAATTTCTATAATGCGGAATTGTTTCTGCGGGCCCATGGAACCTACTCCATTAAGATTACAAACCCGTTACAGTTTTATGCAGAGGTGATTCCGAGAAATAAGGACAGAGTAGAAATTGACAGTATTAACGAACAGTATTTGTCCGAATTTTTAGAGGCGCTGCAGTCTTCCATCAATCAGATGTCAGCGGATGGTACCCGTATTTCCTATGTTTCTTCTAAGGCGAGGGAATTAGGAAAATATATGTCAGACACCTTAGACGAAGAGTGGAACCAGCTGCGCGGTATGGAAATCCAGAGCGTGGGTATTGCCAGTGTTTCTTATGATGAAGCCTCCCAGAAGCTCATCAATATGAGAAACGAAGGGGCGATGTTAGGCTCGGACTTCAATGTTATGCGTGGTATGGCAGTCAAGAACATCACCGAGGGCATCCGGGATGCGGGAAGCAATTCCGGTGGTGCCATGGCAGGATTTATGGGAGTAGGCATGGGAATGAATGCCATGAATCAGACCATGTCAGGCCTGAGTGGTTTACAGACACCGGGAGATATGCAGGGAGGTGCTATGCCACAGGGCGGTATGCAGCCGGGAGCTACGCAGGGAACGCCTCAGAATGGTGCACAGCCGGGAGACGGCTGGACCTGTGAGTGTGGTCAGGTGAATACGGGAAAATTCTGCAGCGAGTGCGGAAAACCTGCTCCGGCGGCAGAATGGATCTGCGAATGCGGTCAGACCAATAAAGGTAAATTTTGTAGCAACTGTGGAAAAGAGAGGAAATAAGGATGGCAATTATCAGTTATAAATGTCCAAACTGTGACGGTGAACTGATTTTCGAACCATCGACACAAAAGTATAAATGCGAGTACTGCGGCAGCCTGTTTTCTCAGGAAGAATTAGATGCCATGAAACCGGCGGAGGGCAGCGAGAGGATAGATGACGGGGCGCAGACCGCAGAGGAAAGCCCCCGGGAAGAAAACGGGGAGACTGCCGCTGCCGGAGCGGTGATTTACAGCTGTCCCAGCTGCGGCGCCCAGATTGTGACAGATGACACCACGGCGGCAACCTTCTGTTACTACTGCCATAATCCGGTGGTGTTAGGGGGACGTTTAGAGGGGAAATATCTCCCGGATAAAATCATTCCCTTTGCCGTCACCAGAGAAGCGGCAGAAAAGGGCTTTGGCGAATATATCAGTAAGAAAAAATTTGTGCCGAAGGCATTTTTCAGCAAAAAGCAGATAGAAAGCATGACGGGTGTCTATTTTCCTTACTGGATTTATGATACGAAGCTTGAGGGCTCCATGCAGGCGGAGGGACGCAATATCAGGGTATGGCGTTCCGGAGATACGGAATTTACCGAAACAAAGTTTTATCACGTGCAGAGAGAGGGCGAGGTGGAGCTTTCCAATTTATCGGAAAATGCGTTGAAAAAAGCCAATGCCAAACTGGCGAAGAACATGCTGCCCTATGATTTTTCTAAGATGAAGGAATTTAAGACAGGGTATCTGTCCGGTTTTTTAGCGGAGCGCCGGGATATTGAGAAACAGGAAGTGGAAGGGAAAATGCAGCAGGAAATGCGGGAGAACGCAGAGCGTTTACTGCGGGAAACCATAAAGGGCTATAATTCCGTTTCTGTACGGAATACCAGGATTGTACCTAAAAAAGAAAACTGGTCCTATGTATTATTTCCTGTCTGGACTCTTACCTACAAGGCGAAAGGCGGCCAGATTTATTACTATTCCATGAACGGGCAGACCGGGAAAGTCAGCGGAGAATTACCCATTGATTATGCCAAGGTAACGGTTGTGAGCGCGGTGTGCGCAGCAGCAGCCTTAGTGCTGGCGTTGATAGGAGGGTTTTTCTTATGAGAAAAAGAGTGAGACAGTGGTTTTTAGGCATCAGTTTGCTGCTGTTTTCCCTGCAAGTGAATGGCTTTTCTATGGAAAATGCTGTTTTTGCGGCGCAGAAGGGGAATGTCTATGATGAGGCAGAACTTTTGACGGATGAGGAAATGGATGCCCTGGATGAGAAAATCGGTGCATTGATGGAAACCACCGGATGGAATATTTATGCGGTAACCACCGATGATGCCGGAGGAAAGAGTGCTGCGGCATACGCAGATGATTTTTTTGACAGTCATTCTACGGAACAAGAGGATGGTGTGGCTGCATTAATTGATATGGATAACCGGGAAATCTACCTTTCCGCCTGCGGAGAGGCAATCCGTTACCTGACAGATGAGAGGCTGGATTACATACTGGATGAGGCTTACGGGGAAATCACTGAGGGTTATTATGCGGATTGTCTGGGCGCTATGATAGACGGTGCGGCGGAATACTATGAGAGAGGCATTCCGGAAAATCAGTATAATTATGATGAAGAAACCGGAGAGATTTCCGTTTACCACAGTATTACCCTTTGGGAGGCGCTGATAGCGGCAGCCATCGCTGTTGGAGTTTTTGGGGTAGTCTTTGGCGGCATTGTAGGGAAATACCGGCTGAAATTCGGAAATTATGAGTATGACTTCCGGCAGTTTAGCAGTATGGATTTAAAAGACAGCAGTGACATGCTGGTAAACACTGCCGTTACCCACCGCAAAATTCCGCAGAATAACGGAGACGGGGGAAGCTCCCATAGCAACAGCGGCAGGAGTACGACCCACCACAGCAGCAGCGGCAGAAGCCACGGTGGTTCCGGCAGGAAATTCTAATGCAACGCTGTACTAGTGTTTTGCGCCGTTGATAAGCAGGCATGACATTGGTACATAGGTATTATAGCTTATATGAAAAAAAGTTATGATTAACATGGAAGAAAAGAGGTTGCGTCTGCAGCCTCTTTATGTTATTATCTTCCTCATGAGGACAAATGTTGGTGTGCAACAAACACAATGTAAAAAATGTAATACATAAAGGAAAGCGAAAAGAAAAACGGCAAAATAAGAGGGAAAGAGGCTGAGTTGTGAACATGAAAGAAAAATGCCAATATTTTGTTTTGAAAGAAAAGGCAGTGCCTGAGGTTCTTTTAAAAGTGGTAGAGGCAAAGAGACTTATCGATTCCGGAAAGATTGCTTCGGTGCAGGAAGCCACAGAGAAAGTGGGAATCAGCAGAAGTTCTTTTTATAAATATAAGGATGATATTTTCCCGTTCCACGAGACGGCGAGAGGGAAAACCATTACTATGGTGATTCAGTTAGAGGATGAGCCGGGGCTGTTGTCGGTGGTGTTAAAGACCATTGCGGAGTTTCATGCCAATATCTTGACCATTCATCAGAGTATCCCCATTAACGGGATTGCGTCTTTAACGTTAAGTGTGGATGTGCTGCCCCAGACCGGAGATGTTGCGGAAATGGTGGCACGGATTGAGGAGCAGGACGGGATACATTATGTAAAGATTTTGGCACGTGAATAGTTTGCCAGAGTGATATCTATTAACCAGGAGGAAAATTATGATAAAAGCAGCGATTATGGGATACGGAACCATCGGTTCCGGCGTTATGGAAGTGTTGGAGATCAATCAGGGCAGCATTGCGAAACGTGTGGGCGAAGGGATTGAGATAAAATATGTCTTAGACCTCCGTGATTTTCCGGGGGAACCGGTGCAGGAAAAAATCGTTCATGATTATAAAGCGATTGCAGAGGATACAGAGGTAAAAATCGTGGTGGAAACCATGGGAGGTGTGGAGCCTGCCTATACTTTTGTGAAAGCGATGTTAGAAGCAGGAAAGCATGTGACCACATCTAATAAGGCGTTAGTAGCGGTCAAGGGAGCGGAACTGATTGCCCTTGCGAAGGAAAAAAATGTAAACTTTATGTTTGAGGCAAGCGTCGGCGGAGGTATCCCCATTATCCGTCCGTTAAATTCCTGCCTGACCGCAGATGAAATTGAGGAAATTACCGGAATTGTCAATGGTACTACCAACTATATGATGACAAAAATGACAGAGGAAGGCTCTGAGTTTGCGGACGTGTTAAAGGATGCCCAGGCAAAGGGATATGCGGAGAAAGACCCGACAGCGGATATTGAGGGCTATGATGCCTGCCGTAAAATCGCAATCTTAACCTCTTTAGTCTGCGGACAGCAGGTGGATTTTGAGGATATTCACACCGAGGGTATTACCAAAATTACCGCAACGGATATCAGATATGCCAAGGCAATGGGAAGAGCCATCAAGCTGTTAGCTTCCAGCAAAAAGACGGGGGACGGCTATGTGGCAATGGTAGCGCCGTATTTACTGCCAAAGACACATCCGCTTTACAGTGTCAACGACGTATTTAACGCCATTTTTGTACATGGCAATGTGTTGGGAGATGCAATGTTCTACGGCAGTGGTGCAGGAAAGCTTCCGACGGCAAGTGCAGTGGTTGCCGATATTGTGGAGATGGCAAAACATCTGGATATGAATATTCCGGTGGAATGGAGTTCTAAGAAATTAGAGTTAGTGGACTATAAAAAATCCGTGAACCGGTTCTTTGTGCGGGTAACGGGGGAGGATAAAGCAGCAGTGGAAAACACCTTTGGCAGCGTAACCTATGTCAGTGCAGAGGGCGTTACCGGGGAACTGGGCTTTGTGACAGAGAGCATGACAGAGGCAGAATTTGAGCAGAAGGCAGATGCGCTTGGAACGGTAGTGCAGACTATTCGTGTTGCATAAGATAACGAGACAGGACATTCGGATTGACAGAACAAGGTCTGCGTCTGCAGGACATACGCAGCTTTGCCGGAAAAAGAGAAAGTCCTGCGGAAATGGAGAATTGACATGAAATATTTGGTAATATTAGGTGACGGAATGGCAGACCGCCCCATCGAGAGTCTGGGAGGAAAGACGCCCCTGGAATATGCAGACACCCCGAAAATGGACGAGTTGGCGTCGAAAGGGGAAATCGGCATGGTACATACCATACCGGACGGAATGAAGCCGGGCAGTGATACGGCAAATCTCTCTGTATTAGGCTACGACCCAAGAGAGTTTTATTCCGGTCGTTCACCCCTTGAGGCGCTTTCCATCGGCGTTCCCATGAAAGACACGGATATCGCTCTCCGCTGCAACATTGTAACTCTTTCCGAGGAAGAGGAAAATTACGAGGACCGTACCATCATTGACCACAGTTCCGGCGAAATCAGCACGGAGGACTGTGCCGTATTGTTAGAGGCAGTCAAAAAAGAATTAGAGACAGACATCTATCATTTTTATGTGGGAACCAGCTACCGCCACTGTTTCATCTGGGAAAATGGCGAGGTGGTGGATTTAGTGCAGCCCCATGATGTATTAGGGCAGAAAATCGGCGATAAGCTGCCGGAGAATGAAGTTCTTCGCAATATGATGAAGAAAAGCTACGATATTCTGGTGGATCATCCTATTAATATCGAGCGTAAGAAAAAGGGATTGAATCCGGCAAATTCCTGCTGGTTCTGGGGAGCGGGAACGAAACCCGCATTGTATCCTTTCACAGAGCGCACCCACAAAAACGGAGCCATGATTTCCGCCGTAGACCTGTTGAAGGGAATTGCCGTAGGAACCTCCATGAAGGTTATCACTGTAGACGGGGCGAACGGCGGTCTTGACACCAACTACGAGGGAAAAGCCCAGGCGGCCATCGATGTACTCACCAAGGGCGGTTACGATTTTGTCTATGTACATTTAGAGGGGCCGGACGAGATGGGACATCAGGGAAGCGTGGAGAAAAAAGTCAAAGCCATTGAAAATCTGGATTCCAGAATTATCAGACCGATTGTAGAGAGACTAGAAGCGGCAGGCGAAGATTTCCGCATGGTAATCTTACCTGACCACCCAACCCCCATCTGCATCCGTACCCACTCCGCAGACAATGTCCCCTATCTGCTCTACGACAGCAGAAATCCCCGTCAGGAGACATGGCACTACAACGAGCGGGAAGCAGAAGCCACAGATAATTTTGTAGCAGAAGGACATAAAATGATAGACTATTTATTTGAAATGTAAGGATATAGAAGAAAAAGGAGAACTCCCATCTGACGTTAAAAAGCCAGGTGGGAGTTCTCTTTCGATGCTATAGTCCCTTGAGTATTTTCCATTCGTCCTCTAAAATGGACATTAGTATGTCATCCGCATAATTAGTTCCATCCATAATGGCATCACGGAGAACGCCTTCCTGCTTGAAACCGGCTTTTCGATAGACGCTCTCTGCCTTGGGATTGAAAGAATAGACGTCTAACTCTAAACGGTGAAGATTTAGATTTTCGAAAGCAAAATCACGGGTGGTTCATTGATGACGCTTTCACCGATAATGCGGCCGTCCGGAGTAATAATCAAAAAGAAATAATGGTTCTAATACCGTGCTACTGTTCATTCCGGCTTCCTACGTCTGTATTGTTTGCAGCATAGATGCGGAGTGCCTGTCTCACAAAAGTAGCAGTCCCTTCTCCGCCCGCTTTGTCAATGTTTCTTCTGAAGCGTTCATCTTCCACGTACATTTCCCCCAAACTTTTCAGAATTTCCGGTGTGCAGCGATAATAATTATCGGTGATAAACGCCTGCAACGTCCCAATCTTTTCCTGTACGGCGGCATCTGCAGGCGAAAGGTCTTTCATCTTCCCGATTTCGGCAAAGATTCCCATCAGCTTCTTTCCCGTTTCCTCAAATTCCTCACTGCTTTTCTGCTTTGCTTTTTCCTGGTATTCCTCATATGCTTTGGTAGCGCCCCACTTTTCCGTCACCTCTCTTGCATACTGTTCCATTTCATTTTTACTAAATGCTTCAAAATTCATAGTTCTTACTCCTTTTTCTTTTATTTCACGGGCAAAGGCAATCAGTTCCTCGATATGTTTTTTTTGCAATTCCAGCAGGTGGATTTGCTGGCTTAAAGCCTCTTTGGGGTCAAAAACCGGGCTGTCGAGTATTTTTTTGATTTCTTTTAGCGGAAATTGCAGCTCGCGGAACATTAGAATGTTTTGCAAACGGCAGAGGGCTGTATCGTCATACAGCCGGTAGCCTGCCCCGGTGGTTTCTGTTGGGTGTAACAGACCGATGGCATCATAGTAGTGAAGCGTGCGCACACTTACACCTGTGAGTTTGCTGATTTCATTTACTGTTTTCATGGTTAGATTCATTCCTTTCACGTTGGTCTAAGACACCGTGTGATTGTATCATAAGCTATGACGTAACGTCAGGGTCAAGAGGAAATTTTCATTTTTCTTAAAAATGTGTCGAAAAGCAAAAATCGGTAAACTGAATATGATAGAAAGAAGAGAGGATTTTGAGGTAAATAATGTGCAGACAGTTCTTCTCGTAATCGCACTTTCCTTAGATGTATTTTTGGCATGTGTGGCATGTGGGACGGAAAAAATTCAAATAAAAAATGCTTCGGCGTTTACCATCAGCGGCATCTGCAGCGGGGTGCTTCTGTTATCCCTTTTAGCAGGCAGTTTTTTAGAGGGAGTGATAAAGGAGACTTATACGGAAATCCTGTGCTTTCTGGGATTGTTTCTGGTGGGGATTTTTAAATTAATAGAATATGTAATCAAAAGATATATCAAGAAACATAAGTTTTTGTGTAAACGGGTGAAAATTACGTTTTCACAGTTAAATTTTATTTTAAGTATTTATAACAATCCGGTGATGGCAGACAGGGACCATTCTTCCGTGATGTCTGTCTCGGAGGCGGTATTTTTTGCACTGGCAATGTCCATGGACGGACTGGTGGGAGGTCTTTCTGCCGGGCTTTTAAATATCAATGTACCGTTTACCATTCTATGTAATTTTCTGGTGGGATTTCTTGCAGTCAAAGCGGGGAGTGCCATTGGAATGCAGGCAGCATTAAAGCGGGAAACGGACATTTCCTGGCTGGGTGGGGCGTTGTTTGTGGCTCTCGCTTTTAGCAAAGTATTGCGGTGAAAATGCAGATTGGGTGGAAGTAGTCCAAAGAGTGTGTTACAATATCAGTAACATGGTTCAGGAATCTTTGAGAAAGCAGGCGGAAAGGACAGACAGGGATGACGGAAGTAAGAGTGTTGTATGGCAATGAAATACAGTGGGCGGTAAATGTGGCGAGGGAGGCGTTTGTGGCAGGAATGTCTAATGCTATCCGCTCTAAGGAGGAAATCGACAGGTTTTACAATGAAGTGACGCCGGAACGGCTCTGGCAGGAGGGAAATACCGGAAATTTATTTCTCTGGGGCGTATTCCGGGAGGGCGCACTCTGTGCAGTAGGTGCAATGCAGAAGGACGGGCGTATCACAATGCTGTACGTCCGCCCGGATTGTCAGCATCGGGGTATGGGGCTTCTTCTGTTAAATGCCATGCGGAATCAGGCAGCCGCATTACACCTGCCCCAGGTAACCATCGAAGTGACCCCGGTGACACTGGCGCCGTATTTTTACAAGAGGGGCTTTGGGGTGGCACCGATGGGGACAGAGGGAAACGGCAGTGTGCTTTTAGAGTGCAGGCTGTGTCCCCAGGTGCAGAATATGCCGAATATCGGGACAGCGCAGCCCCCACAGCAAAGCGCTCCTAATGTGGGCATGATGCCGCAAATGCAAAATATGCCGAATGTGCAGCCGACAGTGCAGATAGCGGCAGATTTGAACAATATATCCGGAGAAAAACAGTCGGAAATCTTACAGCAGAAAAACGAAAGAGGCCGGCTGAGGGTAACATATCAGAAGAAAAAAGTCAGCGCCAGGGCGGTACTTTGTGTGACAGCGGCAGCGTTGGCAGCCTCTTTTAGCGTGATTGCAGGAATTACACTATATCATCTGGCGGCAGAGGAACGCTACACCATGAAGGATTATTATGATACGAGGGTGGAAAATGAGGTGTAAGTTTCCTTTGTCCATAATGTATAATTTTTATGCAGTAATGTATAAAAATTATACATTATTTGTTTCGGCAAAAAGGTTGCAAAATAGCTGTCGATATGATACACTTTTTACAATTTAGAAACAAAATAGGCTGGTCTATTTTGTTTCTGTGAGCAAGAAGTGAAGCGGATTGCGAATAATCGTAATATTGAAAGAAAGTAAGAAAAAACGGTGACGTTTTTTTTTTTGGAAAAAAGGTGAAAGGATAGGGAAAGGAATGAAAGCTCATTTAATACTCGAAGACGGGAATGTATTTACCGGAACCAGTATCGGTTCTACCAGGGAAGTGATTAGTGAAATCGTATTTAACACTTCCATGACCGGATATTTAGAGGTTTTGACAGACCCATCTTATGCAGGACAGGCAGTGGTAATGACTTATCCGTTAATCGGAAATTATGGTATTACACCGGATATGGAGTCCGGCAGACCATGGCCGGACGGATATATTGTGAGGGAATTGTCAAGAATGCCAAGCAACTTCCGTGAGGAGGGCACCATTCAGGATTTCCTGAAAAAATATGATATTCCGGGCATTGCGGGAATCGATACCAGGGCGCTGACCAAAATCCTCCGGGAAAAAGGAACGATGAACGGTATGATTACCACCAATGAGAACTATAATTTAGAAGAAATTATTCCCAAGTTAAAGGCATACACCACTGGAAATGTCGTTGATAAAGTGACCTGTGAGGAAAAACGAGTATTAAAGGGCAAAGGCAAAAAGGTAGCGCTCCTCGATTTGGGTGCGAAAAATAATATTGCCCGGTCTTTAAATAAACGGGGCTGTGAGGTGACCATTTATCCGGCACATACCACAGCGGAAGAAATTCTCTCCACCAATCCGGATGGAATTATGCTGAGCAACGGTCCTGGCGACCCGAAGGAGTGTAAGGAAATCATTGCAGAGATTAAGAAATTGTATGACTCCGATACACCGATTTTCGCTATCTGCTTAGGACATCAGCTCATGGCACTTGCCACTGGATCAGATACCCACAAGATGAAGTACGGCCACCGCGGAGGAAACCATCCGGTGAAGGACTTAAAAACCAACCGGGTATACATTTCTTCCCAGAATCACGGTTACGTGGTGGACACCGACAAATTGGACCCCAATGTGGCAAAGCCGGCATTTATTAACGTCAATGACGGAACCAACGAGGGGCTTGAGTATGTAGGCAAAAATATCTTTACCGTGCAGTTTCACCCGGAAGCCTGCCCCGGTCCCCAGGATTCAGCATATCTGTTTGACAGGTTTATCGATATGATGTCAAAAAATTAAGAGCAGAGGCTCTTAATTTTTGAAAGAATTTCCTGTGGGAAATTCTTTCGGTGTGTAGAAAATCTGGGGGAGCAGAGGCTCTTAATTTTTGAAAGAATTTCCTGTGGGAAATTCTTTCGGTGTGTAGAAAATCTGGGGGAGCAGAGGCTCTTAATTTTTGAAAGAATTTCGGTGTTTGAAAAAGTTTAGGAGGAAGAAAATGCCAAGAAATCAGGATATAAAGAAAGTATTAGTAATCGGATCCGGGCCCATTGTCATTGGACAGGCTGCAGAGTTTGACTATGCGGGAACGCAGGCATGCCGTTCTTTAAAGGAAGAGGGCGTGGAGGTAGTTCTGGTAAACTCTAACCCGGCGACCATTATGACAGATAAAGATATTGCAGATCAGGTTTACATCGAGCCCCTTACGGTTTCTGTCTTAGAGCAGATTATCGCAAAGGAAAGGCCCGACAGCGTGCTGCCCACATTAGGAGGACAGGCGGGGTTAAACCTTGGTATGGAATTAGAGGAAAAGGGTATCTTAGCAAAATACGGCGTAAAATTAATCGGTACTACGGCGGAGACTATTTTCAAGGCAGAGGATCGTCAGGCGTTTAAAGATACCATGGAAAAAATCGGTGAGCCCTGTGCGGCGTCCCAGGTGGTGAACAATGTGCAGGACGGTATCAAATTCACCAATACTATCGGTTATCCGGTGGTACTCCGTCCGGCATTTACCCTTGGAGGCAGCGGCGGCGGGATTGCCCACAATGAGACAGAATTGGTGGAAATTTTGACCAACGGTCTCCGTCTTTCCCGCGTGGGAGAGGTATTGGTGGAACGCTGTATCGCAGGCTGGAAAGAGATTGAGTACGAGGTAATGCGTGACGCAGGCGGCAACTGCATCACCGTATGTAATATGGAAAATATTGACCCGGTAGGCGTACATACCGGTGACTCCATTGTAGTGGCTCCTTCCCAGACCTTAGGGGACAAGGAATACCAGATGCTCCGTACCTCTGCCTTAAACATTATTTCTGAATTAAATATCACCGGAGGCTGTAACGTACAGTACGCACTGCACCCGGAGAGCTTTGAATACTGCGTGATCGAGGTAAATCCCCGTGTATCCCGTTCCTCTGCGTTAGCGTCCAAGGCAACCGGATATCCCATTGCAAAGGTAGCGGCAAAAATTGCATTAGGCTACACCTTAGACGAAATCAAAAACGCCATTACCGGAAAAACCTACGCCAGCTTCGAGCCCATGCTTGATTACTGTGTGGTAAAAATTCCGAGACTTCCTTTTGATAAATTTATCACAGCAAAGAGAACGCTGACAACCCAGATGAAAGCAACCGGAGAGGTTATGAGTATCTGTAATAACTTTGAAGGAGCTCTCATGAAGGCAATCCGTTCCTTAGAGCAGCATGTGGACAGCTTAATGTCCTACGATTTTACAGGGCTTTCCGACAATGAGATAAAAGAGCAGTTAGAGGTGGTGGATGACAGAAGAATCTGGGTAATCGCCGAAGCGCTGCGCCGGAAAATGAGCTACGATACTATTCATGAAATTACTAAGATTGATAAATGGTTCATTGACAAGCTGGCAATTCTGGTAGAGATGGAAGAAAACTTAAAGAATCAGCCGCTGACTGTGGAATTATTAAAAGAGGCAAAACGTATCGAGTTTCCGGACAATGTGATTGCAAGCCTTACCGGAAAAACAGAAAAAGAAATTCACGATATGCGTTATGAAAACGGCATTGTGGCAGCCTATAAGATGGTAGACACCTGTGCCGCAGAATTTGAGGCAACCACACCTTATTATTATTCCGTATTTGGCAGTGAAAATGAGGCGGCGGAAACCAAACCCCAGAAGAAAGTGCTGGTGCTTGGCTCCGGTCCTATCCGTATCGGACAGGGGATCGAGTTCGACTATTGCTCCGTACATTGTACCTGGGCGTTTGCCAAGGAAGGCTGGGAGACCGTCATCGTCAACAACAATCCGGAGACGGTTTCCACCGACTTTGATATTGCTGACAAACTTTATTTTGAGCCTTTAACCCCGGAGGATGTGGAGAACATTGTAAGGCTGGAAAAACCGGACGGCGCTGTTGTCCAGTTCGGCGGACAGACCGCCATCAAGCTGACGGAAAGCCTGATGAAAATGGGCGTGAAAATCCTTGGAACAAAGGCGGAGGACGTGGACGCTGCAGAGGACAGGGAGTTATTTGATAAAATCTTAGAGCAGACCCAAATCCCCAGGGCTGCCGGGGGAACGGTATTTACCGCAGAAGAGGCAAAAGAGGTAGCAAACCGCCTGGGTTATCCGGTACTGGTAAGGCCGTCTTACGTGCTTGGCGGACAGGGCATGAAGATTGCCTTTAATGATGAGGAAATTGAAGAGTTTATCGGAATCATCAACCGGATTGCCCAGGATCACCCGATTTTGGTAGACAAGTATTTACAGGGAAAAGAAATCGAGGTCGATGCGGTCTGCGACGGAACGGATATTTTAATTCCGGGTATCATGGAGCATATTGAGCGTACCGGTGTGCATTCCGGTGACAGTATTTCCGTATATCCGGCACCAACCATCAGCGACCATGTAAAAGAGACGATTGTGGAATACACCAAACGTCTGGCGCAGGCGCTTCATGTGGTGGGACTGATTAACATTCAGTTTATTGCCATGGACGAGGAAGTGTATGTCATTGAGGTAAACCCCCGTTCCTCAAGAACTGTGCCGTATATCAGTAAAGTAACAGGTATTCCTATCGTAGATTTGGCAACTAAGGTTATCATCGGCAATACCATCCGCGGACTTGGTTATGAGCCGGGCTTAGCGCCGACGGCAGATTATATTGCCATCAAGATGCCGGTGTTCTCTTTTGAGAAGCTGCGCGGTGCAGAAATTTCCTTAGGACCGGAAATGAAATCCACCGGAGAGTGTTTGGGTATCGCCACCAATTTTAACGAAGCCCTTTACAAGGCGTTCTTAGGAGCAGGCGTGACGCTGCCGAAGTATAAGCAGATGATTATGACCGTGAAAGACGCGGACAAGCCGGAGGCAGTGGATGTGGCAAAACGTTTTGAGGCGTTGGGCTATAAGATTTACGCCACCAGAAGCACGGCGAAATATTTGCAGGAGCACGGCGTAAATGCCCTTCGGGTCAATAAAATTTCCCAGGAGTCCCCCAATGTGATGGACTTAATCTTAGGACATAAGATTGACCTTGTGATTGATACGCCAACCCAGGGAAATGGGGATAAGAGCAGGGACGGTTTCTTAATCCGCCGGAATGCCATCGAGACAGGCGTTTACTGTATCACGGCGATGGATACCGCCAATGCGCTGGCACGCAGCCTAGAGACTGCCACCGACACATTGACGCCCATTGATATTGCAAAGGTGAAGAATATTTAAGAGAAACGGAAACAGCAGTATTGCTTAGATGCGGTACTGCTGTTTTTTTGCAAAAATAACAAAATCTAAAATTTATAAACTATTTCTAAATTATTAGCACTCCCCATTGACGAGTGCTAATAATAGTGGTATAACATAATCAAACGAAGGGAAAAGAAATTTCCACAGAGTTTTAAAATCAAAACCACAAGAAACCAGTAGTCAGACGGCTGATATGCCGCGTGTATAAGAATGGAGGAATGACTTATGTTAGTACCTAGTATTTTTGGAGAAAGTTTATTTGATGATTTTTTCGACGATTTTGCACGTCCGGCAAATACCTCTGCCAGATATCAGAATATGACAGCAGGCATTATGAGAACCGATGTGAAGGAAAGCGACAACGGATTTGAACTGGATATCGACCTTCCGGGCTGTAAGAAAGAGAATGTAAAGGCGGAGCTGAAAGACGGATATCTGACCATCTCAGCAGAAACCAATACATCAAACGACCAGAAAGATGATAACGGCAAATATATCCGCAGAGAGCGTTATTACGGAACCTGCAGCAGAAACTTCTATGTGGGAGAAACTGTGGAGCAGGAGGATATCAAAGCAAAATTTGAAGATGGTATCCTGAAAGTATTTGTGCCGAAGAAAGAAGCGAGACCTCAGGTAGAGGATAAAAAATATATTCCTATTGAAGGTTAAAAACAAAACATTGGCGGAACGTCGACAGACAGAAAAACGGTCATATCCCAACTGCGGGGTATGGCCGTTTTTTCGTAATAACCCCTTGACAAAACTGTTCATATACTGTATATATAATTATATACAGTATATGAACAGGAGGGACAGGACATGCTAAAGATGACAAATATCAGCAAGCGTCTCGGCGCATTTCATCTAGAACAGATTTCCTTTGAACTTCCGCCGGGCTATATCATGGGGCTTATCGGTTTAAACGGAGCCGGGAAAACCACGCTACTGCACCTGATATTGGGTTTATACCGACCCGACGGTGGGAGCCTTTCCATAGAGGGGAAAACCTATGACACAGACCGGAAAGAAATCTTAGAAAAGATAGGAACCGTGCTTGCCGAGGATTTGTTTGACGGTTATGACACCCTGCTGCACAACGCCAGACAGTACGGAAAATATTATCAAAACTACGATGAACCGCTGCTTTGCCAATATCTTTCCCGCTTTGCACTGTGTCCGGCTAAAAAATTCAGTGAACTTTCCAAAGGAGAAAAATTAAAATTCCAGCTTGCCTTTGCGCTGGCACATCACCCGAAGCTGTTGGTGTTAGATGAACCTACCGGAAATTTTGATCCGGAATTTCGCAGGGAGTTCTTTTCCATTCTAAAGGAATTTATTGCTGATGGGACAAACAGTGTGATTTTAGCCACTCACCTCACCGAGGATTTAGACCGGATGGCAGATTACATCGTCTATCTGGAAAAAGGAAAGCTTCTGCTTGCCGAGGATATTGAGACACTGCGGCAGCAGTACCGTCTGCTGGTTGGTGAGACTTACAAATTAAAGCTGCTCCCCAAAGAAAGCATTATTTATATGGAAGAAACTGCTTACGGAACAAGGGCGCTGATCCGCCACAGAAACCGGAATATATATGACAGGGAGCTGACTGTGACAGTGCCTTCCATAGAGGAAATCATGTATTTTATGACAAAGAGGGGAAAAGGTTGAAAAAGATGATAAAAAAGCTATTACAGGAATATTTTGCGGCCTTCCGCTGGGGAAGGATAGAAGAGTGTTATCAGGGAAATAACTGGTGGTTTTTTCTCTATTCCGTAACCTTTCTGCCGTTTAGCCTTTTGGGGAATTTTTCACGCTCTCCGAAAAATATCGGAGCGTATTTTCTCCTGATGCTGCCGCTGCTGTTTCATCTGTTTTCCTTACCGCTACATCCAATCCGTCTGCCCAAAATCATGTGCCTATGCCCCATGACGGAAGAGGAACGCAGAGGTTATCTGAAAAGGACACTTGAAATAAAAATAGGTATTTCACTCCTGATAGAATTGTTGGCGGCTGCCGTACTGGCTTTTCTGGGAAAATATTCCTCCTTTTTGCTGCTTTTGGCGCTGGGTTTGAGCATTATGATTATCTTGGCAACAGCCATGCAGGAAAGAACCATAGGCAGTACAGGTACGCTGACAACTACCTGGGAATGGTGGGAAGGGGGAACGCTGATTATTTTTATGATTGAGTTTTGGGTGTTGATAAGCAGAATTTTTTGGCCGGAACCCTGTAGTTTTACAGAAAAAGTATTATACCCGACAGTGCTTTTTGCAGTGGATTTGCCGTTGCTCCTTAAGGTGCTGAGTTTTTGGAAAAAAAAGTTGAAAATGGGAATAGTCTATGAAACCGCAGCAGGGCGGGAAACTGTCAGAAACAGGAAAGGATAAGAGACATCGGAATGAAACTTGTGATACAGCCTCAGGGCACCATGGCAATCTATGAGCAGATTGTTAACCAACTGAAAAATGCCATAGTTTCCGGTGAGCTTACCGCAGGGGAGGCGCTGCCCTCCATCCGTGGGCTGGCGGGGGAACTGCAGGTCAGCGTCATTACCACGAAGCGGGCATATGAGGAACTGGAAAAGGAGGGACTGATTCGCTCGGCGCCTGGAAAGGGCTTTTATGTCTGCGAATACAACACAGATTATCTGAAAGAAAAGCAGTTGATGCTGTTAGAGGAACGGTTGGGAGAGTTGATAACAGCCGCAAAATCTGCAGGAATTTCCTGTGAGGAGCTGTTGGAAATGACACAGACCCTGTATGAAAGTACCTGAGACGAAAATGCGGGGAAGTTAGGGCAAAAGAAAATGATATCTGTTGTAAAAAAGGAGGAGCAGAAATGCTATTGGAACTGGAACATGTGTCAGGGATTGGAAAAAAGAAATTTCTTTCGGATATCAGCTTTTCTCTTCCGGCAGGGTATCTTATGGGATTGGCAGGGAAAAACGGAGCAGGGAAAACCACGCTGCTGGAGTGCATGGTGAGCAGAAAAAAGCAGTATAGCGGAACAATCCGCTTAAACGGGGAGGACATCCGGGCGGATTATGGAAAAACCATGCAGCAGATTGGCTTTGTTTCCGAGGAAAATCCTTTTTTGCTTGATTATACGGCACGGCAGAACGGCGAGATTTTCGGTATGGCATATGAAAAATGGGATATGGAAATTTTTTTAGCGCAGATGAACCGGATGGGCGTTGCTACGGGACAAAAGGTAGGAAAGCTGTCCCGGGGAGAATTTATCAAATTCCAGACCGCCTTTGCCATGGCGCACGGCAGCGTGCTTTATCTGTTGGACGAGGCAACTGCCGGAATGGATCCGGTATTCCGGCGGGAATTTTTCGGGATACTCCATGAGATTATCGGGACAGAGCAGGCATCCGTTTTGATGACAAGCCATATCGAAACCGAAATTTCTCAGAAAATGGATTATGTGGCTATCTTAGAGGAGGGAAAATTGGTTTCCTTTGGGGAGGCAGGCAATGCTTGCAAGAATGCAGTCCGGATAGTGGAATTACAGAACTTTTAAGAAAACTACAGAAAGACTGATGTAGAGAAATCGATGCAGAAAAAAGCAGTAAGGACAGAAGAGGAAGATTGTGCTTATGAATAAAAAGTGGAACAGAAAAGCATGTCAGCAGGAAAACCAACCAGGCGAAAAGAAACTGCTGATAAATGAAAAGCGGGACAGAAAAGCATGCCGGCAGGAAAAAAGGAAACAGCGGGAAATTATCCGGCGGATGGACGAAAAACTCATAACGTACCGTGAGGACAGCGCCATGCTCCAGATCGTAAAATGGTTTTATATCGGCATCAGTGTTTTACTTCTGTTTCTGCCTCCAGAGATATGCTTAGAGAAAGACGAGCGGAGTATTGCAATTACGGTGCTGCTGTGGACGGCAGTCATCAGTCCCATGGGCTATCTCGCTAGTTACAGGAATCTGAAGGAGCAGGGAAAAACGGTTTCTTACCTGAAAAAAATCAAATACCTGCCGTTAGACATCCGGCAGGTAAAATTGGTACGTATCGGGTATCTGGCACAATTTTTAAAGAAAATTGTGCTGATTGCCTGTGTAGAACAGATGATATTCGGTACGCTGATTTGCGGGCAGAATATCATCTTTGGAATTGCGTATGCGGTTATGGTGGGCGGGCTGATTCCTCTGGCGTGGAATAGCCTGATTATCTGGCTGGAATGACCCGGCTCAAAAAGAAAATTTATAGCAGCTTCATTTTCTTCCGGGGGTTTTTCAACGTTTTTTCTTCGTCCTCTTCCGTAAGTACCTCCGCACTGTTTATCAGAGAATCCATCGCTTTCTTCTGGATTTTATTCTGCCTGCGCTGGGCGGCCTCTAATTTCCTCTTGCGGAAACGGTCTGCGGTTTCCTTTATGTAAGAGTCCGCTACAAAATGCTCTAAGGTGTGCTCGTCGATGGCAATGCGGTTATCCATGGTTTTCATGATATCCACCACCTTTAGGCCCTTGTGGATGGCGGGGTCGCTGAGGTCATAGATTAAGTTGTTGGAGAACTTCAAAATCATAGGACGTGTAAAGTCCGCAGGGTTTTCCACCAGAACCAGAGCCTTTTCGCCGTCGGAAAGGTCTACGCAGGCACCGGTGGGGAGAATATGGATACATTCTGCCAGAGCAGCTAAAACCAGAGGATTGTAGGCGCCCCTCTGTTTGCGGAGTTGTGCCATGGCGGCAACCTCAGAAATAGGAGCTTTATTAATGTTCATGGCAGTCAGGCGGTCAAATTTATCCGCTGCCCGTAAAATATCGGTTAAGAGCTTTACGTTCTTTGAGGGTTCTTTAATCTTTAAGGAGGTGCTGTTGCGGAAAATCACCTGCTGGATAATCTCTAAAGACGGCTCCGGCAACCCGAAATTCTGGTACTGCGGACGCAGTGTTTCATATCCGCGCTCTAAGTTTAACTGGATAAACTCCTTATCGTCATCCGTTAAATCGTCACCCTTATCTAACACAGACTGGGGAATATAAAGATAGCCGAAATCATAGAGTAAAGCTGCAGTAATCAGCGCCGCCTGTTCCTGTTCGGGAATGCGCATCTGGTTAGAAATCAGTGCGCAGAGAATTGCCGCACTGATGGCATGCTTATACACAAAATCGGCGGAACTGCGGAGATTCTGTGCAAAATTCATCTTGTGGTCTAGTACACCATAGTGGGACTGGATATCTTTCACTAAAGCTAACAGTGACACCGGAGGCTGGTTTGCCTGAAGACGGTCTAAATTTTCCTTTATTTTAAACATATAAATGGTCTGGAACTGCTCAAACTCCAAATCTTCCCTGGTAAGAGGGGGAACCGGTTCCGCAGGCTCAAGAATAAAGATACCAATTAAACCGAAATTCTCAATACTGTTAATACCCTGAACGGTCAGGTTTGTGTTCCTCTCATACAGCAATACACCCATCTTGTTGTAAATAGGTTTTGCTAAGCGCATACCGGGTTTTAAATCAGCTGTTTTTACAAATTGCATAGTCACGCCTCCTGTCATGGTCAATAAAAATATTCCGAACCTGTCTCTGAAATCCCATAATTGCAGAATATACGATATATATGTTATAATAACATATCAAAGGCTGAAATACAATCGAATATCAGGCAGAATTTGGATATCAGGTAACAGTTCAGTCCCTTCCTGTGCCTTGGGATTCCGGATAGCGCTATCTGACCCCCAAGGCACGGGGAAGGCTAAACTGTTACGATATCGGAGAGAAGAAACGGCAGAGAAAGAGTAGGGGCAGACAGGGATGAAAAAAAACGGTAGGAAAAAATGGTGTGGCATTATACTGGTTTTTTGTATGCTTGTGGTGAATACATCTTATGCCGCCGCAACACAGAAGGAAATCGACAACACCAAAGATAAAATTACAGATTTACAGAAACAGAAAGAAGAGACAGAAGAGCAGGTCGACAGCTTAAACGACGAAAAACAGGCCTTGGAAACAGACCTTAGCGGGTTAAACAGCCAGCTGAATGAGATTGTGTCATCCATGAACCGGCTGGAAACGGAGATTGATACGAAAGAGCAGGATATTGAGACGGCAAAGCAGCAGTTGGCGGCAGCGGAGGAACAATCGGCAGAGCAGTATGAGGCGATGAAAATCCGGATACAGTACATGTATGAAAACAGCAGTACCACAATCTGGGAGATGCTGTTGGAGTCCGAATCCGTTGCAGAATTTTTAAACCGGACGGAATACGCTTCTGAAGTGCAGCAGTATGACAGGGAAATGCTGGCACAGTATCAGGAACTGCAGCAGCAGATAGCGGAGCAGAAAAGCAGTCTGGAAGAAGAACTGACGGAGCTTGTGGCATTAGAAAACCAGATGCAGGAAAAGCAGACTTCCGTCAACAGTTTAATTGCGGAAACCAGGGATAAAATTAACCGGTCCAGTGCCGAAATTGCAGACGCCGAGGCAGATATGGAGAGTCTGGAGGCAAAAATAGCCAAAATGGAGGCGTATGAGAAAGAGCTTGAAATAAAAAAAGCGAAGGAAGATGCGGCGCGGTTGGCAAAGATTAAGGAACAGGAGAAGGAAGATACCTCTGGGACCACCTATGTTCCGGCGGACAGCGATGCCTATCTGCTGGGGGCAATCATTGAATGCGAGGCGGGCGGTGAGCCCTATGAGGGAAAAATGGCAGTGGGAAGCGTCATTATGAACCGGGTGAAAAGCTCCTATTTCCCCAACACCATATCCGGGGTGATTTACCAGAGCGGACAGTTTTCTCCGGTGGCAAGCGGACGTTTGGCTTACCGGTTAGAGGCGGGAGTGAGCAGCAGCTGCCTTGGGGCAGCCCAGGAAGTGTTAAACGGCAGTATTACTACAAAATGTCTGTACTTCCGGGTGAATAACGGTATTATCTCCGGAACAGTCATCGGAAATCATGTATTTTATTAATTAAGAAGAAACAGGCGGATTTTTGTTGAAATTATACAAAAATCTGCCTGTTTTTTCCAAAACAGGGAAAATGGTGTGATAAATTTTTAACAAAAAAAACGGGAGAAAATGGTGAAAAAAGAGAGCAAAAGTATGGTGTAAAAATTTTTGGCGGAGGAAAAGGAAGAAAGCTATTGCAATTAAACATGAAATATGGTAGCATAGAAAAGTAGAAAAAAGCTAGAAAAACCGCTGATTGTTTAGAACTTACATACTGTAACAATATGAAGAAAACAGATAAATTCCAACCAAAAGTCAGAATTTATTTTTTTTGGAAAGATTGTTAAAAAATTAACAGCGTTTTTCGGCAAATTTATTTCGAAAAGGTAACAAAACCTCTGCAAAGAAAGCAGGTTTTTGTGCGAAAGCTGAAAGGAGAATTCAAAATGGCAAAAAAAGTAGTTTTGGCAGGTGCTTGTCGTACTGCAATCGGTAAAATGGGTGGAGCATTAAGCAATACACCGGTAGCAGATTTAGGCGCAATCGTAATCAAAGAAGCATTAAACAGAGCCGGTGTAAAACCGGAGCAGGTAGATGAAGTATTAATGGGTTGTGTAATCCAGGCTGCACAGGGACAGAACGTTGCACGTCAGTCTTCTATCAAGGCAGGTCTGCCAATTGAAGTTCCGGCTGTTACCTTAAACGTTGTATGTGGTTCCGGATTAAAATGTGTCAACGAAGCGGCAGCTCAGATTTTAGCAGGACAGGCAGACATCGTGGTGGCCGGCGGTATGGAAAACATGTCCATGGCTCCCTACGCTATGACAAAAGCCCGTTTTGGATATCGTATGAACAATGCGACCATCATTGATACCATGGTAAACGATGCGTTGACAGACGCTTTCAATCATTACCACATGATGATTACAGCAGAGAACGTTTGTGATAAATACGGCATTACACGTCAGGAGTTAGATGAGTTTGCAGCAAACAGCCAGCAGAAATGTGAGAAGGCAATGGCTGAGGGCAAATTCAAAGACGAAATCGTTCCTGTACCGGTGAAAGTGAAAAAAGAAATCGTTGATTTCGTTACCGATGAAGGACCTCGTGCCGGTACAACCGCAGAGACCTTAGCAAACTTAAAATGCTGTTCCGGTAAAGAGGGCGGCTTAGTTACCGCCGGTAACGCTTCCGGTATCAACGACGGTGCAGCAGCAATCGTTGTAATGAGCGAAGAGAAAGCAAAAGAACTTGGCGTTACACCGATGGCTACCTGGGTTGCCGGAGCACTTGGCGGTGTAGAACCGGAGATTATGGGAGTTGGTCCTGTAGCATCTACCAGAAAGGTATTTGAGAGAACAGGTCTTACCATTGACGATATGGATTTAGTAGAGGCAAACGAGGCATTTGCAGCACAGTCCATCGCAGTTGCAAGAGACTTAAACTTTGATATGTCCAAAGTTAATGTAAACGGCGGCGCTATCGCATTAGGACACCCGGTAGGAGCTTCCGGCTGCCGTATTCTCGTTACATTATTATATGAGATGCAGAAAAGAGATGCGAAGAAAGGTCTTGCTACCCTGTGTATCGGCGGCGGTATGGGATGTTCTACCATCGTTGAAAGAGAATAAGAAAAGTGAACCAGCCGGACGGACAGGCGCAAAGCCTGTTCTTTCGGCGAATGTTTATGTAAGCATAACCTGCATTTGAACTGGCTGTAAAAGGTGAGGGAAAATGCAATATAAATTATGAAATAAAATTTTAGGAGGTAACCGACATGAAGGTTGGTGTTATTGGTGCAGGAACTATGGGACAGGGCATTGCAAAAGCATTTGCTCAGGTAGAAGGCTATGAAGTAGCTCTTTGTGATATCAAACAGGAGTGGGCAGAAGGCGGAAAAGAAAAAATTAAAAAAGGTTACGCAAGACTGGTAGAAAAAGGAAAAATGACACAGGAAGCAGTTGACGGCATCCTTGCAAAAATCACCCCGGGATTAAAAGAAGACCTTTGCGCTGATTGCGATTTAATCGTAGAGGCAGCATTCGAGAATATGGAAGTTAAGAAAACTACATTTTCTGAGTTAGACAAGATTGCAAAACCGGAGTGTATCTTTGCTTCTAATACATCCAGCCTTTCTATTACAGAAATTGGAAACGGACTTACCCGTCCGATGGTAGGTATGCACTTCTTTAATCCGGCAGACCGTATGAAACTTATCGAAGTAATCGCCGGTGTAAATACTCCTGCCGAGACAGTAGAAGCTATTAAGAAAATTTCCGAAGAAATCGGAAAAACACCGGTACAGGTGAACGAAGCTGCCGGTTTTGTTGTAAACCGTATTTTAATCCCGATGATTAACGAAGCTGCTTTCATCAAGATGGAAGGTGTATCTGATATCGCAGGTATTGACGCAGCTATGAAACTCGGTGCAAACCATCCAATGGGGCCTCTTGAGTTAGGTGACTTCATCGGTCTTGATATCTGCCTTGCCATCATGGACGTTCTTTACAATGAAACAGGTGACAGCAAATACCGTGCATGTCCGTTAATCCGTAAGATGGTTCGCGGCGGAAACCTTGGAGCTAAGACAGGAAAAGGCTTTTATGTATACAATGCAGACCGCACAAAAACACCGGTGGATGCACAGTAGATTTATCTGCCGAAGAACAGACAGATATTGATAAATAAATAGTAAATGGAGGAATTTTTATCATGGATTTTGCTTTAGATAAAAAACATGAAATGGCGCGTTCTCTGTTCAGAGAATTTGCCGAGACAGAAGTAAAACCATTGGCACAGGAAGTTGACGAGACAGAGCAGTTCCCAATGGAGACAGTGAAAAAGATGCAGAAATACGGTTTCATGGGAATCCCGGTACCGAAGGAGTATGGCGGACAGGGCTGTGACCCTCTTACCTATGTCATGTGTGTAGAAGAGTTATCTAAGGTTTGCGCTACTACAGGCGTTGTTGTTTCCGCACACACCTCTCTCTGCATTGATCCGATTTTGACTTACGGCACAGAAGAGCAGAAACAGAAATATGTAAAAGCTCTTGCAACCGGAGAGAAAATCGGTGCTTTCGCTTTAACAGAGCCGGGCGCCGGTACTGACGCTCAGGGCGCTCAGACCAAGGCTGTTTTAGACGGTGACGAGTGGGTATTAAACGGTTCTAAATGTTTCATCACCAACGGTAAAGTTGCAGATGTTTACATTGTAATCGCAATCACAAGCATTACCGAGGACAAGAGAGGCAGAAAGAAAAAGAACTTCTCCGCATTTATCGTAGATAAGGGAGCTCCAGGCTTCTCCTTTGGTACAAAAGAGAAAAAAATGGGTATCCGTGGTTCTTCTACATACGAATTAATCTTCGAGGATTGCAGAATCCCGAAGGAGAACCTTTTAGGAACAGAGGGAAAAGGTTTCCCAATCGCAATGCACACCCTTGACGGTGGACGTATCGGTATCGCTGCGCAGGCTCTTGGTATTGCGGAGGGCGCATTAGAGCGTGCTATTGCTTACACCAAAGAGAGAAAACAGTTCGGACGTTCCATCGCACAGCAGCAGAACACACAGTTCAAATTAGCTGATATGGCAACCAGAGTAGAAGCTGCCCAGATGTTAGTTTACAAAGCTGCAATGGCAAAAGCTACTCAGAAGGTATATTCCGTAGAGGCTGCAAAAGCAAAATTATTCGCGGCAGAGACAGCAATGGCTGTTACAACAGAGGTTGTTCAATTATTCGGTGGATACGGATATATCAGAGAGTACGACGTAGAGCGTATGATGCGTGATGCTAAGATTACAGAGATTTACGAAGGAACCAGCGAGGTTCAGAGAATGGTAATCTCCGGCGCACTTTTGAAATAGCCGCAATACAGCGGAGCGAGAATGGCTGATAGAAATATGGAGCCATGCTTGCATGAGCGGAATATTTCTATTAGCCATTTGAGGGCGCAACGCGCACGAAAGATGCACAGCATCTTGAGTTCGCTCCGCGTCGAACATATAATAAATATAAGGAGTGAAAATACATGAATATCGTAGTATGTATTAAACAGGTTCCTGATACAAAGGGTGGAGTAAAATTCAATCCGGACGGAACTCTTGATAGAGCAGCAATGCTTGCTATCATGAATCCAGATGACAAAGCTGGTCTTGAAGCAGCGCTTAGAATTAAAGATGAGACAGGTGCAAAGGTTACCGTACTTACCATGGGACTTCCAAAAGCAGATGCGATTCTCCGTGAGGCAATGGCAATGGGAGCAGACGAAGCAGTTCTTGTAACAGACAGGGTATTAGGCGGAGCTGATACATGGGCAACCTCCACCACCATCGCCGGAGCGCTTCGTAATCTGGACTATGATTTAATTATTACAGGCCGTCAGGCTATCGATGGTGATACCGCACAGGTTGGTCCGCAGATTGCAGAGCACCTTGGACTTCCGGTTATTTCCTATGCTGCTGATATCAAGGTAGAGGGAGATTCTGTTGTAGTAAAACGTCAGTACGAGGACAGATACCATGAGTTAAAAACAAAAATGCCTTGCTTGATTACAGCTCTTTCTGAGTTAAATGTTCCACGTTACATGACACCGGGTGGCATCTTTGACGCATGCGAAAAAGAAGTTACCGTTTGGGGAAGAGCAGATCTGAAGGATGTTGATGATTCTGACTTAGGTTTAAAGGGTTCACCGACTAAGATTGCAAAGGCTTCTGATAAAGTAGCAAAAGGCGCTGGTGAGAAAGTAAACCTTGACCCGACAGAGTCTGTAAACTATTTGATTGGTAAATTCAAAGAGAAACACATTATCTAATAAAAAAAGGAAAAGTGGTGAATAAAATGGCTTTAGAAGAATATAAAGGAGTATTTGTCTTTGCTCAGCAGGTAGATAACGTATTAGATGGCGTTGCATTTGAATTACTTGGAAAAGGCAAAGACTTAGCAAAAGATTTAGGTACTGATGTTACTGCTGTTTTGATTGGCTCTGAAGTAAAAGGTCTCGCAGACCAGTTAGCAGAGTACGGTGCAGACAGAGTTATCGTTGTAGATGATCCGGAATTAAAGGAGTACAGAACAGAACCTTATGCACACGCACTGGCATCTGTCATCAATGAGTACAAACCGGAGATTATGTTAGTAGGTGCAACTGCTATCGGACGTGATTTAGGTCCTACTGTTTCCGCAAGAGTGAAAACAGGTCTGACTGCTGACTGTACTTCTCTTGAGATTGGCGACTTCCCATTAGTGGCAACTCCGGGCAAAGAAGATGAGCAGAAACACAACCAGTTATTAATGACGCGTCCTGCATTCGGTGGAAATACCATTGCAACAATCGCTTGTCCGGATAACCGTCCGCAGATGGCAACGGTACGTCCGGGCGTTATGCAGAAAATTGCTCCAATCGCAGGCGCAAAGGCGAATGTGGTTGAGTTCAATCCAGGCTTCACACCAAACAACAGATATGTTGAGATTCTTAACATCGTAAAAGCTGTTAAGACAACGGCAAACATCATGGAAGCTAAGATTTTAGTATCTGGTGGACGTGGCGTTGGCTCCAAAGAAAACTTCAAACTGTTAGAGGATTTAGCAGAAGTACTTGGCGGTACTGTAAGCTGCTCCCGTGCCGTTGTAGAGAATGGCTGGCAGCCTGTTGATTTACAGGTAGGACAGACAGGAAAAACGGTTCGTCCGCAGATTTACTTTGCTATCGGTATTTCCGGTGCAATCCAGCACGTAGCAGGTATGGAGGATTCTGACCTGATTATTGCAATCAACAAAGATGAAGATGCTCCGATTTTCGACGTTGCTGATTACGGTCTTGTGGGAGATTTAAACAAAATCGTTCCTGCACTGACCGCTGCATTAAAAGAAGAATTAGGCAAATAAGATAAAAAAGCAAAAAAGTGAGAGAAGGGGCTGCCGGCTGAAAGGAGACTTTTGGAGGGCAGCCCTTTTCCTGCCTGAAAAAATAAAAGAATTCTAAAGCCTTGTTGGAATCTTGCGAAATGCAGTATCCAATGATATACTCATAATTATGAATATTTTTGAAATCTCAACAAAAATAGAAAAACAGGAATGGAGAATACGGCATGGGCGATAAGAAAAAATCAATGTACGGCTTTAAGAAAGAAGAGGAAGGGGGCCCACAGGGGAAAGACGAACAGAATGCCCTGATGTCCCTGGTGTTTGGTATCATCGGAGCTGCCTTAAGCTGTGGCGGTTTCGGGGTGATTTTTGGTATTATAGCGATAGGTTTCGGATTTTTGGGAATAAAATCAAAGGAAAAAAAGAAATATGCGATTATCGGTATTATTCTGGGTATCATAAGTATTGTTATGCTGGTGGTGGTTTCCCTGGTGAATCTTTCTAATCAGGGAGCATGATAGCAGGGCTTGATAATTTGAGACATAGGTTTTATACTAAAAAACGGAGATGAAATGAGAGGTTCGTTCATGCAGCAGAAAACGATTATGGATTATGAGACAGTGCGCTTAGACGAGGAAAACGGTGCGGTTGTCATTATAGACCAGACGAAGCTACCGGGAAAGATTGAGCTGATTTCCCTAAAAACAGCCCAGGAATTGTGGGATGCCATTTACCTGCTAAAGGTCAGAGGCGCTCCTGCCATCGGCGTGGCGGCAGCCTATGGTATTTATGTCCTGAGCATACAGATCGACACGGAAGATTACGAAACCTTTTACCGGGAATTTGTGAAGCAGAAGGAGTATTTAGACTCTGCCCGTCCCACTGCGGTTAATTTGAGCTGGGCATTAAACCGTATGCTGCGGGTGGTGGAAACACAGCGGGAGAAACCGGTTTTCGCTATTAAGGAAAAGCTGAGGCAGGAAGCGGCGGCTATTCAGGAGGAAGATATTTTAGTCTGCAAAAAAATTGGAGAGTACGGCTTAGAACTGGTAAAGCCCGGGGATGGCATTCTGACTCATTGCAACGCAGGACAGCTTGCCACTAGCAAATACGGCACTGCCACAGCTCCCATTTATTTAGGGCAGGAGCGGGGCTATGGTTTCCGTGTTTTTGCGGATGAAACAAGACCGCTGTTACAGGGGGCAAGGCTGACAGCCTTTGAGTTACAGTCCTCCGGCGTGGACGTCACGCTGATATGCGATAATATGTCTGCCACCGTTATGAAAAACGGCTGGGTTAATGCCGTTTTTGTAGGCTGTGACAGGGTGGCAGCCAACGGAGATACCGCCAATAAAATAGGAACGTCCGTGGTGGCTGCCGTGGCAAAGTATTATGGGATTCCGGTGTATATCTGTGCGCCCACCTCCACCATTGATTTGAATACTGCCACCGGAGCAGAAATCAATATCGAACAGCGTCCGGCGGAGGAAGTGACGGAGATGTGGTATCAGCAGCGGATGGCGCCTGAGGGAGTGAAGGTTTTTAATCCGGCGTTTGATGTGACGGACCATGAACTGATAGCGGGCATTGTCACGGAATACGGGGTGGCAAGAGCGCCTTACACCGAAAGCCTCAAAGAGATTTTTCGGAAGAAGGAAAATGCGGGAAACATATAAAAGAATGGAGGGCAAAATTATGCCAGAAAACAGTAGCTGCAGCAGCGCATCAAGCTGCTCAAGAGAAAGTTGCGAGGGGTGTCCGAGCAAGGCAGGAGGCGGCAGCGGAATCGCCAAAGAGCCTATGAATGCGGCATCCAATATTAAGAAAGTAATTGGAGTTGTCAGCGGAAAGGGAGGCGTTGGAAAATCCTTCGTGACGGCTTCTTTAGCGTCTGCCATGAATAAAGCGGGATATAGGGTAGGCATTATGGATGCGGATATTACAGGTCCGTCTATCCCGAAAATGTTCGGTGTCCATGGACAGATCTATGGAAGTGAGCAGGGCATGGTGCCTATGGAGGCGGAAAACGGCACAAAGATTATGTCCATTAACCTGTTGCTGGACAATGAGGAGGACCCGGTCATCTGGAGAGGTCCTGTAATCGCCGGAGTGGTGAAACAGTTCTGGAATGAGACGGTGTGGGGCGATGTGGATTATCTCTTCGTTGACATGCCGCCGGGAACCGGAGATGTGCCTTTGACGGTATTCCAGTCCCTTCCGGTGGACGGGGTTGTGATTGTCACCTCCCCACAGGAACTGGTGCAGATGATTGTAAAGAAAGCCTACAACATGGCGGAAATGATGCACGTCCCGGTATTGGGTGTGGTGGAAAATTTCAGCTACTTAAAATGCCCCGACTGCGGCAAGGAAATCAAGCTCTTTGGTGAGAGCCAGATTGAGAAGGTGGCGGAGGAATTAAAGCTTCCGGTATTTGGAAAAATGCCCCTTGACCCTGCATTTGCGGAAAAGGCGGATGAGGGAAAATTCCATGAAATGGAAAACCCCTATTTAGATACTGCAGTGCGGGCGCTGACCGCATTACTCTAAAAATTTACCACTTACCTGAAAAAACAAACCTCTTGATGTAAAGCTATTTACATCGGGAGGTTCTTTTTTTATACTAAAGCCATGTCAGAAAGCAAAGGGGTTTACACATGAAAATTAAAATCGAAATTGAGGAAGCCTTAGCGGAGGAGGAAGTGATTATCCGCTGCCGTGGGCTGACGGAAGAGGTGGCAGCCATACAGAAGGCAGTCAGCGAGATCAGCAGTGGGACGCAGAGATTTGCTTTTTATAAGGGAAATACAGAGTACTACCTGACGTTAGACGAAGTGCTGTTTTTTGAGACGGACGATAGCGGTATCAGTGCCCACACGAAAACGGAGGCATACCGGACGAAGTACAAATTGTATGAACTGGAGGATATTCTTCCCGGATTTTTTATGAGGGTATCAAAATCCACAATTTTAAATACGAACCATATTTACTCTATTAACCGGAACCTGACAGCGTCAAGCGTGGTGGCATTTTCCGGCACCCACAAGCAGGTTTATGTTTCCCGGTATTACTATAAACCATTAATCAGCAAATTAGAAGAAAAGAGGTTACATCGATGAAAGGAAGAAAAATATTTTGGGGTATCTTTTTTATTTTGGCGGCAGTGATTGTCGTTATCAGTAAACTTGGCATGATGCCGGATATCGGTGTGTTCACCATCCTTGCCACAGCCTTTATGGTATGGCTGTTTGTGGAGGGTATCCGCCATGTGAATTTCTTTGAAATCCTGTTTTCCGCTGCGTTTTTGTGTATTATTTATGATGAACCGCTGGGGATTGAGGCATTAACGCCATGGACCGTTTTGGCGGCGGCGTTTTTAGGCAGTATCGGCTTATCCATGCTGTTTCGGGGGAAAAGAAAGAACCATTTTGAGGTAGATGTGAATTGGGATAATAAAAAGGGAAATTCGGACAGCCAGCAGTGCAGCGGCGAACATGTCCACTGTGAAAACAATTTTGGCTCCGCTATCCGCTACATCAACTCTGATAATTTTCAGAATGCCCATTTAGAAAACAATTTCGGCAGCATGACGATTTATTTTGACAATGCCATGATTCAGGAGAACTCTGCCTATGTGGAGGTAGAAAATAATTTTGGGGAAATCATTCTTTACATTCCTAAGGAGTGGAGAGTGGAGAATCATTTAGAGCACACATTCGGGACTATCAACGAGTACGGCAGCCCTTTAGGCAGCAGCAATGCGACCCTCTATATCCGTGGGGAAGCAAATTTCGGACATATTGATATTTATTATGTGTAGGACGGATATCATACTGTAAAAGAAGAGGAAGGAGCAGAAATATGAACAGTGAAAAAATGATAAATATTTTTGAAACAGATATGGTAAAAAATTTAGAGGTTGAGGCGGCGTGTGCAAATGTCTTTTTTACAAAGTCTTTGGACGGACAGATTCATGTGGAAGCGGAGGAGACAGGCAGAGGCAGGTATCGCTGCGAGGTGAGGGGAGAAACGCTGGCTGTAACTTATGAGATTCCGAAAAAATTGATTGCTTTTCACAGTGACCCGACGGCAAGGATTTGGATATTCCTTCCGGCGGAACTGGTGTTAGAGCAGGTGGTGCTGGAGATTGGGGCAGGAAACATGAAGATAGAGAAAGTGCCCCTCTCCTGCCGCAATATGTCCGTGGAGGTGGGAGCCGGGAAATGGGAGGCAGAGCAGCTTCTGGTTTCTGGAAAATTTGCCATAAAAATCGGCGCCGGAAATGCGGAGGCAAAACAGGTGGATGCCGGAACATTGAACATTGACTGCGGTGTGGGAGACTGTACCTATGAGGGCAGCATACATGGAGATATCACAGTAAACTGCGGTGTTGGGAACTGCAAGTTGAATCTGGATAACGAAGAGAGTGATTTCAGCTACGATATTTCCTGTGCTCTGGGAAATGTCAGCGTGAACGGAAATAAGGTGAGGTGCATTGGCTCTCAGAATATTTCTACCGGGGGAAATCCTCAGGGAAAAGCAGTGTTGGAATGCGGAATAGGGAATATTCTGGTGGTGACTAGGAAACTGTAGGGAAAAATGGAGGAGTTTATGAGCAGTTACCAGTTTTTTGCGAGTGATACGCCACTAAGGGAATATGAGAATCCTAAAATAAAGCTTAAGGCGGATGACAAGAGTACAACCTTATTGTATTCTACCGCAGATGGAAGTTGTGAAATGAGAATCATTCTTGAAGATGATGCAGATTTGAGAAAGAGCTATACAACACTGGCGTATTCTACCTATATAGAGTGGAGTTATAGTGCCGAAAATGCCAAAATTGTCATTGCCTATATAAAAGAACACCTACAAAGCGCATCCAAAATACAACTTTGGAACGCATGGTTAGGTGACAAAAGCCTGCCCCAAAAGAAAAAGCTTCCGGTAGACGAACTGAAAAAAAAGCATATTTTGGAATTATGGGGAAACGGATTTTCAGGCAGGACAGAGTGCTTAGAAATAGATAGAGTGTGAAATGGCTATGATAGGATTTTAATCGAGCAGGTCAGCCAATCAATAAACGGTTAGTCATCTGCTCGATGGTATGGGGATTTAACGATACGACCTCACCGGAATCCGTTCCAATTCTCCGGTACAATCCAGATAAAAAATAACAAAGGTCTGGTTCTTATAAGGTGCAATCCAAAGCGCCGCAAGCCCAAAGGAACACAAAATTAAAGCGTCCCAGCCGAGAAAACTGAGCAGCAGGTAAAGCAGCCGTCTGCGGTTGTGCTTCATCAGCAGCCGGCATTCTTTAAAGGCATCGATTACACGAAAGCCGGGATGGTCTAACAGCAGCATACTGACAAGCTGGTAAGTCAGCAGCAGATAGGTGCACAACACCAGGGAGAGTACCGCAGTGAGAACCAGCACAATCCGTGACGCAATGCTGTCATTGGAAAAATAAAAATACAGCAGCCCTCCGAAAACAGGAAGACAGCCCAGAAGGAACAGCAGCGCGGTCAAAAATCCTGCACCGAAATATTTCTCTGTCCGCTGGCGGAATGGCGTAAAAATCTGCGAAAGCTTAAATTCGTAGCTTCTTGTCATATTCAAATGTAAAAGGCTTACCCCGCAGCCTAGCACAAAGCTCACTAAAGTAATCAGAAATTCAGCAATCAGCGTGATAATAAGCTGGGAGTCCGTGGGAGTATTCCCCATAGACATAGAAAAGGGGATTTCGATTGCCATAGGGATAAAACTGGCGGCAACGAAAGCCCCCATCGGTACACTGTACCTGTCGTTCAGGATATCTCTGGATATCCGTTTGATTTCCTTGGAAGAACGTTTCATTGGAGTAACTCCTTTTCGCATCAAAATTTAAGCCACATAATCAATCTTTCTGCCTTTCAGGTTCATGGCATCCTGTGCCTTTCGCTCCTGCTGGTAGGGATTGGATTCGTTCGGATATTTTATCATTGTGTTAGTAGTACCGCCGGAAACATAGGTGCGTCCGCATTCCGGACAGATGGAGGTGCGGATGGAAACGGAGGCGGAAATCACTTTTCCGTTATTTTCGGCTGCCTTGGAGTAGGCATTGGAAACATGTTCCCCTTCATGGGCGCGTACAGCGGAACCGGCTGCCTCCGGGGAGATATGGGAGGCAGATTTATAAGACACATTTTCGTTTGAGCCGTCCTGATATTTACGTTTTTTACAGGTTTCACACTCTTCCGGGGAAGATTCATACCCGGCTTTTTTTATTTCATCGGAAGGATACAGGGAATAATTTCCCATTTTATGGTAATCCGAAATTCCAACTGGCATCATAGCAATCTGCTCCTTTCATTTCGCTTTCTGATTTTTCTTATTATAACATAGGAAAAGGAAAGAGAAAAGAGGATTTGTACACAACATTGCAATGTGGGATGAGAAGCGGTATACTTTTTCATAAATGCAGTAGGAAAGGAACCGGATATGAAATCGCAAAGAGAACCGCAGAAACGGAGAGGAATAGAAAATGGCTTTTATATCGCAGGAATCTGCCTTGCGGCCGTTATTTTCCTGTATTTTCTTTTTTATAAAATAACGGGCTTTCGTTTAGAAATGTATCTGTCCCCCTGTATGTTCCATGAAGTGACGGGCTGCTACTGTCCGGGCTGCGGTATTACCAGAGCGGTTTACGCCTTTTTTGAAGGAAATTTTCTGCAATGTTTTCGCTATCATCCCTTTGTCATCTATGCAGCAGTCGTTGGGGGCTGGTTTCTCATCAGCCAGACCATAGAGCGGCTTTCGGGAGGGAAACTCGCCATCGGAATGCGTTACCGGGACAGTTATCTCTGGATTGCCTTAGCGGTGCTTATTCTGAATTTTCTGGTAAAAAATATGGCGCTGCTGATATTTCACACAGACCTGCTTGCCGGATAAAATTAATAATTCTGCAGCAGCGCATCGTAGTCAATTCCCATCATTTCATACATCTGCCGTGCCATATTATCAATTCCGCCAAAATAAACATTCGCCACTACAATAGTATAAATAAACATCAGCAGTACCATGCCAAGGGCAATGGCGCTGATGGTAAGCCCGTATCTGGCACGGGGACCGAAACGCAGCTCGCCGCCTCTAGAAAGCAGTGCAAAGGTAATGCCAAGGGCGCCGCAAATCATTGTGGGATAGACAAAACACATGGTAACTAAAGCAAGAATCCCCATGAGCAGCGAAAGATTTTCCATTCTTGCGGAGTGACGGTCCTTTCTATAAGAAGATTGATAATCCATAAACAGCCTCCAAAATGAATTTTAGCATATTGTAGCATGTACCGGAAAAAAACACAAATAAAAATCTATTTGTAATGTCCCGGAAGAACTGCTATGATAGGACTTGGAAAACAGGAACCTGTTCAAGAGCCAGTGTTCCGTTTCTAAGTTATGGAAAGGCATGGATTGTTAGCATGGACATTACTGCAAAAATCGCCGAAGAACTCGGCATAAAGAAACATCAGGCGGAAGCCGCCATAAAATTAATTGACGAGGGAAATACCATTCCCTTTATCGCCCGTTACCGGAAGGAGGCAACAGGGGCACTAAACGACGAGGTGCTCCGAAACCTTTTTGAGCGGCTGAATTATCTCCGCAATTTAGAGGAGAGGAAGGAAACCGTTCTTGCCAGTATTGAGGAGCAGGGCAAACTGACAGAGGAACTAAAGGTGCAGATTTCAGGTGCAGAGACCATGGTTGCAGTGGAGGATCTCTACCGTCCTTACAAACCGAAACGCCGCACCAGGGCAACCGTTGCAAAGGAGAAAGGCTTAGAGCCATTGGCAAACATCATTACCTTACAGATGATAAATACGCCTTTAGCGGTGGAGGCTGCGAAATTCATTGATTCGGAAAAGGGAGTGGAGACGGCAGAGGAAGCCATCGCAGGTGCAAAGGATATTATCGCGGAGAGCATTTCCGACGAAGCGGACTACCGCAGCCGTATCCGTGACATGACAGTGAAAAAGGGACGTGTGGTTTCTGCGGCGAAAGACCCGGAGGCGGAGAGCGTCTATGAGATGTATTATGAATTTGACGAGCCGGTGGCAAAGCTGGCAGGACACCGTATCCTTGCGTTAAACCGCGGGGAAAATGAGAAATTCCTCTCGGTTAAGGTGGAGGCCCCGGTGGAGGACATTCTCCGCTATTTGGAAAAACAGGTTATCGTCAAAGAAAATAAAGAGACAACCCCGGTGTTAAAAGAAGTCATCGAGGATGCCTATGACCGCTTAATTGCCCCGGCAATCGAGCGTGAAATCCGCAGCGATTTGACGGAGCGGGCGGAGGACGGCGCCATCAAGGTGTTTGGCAAAAACCTACAGCAGCTTTTAATGCAGCCCCCAATCGCAGGGCAGGTAGTGTTAGGCTGGGACCCGGCGTTCCGCACCGGATGTAAGTTAGCAGTGGTGGATTCCACCGGGAAGGTGTTAGACACCACCGTTATTTACCCTACGGCACCCCAGAATAAGGTGGAGGAGGCAAAGGCAGTCTTAAAGAAACTGATTTCCAAGTACCACATTACCCTGATTTCTTTAGGAAACGGAACTGCCTCCAGGGAATCCGAACAGGTCATCGTCAAAGAAGCGCTGCGTCAATGGCAAGGCGTCTGCAGGACCCTTTGGCGGAGCTGGTGAAAATCGACCCGAAATCCATCGGCGTGGGGCAGTATCAGCATGACATGAACCAGAAAAAGCTCAGTGAGGCATTAGGCGGCGTGGTGGAGGACTGTGTAAATAAAGTGGGTGTGGACTTAAATACCGCCTCTGCTTCCCTGCTGGAATATGTTTCCGGCGTAAGCAAGGCGATTGCCAAAAACATTGTGGCATACCGGGAGGAAAACGGCAGATTTGAAACCCGTGCGCAGCTTCTTAAAGTGGCAAAGTTAGGGCCGAAGGCTTACGAGCAGTGTGCAGGCTTTCTGCGTATTAACGACGGAAAAAATCCGTTAGATGCTACCGGGGTGCATCCGGAGAGTTATGAGGCTGCAAAACAGCTGTTGGAGAGACTGGGATTTACCACGGAGGACATTAAAAACAGAAATCTTGACGGTATCTCGAAAAAGGTATCTGATATGAAAAAGCTGGCGGCAGAACTGAACGTGGGTGAACTGACGTTGCAGGATATTGTAAAGGAACTGGAAAAACCGGCGCGTGACCCAAGGGAAGATATGCCGAAACCCATTCTCCGCAGCGATGTGTTGGAAATGAAGGATTTAACACCGGGTATGACCTTAAAGGGAACGGTGCGCAATGTCATCGACTTTGGCGCTTTCGTAGATATTGGTGTTCATCAGGACGGCCTGGTACATATCTCGCAGATGAGTGATAAATTTATCAAACATCCGTTAGAGGTGGTCAGCGTCGGCGACATCGTGGAGGTAAAGGTTATGAGCGTGGATTTGAAGAAACAGCGAATCCAGCTTACCATGAAATAGTAATTTTGCTGAAAATAAAAGAAATGATTCGAGGTAAATGAACAAATGGATACAGGAAAAACAAAGACAAAAGTGAATGTGAGATACGTGACAGTGACGGCAATGCTTTCTGCCATTGCGTTTATTCTGATGTTTATAGAGTTCTCCGTCCCCTTTATTATGCCGGAATTTATTAAGATGGATTTATCGGAACTTCCGGCCCTTATCGGAGCCTTCGCCATGGGACCTGTGTGTGGCGTGACGGTCTGTCTGGTGAAAAATCTGCTGCATTTATTTATTTCCACCACCGGGGGCGTGGGAGAGTTATCTAACTTTATTCTGGGCGCAGTATTCGTACTTCCGGCAGGACTGATTTACAAACACAAAAAAACAAGAAAAAATGCATTGATCGGCTCCCTTCTCGGGGCTGTGATTATGGCGCTATTCAGCATTGTTTCCAATTATTATCTGGTATATCCGGCATATTACAGATTAATGGTGCCGGAAGAGACCGTATTTGCGGCGTACCAGAAAATACTTCCGTCCGTGGAAAATATGCTGCAATGTCTGGTATATTTTAATATGCCCTTCACGCTGGTAAAAGGACTGTTCTCCGTAGTGATTACTTTCCTGGTTTATAAACACATTTCGCCGATTTTAAAGGGAACGAACTGATAGGAACAGACAGGAAAAGACGCAATGAGAAAGCGTCTTTTCTTTTTTTCTGAAAAATGCTATACTGTAATCTGATGATGTTGAGGTCAAAAGCCCCTCTATAGTACCTTGAAAAGTTCATATATTTTGTAGTAAATACAAGCCTAAATGGTTTACTTGTTGTATAATAGAGGTATCAAAGCTACAGT
>JAETQH010000205.1 GCA_021770785.1 Lachnospiraceae bacterium
GTAGCTGATCTTGGAATTACAGACGCTGATTTGGCAAACCAGTATCAGTACACAAAAGATATTGTTACAGATTCTAACGGCGTATTAAAAGGTGTTTCATGGCAGGGCTGCCCGGGCGTATTATTCTACAACCGTGAAGCTGCAAAGGAAGTACTTGGCTCTGATGACCCGGCAACCGTGCAGGAAGCGGTGAAGGACTGGGATACCTTTAATAAGACGGCAGAAACATTAAAAGATGCAGGATATTCCATTGTATCTTCTGCAAATGATACTTACCGTGTATATTCTAACAACGTAACCTCTAAATGGGTGGTTGACGGAAAAATCAATATTGATGAAAACATTATGAACTGGGTCAATGACTCGAAAGAATTAGTAGACGCAGGCGAGATCGGAACACATGATTTGTGGAGTGATGACTGGAGCGCAGGTTTCTATCCGGAAGGAAAAGTATTTGCATACTTCGGACCGGCTTGGTTAGTAAACTTCAGTATGGCAGCAGATACCGAGGGAAGTATCGGTAACGCAGGCGGCTGGGGAGCAACCGAAGGACCTCAGGGCTTCTTCTGGGGCGGTACATGGATTTGTGCAGCAGCAGGAACAGATAACGCAGGCCTTGTAAAAGACATTATGCTTCAGATGACCACCAACGAAGATGTTATGAAAGAAATCGTTGTAGATGATGATGATTTCGTAAACAACAAAAACGTCATGGAAGCTATGGCGGAGGATACCGGCTATACCAGCAAGATTTTAGGCGGACAGAACCCATTAGCTATGTACTGCGCAGGTGTAGACAGCCTTGACTTAAGCAATATTTCTCCTTATGACCAGGGATGTAACGAAGAGTTCCAGAATGCAATGAAGAATTATTTCGAGGGAAATGCAACCTTAGATGAAGCATTAGAATTATTCTATACAGCAGTGATTGAGAAATATCCGGAATTATCAAGATAATTTGAAAATTACTATCTGAATAGGCGGGAAATGTATGAAAAAGCTCGTGCCTGGCGGACGCAAGGAAGGCAGGCACGGGCTTTTTATGCCCAAAAATATTGGAAAAATTGCAAGCCGCAGGGACGGTGCAGTGCTGACAGCAGGTTTGCAAGGAAAGAAGGCTTGCTGTGAGCGCTGTATGATAAGGCAAAGCAATAAAGAATTTTGCCGGAATAAGGAGGGATTAGCTTATGAAAAAAAATTCAAAGGCGGTCAGATATAATAAATGGGGCTACATATTTTTAATGCCGTTTATTATCGTTTATGTGGTATTTCAGTTAATACCAATGGTGACAACTATTTACAACAGTTTCTTTGAGAACTATATGTCGGGACTGAACCAGATTGGACCTAACTTTGTGGGGCTAGATAACTATGTCAGTCTGTTTGGCTCCGGGGATATCTGGATTTATGCAAAAAATACCCTGATTTTGTGGATTATGTGTTTCATTCCCCAGATACTGTTATCTCTGCTGTTAGGTGCGTGGTTCTCGGACGTGCGGCTGAAATTAAAGGGAGCAAGGTTTTTTAAGACGGTGATGTATCTGCCAAACTTAATTATGGCGTCTGCTTTCTCCATGCTGTTTTTTACACTGTTTTCCGACGGCGGTCCCATCAATTCTATTCTGATGCAGATGGGCATTATTGATGCGCCCTACAAGTTTTTGTCTAACGTTGGGAGTACCAGAGGGCTGATTGCGTTTATGAACTGCCTGATGTGGTTTGGTAATACCACCATTCTTTTAATGGCGGG
>JAETQH010000206.1 GCA_021770785.1 Lachnospiraceae bacterium
CTGCTGGGGCTGATGATTTTACCTACCATTATCAGCGTTTCGGAAACTTCAATCCGGGCTGTCCCGGAAAGTTACTATGAGGGAGGGCTTGCTCTTGGAGCTTCCCATGAAAGAAGCGTGTTTTTCACGGTTCTTCCCGCAGCAAAGAGCGGTATTTTTGCAGGGGTTGTATTAGGGATTGGGCGGGCAGTCGGTGAAACAATGGCGGTCATGATGGTTGCCGGAAATCAAGCAGTTATTCCGGGCAGTATGCTTTCCGGCGTTCGGACACTGACCACCAACATTGTATTGGAAATGGGATATTCTACGGACTTACACCGTGAAGCGTTAATTGGTACGGCTGTTGTCCTGTTTGTTTTCATTCTCATTATCAATCTGTCCCTCTCCCTGTTCAAAAGGAGGGTGAAATAAATGGTTGGGAAATTGAAACGGAAATTGTGCGCATATAGACGCGACCCTAAATCTTTTGTTCTCTTTCTTTCTGTATGCCTTGCAGCATTGATTACAATGCTTGCGCTTATTTTTATTGTTGCATACATATTGATAAAAGGGATTCCGAATTTAACGCCGGATTTATTTGACAGCAAATATACAACAGAAAATGTGTCCCTGCTTCCGGCACTTATCAATACACTGTTCATTATGCTGCTTTCTCTGCTGTTTGCGGTTCCCGCAGGAATTGGCGCTGCAATTTATCTGACAGAGTACGCAAGACGTGGAAATAAACTTATTTCTATCGTAGGTATTACCGCTGAAACATTGTCCGGGATTCCGTCAATCGTTTATGGGCTGTTCGGTTCCCTGTTCTTTGTAAAATATCTTGGGCTGGGGTTGTCTTTGCTGTCCGGGGCTTTGACTTTAAGCATTATGATTTTGCCGCTTGTTATGCGGACAACAGAAGAAGCCTTGCGAAGCGTTCCCGACAGTTACCGTGAGGGCAGCTTTGGGCTTGGAGCCGGAAAGTTACGAACCGTATTTTCCATTGTCCTGCCCTGCGCCGTTCCGGGTATTTTGTCCGGCGTTATTCTTGGAATCGGGCGTATCGTCGGGGAATCGGCGGCACTGATCTTTACTGCCGGAACCGTTGCAGAAATAGCAACAAGCATTTTTTCATCGGCAAGAACGTTATCCGTCCATATGTATTCTATTTCGGGCGAGGGGCTGTATATCAAGCAGACTTACGCAACTGCGGTTGTATTATTGGTGGTTGTCATTCTGATAAACGGGCTTTCCGGGTTTGTGGCAAAAAAGATAGGAGGTAAAAACACAGATGGATAAAATCGTGGTTGAGGATTTGGATTTATTCTACGGAAACTTTCAAGCCTTGAAAAAAATAAATGTGGCGTTTAAGGAACACGAAATTACCGCGTTGATCGGACCGTCGGGCTGCGGTAAATCGACATTATTAAAATCACTGAACCGAATGAATGATTTGGTGGAAGGCTGCCACATCAAAGGAACTATCCGCTTAGACGGTGAAGATGTTTATGGTAATGTGGATATTAACCTACTGCGGAAACGTGTGGGAATGGTATTTCAAAAACCGAATCCGTTCCCTATGAGTATTTATGACAATGTTGCCTTTGGCGCAAGGACGCACGGTATCCGTTCTAAAGCCGCGCTGGACGAAATTGTAGAGCGTTCCTTAAAAGGGGCGGCAATTTGGGACGAGGTAAAAGACAGGCTGAAAAAATCTGCGCTTGGTATGTCGGGCGGTCAACAGCAGCGTCTTTGTCGGGCGGTCAACAGCAGCGTCTTTGCATTGCCCGCGCTTTGGCGGTGGAGCCGGAAGTTTTGTTGATGGACGAACCGACCAGCGCACTTGACCCTATTTCTACGGCAAAGGTAGAGGAACTTGCCGCAGAATTAAAAAAGGACTATACCATTGTCATTGTGACACATAATATGCAGCAAGCACTCCGAATTTCCGACAGGACAGCGTTTTTCCTGCTTGGGGAAATGGTGGAGTTTGGAGAAACAGAAAAATTATTCTCCATGCCGCAGGACAAGCGGACAGAGGATTATATTACGGGGAGGTTTGGATAATGCGCCTAAAATTTGATGAACAGTTAGATTTATTAAATAAAGAGTTGATTACAATGGGGGCTTTTTGTGAAAATGCGATTGCTATGTCCGCTAAAGCTCTGACAGAGGGGAATCCCGCGCTTGCAAAGGCTGTTCCCGATCTCTCTGTTCAGATAGACCACAAGGAGCGTGAAATTGAAACTATGTGTCTAAAGCTGCTCTTACAGCAGCAGCCCGTGGCAAAAGATTTGAGGGTTGTATCGTCCGCGCTAAAAATGGTGACAGATATGGCAAGAATCGGAGATCAATCCGCAGACATAGCGGAAATTATCACATTAGCCAATATCCACGCCACCGACGACACACAAGTTATCCATGATATGTCGGTTGCTGTCATTAAAATGGTAACGGACAGTATTGACGCTTTTGTGAAAAAGGATATGCAGATGGCGAAAGCCGTGATAGATTATGATGATGTGGTGGA
>JAETQH010000017.1 GCA_021770785.1 Lachnospiraceae bacterium
TCACTCTGCAAGGCGGAGGAGGGAGGCGTAGCGGTGGCTACGTTGACCGACGACAACGTAGCAGATGGCGATATAGGCAGTGCAGTTTGGCTAAATATGAATGAGCCAGTACACTAATCTTCCTCTATCACATGCAATTCTAAATAGTCAAAGTCTATCTGCTCGATAAAGCTGTCCTGCCGAAATCTTGTTTTGGCGTGGCGTTTAAATTCCTCCACATTGGCGTCTAACCAGATGGGTTTTCCCAAATCAAATTCATAGCACGCCTGTTCTAAGGCATTAAAAATTTTATGGGTTCTTGTGTCCGGCGTGTCGTCATTCACGGTCATGTCCCGCAGTAAATGGGTACCTTTCATTATTTTAAACCAGATTCTCATGTACGTTCCTTTCTCCTCTGCCTGCCTTTTCCTTTTCGAATGCCATTTTTCCCTGCAGTGTTTGATACGTATTCGTTACTTTTTGCCGGAGCCCAGGCAGGTTTTTTCTTTTCTGCGCTGCCGATTCACCTCATACATCAGAATCGAGGCGGAAATGGCTGCGTTTAAGGACTCTACTTTTCCCTCCATGGGAATTTTAATGTAAGTGTCTGCCAGGTCTGCGATTTCATCGGACAGTCCGTTTCCCTCATTTCCAATCAGAAAGGCTGTCCCGCCCCGGTAATCCGGCTCATCATAGGACAGGGTTCCCTTTAAATGGGCGGCATAGACGGCAATCTGCCGGGCTTTCAGCTCTGCTATGGTTTCCTCTAAATGCTCTGTCACAACAAAGGGCATCCGGTAAATGCTTCCCATGGTGGAGCGTATGGTTTTGGGGTTGAATAAATCCACCGTGGTTCGGTTCATCACCACTCCGGTAATGCCTGCCCCCTCTCCGGTGCGAAGCATGGTTCCGAGATTTCCCGGGTCCTGAATGCTCTCTAAAATCAAAAGATGGGGCTGCTCTTTTTGAAATAAATCCTCTAACCTGTATTCTGGCTTTTTTACCAGACAGAGGATTCCCTGGGGTGTCTGGGTATCGGAAACACTCTTTAAAACAGAATCCGCCACTACCTCATATTCTCTGCCCTCTAACATTTTTTTATGCTCCGGCTCCTTTAAAAAGGTTTCGGAAACATAGATGGCTGTCACCCAGTCTTTGGGGGCTTCGACAAACATCTTTCTTCCCTCCACCACAAAAATGCCTTCTTCATTTCTTACTTTTGCTTTTTTTAACAGCAGGCTGATATGTTTCATCTGCTGGTTATTTGTACTTGTAATCATATTATTTTCCTTACTTTTTTGTGAAAAAAATCCGCCACACTTATTTTCCAAGTATAGCGGACTTCTTTAAAAATTACAACTCTGTTTCATGATAAATCCAGGCTGTATGCTGTTATATGATTTGTTATGTAGCTTTTATTTTATATAGAAAGGTTCTTGCTGATTTCATACTGGTACTCGGCAATGCCCTTTTCCATCGACAGTGCCTCGTCAATATCAAAATCAACGAAATCTCCATGGCGGTATCCTACGACACGGTTTGATTTGCCTTCGCAGAGTAAATCCACCGCCAAAGCTCCCATGGTAGACGCATATACACGGTCTTTACAGGTTGGGCTGCCGCCACGCTGCATATGTCCTAAAATAGTAGCACGGGTCTCCACGCCAGTTGCCGCTTCAATACGTTTTGCCATACTAGAGGAATGTCCGATACCCTCTGCATTGATGATGATATGATGCTGTTTGCCGCGTTTTCTGTTCTCGATGATGTGATTCACTAATTTCTGCTCGTCATAATCATACTTCTCCGGAAGTAAAATATCCTCCGCACCATTGGCGATACCGCACCACAATGCAATATAGCCTGCTCCACGTCCCATAACCTCAATGATACTGCATCGCTCATGGGAGGTAGAAGTATCACGAACCTTATCAATCGCCTCCATTGCAGTATTTACTGCCGTATCAAATCCGATGGTGTATTCGGTACATGCAATATCAAGGTCAATGGTTCCCGGAAGTCCGATGGTATTAATGCCAAGGGCTGCTAACTTCTGTGCTCCCTTAAAGGAACCGTCACCGCCGATAACGATAACTCCGTCAATGCCGTGTTTTTTACAAATCTCAGCGCCTTTCTGCTGTCCCTCTGCTGTGGTAAACTCCATACAGCGTGCGGTCTGTAAAATCGTACCGCCTCTCTGGATAATATCGGAAACGTCCTTTGCTTCCATATCAATGATTTCTTCCTGTAAAAGACCTGCATAACCTCTCTTAATACCTTTTACTTTTTTTCCCTTTGCAATCGATTCTCTTACTACTGCACGGATTGCAGCATTCATACCGGGAGCATCACCGCCACTGGTCAATACACCGATTGTGTTAATCTCTTTTGCCATTCTTATCCATTCCTCCTAAAAAAATATACCCATTTATCTCTTTAATCTATACTATTTTAATCTGTTTACGCTTTCTTTTCAATGCTCTTTTCTACAACTTTTAGATTATTTTCGCCCAAAAAGTTAGTTAAATTGTTCACAATCTCAGGATTTATCCGAATCGTAAGGTTTTTTCCTAATTTTTTCATGGCTCTCGGGGAAGCAATGTAAATCACAACCTCGTCCTTCCCATCGGATTCCTGCAGCATGGAATAAAGTCTCTGCTCCTTTTCTAAAAATTCCTCCTTGGTGGGAAATTGCAGCCACAACTCCCGTATGGTGTCATCAAAGGAATAAATTTTTTCACAAATTAACTTTCCGTTTTTGTCCTCCTCCACGTTGGCGTGCCCACTGATAAATACCTTTTCATCTTCCATCAGGTACGAATGATATTTCTCATAATCTCTGGGGAAAACCACCACTTCCACCGTACCGAACAAATCCTCCACCGTCAGAAACGCCATGGTTTTATTGTTCTTGGTGTATTTGATGGTTTTTTCCGTAATCATGCCGCCGATGGTGACGGACTGGTTATCCCTGATTTTTACCTCGCCCGTTTCCTCATCCAACAGAAAGTCCGACGTGACGGCACTGGTATTTTTCTTCCATTTTTCCTCATATTCCTCTAAAGGATGGCCGCTCAAGTAGATACCAAGCACCTCTTTTTCAAACCCTAATTTAATTTCTTTTTTAAATTCCGGTACATTAGGGTACTGCACCTTATAGGCTTCTTTCTCCTCCTCGGAAACCAGGTCAAACAGGGACATCTGCCCTGCCATGGAGGTTTTCTTTTCCTGTGCAAGATTGTCCATCAGCATGGGAAAAACCTGCATCATCTGCTGGCGGTTTCCGTCTAAACAGTCACAGGCTCCCGCCTTGATTAAATTCTCCACTGCCCGCTTATTGACCTCACGGCCGGACACCCGCTCTAGGAAGCTCTGCAAAGTCGTATATTTTCCGTTTGCCCTCCGTTCCTCTAAAATCTGGTTAATTACCGGACGTCCGATGCTTTTAATGGCATACATGCCGTAGCGGATTCCCTCCGCCGACGGGCTGAAGGTTCCCTCTCCCTCATTAATATCGGGAGGCAGCACCTTGATTCCCATCTGGCGGCAGGTGTAAATATACTCCGACACCTTTCTGGCATTATCAATGACGGAAGTCATGAGTGCCGCCATAAATTCCACCGGATAATAATATTTGAAATAAGCGGTCTGGTACGCCACCACTGCATAGGCTGCCGCATGGGATTTATTAAAGGCATATTTCGCAAAATCCACCATGGAATCGTAAATCTCATTTGCCGCCTGCTCGCTGATACCATTATTGACGCAGCCCTTAATGCCCTGCTCCTCATTGCCGTAAACAAAGTTCTGTCGCTCCGCATCGATAACATACTGCTTTTTCTTACTCATGGCACGGCGGATATTGTCCGCCTGCCCCATGGTATAGCCCGCCAGATTCTGCACAATCTGCATGACCTGCTCCTGATAGACGATACAGCCATAGGTAGGCTCTAAGATTGGCTCTAGCTCCTTGCAGACATAGGTAATGCTGCCGGATTCATTTTTTCCCTTGATGTATTTCGGGATAAAATCCATGGGCCCCGGACGGTACAGGGAAATTCCCGCAATGATATCCTCAAGGCTCTGGGGCTTTAGCTCCTTCATAAAGTTTTTCATCCCGGCACTTTCTAACTGGAAGATACCCTCGCATTTTCCGGTACCGATGGAATCTAACACTTTTTTGTCATTGTAATCAATGAGCCGGACATTTTCATCTCTTTCCCCAATATAATCAATGTGATCCACGTCAATCCGCACACCGTGATTTTTTTCCACCAAATCCGCTGCGTCCTTGATGACCGTCAGGGTACGGAGACCTAAGAAATCCATCTTTAACAACCCTAATTCTTCTATGGTGGTCATGACAAACTGGGTGGTAATGGTGCCGTCGGAACCACGGGACAGCGGCACATATTCGTCCATTGCCTTCTGGGAAATCACCACGCCCGCTGCGTGCATGGAGGTGTGTCTTGGCAGTCCCTCAAGGCGCTTTGACATGTCAATCAGAGCTCGCACCTGCTGGTCTGATTCATACATCGCCCGCAGCTCCGGATTCATTACCAGGGCTTTGTCAATGGTAATGTTCAGCTCGTTGGGAATATTTTTTGCGATGGTATCGCAGAAATTGTAGGGCAAATCCATCACACGGCCCACATCACGGATCACTCCCCTTGCGGCTAACGTACCGAAGGTTACAATCTGGGTGACACAGTCCTTACCGTATTTTTCCACCACATAATCAATGACCTCTCCACGCCGCTCATAACAGAAATCAATGTCAATATCCGGCATGGTAACACGCTCCGGGTTTAAGAAACGCTCAAAGAGCAGATTGTAACGGATAGGGTCAATGTTGGTGATACCTGTGGTGTAAGACACAAGGCTGCCCGCCGCACTTCCTCTTCCCGGCCCCACCGGAATGCCATGGGTTCTGGCAAAATTGATAAAATCCCACACAATCAAAAAGTAATCCACGTAACCCATTTTCTGAATGACGGAAAGCTCATAGTCAAGCTGGGGGAGCAATTCGTCATGGTTCTTTGGATAACGCTCCATTAGTCCCTCATGGCAGAGTTTATTCAAGTAAGTCCAGGAATCATAGCCCTCCGGCACATCGAAATGCGGCAGCTTTGTGACGCCGAACTCAATTTCCACATGACAGCGGTCCGCAATTTTCTGGGTGTTGTCAATCGCCTGGGCTGCATAGGGAAAAAGCGCCCGCATTTCTTCCTCCGACTTCACAAAATACTGTCCGCCCTCATAGCGCATCCGATTTTCATCAGACAGCTTTTTCCCTGTCTGTAAGCACAGCAGGATATCATGGGGCTCTGCGTCCTCCGCATAGGTGTAATGGACATCATTGGTGGCAACCAGCTCCATCCCCGTCTCCTGGCTCATGCGCAATAGCTGGGTATTGACGGTCTTCTGGTCAGGAATGCCATGGTCCTGAAGCTCTAAAAAGAAATTACCCTTTCCAAAACATTTCTCATATTTGAAGGCTACCTCTTTTGCCTCCTCATACATGCCCCGGACTAAATACCGCTGCACCTCTCCCGCAAGGCAGGCGCTTAGGGCAATGATTCCCTCATGGTACTGCTCTAGCACCTCCATATCCACACGCGGTTTATAATAGTAACCTTCCACAAAGCCCTTTGACACAATTTTCATCAGGTTCTGGTAGCCCCGGTTATTCTCCGCCAATAACACCAAGTGATAGTAGCGGTCCTCCCCGTGGGACGCCTCCCTGTCAAAACGGGAATTGGGTGCCACGTATACCTCACAGCCTAAAACGGGGTTGATACCCGCCGCCTTTGCCGCCTTGTAAAAATCAATAACGCCGTACATCACACCATGGTCGGTGATTGCGGCGCTGTTCATACCAAGTTCTTTGACTCTTGCAACGTATTCTTTAATTTTATTCGAACCGTCTAACAGACTGTACTCTGTGTGGACGTGTAAATGTGTAAACGACATTCAAACAACTTACCTTTCTATCCTATCTTTCCTCGATTTATTATAGTATGGATATTGAAATTATTCAAATCTTTTATGGCATTGCAAACATAATTTTTTCGAAAAAAATCGAGTAGGGAAGAATTTTCCCCTACTCGCTGCGCGCCCCATGCGCCGCTTCAGCGGCATACTTCCTCTGCATGGGGCTGTGCATAAAAAGAATCTGACAGGCAAAACCGCCTGCCGGATTCCTTTTTCTAAATGCTTAAAATAACCCGGAACACTCCCTCCTTAATCTCCGCTTCTAACTCCCCCTGCATTTCCTCCGTCAGCTTTCTGGCAATAGAAAGCTGACGGAGGAATTTTCCGCAGAAGCCACCGTAAAATAGCGGTCAAACAAATGCCCGGTTCAAAGACACCGGTTCTTTTACGCCATACTCTTCTTTGGAAAGCACGATAGAATAGCGGAACAGCTCCTCTGTCAGCTCCCGCATTGCCGCCACCCGGTTTTCCATAACAGAAAGATATTCCTTTGCCTTCTCTGTCAGTTCCTCCTGCTTTAGCAATTCCATATAACCGCAGACGGCAGTCAGCGGGGTCCGCAAATCATGGGAAATCCCGGTAACCGCCTGCTTTAATTCCATATCGCCTCTAGTGTAGCGCAGCTGCTCTTTCCGCAGGAGCTTTAAGCTGCTGTCTAACTCCGCCGCTAACTGCCGCATGGTTTTATCCCCGGTGGATACGGAGATACCCACGTTCGTCTCTTCTTTTATTTTTTCCTGGTACAAAGCCGAAATTTCCCTCGCCGCCCGATGCACGGACATGAGTTTTCCGGCTAAAACCAAAACCAGCGCCGACAGCAGAATGCAGCAACAGACCAGCAGAGCCATTTTCCCCTCCTGTTATTTAATATCTTTTTTCTGAAAAAAGTACAATCCAATTCCATTAAAAATCATAATATCGCAGACGGCGCAGACAATCAACCGTACCGGATGGGTGATTGTCCCTGTCATCATCTGCATTGCCATGCCGCTGGGCAGTACATCCAGCAAAAATCGGAAAACCGTACGGCGCATACCGGTGACATAATAAGGATTTTTCTCCGTTACCATCTTTGCCTGCCCGTCTACAATATCTGCATATTCAAAAAACTGCGGTGAATCCATGGTCTGATAAAGATAGGAGCCTGCCAGCAAAAGCAGAAAACCTACTATCAGGCAGATAATCGCCGTGTATGCCTTATTTTGATTCAGCATGGCAACCATCTGATAAAGGGACGCATATACAAGAAACACCAAAAACATCAGCAGATATTCATACCCGATTTTCCCGAGGGACTCTTTGAAAAATCCAAACAGTGGAATCCCCACCGTCAACTGCAAAAACGCAGGTATCAGATAAGTAAGCAGCGCTTCTGTACCGCATAAAACCGAAGTTGATAAATAGATATGGCTTCTCTTTTTTCCCGTGGCGATTTTATTGCGTATCGTTCCGTCACTGTATTCCGTTCCCACCAATACACTAAGCGATGCCGCCAGCGTAATCGCCGGAAACAGGATATGCAAAAATGCCACACTCTCTAACGTTCTCTCCCTTTGATATTGCACCATATCATGGTACTGCGAAATACAGCCCCAGATACCACTAACAAGAATAATGAAAATTCCTGTCCACAGCCATTTATCTTTTTTTACCCGCCAGAATCCGGCGCGAAGCAAATTACCCATTTTTTCCTCCCATTCCGCCGCCAAAGCGGCTTAAAATTAATATGTGGAACTAAAACTTCTTCGGAACCCCACCATCAGTGCAGTTTCGATTTAAAAGCTCTCTCCTCATTGCCTACCAGACGAATATAATAGCTCTCAAGGCTCTCATCCTGCTGCTGCATAGATATCACCTGACACCCTTCCTCCGCCAGCCACAGAATAAATTCCGTCACATGGATTTTCCCGAAAACATCAATCTGTGTCCCTGAGAGAATTGAGTACGAGAAATTCCTCTTGTCAAGAACTGTTGCAAACTTCTTCGTATTCTCCACTTCCATACGGGTACAGCTCCGGCACTGAAGTTCCAGGGCTTCGGCGCTGATTTCTTTTACTATATGTCCGTTGTCAATAAATCCATAATGGGTTGCCAGCCGTGCCAATTCGTCTAAAATATGGCTGGAAATCAAAAATGTAATTTGTTTCTCCCTGTTCAGTTTTAAAATCAATTCCCGCATTTCGATGATTCCCTGCGGGTCTAAACCATTTACCGGCTCGTCTAAAATCAGCATATCCGGGCTGCCCGCCAAAGCCACCGCAATGCCAAGGCGCTGCCGCATTCCAAAGGAAAAATGCTTTGCCTTCTTTTTCCCGGTATCTGCCAATCCCACCAGTTCTAACAATTCCTGTATGCCTTCAAAGGAGGGCAGACCCAAAATCATGTACTGCTGCCTTACATTTTCCTCCGCCGTCATATCCAGATAAATGGATGGTGTTTCCACCACGGCTCCAATTCTTCTGCGGGCTTCGTTTATCCCTTTGTCCCCGCTCTTTTTTCCATAAAGGGTAAATTCACCCCCGGTGGGTTTCTGCAAGCCGCAGAGCAGGCGGATTAACGTGGTTTTCCCTGCACCGTTTTTTCCCACAAAACCGTAAATGCTTCCCTTCGGCACGTGCATGGTCACTCCGTCTAGCGCCCGAAAGCCGCCATACTGTTTCGAAAGCGCATTTGTTTCTAACACATATTCCATATCATGTCCTCTCTTTCCTGTAAACTTTGTCCGGACAGCTTTTTTGTTCCGTTTTTCTACCGTTTCCTATCTTATACTGCAAGGGTTAAGAAAACGATAAAGAATATGGTAAAGAAACAGTAAAGATTGTTTCTCGAAACAGTAAAGATTGTTTCTCGAAACAGTAAAGATTATTTCTTAAAAGTAAATGCTATTCCTCCCGCATTTTAAAGCCAATGCCCCAGACTGCCTCTATGTAATCTTTGCCACCTGCCTCCCGCAGTTTTTTCCGCAGGTTGCTGACATGGACTTTTAGGGAGCTTTCCATGCAGTCCGGGGTGTCTTCGCTGATACGGTTCAATATCACGGATTTTGGCACTACCTGTCTGCTGTTTTGCATGAGCAGCTTTAAAATGGCATATTCCGTTTTCGTCAGCTTCACCGCCGTTTCCCCGATATGCGCTTCATGGCACAGCAGGTCTAAATGCAGTTCCCCGAAAATAAGTTCCCTGCTGTCCTTTTTATTTTCCTGTTTTCGCAGTTGCACCGTGATTCTTGCTAACAGTTCTTTTGTGTCAAAGGGCTTTGTCAGGTAGTCCGCTGCACCGTCTAAGAGAACCTTTACCTTGTCCTCCACATCTATTTTGGCACTAATCACAATGACGGGTGTCTCTTTTAATTTGGGCAGAATTTCCTCGCCGGAAAGTCCCGGCAGCATTAAGTCAAGGAGTATTACGTCTGCTTTTGTCTGCTCTAACAGCAGCAGCGCTTCTGTGCCGGAATAGGCACGCAATACCTGATAGCCCTCCCTTGTCAGTACCTCTTCTAGCATGTTTCCGATATAAACATCGTCATCAATGACTGCGATTGTGTACATAGCTGCCTCCCTCTTAAATTCTGTTTTTCCCCTTTCGGGCTACAATCGAGTAGGGAAGATTTCTTCCACTGCTCGTGCGCCAGGCGTCCGTCAGCTTCTGCTGACTTTCTTCCTTTGGACACCCGTGTGCATTTAAAAGAGACAGACACAAACTGCCTGTCTCTTTCCGGTCATTATAATGCGCTATTCAATGTATTACTGTTAAATTCTTCGAGTTTTTCCAACACCGTTAAATATAAATCTTCATAATCATCTTTCATGTTCCATGTAAGTACCTCCGCATCTTCAAACTCATCAAAATACATATCCCACACATGGTCATAGGGACGTACCTTCTTAGAATCTTCCCGAATATCCTCTAACTTTAATTTCTTACTGCCATTTTCACCATCTGCTAAACCTATTCTTGCATTTTTCCATGATTTTTCTTTATGTGACAGTTCACTTAACTTCCATGACGCTAAGGAACCATATTCCAGAATAATATTATTAATAATGTACTTACACTCGTCTGAAATATCGCTGTCATAATCTATTATTCCATCTCGGGTAATTGAATTGCGTATTTCCTTACATACCGGACCATACTTCCATCCCTCGAATTCACCTTCAAATAAAGGTTCATTTCCATTCAGCCACTTCCTTTCCTTTATTTTCATATACAGTATATCATGTGCAAAAACGGCACATGATTGACATTCGCCGTTCGCCGAACAAGCAAGCATGTTCTTCTCTCTTGCGCTCATTATATCCTAATTACTGCGCACGCTTTTTGCGCATCTCAAATTTCACAGAAACTTGCATAGGAACGCTGGTTTTGCGTTCATTATATCATAAAATGTAAACTTATGGGATAAAATTTTACCATAGAAACACAAGCAACTCCATCACTTTTTAATCTTTTTAGAAAAATCACTTATGGACATCTTATAGGCAGCTGCTTCATAAGGACGCAGATAAACTGTAATCAAAAATCTATAAAAAGGACATTTATTGTACATTACGCACAACAAATATCCTTTTTGTTATTTTCAACTTCCTTCACTCTTTTTTATTTTACTCTGGCAGTAAGTGTATCATTTTCCACATCAATCAGAATGGTATCTCCCTCCCGCACCTTATCCGCAAGAATCAATTTCGCAGACAGGGTTTCCACATGTTTCTGTAGGAAACGCTTTAGAGGTCTTGCACCGTAAACCGGGTCGTAGCCGTGTTCCACAATAAAATCCTTTGCCGCATCAGAAAGCTCCACCGTAATCTCCCGGTCAGAAAGCCTTCCATTCAACTCTGCCATCAGCAGCGTAATAATATTTCCGATATTACCCTTCGTCAGCGGCTTAAACATAATAATCTCATCGAGACGGTTTAAAAACTCCGGACGGAAATGTCCCCGCAGCTCACTCATCACCGCTTCCTCACAGGCGGGATTGATATCCCCGTTCTCGTCAATCCCTTCCAACAGATGAGCGGAACCTAAGTTTGACGTCATGATGATAATGGTATTTTTAAAGTCCACGGTACGCCCCTGGGAGTCCGTGATACGTCCGTCATCCAATACCTGCAGCAATACGTTAAATACGTCCGGATGTGCCTTTTCCACCTCATCAAACAACACCACGGAATACGGTTTCCTGCGGACTGCCTCCGTCAGCTGGCCGCCCTCGTCGTAACCCACATATCCCGGAGGCGCTCCGATTAAACGGGACACGGAATATTTTTCCATGTACTCACTCATATCAAGACGCACCATATTCGTCTCGTCATCGAAAAGGCTTGCCGCCAACGCCTTTGCCAGCTCGGTCTTACCAACTCCGGTAGGCCCTAAAAACAGGAAGGAACCGATGGGCTTGCTCGGGTCTTTAATGCCCGCTTTGGAACGGATAATCGCTTCCGTCACCTTGGTGACGCCCTCGTCCTGTCCCACCACCCGTCTGTGGAGTTCCTCGTCTAAATGCAGGGTTTTATTCCGCTCGCTCTCCGTCAGCTTCGCCACCGGGATTCCCGTCCAGCGGGAAATAATACGGGCAATTTCCTCTTCACTGACATTCTCATGGACCAGGGAGAGGTCACGGTTTTTCACTTCCTCTTCCTCAATCTCCAACTGCTTCTCTAACTGGGGCAGTTTGCCATACTGCAATTCTGCCGCTTTCTCTAAATCGTAATTCTGCTGGGCAGCCGTTATCTCGTTTCTGGTGGTTTCTAATTCTTCTCTCAGCTTTTGCACCCGCTCTACGGATTTCTTTTCATTTTCCCATTTTGCCTTTTTATTGCTGAACTCATCACGAAGCTCTGCCAGCTCTTTCTGTAAATTGGCAAGACGTTCCTGGCTCAAACGGTCCGTCTCTTTTTTCAGCGCAGTCTCTTCAATCTCCATCTGCATGATACGGCGGTTCTCCTCGTCCAACTCCGTGGGCATGGAGTCTAGCTCCGTCTTAATCAGGGCGCAGGCTTCGTCCACTAAATCGATTGCCTTATCCGGCAGGAAACGGTCGGAAATATAGCGGTTAGAAAGTACTGCCGCGGAAACTAACGCTCCGTCCGTAATCTTAACGCCGTGGAATACCTCATAGCGCTCCTTTAATCCACGGAGAATAGAAATGGTATCCTCCACCGTGGGCTCATCTACGGTCACAGGCTGGAAACGGCGCTCCAATGCCGCATCCTTTTCAATGTACTCCCGGTACTCGTCTAAGGTGGTGGCACCGATACAATGCAGCTCGCCCCGTGCCAGCATTGGTTTCAACAACTGTCCTGCGTCCATGGCGCCGTCGGTTTTTCCGGCTCCCACAATGGTGTGCAGCTCGTCAATAAACAGAATAATCTGTCCGTCAGAATTTTTGATATCGTCAAGCACTGCTTTCAGACGTTCCTCAAATTCGCCCCGGTATTTTGCTCCGGCAACCAATGCGCCCATATCAAGGGCAAATAATTTTTTATCCTTCAGCCCCTCCGGCACATCTCCTCTGACAATTCTCTGGGCCAGCCCTTCCACAACAGCGGTTTTCCCGACGCCGGGCTCGCCGATTAACACCGGATTATTTTTAGTTTTCCGGGATAAGATACGGACTACATTTCTGATTTCCGCGTCACGCCCGATGACCGGGTCTAACTTCTGGTTTTTCGCCCGCTCTACCATGTCGTAGCCGTATTTTTCCAATGTGTCGTAGGTTGCCTCCGGGTTATCGGAGGTCACCCGCTGGTTGCCCCTTACAGTGGACAATGCCTGTAAGAACCGCTCTCTGGTGATACCGTATTCTTTGAAGATTTCTTTTAATGCCTTGTTGGGGTATTTTAACAGACAGAGGAACAAATGCTCCACGGAAACGTATTCGTCCCCCATCTGCTTTGCCTCGTCCTCTGCGTGAATCAATACCTTATTCAAATCCTGTCCCACGAACACCTGACCGCCGGACACCTTAACTCTGGCTGCTAAATGGCGTTTGGCGTTGTCAATAAAATGCTCCTTCTGGATTTCCATTTTTTCAATCAGTTTTAAAATCAGCCCGTCCTCCTGCTGCAGCAAAGCTACCAGCAGATGCTCCTGCTCGATTTCCTGATTGCCGTATTCGTAGGCAAGCTTTTCACAGTCATTGATGGCTTCTACGGATTTCTGGGTAAATTTCTGAATGTTCATAAGCGTACCTCCCTCTTGCTCTATCGGTGGGTTTCAAAGCTGCACCGCATGAATGTAAGATATGCAGTTTTGCAGAAATTCATGTGGTGAGTGGTTTGAAACCGGTTGTTTTTCTGTTTAACTGAGTTATAGCACGGTTTGTTAGCACTGTCAAGAGGTGAGTGCTAAAATTTTCAGATTATTTTTGTATACCCTGTATTCAGACTGTTTATAAAACGTCGGCACTTAGGCACCGTATTTTGGTGTCTTATGTACCGCTATGTTTTATACCAAGCAAGAGCGTGTCCGAATAGGAAGAACCGCTATCCACCCCTAAGGCGCAGGGAAGGCTGAACTGTTACCGGGTAGCAGCAGTCAGCAGCAAATGAATTGCCAGCCGTTCAAGGTCTGTCTTGCGGACAGTTACATACCTCTACTGCAATATCAGCGTTACCGTTACTACGCCATTTGCTGCAGATGCCTGAATCAATAGTGGCTGTGAAAATGTATTGGTAAACTTAAGGTCTTTGCTTGTTCCTACAATCGTTGCGTCATAGCCTTCCGGAAGATATGGAACCGGCAGGGAATGCGGATAACGCTCTGTTGCCGGAAGCCCCGCATGCAGCATTGCAGCGTAAAGTGTCGATGATACCTGACATACACCTCCACCAATTCCGGTACCAACCGTTCCACTGATATAGATTGGTGCTACGACATATCCGTTTGCCGCAGTGCGCGGTAAAATCGTGGAACTAAAAGAAAATGATTGTCCCGGCTGTACCACAACGCCATTGATGCGGGCTGCTGCCAGTTCTACATTGACAGCTCTCGGAATCGTTGCGTCATATTCCGTCGTACATGTACCGATCACATTTTCCTGTGTTACGGTCGTATCCGCTGCAACTGTACCGGCAGGCACACTTCCTGTTCCGCCTCCGTCTCTTCCCTCTGCTTTACCATAAGACACATAATGACGGCAATATGCTGCCATGTCATCGCCAAACGCCTGCTGCAGATCTGCGTAGTTTGCCCGGTATGCCTGCGGATTAAAATCCGCGGAGCAGCTTCTTCCTTCCTTTAATCCATAATTTACAAAATGATTAAAAAGCGCTGCCTGATTATTGCCAAATGCAGCAGCCACATCCGGATATGCACTGTAGTAATAACCTGCATCAAAAACTGCCTGATACGCACTACGTTCTGCCGCCGTTACTGCACCTGCCGTCATCGGAGCCGTCATAAGAACTCCCGCGCATGCCACAACCGCCAACATCCTTTTCGTCCAATATTTTCTTCTTCTCATGGTATCCTCCCTGTGATTTTACTTTATATCTAGTACTTTATATTAGTCCTATTATGCACTAATCAGACCATCTATGCAAGGATTTTATGGTATAAATAGCAAATCAGATAACCGTTCAGCCTTCCATTCACAAAAAGTCCCGCAGACCCTGAAAATTCAAGGTCTGCGAGACATGATATCTCTCACAATTCCAACTTCATACAAACAGACTGTGGATACGATATTTATCACCAACCGATCTTTTTCTTTCCCTAAAACGGAAAAAATTCCTCCACAAGATTCTCCGGCGAAAACATCAGCACCACATAATCATAGTCCCCCGCCTCAATGGTCTCATAATAATCCCCCTCATAAAACCGGGGGTCAATCAAATCCACCGTATTGCATCGCAGGGAGAGAAACGCCGAAAATGGCACCGCAAAGGAATCCTTAATCACGCAGACCTTTATCCCCTCCGGCTGGTCTAAATTTTCAATATGGGAAAACGCCGGATTTCCGTACAGATACATGCCGTACATATCCGTATCAAAGGGCCGGCTGCTCTGTCTTATGACCGGAGTGGCAATCAGCGCCTCCTCAAACCTGCCCGTATACTGCAAATCCCCGGAAATGCTGTTCTCATAGTGATAACTCGTGGCAAACTTCGGATAAATCAACGTAAAATCGTCCACCTCCGTATAAAACCGCCCCGTCTTTCTCCCCATGGAACCTAAGAAAATATCCTCATAGGTAATAAAATTATAATTCTCCTTATCCTTATAAAACCCTTCCGGGTCTAAGGTCTCCCCGTAGCGTTCTTCTAATGTGTCACAGAATCGGGATGCCGCCCAGAATGCGGTCTGTATTTTCCAGTGGTGGTCCGTATTATAAAACACCTCCGACATAGGGATACCGCTGTCATCAAGATAATCCCGCAGATCAAGATACTCCACGCCATACCCTTCCAGGCGGTTTAAGAAATCATCCGCCGTCTCGTTTGCCATATTGTAGGGAATTCCCGTGGAAAACTCCGTGTACCCATGGATATATTTTGCAGGAGGCATCACGTATAAAAGTTTCGTATCGCCATCCTCCACCGCCTCCGCTAACTTCTTCGTCTTTTCCGCCTCCAGAGAAACATCATTGATTTCCGTGGTAAAATAAGTGTAGTAAAGCTTCCCGTCATGGTCCTTTACCACCTCAAAATTAGACTCTTCCTCTTTTCCCAGAACAAGCTGTAAATAACCGTAGGCGTCAATAAAAGAATATTTTTCCACCACATTTTCATCAATGGCAGTATTCACCTGAGACAAAAGCTCCGTCACCGTCCCTCCGCCTGCATACCAGTTTTCTATAGTTTCCTTTAAAATCGGAAGCTCCTTTCCGGCATTTAAGATGGCATACCCAAAAAGAAATGCCAGAAACAACAGCGTTGTTATTTTCTTTTTTCCTAATAATCGTTCCATTTCACACACCCTCTTGCCTCAATGAACTAGTAGTCGTCAATCGCCGTAGCCACCGCTACGACCCATTCCTCCGCCTTGCATAGGAAGCAATCATTCTTCGTCAATGTATCAGAAACTTAATATCCGTTGTACTAGAAATTAAAATAGATAAACGGATTGTAGCTGCCCTTCACCAGATAGGTCACACAAATCAGAAAAATCCCCATCATCAGCACCGGATAAAGCACATCGGCGACTGCAGTACGCACCTTTTTATTCACAATCAGATAATTAAACCGCTTGCCTATGGGGACACAGAAAACCGCTCCCAACAGAAAAAAGATTCCGTATTCCCTGAGGTACATCAGGACATAATCGCTGAAAAATCCGCTGCCTCCCAGCCCAAACATACATTTTATATAATTTCCCGCATAAATCAGATTTTCCGCACGGAAAATGACCCAACCCAGATTCACCACAAACATGGTATAGCACCATTTCAAAATTCCATGCCCCGGCCTGTTTTCCAAATCAATAAACCGCTCCAGCACCAGAAATACAAAATTAATCAGTCCCCAGACAATAAATGTCCATTCCGCCCCATGCCAAAGCCCTGTGAACAGCCACACCACCAGCATGTTGCGGATAACAATATCCATATTTTTCACCTTAGAGCCTCCCAGTGGAAAATAGACATATTCCTTAAACCACTTTCCCAGGGAAATGTGCCATCTGCGCCAGAATTCCCCGATAGAGCGGGATATGTACGGATAATTAAAGTTTTCCTCAAATTTAAAGCCAAACATCAGCCCCAGACCAATCGCCATATCCGAATAACCGGAAAAATCAAAAAGAATCTGCAGCGTATAGGCAATAGAACCCAGCCACGCCAGCGTCACCGGCATTCCACCCATCTGGTAGCTGTCAAAAATCCGGTCTGCCACAATGGCAAAGTTGTTGGAAAGCAACACCTTTTTTCCCAGTCCCGCAATAAAACGGCAAGTGCCCACGGAAAACTTATCCCAGCTTTCCTCCCTGTGCACAATCTGTTCATCAATAGAGGCATACTGCACGATAGGCCCGGCAATCAGTTGGGGAAAAAATGCGATATACAGCGCCACATAAAAGGGATTCTTCTGCACCCTTCCCTTCTTCCGGTAAACGTCCACCACGTAGGAAAGCGCCTGAAACGTAAAGAAAGAAATTCCTATAGGAAGCGTTAAATTCGTCAGCGGAATATCCCGGTTCATCACCTGACCCACATTCCGCAAAACAAAATCCAGATATTTAAAGACAAACAATAGTCCGAGATTTAAAACCGCTGCCAGCACCAGGAATGCCCTGACATAAGAACGCTCTCTGTAACGGTCCACCAGAAGCGCCAGAATATAATTAAGCAGAATAGACACCAGCATAATCAGCACAAACCAGGGTTCCCCCCAGGCATAAAAGATAAGGCTCGCCACCAGCAGAATGGCATTTTTCACCGGCGTCCATTTCCGGAAAAGGTAATACAGCACCAGAACCACCGGAAGAAAATAAAATAAAAATACAATACTTGAAAATAACATTTACTTACCACTCCTGTTTTTTCTTCTCACCATCAGATAATAGATTAGAAAAAGGGCTCCCCCTGCCACAAATGCACCGCGTATCAGCCATAACGTCCTGGGACTTCGCAGCTTTTGTGCCATAGTCACAATAGGTGCAATTTCCGAGGGGTCTGCTAAAGAGGCATCAAATCCATTATCCGTGCTGACACTGTTCGTCCAGGAATCATAGACCTCTATCTTGCGGACTGCCGTCAGCCCCTCCGCCGTCTCCGCTTTCAGCTCAAGGGTTTCCTCCCTGCATTTGCTGCCTACCGTAAGCACTCCCTCTGCAGAAATCTCTGCCTGCTCACAGGGCGCCTTTAAGGAGAATACCGCCTCCGCAGGTTTCCCCTCCCCTAACATATTGTAAACCACTACCTGATAGGGGGTATTGCTCTCCCCTACCTTCGGACGGAATGCACGGTCTTCTCCCTCAATCTCAAGCTCGCAGGCTTCCCCGGCATCCACCGTTTCCTCCGCCGTAAGAAAAGACAGTCCGGTAAAGGATAAATCAACGGTTTCCTCCTGCTGCGCAACGCAGATCATGCCGTAGCCCCATATCTGCGCTGTCTCCCCGGCTCTTTCCCCGGTATCCTGAAATGCCAGAATCCGGAAAGGTATCTCCACCCTTCCCGCAAAGTCCGGAGGAAGTTCAAAACAGCCGTACTCCACCTTTGCATAGGAAACCTCCGATCCCTGCAGCCTCACATAAAACCCGGCTCCCACGTCTATTGTTCTGCCCTCTTCCTCAAACAGGGCAAAATTCATCCGCACCGCCGTATCACAATTATTACGGACTTCAAAGGAAAGCCCGGCAAACTCTTCCGTATCCAATTTTATATTTTTAAATGCGGTGGCGGTATAATACCGCTCCTGGTATCCCTTCGTGTCAAAGGAAAGCCGCAGGGTATCTTCTTCCTTCTCATAGGTCAGTTCCGGAGCCACCGTGCCACCTGCCATATCCTCATTGCTCCCTGCAAAATCCGAGAAATCCGCTTGTGCTTTCTTTGCCGCTTCTGCACTTACACTGCCAAATCCCATGCAGAGGATACCGGTAAGCACTGCCAGCTTTATCATTTTTTTCTTCCAAATTCTCATATTTTTCCCTGTTTCCATCGTCCCGCACTGCCAAAAGCTTATCGAATGCCATAAACGATATTTCATCTTCAAAAATTCTTCTGACACCATCAGAGATATTCCATCTCTGAAAATTCATCCGCCGCCTGCATTCGCCGCCTCTTAAGGCTGACCTTCGGGGCATCCTCTTCCCTGATTTCCCCATGGGTATTGCTGTACAGCCAGTTTTTCAGCTTTTCATGCAGCGCCGGGTCATCATGGAGTTTCCGGTAATTGCCTACCCGGTAAAGCCGTTTTTCCTCCAACAGCCGTTTTTCCAGCACACATTCTAGCTCTAATCCCTCTTCCAGAATAATGGAAAATATTGCCGGAAGTTTCTTCCCGCTGTCTAGCAGCACATATTCGTAATTATAATCTATGATATGCACCTTCTGTGCGATATCCGCCGGGTAATCGTCGTTGATTGGGATTCGCGCCCGCCTGCGGTTCTGGAAATTCTGGGTATACAGACGTTTGCTGATATTGATTCGCAAATCGTCAAAGCTGCTTACCGATTCATCCAAATTCATCGGCAGGGATGGGTCCCTGTCATAAATCAGCTGCATAAATTCCGCCTTGCTCTCGCCCATCTCCTTCACCAGAAATACATAACGCCACTTTTCCCCCTGTTTTTCCACTAGAACGATTTCTCCGGTCAACTTTGCATGGTATCTGCCATCGTCTAAGGTCAGCTCCACAGCCTCCCCCTCGTCAATATCCATTCCACGGTCCAACAGCACAGAAATCCCGCTCTCGGAAATATCCACGGTTTTCCCCGTTTCCTCCTCGTATGCAGTCTTTACCCTGCACTCCATGGATACGCTCTGCCGCTCCGCATTCCGGACTGCCTTTCTTCCCAGAATAAAAAGCAGGGACATCACCAGGTTATACAAATTCAAAAACAACCAGAACAATATGACAAAATAATCGATTCTTCCGGTATCGAAGGTCCACCGGATACAGTTTACAATTCCAATCACTGACAATACAATCAGAATCCCATGGGGAATTGCATAGAAAAGATTGCTTTCTTCCTCCTTATTTTCCCCTTTTTTCGTCACCTTAAATTTCTTCATACTGATGCCCAGGGTTTCTAAAAGCACCGGTATCAACAGATAGGGAAATATAACGGTCTCATAAAGGTTCGTCCACTTCGTGGTTCTTATATTTCGGCTCATCATTTTCAGGCACATATTACTGCTGATGTACATGGGCAGCCAGAAAATAAGGACCTCCACCAGGGTGCACTTTACCACCACAACCCCAAAGGTGGCAAACAAAATCGGGGATATAATGTAAATCAGCCGCTTCCAAGAGGCATACCAGTACCAGATGGACGCCAGGTAATTTGCCTTCTGCGCAAAACTCATTTTTCCTGAAAAAATCAGGTGCAGCTTCCTTCCCGTCTGAATACAGCCCCTCGCCCAGCGCACACGCTGGTTTATCAGACTCCGCAGCGTGGTAGGGGAAAGCCCGGAGGCTAACACCGTATTGATGGCAAAGCACTGGTATCCCTTTTTTTGAATCAAAATGCCCGTGGCAAAATCCTCGGTAATGCTTTCCGTATAAAAGCCGCCCACTTCATCGAGCGCTTCTCTGGAAATCAGCGTATTCGACCCGCCATAAATAACGCTGTTGCTCTTATTCCTTGTAATCTGCACGTCCTTATAAAAATAGTCCTGTTCATTTGGGATTCTGTTCTCCGAAAACAGGTTGAACTGGAACAAATCCGGGTTATAAAAGCTCTGGGGAGACTGGATAAAACCGATTTTCACCCGGTCCTTTTCTTCTAATTCCCGATTTTTGATTTCCTGATGCACAAAATAGGACACCATTATCATAAGGAAATTATTTTTCGGTATCATATCGGCATCAAAGGTAGCAATCAGGGGCGAGCTTGTCACAGACATGGCATGGTTTAAGTTTCCCGCCTTAGCGCCCTCATGGTCCTCCCTGTCAATATAGCCCACTCCCATCTGTTCCGCTAATTCCCGCACTTCCTGCCGTTTTCCGTCATCGCAGAGATAGATGTGGACTTTATTTTTGTCCGGGTATTTCATATGTATACAGCCGTTGACGGTCTTATACAACAAATCCACCGGTTCATTGTAGGTGGCAATAAACACATCCACATCAGGAAATTCCTCTGCCGGAACCCGGGGCACCTCATGGCTTTCTATTTTATACATATTGAAATAATGTACAAACGCTTCTAACATTCCGAGGATTTCCACCACCAGAAGGGCAATCCCCGCCACCGCAGAAAGGATACCGTACTCCAAGGGAACCGTACAGAAGGTTCTCCAGAGCAGATACAGCACCGTCCAGCCTATGTTAAAATACAGCCACGCAAGATTTCTCACTTCTCCCACTTTTCCAGTTTCTCTCGTTTTCTTTTTCTTCAATCTCATCACCTGTCTCTTTTACCTTTTCCGTCTATTTCCGATTTCCGGGCGCTGCCTCCCGGCTCCTCTCCGTCTGCTCCATTTTCTTTCACTCTGTCAGCATATCCCGGATTTCTGGAAAGAGCCAGCTTTTCTGCTCCCTGTCAAAAATGCGGAATCTGCCGTAAGTTTCCCCGGAGGGACCGCCTTCGTCCCACCAGATAAAGGAAATCCCATTCTTTTCTGCCGCCTCTAAGTATGCCGCAAGCCACTTGAGGCGTTCCTCCGTATTACATTTATCAATGGCTCCAAACTCCCCGATAATCACCGGTATGCCCTTAGAAACAAATCCGGTATGCAGACGGCTCATGGTATCCTCAATTTCCTGCACCTCTGCCTCCTGCCACACCGTTTCCCCCTTTTCGTCCATGGCGAAGGAATAGGGGAGATACGCATGTACGGTAACAATCAGATGTTCCCCCTCCGGCATCCGGAAATATTTCAGTGCATTTTCTAAAGAAGAGCCTCCATAAGTAGTCACCAGAAGATACCTCTCCCGGTTGTTGCCGCCCTGTGCCCGTATGGTATCCACAAAGGTCTGGTTCAGGCAATTGACAAGCTCTGCCGTCTCTTCGCTTCCTCCCGTCCATTCCTCTGCCGTGCCAATACACCTTGGCTCATTCATGCCCTCAAATAATAAGTGATTGTCATATCCGATAAATGCTTCTCCAATCTGATTCCAGACCTTTTCCATCATGGAAACCGCTGTCTCTTCTTTTTCCGGAAAAGGCTCAAACCAGGTGTCATGATGGGCGTCTAAAATAACATACATTCCATCCTCTATGGCATAGTCAACCACTTCCCGGACCCTGTCTAACCATACCGCTTCCATGTTTCCCTGGGAATCCATATGGTTTTCCCAGGTCACCGGAATTCTGATTGTCCCAAAGCCGGCATTATGGATTTCCTCTATCATCTCTTTTGTAGTGGCAGGATTCTGCCAGTAAAGCTCCAGTGCATTTCCGGTGTAGCTGCCGTCGATACATATCGATTCTAAGGAGTTTCCCAGATTCCAGCCTGCCCCCATTTCCCTTACAAAATCAAGCTCCGCCGTCTGACTGCTGCCGCAGCCACTTAGTACTGTCAGAATAACACCACAGAGCAGCAGGATTTTCCATTTATTTCCCATCATAGGTAAACCTCATCACATTTGAACTTTATTGCTATTCTTGTATCATTATTGTAATGGTATTACATACAAAAAACAAGTTAAAGGAAGTAGCAATATTTGCAAATCATCACCTTTTATGTTAAAATAACATACGTTATGAAAACAATTATGTTTTTCTGTGTAAGATAACGATTGGAGAATATATGATAGATAAAAAACTGTATTGGGGGAAAATTTCCCGCTTTGACCGATATTTGTTTGAAATTTTAATTGCAATTGAGTTATTGATGTCATTCACTTTTTTAGGATATATCCATATTCCTCCGATTTCCGTTACCATCGCCTACCTTCCTGTTTTAATTGCAGGATGCCTTTGGGAACCTCCACAGGCAGTAATGATTTCGCTTGTTTTTGGTATCGCAAGTACATACAAAGCATCCGCTTCCTATGTAATGCTCGCAGATGCCGTATTCTCCCCGTTTTTGAGCGGCGCTCCTGTCAGCAGTCTCCTGTTAAGCATTGGAACAAGAATGTTGTTCGGCTTTCTCATTGGCGTTGCGTTCCAATGTGTGCGAAAGGGCAAACACAGCCGCTTGTATATTGGCCTGATTGCTGCCATTGCACCTAAAATCCACTCACTGATTGTCTACACTGCAATGGGATTGCTATTTCCGGAACTTGGCAAAAATTTTCGTTCGGCATTGCACTGGAAACTCAACGACACGTTTTTTGTCATTATCTGTGTCGTTGCCGTTGAATTGTCGTGGACAATATATCAAACCGCTTCCGTACAACACATTAAGATGTGCATTGACCAATCAATTAACAATATGCATTCCTCTAAAAAGATGAACATATTTTTTGCAGTGATTGAATTGTTTTTAATATGCATGTCTGCCTTTGCAGCACTCTATTTTGTCCAGCGGGAATCCTATATGCTAGAACAACATGGCGTAACAATATCTGAACAGATTTCCTCAGATTTACTGCTTTTACAGATGCAATTTTTAATTGCTTCGTTGGCTCTTAATGTGATTATGGTAATATTACTGATTGCGACATACGAATATATGTCCTACAAAGAATATTGCATAGAAATGGATATGTTGACAGGTGTAATGGGGCGAAGAATGTTTCTCTACTACTGTGATAAGATACAGAAGCCTGACCACTCAAACCATGTGCGCACAGGATGGTTCTTGTTTGTAGACGCCGATTACTTTAAATCCATTAACGATAACCTGGGGCATTCCACCGGAGATATGGTTCTTAGGGAGATAGCGCAGCATTTGCAGCGTATTTTCGTGGACAACGGAAAAGTTGGAAGGCTTGGCGGGGACGAATTTGCCGTCATTCTTGAAAAGACCCTATCACAGCAGGAGCTGGGGAAACGTCTGAATCAATTCTTACAAGATATTTCCCATATTCTGCCTGACAGAACGGTAAGTTGCAGCATTGGTGCTTACGAGTTTGTCTTTCCGCAGGATGTGAAATATTTATTGGCGAAAGCAGACGCAGTATTATACGAGGCAAAGGGAAATGGCCGAGCCTGCTATGTGATGAAACCATGCAATCCTGATAAATCGTCTACCCTATAATTGTTGTGATTAAATGAACCTCCAGTCCCTCGATGCAATTTTGCGACTTGTGCAGGCATTTTCCCCCAGCAGCTATATTTCGTAAACAAAATATATTACGTATAGAAAAGACACCTCAGATTATATTCATAAGGTGTCTTTTTAGGAAATAACAAATCCTCACTCCACCGCAACCGGCCCCGCAATCACCACCCGTTCCACAAACAGCGTCATATCCGGCCTTGTGGACATCTGCCATTTCACCAGCGTCATTTTCATATTCTCTATTTCCACCGCCGTAATGCCGCTAGGGTGCACGCAGCTTCCGGTATTAATGTATAATCCACCCTCTCCGGGCAGCGCCGGACGGTGGGAATGCCCCGCTGCCAGATACATATCCTTATCCTTCGCCCACTCCGCCAGACAGCGCTCGTACCTGCTCTGCTTTTTAAAATTTTTTGCTGCGCTGGTGGGGTCATTTACCCCGAAATGCTCTAAGGGCTTCCACAGATAACGCACCAGAAACCGTGACAGCTTCCAGAGCACCGAATTAAAAAAGTCCGCCTGGTGGCCGTGGAGCAGGCAGATATCCCTGCCGCCGCTGCGATTCTCCAACAGGACGCTCTCCTTTAAATCCCCCTTGAGGAAATTTTCACAATGACTGCACCCCCTCCTGTCATTTTCGGCCGGTTCTCTTCCTTTCTTCTGTTTTTCCTTAAGCTCCATATTATGATTTCCAAAGAGCCGCAGCAGCCTTCCCTGCTGTTTAAAACGGCAGAGCATACTGTAAACGTCCTCATGATAGGTCTGAATCTGGTTTTTGTCCCGGTTTTCCCAGAGTTCCTCCCCGTCCCCTAACTCAATGTAGAAAAAATTTCTCCGGTAATAGTATTCCAAGGCTGCAAGATACAAATGGCGGTTTTTCAGAAAATTATCATAGACCGTCCCCGTTCCCCTGTGGCAGTCGCTGATTAACACATACCTGCTACACTCGTCAAGGGGCAGACGCACTGCCCCATCATATGCCTTTTGTATCCTTTTCCTGCAGCTCATTCCTGCCGCCTTTTTCCATGGGCGGAAATCTGAAGCATTTTCCTAAAACACCGTGGAAACAGGAAATAGAGAAACAGCAGTTTATCTACCGTACAGCAGAAGGGGTGCGTCACCAGGCAGTACAGCAGACAGCAAAGCTTATTTTGCAACTGGGTAAAGCTGCGGTACAGCCTGCTGAAAAATCCATGCCTGTCGCTCCAGTCCATACGCAGATGTACCTCATTGCAGGCAAGGTGAAATTTACTTTCCTCACACCCGCTTTCCCGTATTCCCTCGTAAAAGTTCTTTGCCAGCTGGGGATTTGGGAAGGTAAGTACCGTCATCAGCTGTAAATCTTTCGGTCGGCTGAATTCTCCCATCCGAAAAGAAGCGAGCCACCAGTGGTTCCATTTCATGCCGTACATTCTTTTTTTCTTTTTCTCCAGACAATAGGAAATCAGCGGCATTTCCCCGTCATCCACCGCCTGAAAATGTTCTTTTTCCCGCTCCTCCTCCGGCACAATCCTGTCTGCATGGTACACTCCCACTTCTGCCCCCGTATTGATGCCGTACTGTCCTTTCCAGAATTCAATCAGCCAGGTACGCCCCTCATAATCAAAATAAACCGGAAAAGCATCGAAAATCATGTGGAAATGGGCTGCGGCTTTGTCGAACAGCGCCTCGTAACCGCTCTTTCTCTGCCATGCGTCAACTCTTCCGGTAAATACGTCCTCCTCCTGTATATAAGCAAATCCAAAGGGAGATGCCAGCCCGTTTAGCAGCCGGCGTTTCTCCTCCCATGGCATACTGCGCACTTTCCGTCTGCTTTTTCTCCTGCGGTGGAGGAAATAGAACAGCCAGGCAAAACAGACCAGCAGAATAAGGGATAGTATTATGATAAAAACGGATGTTTTATCCATTTAGAAAGCTCCTTTCATAGGTTTTTATTTTCATTATTATCATAATTTCTGCGCATCTCAAGTTTCGCAGAAACTTGCATAGGAACGCTGTTTTTGCGTTCATTATATCATATGTGGGAAGGGGGGATTGTTTCGTTTGAAGGAGAAGCGTTTCCAAGATAGTTTTTAGGTTTAGAACAGACTTGAACCGAGATAGCTTTAAAAGAAAAAAGTGAAAAACATGCAAAGAGAAATGAATTTTGGAGGTGAGAACGGGCTTGAACGGCACAGGGGAATTATCGCATTAAGGAGAAACAGATCAGCTATCGCAAAGTTTACATTAATCCATACGATATCCTGGTTGCTCAGCAATTAATGTGACAATCCCCTGTACTTCACCCATATCATAATGGGAAGAAAAACATATTTCTCCTGATTTTAATCTACATACTCAAAGTAATCAAAGTCTGCCGGAATCCTGCTGCCGCAGCCGCCGTTGTTGGCATAGATTCCTACCAGGGTTCCGGTGTGGCGCTTCGGGTCATCGGGAACGCCCTCGTCACAGAGATAGACACAGTTTTCCAGAATGCCTGCTAAAGTCCAATCTTTGCCGTCATAGCTGTAATAAAATCTCCGGGTAAGCTTTTCCACCACTACCTTCAGATAGATTTCCTGCTCTTTCACCTGGGAAACCTCTGCTATCAGCTCTTCTCCATGGTTGCGGTTGATGACTAGCTGCAGTTTTCTGCCTTCTTCGTAGCAGACAGAAAATCTGGCGTAGGTTGCAGTACTATAGTAGCAGGTCAGTCCCGCCTGTTCCCCGTTTCTGGTGGGATAAAATGCAATCTTTGTGGAGGCAGTGTAGGAAAGCTCCTGCTCCCTGCGCAGCAGCGTATTTTTGGCACGGATTTCATTCAGCTGCCCGTCCCTGGTCCAAATTCTGAAATACCCAGGACGCTCGGTAAGGGAGTAGCTGCTCCTTGCGGGATTGCGGACAAATTCCCAGTTAACATTTAAGGTTTCTCCGTCAAAATCGTCTCTCGTCCACTTCGGATAGCTGCACTCCGGCAAATCCGGTGCCGTCTGGGTAGTACTGGGGCCTTTGCGGTTATTGATGATAAACCAGCCGTCTGGCAGCCATGTCACCGGATCAAGCCCCGATTCCCTGCCGATGGTGGTGTAATGTCCCTGATTCGGACGCCCCATCAAGTAGTAAACCCACCAGTCACCGTTTTGGGTTTCAATGAGTTTTCCATGTCCGGTACGCTGAATCGGTGCCTCCGAATCAAACTGACGCATCAACGGGTTATAAGGACATGCCTCATAAGGGCCGAAGAGATTTTTCGAACGCCCCACATTAATACCGTGTCCATAGCCTGTTCCCCCTTCTGCAAGAATCGCATAATAATATTCCCCCCGTTTTAAAATATGGGGTCCCTCCGGGCAGCGCTCCCCTGTTCCTTCCCACACCGGAATGGTCTCTCCGATAACCTTGGTGCAGTCATCGGACAGCGGCACCAAGTTAATTCCCGGGCTAATCACCATATAATGTTTTCCGTCGTCGTCCACAAAATGGGAGGGGTCAATGCTGTCCACTTCAAGACATGCCGGTTTCGTGTAAGGCCCCTCCGGCTTCTCCGCAGACATCACCAGCTGACGGCGCAGTACATTGTTCTCCCGCTTGCCGTCCCCGTTTAAACGCAGCGTCGCCATAATGATAAAACGCCCATTGCTGTAGGAGATATCCGGCGCCCAGATACCGTGGGAATCTCTGATATCCTGCAAATCCAAATCCTCTGGGTCTGTGATAGCATGACCAATTAACTCCCAGTGCACCATATCCCTCGAATGGCTGATGGCGATTGCCGGAAAATACTGAAACGTAGAATTTACCATATAATAATCATCTCCCACGCGCACCACCGACGGGTCGGGGAAAAATCCACGTTGCACCGGATTTTCGTATGTTCTTTCCATAATTAGATACCTTCCTTCCTCAATTTATTCATTTTCCTGCCGGGCAGCCTGCATATTCCGCAGCTTTTTCCTGCCGGCAGCCCTCCTATTCCAATGTCTTTTCCTACCGGGCAGCCTGCATATTCCGCAGCTTTTTTCCCGGCAGCCCTCCTATTCCAATGATTTTCATACTTCGTATTCCACATATTCCACTGCAAGCCTTCCACCCGCACCCCGGGCTTTCCGCATACAGAACACACCGTTTTTCACGCCAACCCAGCGCCCTGGCACGGAAATCATGTTTCCCGCCTCTTTGTAGTTCTCTCCGTCTAAGCTGTAGGAAATCGTCACCGTCTCCTCCGGGAAACTTTTTTCCGTCTCGCTTAAATCACGGATGCCCGTTCTCTTCACCTCATATTTCACATAGAGAACACTCTGGCTGGCGGCATCTAACGTATCAACTGCCGTACTGCTTTCCTCCGTGGCTTCCTCTAAAATCTTGCCAAACTTCTGCACACCTTTTACAAAATTTAATTCCAATACACTGCCGATGCGTTTTATCTCCAACAGACCGTATCTCATTCCCATGGAAATCACTCCGGCACAGTCCCCCTCCTTCATTTCCCCGCAATCCAGCTTGGTTACACAGGTAAACTCCGGTGCCGGCCATTTCTGTAACAAAAGATTAGGCTGATTTCCATAAGGAGTATCCACATCGGCAGCTGCCGCATTCAAGAACAGCTTTCCGCCCTTTAACTCATACCAGCCCTCCTTCGGATTGGCATTCCACTGCCACTGAAGTCCCAGGCTGCTGCCGGAAAAATCATCCGAAGCCTCCGGCTCAAAAATGCTGCTTTCCGCAGCTCCCACATCAGGCTTGCGGTACTCCGTCACAGGCTCCCCATAATCCTTTCCCTCCTTGGCAACGCCAATAATAGGCCAATCCTCTTTCCAGCTCATGGGCTGCAAATGCACAATCCTTCCCGCTGCATACACATCCTGAAAATGAAGAAACCAGTCCTCCCCCGTCACCGTATCAATCCATGCCCCCTGGTGAGGTCCGTTCACCGGGCTGTCCCCCTGGCGCATTACAACCTTACACTCATAGGGACCAAACACATTCTTAGACCGCAGCACCGTCTGCCACCCGATTTTCACCCCGCCCGCCGGAGCAAAAATATAGTACCAGCCGTTTCTCTTATACATTTTCGGCCCCTCAATGGTCACCTGGTCATTCTCGTTTCCGTCAAAAGTCTTCACTTCCCCGCCGATTAACCCCATACCGTCCGGCTGCATTTCCACCATATGAAGCACGCTCTTATAGCCAATCCGGCTCTTCGCCACCCCCGCCACAAGATAAGCTCTTCCGTCCTCGTCCCAGAACGGACAGGGATCAATCCACCCCGCCCCCGGACGGATATTCACAGGCCGGGACCACTCCCCAAAAGGATCCTTCGTCGTACACATATAAATCCCCTCATCCGGCATCGGAAAGCAGGCATAAAAAATCCCCTCATGATATCTCAAAGACGGTGCCCAGACCCCGCATCCGTGTACCGGCTTGTCATAACGCTCTCCCGGCACCTCAGGCAAAATATAATTTACCACCTTCCAGTTCACCAAATCCCTAGAATGCAGCAACGGCAGCCCCGGCGCATTACAAAAGCTCGACGCCGTCATAAAATAATCCTCCCCCACCCGAATCGCATCCGGGTCAGAGTAATCCGCATACAAAACAGGATTTCGAAACGTCCCGTCTCCCTTATCCGCAATCCAAATCTGTTTCCCCATATCCGTATCCTCCTTTTCTCATGTACCGTCTTTCTTTATTTCCCTTCAAAAACCTCTCCGGCAAGCACTGTACAGTTCTTCTTTTTCTATTTCATTTCTATCCTAATCATAATAGATATAAATTGCGTTTTCTACGTCTTTCTCCCTAATTTTATTGTCAAATATTGCGCTTTTATTACTCTTAATATAAAATGATGTTATTGGAAAAAAGGGTTGGGATAAGGTTATGAGGCAGAGGGCACAAAGAAGGCTTTGTGCCCTCTGCCCCCATAACCTTCCACACCCCCATTTGCCCCTAATTATTCCCCCCAAAAAAACAAAACGAAAGGAGCCCTCTATGCCCATCATCTACCAAACCCGTCAGGAAACCCTGACCGCCAAACTCACCATCAACAACACCTGCCCCGCCCACATCCACCGTGAAACAGAAATCTTTTATGTCCTTGGCGGAAACCTGGACATTACCATCGGGCAGGAAACCCGCCAACTAAAAAAAGGCGACCTCTCCGTCACCTTCCCCAATGTCATACATCAAACCCGCACTGCGGAATCCTCCTCTGCCCTGATGCTTATTTTTGACGCAAAAGAACTGCCGGATTACCACAATGACTTTGTCTCCCACGTACCGGAAACACCCTTTTTAGAAAACATAACCCAATACGCGGCTCTTTCCCATGCCCTCAATGAATTAGTTGCCTATGCCCAAAATGAAACCCCAAATCCCCGCCTGCTGAAAGGATATCTCAGTATCTTTTTGCATTTTCTCCTAGAGCAGCTCACCCTGCTTTCCCATATTCCGGAAAAGCACGACCTCTGTCAGAAAATCGCAGAATACCTCAATTCCCATTTTACGGAAAGTCTAAGCCTCTCCTCCCTCTCCCACGACTTAGGCTACAGCAAATACCATATTTCCCACGTATGCAATGAAAAGTTCGGCTGCTCCCTGTCAGATTATGTCAACCGTCTCCGGGCCGAACACGCTATGGGGCTTTTGACACACTCTGAACTTTCCATCACTGACATCTGCTATGCCAGCGGTTTTAACAGCCTCAGAACCTTCTATCGGGTATTTAAGGAGCGTTACGGGCAGACTCCCGGAGCATTTCAAAAAAACCCTTCCTCCGGCTAATGTACCGGCATGCTCACCTTTCGCTGATGCCAATGGTGCCCCTGCACCAGAGTAAAACTTACTCCGTCTCTCCCTTCTTCCATCGCCGGATTTCCTCTAACCGTTCCTTTACCTCCCGCTCTTTCCCCTGGGTAGTGGGACGATAGTAGGTTCTGTCAGCCAGCGCCTCCGGGAGGCACTGCATTTTCGTCAGTTTATTCTCATAATCGTGGGCATACTCATAGCCTTTTCCGTACTCTAATTCCTCCATCAGCCTGGTTGGAGCATTGCAGATAGGAAGCGGAACCGGCTCTGTGCGTCCGGTGCGGATATCCTTTTTCGTTTCCTCACACGCCAGATAAAGGGCATTGGACTTAGGCGCCATGGAAAGATAGGTGACCGCATGTGCCAAATTTACATCGCACTCCGGCATACCGTTAAAATGACATGCCTGGTACGCCGCCACCGCCACCTGCAGCGCCCCGCTGTCCGCCATCCCCACATCCTCACTAGCAAACCGTATCAGCCGCCTTGCAATATAAAGCGGGTTCTCCCCGCCCTCTAACATCCGCTGCATCCAGTAGATTGCCGCATCCGGGTCAGAATTTCGCATAGATTTGTGCAGGGCGGAAATCAGATTGTAATGCTCGTCCCCGTTTTTATCATAGAGCAGGGATTTTCTGCTGACGCACTGCTCCATCCCCTCGTTGGTGACGGTGATGGCTCCGTCCGGAGCGATTTCTCCATTTAGCACCGCCATTTCTAACGTATTTAATGCCGTCCGGGCGTCTCCGTTTGCCACCCTGGCAATGGCGGCAAGTTGTTGCTCTGTCATATGTACCCTCTGGCTGCCAAAGCCCTCCGGGACTTTCAGGGCATGTTTCAAAAGCCGCACCAGATTTTGCTCCGTCAGCGCCTTTAGCACAAACACCTTGCACCGGGACAGAAGAGCCGCATTGACCTCAAAAGAGGGATTCTCCGTGGTGGCTCCAATCAGCAGAATACTGCCCTTCTCCACAAAAGGAAGGAACGCATCCTGCTGCGCCTTGTTAAAGCGGTGTATCTCGTCCACAAACATCACGGTGCGAATCCCCATTCGCCTGGCATTTTCCGCCTGTGCCATAACCTCTTTTATCTCTTTGATGCCGCTGGTAACTGCGCTGAAATTGATAAACTCCGCCTTGGTCTGACCGGCAATAATGCTGGCAAGGGTGGTTTTCCCCACCCCCGGCGGCCCCCAGAAAATCATGGACGAAATCTGATCCCTCTCAATCAGCTGCCGCAGCATCTTCCCCTGTCCGAGAAGATGTTCCTGCCCCACGAAATCAGCCAAGCTCTTCGGACGCAGCCTGCTGGCTAAAGGTGCATTTACTTTTCTGTCATCAAATAAGGACATCTGCTCCACGATAAAGTCCTCCTTTTTCGTTTCCTAGATGTCCTTATTATAACAAACATATGTTCTATTTGCAAGAGCTATCCTGTCTTTTTTTATGTAATTCCATAATACGTGTTGTTAATCACTGGTATTTCCGAATGCAATCAACAATCTCATTCTGTAGCGGCAAAATCTCCTTAAGAACAACTCTCGCTCCCTCCGGATCATCAGCTCTTAAGAGCTCCACGATTTTGCTATACGCCTGATACATAGGGGTCACTGAAATATTTCCGGATGTACCTTTGATACTGTGAGCTTTTGCAATCTCCTCCTGATAGTCAGTAGCGGAAAAATCCGGACTGACATACTGCCCCTCTATGGTTTTCACATAGAGTCCGAGAAGTCTTTTGTACAAATCTTCCTTCCCATTCAAACGTTTGAGTGCGTCGTCCACATCAACACCTAGTTTCTTTAATTCCTCAAACAGCTCCATTTCTATTCCTCCTTGCGATGATTTTCTCAATGTGTATTTTATTATATCATATACCCGGAAACAATTTCAATATTACCTGATTAACGAAAGAAAATCACTTCACCTCTTTTAAAATGAGCTTATCCTCCGTCAATAAAAAGTTCCGGTCTTTCAGCCCGTCGCTCACTACATCCACCGGTGTTTCAGCCGGTTCATGACCTTGAACAGTTTTCCGGTATCCACCGGCTTCGCCAGATGTTCATTCATTCCGGCATCCTTTGCCATTGCAACGTCCTCTTCAAATGCGTTCGCCGATAACGCTATGATAGGCACGTCTTCCGCGTCTGACCGGCCCAGACTGCGGATCTCACGAGTTGCCTCATATCCGCTCATGACCGGCATCATCAAATCCATAAGTACACAGTCAAACGTTCCCGGCTCCGATGCCGCAAACGCATCCACGGCAGCTTTTCCATCATTTGCGGTCACAACCTCCGCATCCGCATCCTCAAGGATAAACTCCAGAATTTCACGGTTAAGTTCATTATCCTCCACCAAAAGGACGCGCATCCCGGCAATATTGCTCCGCACATTGCGCTCCTCAGCCGCAGAGTCCGTGCTCCACGCCTCATCCACTTGCATGGGCAGAGTAATCCGGAACACGCTTCCCTTGTCAATCTCACTGTCCATCTCAATGGTCCCCTTCATCTCATCCACCGTTTTCTTCACGACGGACATACCAAGCCCAACGCCATTATAGTGGGTCCTTGCGCCTTGATGTTCCTGAGTGAACGGTTCAAAAATACGCTTTTGAAAATCTTCCCCGATACCAATCCCGGTATCTTCGATTACAAAGCGATAGTTTGCAATCCCTCCCTGGCAGGAAATCTCCTTTGCCTGAACAAATACGGAACCATGAGGCCGGTTATATTTGAGAGCGTTTTCAATGACATTTATCAAAATCAATCTTACATGCAGCGGATTTCCAATCAGTTTGCTATGCTGCAGGTCGACCTCCTCTAGCACCAGCCGGATACCCTCCGTCTCCGCCTGGGCGGACAGGATCGTAATGCAGTTTTCCAAGGTATCGTAAAGGTCAAAGGGCTCCTCTTCCTTCGTCGGTCTTCCGCTCTCTAATTTGCTGACCTGAAGAACGTCGTTAACCAGAGAAAGCAGATGCTCCGTTGACACGCGGATTTTCTTCCGGCACTCTCTCTGCCGCTCCAGATCATCCTCACTTTTCTCTATCATGTCCAACATTCCCATAATCCCGTTGATGGGCGTACGAAGATCGTGGGACATATGGGAAAGAAATTCGCTTTTTGCCGAGTTTGCCCATCTCACTTTCTCTAGCAGCTCCATAATGACCTGTTCCTGCTTTTTTCTCGTCACCATAGTATCCGTGATGTCCTGATGATATCCGCTCAGGCAGGCGCCCGGTTTTTTAAATGTTTTATCCGGCACACCGCCGCAACGGACGTAAATCCTCCCCAGTTCAGGATGATTCCATGGATAAATCACCTCGGAGCACCCGGTTTCCAATATCTCCTGCACCGCTTCCTGCACCATCTCCACATAGTCCGGCTCAATGCGCTCAAACCAGTGCTGATAGCACTCCTCCGGCCCGACCTCATCCGATACTCCCAAAAGGAGCCGCATGGTCCGATCCGCATACATCCTTGGCTGACAACCCTCTTCCAATTCAATCGTCCAGGTACCGGTTCTGGCTGCTTCGAGAATATTCTCCAGACTCTGTCTTGTCTCTAGCTTGTACTTTTCTTCCTGCTTCACCACGGCATTAATATCCCGCTGAGCAAAAATCACGCAGTTTTCCTCCGCCGCCTTCTCCGTGACGGAAAAATGAATCTCCATATACTTCAGTCCGTAAAAATTATCTTTTACCTGGTATCGGACGTAGAACTTCTTCTCTTTCCCAAGCTGAGCGAGCACATAGTCTTTTTTTGTCACGGTACGAAGCCGTTCCTGGTCCTGGGGAATCACATACCGGGAAATGTACCGCTCCATAGCCTTCTGATAGCCTTCCTCAAAATTGACATCCCCGTCCATAATCATCCGTTCATTTTCCCGGTATATCTCACATTCGTCTGTGTCAAAGTTTACCTGATAGATTCCCAGATAGTCCACGTTGAGAGCATGGAGAACGTTATGGCTCCGCTTTTGAAGCTCACGGAGCAAATTACGCCGTTTCAGAGAGGATACGATAAAGTATGCCGCAGTCTGAAGCATATTCCACGCATATTCCAGCTGCTTCACAGGCGGATTGTCCACACCGTAAAAGCCGATAATCCTCTCGCCATCATAAAGGGGAACCACCACAAGAGAATGGATGCTCTGCCGCTTCAGATTCTCATACTGAAGCGGGTCAGTCTCCCGGATATCTTCTAGTCTCTCAATAACGATATGCTTGCCGATGCTGAAATTTCGGTACCAGCTCGCGCACACCTCCGGGGAAAGATTTTGAAGATTCTCCTTTTCCGGCTCCACCCCATCAGCCACCCACTCATAAGTATTGTCATCACCGCCCAACTCGTTCTGCTCAAATATATAGGTTCGTTCCCCGTTCAGCCCTTTTCCCAGATGCTCTAGCAACACCTCCAGCGACTGATCCGGAGTCTCTTCCAGCAGGGCAGCGCGAAGGCCCTCATTGATAACGGCTTCCAGATCCTGCGCATTTCTCACGTCACTGTACTGCTTACGTTTCCTGATACCCGATGCGCTTTCGCTGTTCTGTTCAAAAAGCTTCTTTGAATACTCCATAAGATTATCCTCCCTATACTACTTTCCGTCCATGTTCCGTTCACTGCACCTGTGAATCCTGACACGGAGGAGCTCCTCCACGGAAAATTCTATTTCAAAATATCGGTACATTTCTACTTTATTCTCATAAAATTCCAATCACTTTGCCGCAAAAAGCGGTAGTTCTTTTATATAATACCACCAAAACCGGAATTACGTCAATCATTGAGGTTTTTTCGGTCATATTCTGTCAGAACGTCAAGGCTGTAACAAAATCCTGCGTTGCACAAAAAAACAGCCGGACCACCGACTGTTTTTTCTGATTTCTTCCTAATATTATTATACTGCTAAGCGGCTTTTCTGTCCTCGAACAGCTTTTTGAGCCCTTCCGCTGCCACCATAATTCCAAGAAGAAGCAGCAGCACCGCAAACATCAGCTGTAACGCATTTCCGGCCACAAACCGGGTGGTAAGTCCGGATATCAGTTCCACAATCTTTATCACTATTGCTGTGAAGGTAACAGCTAACATGATAAACATCGGCCCCCAGAGCATAATGCCCTGACGTTTTGTTTTCTTTAAAAATACGGCACAGGCAATCAGCGCTAATGCGGATAACATCTGGTTTGCCGAACCAAACAGAGGCCAGATGCTTGCATAACCCACCTTTGCCAACAGGAAGGACAGTACCAGTGTGATAATGGTTGCCACATAGGTATTGGAAGCCACCTTAGCGGCTTTGCTCATTTCTTTATCCTCATCCATGAAAAACTCCTGGAATGCAATACGTCCCACACGTGCCACAGAATCCAGACTGGTGAGCGCAAATGCAGAAATTGCAAGCGTAATCAGTGTATAGGAAATACTCTCGGAAAGCCCTACTTTTGTTAAAAAGACGGCAATGGCAGAGGCAAACACCTGTGCCGGAGTTCCGCTTGGAAGTCCCTCGGAGGTAGCTGCAAATCCCACGCATACCAATGCAATCACGGCAAGGAAACTCTCTAATAACATAGCTCCGAAGGATACCGGAAGCATTGCCTTTTCATTCTTAATCTGCTTAGAAGCGGTACCGGAGGAAACCAGAGAATGGAAACCGGACACCGCACCGCAGGCGATGGTGACAAACAGCGTCGGGAACAAATAGGACGTGGTATTGCCGCTTACAATCTTAAATCCCGTAAACGGCGCTAAATTCATCGCCGGCTGATAAATAATAATTCCCACAAATGCCATTAACATCATGGCAATCAGCAGGTAGCTGTTTAAGTAATCCCTTGGCTGAAGCAGTGCCCACACCGGAGTGACGCAGGCAATCAGAATATAAGCAAAGACAAACAGCAGCCAAAATTCCCTGGTACAGTAAATCGGCAGATTGATGCCAATGGCAATGGCCGCAACCAGAAGCACAATGGCAGCCATCGTATTTACCCAGGTAGGGCATTTGGTAAATTTTAAGAACATTCCTAATCCCACGGCAAAAAGAATGAACAAAATGGATGTAGTTGCCACCGCACCGTCTGCCGCAACCTTTGCCCCCCCTGCGTCAAAGCCGTTGAAAGTAGTTGCCACAATATCTGCAAAGGCAGCCACAACCAGAATAGAAAACAGCCATGTGAAAATCAGAAACAGCCGCTTTCCTGTTTTTCCGATATACCGCTCAATGATATAGCCGATGGATTTTCCCTTATTCTTAACGGAAGCATACATAGAAGAAAAATCCTGTACCGCTCCGAAAAACACACCGCCGATTAAAATCCATAAAAGCACTGGAAGCCAGCCGAAAATCGCTGCCTGAATCGGACCATTGATAGGTCCCGCCCCTGCAATAGAGGCAAACTGATGTCCAAATACCACATTGGTATCTGCCGGAACATAGTCCACGCCATCTTTTTCTGTATAGGCAGGCGTCTTTGCATTCGGATCAATGCCCCATTTTTTTGCAAGAAATCGCCCGTAAAAAACGTAGCCACAGATTAACACCACTGCAGCAATGATGATAATAACAAAACCATTCATAACAAAATCCCTCTTTTCCATACAAATTTAATGGTTCTAAGCTACTTTAGTCCTTTCTTTCAGCAAAGTCAATGCCATATTTATACAAGATTTTTATACATTATATAATCTGATTTTATATTAGTTATGATTTTATCATAACTAATATTCCCAAAATAAAACCTCTTCACAGCTATATGAGAAAAAGCTTCCTACATCCGAATCCTTAAGAAACGTGCGCCGCAAGGCGCACCCGGAAAAAGCCGCAGGTACATAGCGCACCTGCGGCTTTTCTCTCATTTTCTATTTCCGTGACAATTATTTGCCCTCTGCACGGGACATTGCAATCTTGAAATCTTTCTGGTCGGTAAAAATCTCGTTCTTATACGGATTCCTCTTCTGTTCAACGGCACGTTTGATAATAGCCGCAATACAGATAACGTTTGCGCCCAATGCTAACAGCATAGAGCTTCGCATAATGGAACCAACCGTTCATATATACATGTGTCCGGTTGTTTGCTGCCCATTCCGCCCCGCCTGCTGCGCCAACTGCGATGGCGATGAAATGTATAAATCCTGCCTGCTATTGCCGTCTTATCCTTCTTTCCTCTTCCGTGCAGAAAAAAGACGCTGCCTTTCAAATACGCAGCGCCTTTTCTATCACTTTTTTGCAATTAATCTAAAATTCTCCCGTCGGTAGAAATCGTCACCACCTGCCAGGGGATAAATTTTCCGCTGTTCTTCAACGCCGTTACCGCAGCATGCTCGATACCTCCGCAGCAGGGCACTTCCATCCGCACAACGGTAAGGCTCTTAATGTTGTTTCTGCTGATAATCTCTGTGAGCTTCTCGCTGTAGTCCCCCTCATCTAATTTCGGGCAGCCGATAAGCGTCACCTTCCCCCGGATAAAATCCTGATGGAAGCTGCCATAGGCATAGGCAGTACAGTCCGCCGCCACCAGTAAATTCGCCCCCTCAAAATAAGGTGCATTGACAGGCGCTAACTTTATCTGTACTGGCCACTGACGAAGCTCTGAGGGCTGTGTCCCCGCCATCGGAGCAGCACAGGGCTCTGCCCTTTTGATTTCCTTGGACTGGCTGCCGGGGCAGCCGCAGGGCAGTATCTTTTCCCCTGTCTGCGCTTTCTTTTTTTTACTTGCCAGGACAGCCGCCTCGTCATAAGCTGCCGCCTCCCGCTCCACAAAAGTGATTGCCCCGGTGGGACAGGTGGGAAGGCAGTCTCCTAAGCCGTCACAGTAATCATCTCTGAGCAGCTTCGCTTTGCCCTCCACCATTCCAATGGCTCCCTCGTGGCAGGCTGCTGCGCAGAGACCGCAGCCGTTGCATTTTTCCTCATTAATCTGAATGATTCTACGAACCATAAGTATTCCCTCTTCCCTTTCTTTTTTCTATTTTCTTGACTTTACCTGCCAAGTATAATAAAATTTTCGGGAAAAGTATGTTGTTATAACAACAAAATTATTTTTTTGAAAAAAAGTTTGCTTAGAATGTCAATATGAAAGGAAATTTCCATGGACTATGATTTTTTAGAAAAGACCGCCCTGTTTCGGGGCTGCACGGCAGAAACAATCCGCTCCATGCTAAACTGCCTTGGGGCGGAAACCAGAACCTATGAAAAGGACTCTGTCATTTATGCCGCCGGAACCACCGTAACCCGCTTTGGGCTGGTGCTCTCCGGCAGCGTACAGATTATTAATGATGATTTGTGGGGAAACCGCAGTATCTTAGACAATATCGGGACAGGCAGGGTTTTTGCGGAAACCTATGCCGGTCTTCCCGAAGAACCTCTGATGGTCAGCGTCCTGGCCGCGGAGAACTGCGAAATCCTGTTTTTAAATGCAGCAAAAATCTCCGCTTCCTGTACCGCCGCCTGTCCCCACCACGCAGCCTTAATCCGCAATCTGCTGCGGATTTCCTCCCAGAAAAACTTAAATTTATCCCGCCGTATTTTCCACACCACCCCAAAATCCATCCGGGGCAGGCTGCTCTCCTACCTCTCCTTCCAGGCTGCCTCCTGCGGCTCTCCGGAATTTACCATTCCCTTTAACAGGCAGCAGTTAGCGGACTACTTAAGCGTGGAGCGCAGCGCCCTCTCCCATGAGCTCAGTAAAATGCAGCGTGACGGACTGCTGACGGTTCGCAAGAATCATTTTTGCTTAAACTTCCTCGTCCACCTTAATCCCCTTTAAATCTGCTTCCACTAACTTCATGCTGTTTTTGATGTCAGCAAGTCCCTGCTGCACGTCACTGGCGGCAGGGTTATTACGGGTCAAATCTAACATCTCGTCAAAACCTATGTCAGGTGCCTCCTGCTGCTGTTCCTTGGATTTCGCCCGGTCTACCGCCTCTTTGGTCTGCTCTATCATAGCCTCCTGCACCGCCCGTTTTAGCTCTATTTCCTCCTGGAGTTTTTCCTTTTCCTCTTTCTCTTCGGCCTTTTTGTCTGCCTGCTTTTCCGCTTCTTCTAACTTCTCGTCGATATAGTCCATGGCATCCTGCTTTAACATACCGATAATTTCATCGTTGGTTGCCTGATTGATTTCCTCTGCCGCCTTCTGGGCATCCACCATGGGGTCTGATTTCAGTTTCTCTAGCAAAATACTCTTTACATTGGCAACATCCGCCTGCATAATATTTTTATTGTCATTTATCTTCTTTTTCAGGATACCCGCACGACCGTTCATCTCCAATGCCCTTTGCTGATATTCCGTCAGACCCTGCTTGTCGATTTCCGCTAAACGCTCATACTCTTCCGCCGTGGGAGCTTCCCCCACCCGGTTGTTATAATCCTGACGTTTCTTTAGCAGTTCTAAATCCTCCTGCTCCTTGGAATCCTCCGGCACACCGTACAACTCCTGCAGCACTTTCTCGTCCTCGTGGATATCGTCTAATTCTTTTCCGTATTCCAGATTCTCCGCCTGAAGCCCATAGTAATGCTCCTTCATGGAAGTTATCGATTTTTCCACTTCCCTGTCATTCTCCCAGGCATCCTTTACCAGCTTAAAAGCCTTCTCCTGTGCTTCCTTCCGCTTCTGGGCAATGGGATCACTCCCCAGATTTAAGTTTCCAGCAAATACGTTTTTCTTTCCTCCCGATAACCCGTTCAAATTCTCTTCCGGCCTTAAGGAAAACATTCCCTGCGCCTGTATATTGATTGACATAACTCATTCCTCCTGTCATATGCTCTGGCAATTAGTACCTTTAACCTGTTTATCGGCGAAACTCTGCCAAAAATTTACCCTAACAGTCGTTCTTTTACTGCTTTCATATCCATATGGAGCAGCACTTCGTCCGCCTCCGGCTCTCCCTCTAGTTCCGGCGATATGTTAGAATGAATGTAAAACGAAGACAATCCCACCTGTTTTGCCCCGCAGATATCGCTGTTCATGTCATTTCCTATCATGATTGCTTTTGACACATCAATGTGGTGTTTGTCTAACAGCATGCAAAAGAAACGCTCGTCCGGCTTTTTCACCCCGCAGGAGGAGGAAATGAAAATATCATCAAAATAAGAGGCGATCCCTAAGGTATGAAGCTCATATTCCGTAAAAATCCGCTGGGCATTAGACAAAAGATAAAGCTTTCCCCCCGCCTCCTTTAAGGCGGCAAGCAGCTCCTTTGCCCCATCGTAAAGCCTTATGTATTCCGTGGTGAGAATGCGGAAAAACTGTCCTGCATGGACGGCGAGGGTCAAATCCGCCTCCACCCCCTTCCGCTGAAACAATTCCAGAAATATCTCCTCAATCTCAACCTCCGGGAATGCCTCATGGGTATCCGCCTCCCTGCTCTGTGGGGACTGCATTTCCTTTCGCATTTCCGCCTCCCTCCCGGCAATCAGGCTCCGAAATGCCTGCTGCAGCTCCTTCGGCTCATAAAGCGCATCATAATATCCGTAAAATAACGCTAATTTTTCCCATACCGTCTCTGCTTCTTCCTCCGTATGAATATCCACTAAAGTTCCGTATAAATCAAAAATATAGGTTTCGTATCTTCTCTTTTCCATCCCCATGTCTCTCTCCTGTCTTTTTCTAAAATGTACCATTTATCCTTTCTCTAATCAAGTCCTTATATTTTTTCCCGCAGACGCAGAAGGATCTTTTTTTCCAGGCGGCTGACCTGTACCTGGGTCATATCTAACTCCCCCGCCACCTCCACCTGGGTCTTATTTTCAAAATATCTCAATTCTATCAGCTTCCGCTCCTGCTCATTTAACAACCCTAAGAGCTGGTCAATCACCATCTGATTGAGTACCGCCTCTTTTTCCGGCTCTTCCCTGGTAAAATCCTCCCGGCCGCTGCCGGATATCTGGTCAATCATCAGAAGCTCGTCCCCATCCTTCTCATAAATCGGCTGATAGATAGATTCCACCTCCCGGCTGGCTTCCGTTGCCATCACGATTTCCTCCAAAGAAAGTTCTGTGGCTGCCGACACCTCCGCTAAGGACGGCTCCCTGCCTAATTCCCGGCACAGCATTTCCCGCGCCTTATAGATTTTGTAGGCATTTTCCTTTAGTGTCCTGCTGACCTTCACCATCCCATCATCCCTTAGAAAACGGCGGATTTCCCCGGTTATCACGGGAACCGCATAGGTGGAAAATGCCAGTTTTAAGGAAAGGTCAAATTTGTCAATCGCTTTCATCAGCCCAATGCACCCTATCTGGAACAGTTCTTCCCTGTCATGCCCCCGGTTGTCAAACCTCCTTGTAATCGCACGTACCAGTCCTAAATTTTCAGACACCAGCGCATCCCTGGCGCTTTTATCCCCCTCGTGTGCCAGTTGTATCAGTTCTGCGAAACGCTCCATGCTCCCACCCCTATGCACCGATTTTTTTGCGCATAATGACTTTCGTTCCCTCTCCCGGGGCGGATATCACCTGCACTTCGTCCATAAAGGCTTCCATAAAAGCAAATCCCATGCCGGAGCGCTCTAATTCCGGCTTAGTGGTATAAAAAGGCTCCATGGCGGTTTTCACGTCCGCAATACCCTTTCCCTTATCCTCCACCACAATTTCCAAATTCCTGCCCTCTATCTTGCAGGCAACCGCCACCTTCTGCTCCGGGTCATCATAACCGTGAATAATGGCGTTAGTCACCGCCTCGGAAACAGCGGTCTTGATATCTGAAATCTCATCTAATGTGGGATTTTCCTCCGCAATAAACGCCGCCACCGCCATTCTCGCAAATCCCTCGTTTACGGAACGGGCATCAAATTCCAGTTTCATCTGATTTCTATTCTGCATGTTAGTTCTCCTCTACCTTTATGATTTTTTTCAGTCCTGAGACTAAAAAGATTTTCTGAATGCGGTCATTTAGATTCTTCGCGGAAACCTCCCCGCCCTGGTAGCCTAAGCTTTTACACCTGCCGATAATCACCCCGATGCCGGAGCTGTCCATAAACTCTGTTTTCGAAAAATCAAACACCAGATGCCTCACGTGGTACGCCTGTATCAGCATGTCCGTCTCCACCCTGATCTGATTCGCCTGATGGTGGTCAATCTCCCGGGGCATAACCACTGTCAGGCTGCCCTTATCTCTCTCATAATAATTTTCCATATGTACTCCTTTCCAAACTCTTATTTACAGACTATAAAATCGTCACTTGGTGACGCTCCTAAAAGCTACAGGTAACTAAAGTTACCGCAACTTCTTAATAAATGCGTCTGATAACGCAATTTCTTATAAGGTAAAAACAAAAGACGCCCATTTTCTCAATAGACGTCTTTCGTAATAAATAAAATATACACGGGAAGAACGCCGCTTTTGCGTTCTTCTAAGAAATGGCTAGTTTCCCTTAGGCGGCGTGTTTTTTTTCGGCGCCTTAGTGAAACTCCATTTCATTTATTCTTCGATATTTAGATAATTCTGCGCATTTGCTGCCCTCTCCGTGCCCGGATACAGCTCCACGATTTTCTGGTAATAGGTCTTTGCCGTTTCCAAATCGTTATTTTTCCGCAGCGCCTGGGCAAGGTAATAAATTGCGTAACCGTCCTCAAAGGTTTCGTCTAATTCCACCACCTTCTCCAGCTTCGGAATGGCTTCCTCGAAATTCTGGGCATTGTAAGCATTGTAGCCCTCCTGATAGAGTGCCGTAATGTACTCCGCATTGACCTGTGCATTGATGGTGTCATAAATAATCTTTGCCTCGTCGCTCAAATACTTTTCGTTGACATTTCCCAACGCTGTCCCGGCAGCCTCGATATCCTTGGTGCTGTAGGCTGCATATGCCTGTAACAGCTGATCATAGCTGCTGATTTGGCTCTTGGCGCTCTCTTCATCTCCCTTGGCGGCGGAAACCTGTTTCGTCAGCTCATCCACCTGTGCCTCTAAGGAGCTGATATTCTGGTTCTTAGAGGAAATGGTATCGTTGGCGGCTAAAACCTCCGCCTTCGCCTCATTCTGCACCTGCCGTCTTACCCCCGGCACTAACAGAAACCAGGTAATCGCCACACCGATGGCAATTCCGATCACCATGTTGACAATGGTTCCGATGGCAGAATTATCCTTCAGGTACTTTGGCTGGATAATGGTCTCATTTCCGCTCCGGTAGGAAATCAATTCCTCGTTCTTGTTCTTTTTGGGATTGCTTTCCCGCATTTTGCCGTTGACTTCTTTCAGATAACGCAGGGTAATTGTATTATTGGAATCGATTTTCCCTGCATTGCGCAATGCCTTTTTCGCCAGCTCGTATTTGCCCTCCTGAATGTAGAGCAACGCTAACAGCTGGTGTCCCCGGACTAATTTCGGGTTTAACGCCACCACCTTTTTTAGCTGGATAATGGCTAAATCCCGGCTGTCCTGCTTACAGTACAGCAAAGCCTGATTATATTTTTTGATGGTCTGGTTAATACTCTCTAAGCTGGTACGGTTGTTCTGCACCTCGTCTAAATAATAGCCCGCACGGTTATCCCCGGGTTGGTAATTTTTGCTGATGACCCATTCCGTCAGCGCCTCCACCACTTCCCCCATCTCAAAATAAATCAGTCCTAACAGGTTTCTGGCGTCTGTATTTAATTTATTAAACTTCAGACTGGTCCGCAGCGCTTCCGCCGCACCGGACAAATCCCTGACCTCTGCCTTTGCCAGAGCATCATTGTAACAGGCATTAGATGCCCACCTGATTCTCTTATATGTCTTTACATTGATTCCGCAATTCGGACAAATATTCTCCTTGCCTAATTTGGCTCCGCAGTTGTAGCACTCCATGTTTTCCCTCTTCTTCTATTCCTATTAGCTGTTTCTCTTTGCTTCACGCATGATTTCTTTCAGGACATCGGTCATATCCGTCAATTCATGGTTGTAAATTGCCTGCTCTGCTTCCTCAACCTCTAAACTCGGTTTAAAATTCTTTAATTCTTCTTCAAAATTTATCATAATGATACCTCTTCTTATCTTCATCGACTGCTTTTCTGTCCGCCTGCACCGGATGCGTCCCTAAATGCCGTCTCCCCCGGGCAGCTGCGTACAATCGAGTAGGGGAGATTTTTCCCCTACTCGCTGCGCCGGGTGCGGGCAGCTTTTGCTGCCTCTTTCCTCTCCGCACCCGTGTGCATAAAAACACCACTATATTATTTTCCTTACCCATTATAATATAGTGGTGCTCAAAATCAAGTAAATTTCTCTTAAGTTTTTCTTTTCTTATCGCAAAATCAATCCCTATTCGACACCTTGCCTATTACTTCGAAATTAGTGCAACGCTGTACTAGCAGGGACGGGTTGAAATTTTATCGCTGAGTTTGTAAAATTCCACGGACTTTCCCACATTCCGAAGGTCAAACCGCAAATCCTCAATACGGATAATCACGCCGGGATATACCTCCTTGAGTACGGAAACACAGGCTCCTCTGGAACACTCCACCAGATGGCGCAGCTTCTTTTCTTCCTCCTTATCACTGGCGAGGACTGCCGTATCCCTGATTTTGATACGGAGCAGCTGCATACGCCTCGGATCGTTGGCATAGCTGACACCACGCTCGGACTCTAAGGCATCAAACTGCCTTAAGCCGCCCTCAATTTTCTCCAAATTCGTTGCGGTAGCTTCGATTTTCTTCTCAAGAACCCGGAGCCTGCTGTATACATCTCCGCTGGCGCCCACGGTAATCTCGGTCTTTTTCTCGGCATCATTACCAAGGCTAGTGACCTCTACGCCCCGAATGGCATGAACCTCACCGCCGATAATGCTGCCTCTTGATCCGTTCATAATAACCTTTCCCTGACAATTTACTTTGCAGTCCATCATGACATCTGCCTGCAAATTACCGTCACAGTCAATCTTGGTATATTCAAAAAACTTTGCGGTAATGCTGCCCTTGCTCTTAACGGAGGCTTTGTTTCCGCCTAGCATTCCGCTTCTTAAGATAATATCTTTTCCTGCTTCTATGCTGCATGCCTCAACCACACCGTCAACGGTGACGCTTCCGGTGGCCCGGATACTGACACCGCTCTCCACGCCGCCGTGAATCACCACATCGCCACGGAAATCAATATTTCCCAGGGTAATCTCTGCGTTGCCGGAAATCTCATAGACAGGAAGAATCAGAATACGGTCATTCTGCATCTCAATTTTTCCGTCCATAGACGCTATATAAGTGATATTATCCGGCTGGCGCTTAAAGCCCTTGCCCTTGATGGGGAGTTTATCCCTGCCCTTCCTCGCCTGAATCGGTCTACCCTTTACATTGAAACCGTCCGAGCCTGCGACAGGCGGATGATACACTGCAATAATCTGTCCCTCCACCACAGACTCTATGGAATGTACCGACCAGTAGTCTACGGAACCGTCCGGAAGCACCCTGGGTTTATTGTCAAAGCTGGTGCTGAATCTATATTCATAATATCCGTCCACACCATCCACCGCCTTAGTTCCTTCCGCCACAGGAAGCTCCCTCTCATATACCTCTTCCGCAACCATCCGGGCAATTTGCTCATGATTCACTCCGGCATTGATGCCGCGTTCGTTCAATGCCTGCATTAAAAACGGAACCGTATACGCTTCCTCTTCTTCCGGCACAGGAAGCAGCATATATGCCTCCATCTCATCCAATGAAATTCTTATACTCGGTTTTTCCTTTGGTAAAGTTGCCATAACCATCGTGCTCCCTATATCTATTCTACATCAACTATAGTGTACACTTACTCACAACAAAAAATATCTTCCTACATTCTATAATACTAGCAGTCCGCACCTTTTTCAAGTGAAATCTTTGTTCCCACTCAGATTTTGTTAAACTTTCGTTACTGTTCCTTCCCTCCGGCTGTTCCGGTAACGCTCATCTGGGCAAGACGTTCTTTTACCTGCGCCATCATCTGCTCATAGCCGGCTAACTTTTCTTTTTCCTCCTGTACCTTTGCCTCCGGCGCTTTGCTCAAGAATTTTTCATTGGAAAGCATCCCTTTGGAACGGGCAAGCTCTTTCTCTAAGCGCGCCTGCTCCTTTAAGAGGCGTTCCTTTTCTTTTTCAAAATCCACCAAATCCTCTAAAGGAAGGTACAAGGTTGCCCCGGGAATCACTACAGATACCGCATCCTCACCGATACCGCTCTTATCCGTCTGTACCGCCACTTCGGAAGCTCCCGCAAGATTCTGGTAAACCTCTTTATTCAATGCAAAGGTGTCACGCAGGGCAGCATCCTCCGCCACAATAAAGATTTTCGCTTTTCTGGAAGGCGGAACGTCCATCTCGGTGCGGGCATTTCGGACTCCCTTTACCAAATCCTTGCAGTGCTCTAACATTTCTTCCTCTGCCTGAAAGTTCCACTCTTCTTTGTATTCCGGCCATTTTGCCAGCATGATGGTGTCCTCTTCCGGATGCAGGGTGCAGAAAATTTCCTCCGTGATAAACGGCATGAAGGGGTGCAGCAGCTTGAGCGCCTCCGTCAGCACGGTCTTTAAGGTCCAGAAGGCTGCATTTGCGGATGCAGGGTCATTTTCTTTATTATAAGTACGGGTCTTGGTAATCTCAATGTACCAGTCGCAGAACTCATCCCAGATAAAGTCATAAACCTTCTGTACCGCGATGCCCATCTCGTATTTATCCATATTTTCGGTGACGTCTTTTGCCAGCGTATTTACCCTGGACAAAATCCATTTATCCGCAGGCTTTAAGCCATTTTCCAGAAAACCTTCCATTTCAGCGTGGGAGGAAGTGCAAAGTCCGCATGCCTGAGGCATTGTCAGCTCATCTGCCCCTTCTAAGTTTATGAGAATGAAACGGGACGCATTCCATACCTTGTTGGCAAAGTTTCTTGACGCTTCCACTCTCTCCCAGTAGAAACGCATATCATTTCCCGGTGCATTTCCGGTGATTAAGGTCAGACGCAAGGCATCGGCACCGTATCTGTCAATGACCTCTAACGGGTCAATTCCGTTTCCGAGAGATTTGCTCATTTTCCGTCCCTGGGAATCACGTACCAGCCCGTGGAATAATACCGTATGGAACGGCGCTTTTCCCATCTGCTCGTAACCGGAAAAAATCATACGGATCACCCAGAAGAAAATAATGTCATATCCGGTTACCAGAACATCTGTAGGGAAGAAATAATCCAGATCCTCTGTCTTTTCGGGCCAGCCCAAGGTAGAGAATGGCCAAAGTGCAGAAGAAAACCAGGTATCCAGAGTATCCGGATCCTGCTCCATGTGGTCACAGCCGCATTTCGGGCATTTTGCCGGAGCATTCTTTGCAACCACCATCTCACCGCAATCTGGACAATAGTAAGCCGGAATCCGGTGTCCCCACCAGAGCTGTCTCGAAATACACCAGTCACGGATATTGTCTGTCCAGTTGAAGTAAGTTTTCTCCATACGCTTCGGGAGAAGTTTGATTTCTCCGTTTTTCACTGCCTCTACCGCAGGCTTAATCAGCTCATCCATTTTTACGAACCACTGCTGTTTTACCATGGGCTCTACCGTAGTACCGCAGCGGTCATGGGTTCCTACATTATGGGAGTGGGGCTCTACCTTTACCAAAAGCCCCTGCTCCTCTAAGTCTACAACCAGCGCCTTTCTGCACTCATAGCGGTCCATTCCTTCATATTTTCCCGCATAGGCGTTCATGGTGGCATCATCGTTGATAACGGTGATTTCCTCTAAATTATGGCGTTTTCCAACCTCAAAGTCGTTCGGGTCATGGGCCGGGGTGATTTTCACACATCCGGTTCCAAACTCTTTGTCTACATAGGCGTCTGCAATCACAGGAATTTCCCGATCTGTCATTGGCAGCTTTAATGTTTTTCCCACAATATCCTTGTATCTCTCATCCTCCGGGTTGACTGCAACAGCGGTATCTCCAAAGAGCGTCTCCGGTCTTGTGGTAGCGATTTCCACAAATCTGCCCTCTTCCCCCACTACAGGATAATTGATATGCCAGAAAAAGCCGTCCTGCTCCTCGTGCTCTACCTCCGCATCGGAAATAGAGGTCTTACATACCGGACACCAGTTGACGATACGGGAACCTTTATAAATCATGCCTTTTTCGTATAATTTTACGAATACATCAACCACGGCATCGGAACAGCCCTTGTCCATGGTAAAGCGTTCCCTCTCCCAGTCCGCGGAAGATCCCATCTTCTTTAACTGATTGATGATACGGCTGCCGTACTCTTCTTTCCAGTCCCAGCACTTCTCCAAAAAGCCCTCTCTGCCTAAGTCACGCTTGTCAATGCCCTGGGCTTTCAGATTCTCAATGACCTTTACTTCCGTTGCGATGGAGGCATGGTCCGTTCCCGGCTGCCACAGGGCATTGTAGCCCTGCATTCTCTTATAGCGGGTCAAAATATCCTGCATGGTATTGTCCAAAGCATGTCCCATATGAAGCTGTCCGGTGATGTTTGGCGGCGGCATCACGATGGTAAAGGGTTTCTTGCTGCGGTCCGCTTCTGCGTGGAAGTAACCGTTATCCTCCCATTTTTTGTATAAACGTTCCTCAATACTTTTCGGATCGTAGGTCTTAGCCAATTCTTTGCTGCAGTTCTGACACATAATCGTTTCTCCTTTATCATTTTTTGTTGCAATTACTTTTTCTGCTGCAGGGTGTACCGGGTATCCACAGATGTTTTTTCGCTTACTATAAAAACGCCCCCTGCATTCTCTGGAGAATGCAAAGGGCGATATTATCGCGGTACCACCTTTGTTCGTCAGTATAACTAACCTTTGTCCTGCCGGCGCAGCTTAATCCTGTGCTTAGCGGGCGGTTCACTAACGGGAACCGGGCGGGAATACTTTTGCCGTATCTTCTCCTACGCTTTCTCGGTATTCCGGTTCAAAAGCTACCTTCCACATGCCTTTCTTTGGAAAACCTTTCAGCCAATGGGATTTCCTCTCTGACAAGAGTGCACGTGTACTCCTCTTTCTCATTACCTTTGATTTCTTATGTTTCTTATCATACGTGGGGATTTTTTATTTGTCAACTGTTTTTTTCAGGTGCAAGAGTGCGCTAGCATTCTTACAATTCCTCTTCCACCATACTCTTATTGCTGGTAAATAGGTCATAAATACACGGTACTACAATCAGCGTCAGCAACGTACCGTAAATCAGTCCTCCCTCTGTGACAATCGCCATGGGCTGCATCATTTCTGAGCCGCCCCCAAGCCCTAACGCCATGGTGGACATGGAGAGGATGGTGGTAAGCGCCGTCATAAGAATCGGGCGGAGCCTGGTCTTTCCTGCCTCTACAATCGCCTGCCGCTTCTCCATGCCCTCTCTCCTGAGCTGGTTGATATAATCCACCATAACGATACCGTTATTTACAATAATACCCGCCAACATGACAAATCCGATCATGGCAATGACACTGACCTCTTTTCCCGTGAAAAACAGGGCAAAGAAGCCTCCGGTAAATGCCAGCGGGATGGTAAACATAATGATAAAGGGGGAAAGGAAGGACTGAAACTGCGCCACCATAATCAGGTAAATAAAGATAACCGCCAGCAAAAGCATCAGGTACAGCTGGCTCATCGCCTCATTGATGGTTTCATCCTCTCCGGTCATGGCTACGGAATAACCCTCCGGCAGTTCTAATTTCTCTAACTCCTTCTGTATCTCATTACTTACCAGCGTTACGTTGTGCTCCCCGTCAATACCTGCGGAAACGCTGATATAACGGTTCTGGGAATCCCTGTAAATGGTATTTAAGGCACTTCCCTCTTCAAAGGCTGCAATCTCCGACAGGGCAACCTCTTTTGACTCTCCCATACGATCCGTATAGGTGAAGGTCAGCTTTTTAATGTCCTCTAAGGTGGTGCCGGACTGTTCCTCCGTCTGAATGTAAACCTTATAATCCTTTAAATCCGTGGTAATGGTGGTAGGTGATGTGTCCGCTGCCATCTTTGCATAAACAAGCTGGAACACCTGTGCTGTGGTCATACCGTATTTTGCCGCTTTCTCCTTATCCACCACAACGGTAAAGGATGGAGTGGTATCACCGAGACCGTCCTCCACATCCACCGTTCCCTCCGTCTGCTCCACAATCGCCGCCACCTCTGCCGCAAGCTCCTGCAGCCTATCTAAGTCTTTCCCGCTGATTTGCACCGAAATGCCGCTGCCAAACATGGCGCTCATGTCAGAGGACGAGGCATCCGCCGACACTTCGCAATCCATATCCCCGGTTAATGCCGTAATCTGTTCTGCAATCTGGTCTGCGGTCATGTCGGTTTCCCCATCTAAAATCAGGTACATGGTAACGCTGTCATCACCGCCGCCTAAGGACATCATGCTGCCGCCCCCTGTCATGGCGCCGATGGCCTCAATACCGGAAATACCGGAAATTTTTTCCACAATCTCATCAGACAGCGCCGTCAGTTCCTCAAAAGTCAGCGTCTGGTCTTCCTTAGCTCCCACCGTCACAGTCATCTGGTTTGACTCCATGCTCATATCCATAAAGGTAAAACCACGGGAAAGGGCTGACACCATGCTGACTGCCAAAAGAACCACCACGGCAATAAGCACAAGGGGCTTTACATGAAGTGCCATATCCAGCACAAATACATATCCGTCCCTTAATTTTTCAAAAAATCCCGCCTTGACCTCTTTGGTATTTTTCAAAATTCCCGCCGCCATCATAGGTACAAATGTCAGCGCCACAATCAGGCTGGCGGTCAGGGTAAAGGCAATCGTCAGCGCAATATCCACAAACAGCTGCCTTGTAATGCCCTCCGTAAAGATAATGGGGGCAAAAACACAAACTGTCGTAAGGGTAGAGGCAAAAATGGCCCCCGCCACCTGGCTTGCGCCTTCCACCGCCGCTTTACGGATGGAATACCCCTCCTTTTGCAGACGGTAAATGTTTTCAATTACTACAATCGAGTTATCCACCAGCATACCAATTCCGAGGGCAAGGCCGGACAGCGAAATAATATTTAAGGAAATATCGGAAAAATACATCAGCACAATGGCAAAAATAACGCTCAGCGGAATGGAGCAGGCAATCACCATGGTGGGTTTAAAATCCTTCAAAAACAGCGCCAGCACGATAACCGCCAAAAACGCCCCCACAATCATGTTTTCCAATACGGATTCCACAATCATATCAATATAAACGCCCTGGTTCATCAGAATCGTCATTCTAAGACCGTCTGTTTCCTTTTCTAAGGCTTCAAATTTATTTTTTACCCGCTTCGTCACATCTCCGGTGGAATATCCGGTCTGCTTTTCAATGGAAAGCAGAATCGCCGGGTTTCCGTTCAGCTTGGAGTAGGACTCGGAGGAATTGTCCACCATCTCAATTTCCGCCACATCCGAGAGCCGTATGGGCCCGATTCCCTCCAGCCCTAAATCAATCAGCACCAGATCCGTCAATGCGTCCGTGGATTCCACCTTATCTCCCACCCGCACCATATAGGAATTGTCTCCCTCCTGCACATAGCCTGCCGGCATGGAGAAATTCTGTGCCACCAGAAGACCGCTTAAATTTTCCACCGTCAGGACAGCATTTAAGTCCGCTGCTTCCTCCGCACTCTGTTTCGCCTCGTCAAGCTGCGCCTGCCCCAAAGCTAGCTGGTTTTCCCCGTCTGCTAACTGTGCCGCCGCATCGCTCATCTGAAGCAGGCTGCTGATTTCCGTTTTGTTTAACGTCACATAGGCATCGTCTAACGTGGTTTTTCCCTCTGCCACCTGATTCTGCGCCGCCTCGATGGCTGCCATGCCGGAATTAATTTCCACCAACTTTGCCGAGAGGGTTGCTATTACCTGGGGAATATCCTCAATGGAAGAAAGGCTCACATCGAAAGCCGCTAACTGCTCCGACCACTGCCCGCTTAAAGACGCATTCAGCTCTAAAATCTGGTACTTTAACATGTCTATCTGGTCACTGTCCATTATATTCTGCCCCATGGCAGCCACAATACTATCCTGTATACTGTCTGCCGCTGTCCCGGTGCTTCCCTCCGCAGTGTCGGTTCCGGTGGTAGCTCCGGTTCCTGCCGTATCTCCGGTTCCTGCCGTATCTCCGGTGTTTTCCCCGGTAAATCTGTTTTCCAGATCATCTAACTGCTGTTCCAAAATGGCAGTACTCTCATCACTGCGAGCCTGGGCCGCTCCTAACTGTTCCTTTAATTCCATTCCCTGTTTATAAATTTCCTGCAATTCCGGCACTGCTTGTTCAATCAGGGTTTTCATTGCCCCTAGCATCGTGTAATTCTGGTTCAGGTCAGACTCCGACACAAAGGCCTGAATCTTTCCGTTTGTCATCTCATTCTGCGCCTGTCCTAACTGGCTGGCAAGCTCTTCTTTCCCGCTGTCTAACTTCTCTTTCCCGTTCCGGATTTCCTCTGCGGCATCGTCTAATTCCTTCTGGGGCTCTTCGAATTGTTCCTCGATTTTCTCAAAAATCTTTTCGTTTAACCCGTCAATTTTCTTCTGGTCTAAGGTCACCCGCACCGCTTCCTCTAAGGTTCCCGTGGCGGAAACAGATGCCACACCGTCCACACTGGTAAGGGCAGGCACTAATTCCTGCTCTACATACTGGGAAATTTCCCCCCGGCTCATGCCCTCAATGTCCGCGGAAGCCACCATAATAGGCATCATATCCGGGTCAATCTGCATAATCATAGGTGTTCCCACGCTATCCGGGAAACTGCCCTCTAGCTGGTCAAGCTTCTGCTGCATTTCGATCAAAACAGAATCCATGTTGGCGCTCTGCTCATACTCCAAAATCACCATGGAATAACTGTCATAGGAGGACGAACTTACGTTTTTGATATTGGAAGTGGTCGCCATCGCCGACTCAATGGGTGCCGTCACATCACTCTCCACCTCTTCCGGGCTGGCTCCAATATCTGTGGTAACCACCAATGCGTAGGGCAGATTCATATCCGGCAGCAAATCCGTAGTCATTCTCGTAAAAGAAACAACTCCTAAAACCACCACCAAAATCACGCCTACAATCACCGTGTATGGCTTTCTCACACTAAACTTCGAAATCACTTCCACATCCTCCTGACTTTCTTTCCCGGCTTTCCGTTTCTTCAGTAGTTTCAGTTTACGTCTTTTTGTCGAAAAAACAAGATTTTTTGCGCAATTTATATTTTTTTTATAAAAGAAAACTACCACTCTGTATTGCCTCCGCCGCACTTCCCCACACCTGATATGTTTTCCCTACTCGCCGCGCGCCCCATGCGCCGCCTCGGCGGCATACTTCCTCTGCATGGGGCTGTGCACAAAAAAGGAGGTTCCCTTTTTCCTAAGGAGCCCCCTCTTTTTCACTTATGAAATTTTATTCTTCGTCCTCTTCATCTACAATGGCTGCCGCTGCGCCTGACACTGCAGACACTACCGCAATCACCGTCACTATAATTACTAATATAAGCAATATAATCAGAAAAATCCATAATCCGCCTTCTGTCATCTCTTCCTCCATACCTGCACATTGTTATAGCAAGCCCTGCTACGGTTTGCAGCCTTATCCCTGCGTAACTTTATTTAAATGCTAGGACAAGTATAGCACATTTACTGTTTCTTGAAAAGAGGAATTTATTTCTTTACGGTTACTTTAAAGGTTGCCTTTGCACCGCTCTTCATTGTTACGGTGATATTTGCTGTTCCTTTCTTCTTTCCGGTTACCTTTCCGTTCTTGTCAACGGTGGCAACTTTCTTATTAGAGCTCTTGTAAGATTTTACTTTATCATCCTTCGGGAAAGTGGATTTAATCTTAATCTGTAAGGTCTTGCCTACTTTTACCGTTCCGCTGGTCTTTGCCAGTTTAACCGTAGCATTTTTTACGGTTACTTTACAAGTTGCTTTCTTTCCATTAGAAGTTTTTGCCGTAATGGTGGCAGTTCCTGCTTTCTTGGCAGTTACCTTACCCTTAGAACTCACCGTTGCAACCTTCTTGTTGGAAGAAGTCCAGGTAATCTTTTCTGTTGCAGTAATCGGATTTCTGGTTACTGCCAACGTCGCGCTCTTTCCTTTTAATAAGGTCATTTTCTTGCTGCTTAAGGAAATGCTCTTGGTGGTTACCTTGCCCTTCTGTACTTGTACAGTACAGCTTGCTTTCGCACCACTCTTGGTGGTTACGGTAACAGTTGCCTTACCCGTCTTGCTGGTGGCTGTCAGTTTTCCTTTGGAATCTACCTTAACAATCTTTGTGTTGGATGATTTCCAGGATGCCACAGAATCCCCTTTTGCACTTACCGCTGCCTTTAAAGCGGCTGTGGATTTCTTCACCTGCAGCGGTACCGTTTTCGCATTTAAGGTTACGGAAGAAACCGTTACCTTGCAGACTGCACTCTTATCGTTTGCTGCCTTTACGGTGATATCTGCCCTTCCGGCTTTTACGCCTGTCACAGTACCGTTCTGGTCTACGGTTGCCACTTTCTCATCAGAAGATACCCAGATCAGACTCTTGTCGCCGGCGTTGGCTGGATTAATGGCTGCTGTCAGGGTTAAGGTTGCTCCTTTGCCTACAATTGCCTCTGTCTTGTCTAAGGTAACGCTCTCCACACCCCCGGTATCCTCAGTATCACCCGGTTTCGGCAGCCGGTCCGTCTTCGTTCCGGCCGAAAGTACCGCACCACAGCCCTTACAGCAGGTATCTCCCGTATAGCCTTCCTCTGTCACGGTCGCTTCCTTTGCATTTCGAAGCTCCGTTCCGCCGGTATGGTTTGTCGGATCCTTACTGCCGTATTCCTGCCCGCAGGCCTCACAGACCGCCTTTGCCTGACACGTTGCCTCTCCTCCGTGGTGTCCCTTTGCAGAGCCCACATCCGTTTTCGTGTCCGTTGCACCGCAGCCATAGGCACAGACTGCCGTCTTTGTTCCGTCCTCGGTACAGGTCGCATTGTTGTCCGATTTATAATCAACAAAGCTGTGAACGTCCGGATTGATCTTTCCGTATTCTACGCCGCAGATTTCGCAGACCGCTCTCTTTTTGCAGGTCGCCGTACCGCCGCTGTGTGTATGCTGTAAATATTCCGCAGCACCGATGTCGGGCGCACTGCCCTCTGTGTTCCGGTTTCCGAAGAAATCCAGATCGTAGCGCACGCCGCTCACCCGCGGGAAATTTGTCCCCATTACATACTTGATGGAATCATCTCTGTTTTGCTGATCCATTGCTTCTGTAATTACGGTTCCCCAACCGTCCTGGTACTGCTCCTCAAGCTTGCTCGGGGAAAGGCTTCTGCCGTCAAAGATTTCACACGGATCGACCTTATTTTCCGTCGCAAAATATGCGATTGCCTGCTCAACCGTAATTCCCTTATCAATGACCGGTGCACCCGCCGCAAGCTGGTAGCCTGCCAGCTCCGCTGCACTTCCGGTCCGCGGAACTGACGTATCGTTTGTCTCCGGCGCACTGCCCGCACTCACGAGCACGCTGGCCGTATCCGCAGCCACAACGGCATTTTTCTCCTCTGTCGGCGGCTGTATTCCTCCGACCCAGCCGTTGTTGTAAAGATTTATCACCGCTTTTATATTGTCTGGTTCCCCTCCGTAGTATGTCGTCTGTGACGAAGGGTAGCAGAACAGATTATTAAATACATAAAAATCCTTAACGCCACGCCCTTTGTTTTGATTCCGGCTTGTGTTGGAAAGATAGAACAATCCCTTTTTGACCGGATTTTCCGAATAAATCGTATTGTTATAGATCATCGTGCCCATCGGAAGTCCCTGGGCAAACTCAAATGTCTTGTCGCGGTCGTTCTGGCTCACATTGTAGCGCACGGTCGGAGCCGTATGCGGGTAGCCGCCCATAATCAGCATAAACCCGCCCTCATTGTTATGGCTATAATTGTACTGCATCAGCGAATAGGAGGAGGCATGGTCACAGTCTAAGCCCTGCCCGTCCTGCACGCTGTGCGTGTCATAGGCCTCATTGTACTGAATCACCGTATTCGCCGCCTGGAACGGCCAGATTGCCACATTGTAGCCCGTATTCTGATAACGGCAGTCTCTGGCCAGATTGTGTTCAATCAGCGCGCCGTCCGTATCACGCGTCGTGATTCCGTCGCCGCCGATCTTTTCGAGGTAATTTCCCCGAACGACCACATTTGTGGACGGATACCAGTTCATCGGCTTCCCGCCGTCATTTCCAATCCACTGATTACACCATGCCGAGCTGACAAGCTTGATTGCCGAACGGTCCACGTTCCGTATCGTACAGCCCTCAATGAGCACATCGTCATACTTTGTCGGCACGCCAGACAACTGCATATTCGTCACGGTCGCCTGTACGTCAAAGAAGATTCCGCCGTTCCACTTTGCGTTATTATTTCCGTTGACATCGTGGATATAGCAGTTTTTGATATGGATTCCGGACACCACGCCGAAGTCTTTCGCAGACACATTGATGGCGCGCAGGTTTTTCGACGTATTGTTATTACCGTTTAACGTAAATACGCTCTTAAATTCCGGCGTTGTATTTGTAATCTCCAGATTCTGAATCGTAATGTACTGCTGGTTGTACAGGGAAACCACATTTTCTACCGCACCGGCACCGTCTATGCGGGGCAGTTCTCCCTCGCCGTATGCGTCTACCGTAACCGGAGCATCTGCACTTCCCATCCCGGAAAAGGCAAGCTGCTGGCCCGTAAAAACGCTCCCGCGCTTTAAGTAGATGCCGCATCCCGGTTCAAGCACGACATTTTCTCCGGCAAGCGGCGCAAAACTCTTCCACGGACGCTCCATCGTCCCGGGATTCGCGTCGTCTCCGCCTGCGGAATCAATGTAATAACTGCGCGCACCGGACGGTTCGGATGACTCAAACACCACCGCCACCGTGAGCGTCCCCTTCTGTCCTGACGGTATGACAAATTTATTGTCCGTCACCGTAATCTGTCTGTTCTCTTCGATATAGCATTCCGCCAGACGATATCCCGCCTTTGCCGTTGCGGTGACCGTAATCTCGTCTCCCTCCACCGCAGAATAAGCGCTGAGTTCCGCAATGCCGCCCTTGCGTTCCGTGTCCTCCACGTCCGCACCGTTTTCGCGCAGCAGCACCTTCACGTCAACCGCACTCTTCTCGGGCATGCGCTCCACCATAAAATTGTCAAAGCACACCTTGCTGCCGTATGTCATATTGTAAAGTCCCGCCGTACTGCCGATGGGCCAGTCATCCTGTGAGGTATAGCTTAAAATTTCTTTTCCGTCCGCAAAAAACGTCACCGTTTTTCCCACAACCTCAAGATCTACATGCACCTTTTTTGTGGTAAACGTAAATGTCGTTTCCTTAAGCAGATCATCCGTTGCATCGGAGTTTGGCTGTGCGAACCTAAACATCGCCTTACCCTGAGCGTTGAGCACAAGCACATACCGTCCGTTCGGAGAATCGTCGGCTCCCCGGAATGCAATCTGCATGGTTCCGGCCTTCGTATCCGCTTTCCAGATATCCGCGGAAATCCGGTATCCTTCCTCCGATTTTAAACTGCTGAATACGTCTTTGTTTAAAAGCAGGTAGTTTGCACCGCCGCTCTTCGCATCAAGCGTCAGAATACCGTCTTTCTGTACCGCTCCCGCCGCCTCGCCGACGGTCTTATAGGCCGGGTCGAGGGATGCCGCACCGAAATCATCGTAAAACAGTTCAAACCGCCCCGGCACTCTCGTCTTAAAATGCGCCACCACCGTGACATTTCCGGTCTTGCTGTTGAATGCAAAGCTGTTGTCTGCAATCGGCAGATGGCCGTCCGTACCCGTTCCGTCCTCCTTAAAGGACTCATAGCGGTCAAACACATACCCGTGCTTCGGGGATGGCGTCAGCTTCACCCGGTCTCCCTCATACCCTTTCATGACATCCGCGGTCAGCGTGCCGCCCGTCTCATCGTTCATTTTTCCGTCTGTCGCCGAGACAAGCGTTACCGTGTATTCCGATCCGGTCTGCTGCTCATCCGTCGTGATATCCAGATTGGAAATGCCAAAATCCTGCAGCGGAAATTCCCCTGCAACCGCAAAATATCCCTTCTGCATCGTGCCGATTGCTGTATTTGTCACCTGAGCCACAGATGTTCCGTTGATATAGACCGTTATCGTATTATCCGCCACATCGATATCCACGCCATAGGTTTCTCCCAGCGTAAACGCATAACTGTTCTGTGCTAACACGGTTGCGCCCGTACTGTCATTGTCCGTCTCCTTCTGAATGATAACCGACCCGTTTTTTGTATCAAGCCTTACCTCAAGACGCTCTCCCTGCGAATTGTAAAGCTGATTTTCCATTTTAAACGCAGCTTTCACGCTGGCGTTTGTATGTCCGCTATTTAACGTCATATCCATCCGGATGCGGAAATTTTTCGCACTGACTAAATCCACAAGACTGATTGCGTTGCACTTGCCGCTTCCTTTGATTTTCGCCATATTATCTTCAAATGCTACGCTGCTGTTTGTGTTTGCCGTCTGGGATTTCCACTTGCTGCCGCTGGAAAAATCATCCTGCGCAAGCACACGGCTTAACGCATCAATATGCGTTACCGCGCGGGGTATTCCAAAGACTATTTCCGTTTCCTCCTCCGGCTCCGTCATCTCTGTCGTTTCCGTCATTTCCGGATTCTGGTTTGACTCCTTCGTCTCTGTTGTCTCCGGTTTCTGATTCGAATCGGGCTCCGTTGTTTCCGTCGTTTCCGATGCCTTCGTCTCTGTCGGCTCCGGTTCCGTCGTCTCTGTCGTTTCCGACTCCTTTGTTTCCGTCGTTTCCGGCTCCTTCGTCTCCGGCTCCGTTGTTTCCGTCGGCTCCAGTTCCGTCGGCTCTGTTAGCTCTGTCGGCTCCGGTTTCTTTGACTCCGTCGTCTCTGTCGTTTCCGGACTCTGGTTTGTCTCCGTCGTCTCCGACTCCTTTGTTTCCGGCTTCTTCGGCTCTGTCGGCTCCGACTCCGTCGTCTCTGCCGTCTTCGGCTCTGTCAGCTCCGTGCTATACGCTGTCGTCCCCGTCTGAAGTACCATCAAGAAACACAAAATCAGACAAAATATCCGTCTTAGTTTTTTCATTCCTGTCTCCTCCTTCCGAAATAATTGCAATTTCACATATCAGATCTGTTACCATATCAGACCTGTTACAATATTACGTTTCATCTTCCCGTAAATCTAAAATTTCACTCGTCCTTATTCTGTCCGCAAGCTCCTGTACCAGCATTCCACCTGCATACTGCTCCGCCACGGCTCCCTGCACCTCTGCAAAGGGCTGGTACGTCCCTTCCTCACGGCTTTTGCAGGTTGCCGTCCACTCGATACCGTATTCGTCCGTCCAGCTGTCCGTTTCTCCCGGCTCAAGCGCCAAAAGCGCGTCGGCAAGCATTTCATCCTGCTCAGAGAGTGTGCGCAGATTGTATGGAGCTAAAATAACCTCTTCCTCGTATACCGCCCGGGAATCCTCCCATGCCGTCACATCCGCCACAATCTCTCCGAATTCCCAGTAATCCTCCATATGCTCCTCATACCAGACAAGAAGTTCCTCCTCTGAGGCCTCCTGCATAATTTTATCCTTCAGGGCCCGCTCATACTCCCCCATTTGGATGCTATAGTACTGAAGCGGCGTATATTCTGTCATACCGTAAACAACTCCGCCCGCCTCCTTACGTTTCAGCCGCTCCTCGTTTACCCGGGAAAGCTCCGTGAGAAACTCCTCGTAGGAAAAGGCGGTGTCTGTCACTCCTGCCTCCCTTGCCCACTGCTGCAAAACCTTCATGCGGACCGCCTCGTCCACATCATCTCCCAGCAGCGAGAGCTCCTCTGCAGCCACAGCCTCCCCGTTCACATATAAGAGTGCTTCCTGCGTCCGGCCGCAGCCTGCCGACAGCAATATCCACACGGCAAACAGCAGATATGCCGGACGCATAGATTTCGTCCCTGATTTCAATACAAAATCCCCCTTACATATAGCGGTAAATATTAAAAATATTAATCACGATAATGACAGCCATCAGCCCGATAAAAAGGCGGTCAACGGTTTTCCCGTCTATTTTTTTATTGACGGTGCTCCCCGCAAACCCGCCCAGAATTCCGCAGGCAACCATAAGCAGCAGTGTCTGAGGCTTAAATTCCGGCACATCTCCCTTTGCCAGCGTGCTGATAAGGCTTGAAATCTGTGAGAACATAATAATATAAATCGAATACATTGCGGCCTGCTTTGACTCCATCGAAAACAGAAAAAACAGCGCCACCAGATTTATCGGTCCCCCGCCAATGCTCAAAAACGATGAAAGGATTCCCAAAAATACACCGACCAGAAAAATCACGACCGTATTCTGGACCTGAAGGGTTTTAATCCGCGCCTTATTGACGGTATACAGCAGTGTCCCGACCGTAAGCACCAGCAAAACTGCAGCTTGAACGGCTCCGACACGGCTGGTGTCATCCATGCAGGCCAGAACACCCTGATAAAGCGATTTTCCCACAAGACCCCCGACGACCCCGCCGAGCGCAATCACTGTCGCAAACCGTTTGTCAAACGCAAACGTATGTTTCAATTTCATGTTTTTGTACAGCGAGACAACCGACATTGAGAGTACCGTACAGCCCGACAGAAAGGAAACCGTTGTGACTTCAAGTATCCCGGTCGCATCAAGCACCGGCTTGATAATAACCCCTCCGCCGATTCCGCAGATTGCCCCGACGACCGAAGAGAAAAAGCACACAAGAAAAATTATGAGCGTTTCCATTGTTCTCCTCCGATCCATACCGCCGCCGGTTCATTCCTCTCGTCAAGCAAAACCAGGTCCGCATCCTTTCCATCCGCAATGGAACCCTTTTCCCCGAATACGCCAATCAGTTTTGCCGGATTCTCCGTCAGCATCGGCAATACCTCCTCCAAAGGCAGTCCCGTATAAGAGAGCATATTTGCAAGCGCCACATCCTGTGTAAGCGTGCTTCCCGCGCGCACACCTGTGTCCGCAAGCTTCGCATCTCCGTCCTCCACAACAACCTGATTAACGCCGAGATGATAATTCCCGTCCGGCAGCCCTGCGGCCATAATCGAATCCGTAATCAGAACCACACGATCCGTACCCTTCGCCTTTGCAATGAGGCGCACCGTACCCGGATGCAGATGACGTCCGTCACAGATTACCTCGCAGTACACATCGGATTCGAGCGCTGCCCCGAAAATCGCCGGTTCATGCTGATGCAAAAGCCGCATGGCATTCCCTGTGTGTGTGGACGCAGCCACACCCGCCGCCACCGCGCGCATCGAAGTCTCATAATCCGCACCGGAATGCCCCATCGCAGCCACAACGCCAAGCTCCTTTAACGCCGGAATCAATTCTGTCACGCCTGCCACCTCCGGTGAGACCGTAATATACCGGATGCAGCCTTTTGCAAGCGCCTGATAATCGGCTACAAGTTTAGCATCTCCTTCTCTCAGCAGTTCCTCCGGCATCGCTCCCTTATACTCCGGCGCAAGAAACGGCCCCTCTAAATGAATCCCCAGCAATTCTGCACCCTTGTGCTTTTCTCTGCGGAAAGCCAGACACTGCCCGATGCACCACTCGGTCTGCTCCTTTGTGTCTGTCAGCACCGAAGCAAGATAGGATGTGGTCCCATGGGATGCGAAAAAATTTCCGATTTTTTCGTAGCCGCCTATATCCGCTCCATTCACATCCACTCCCATTGCGCCGTGTGTGTGAATATCAATAAAACCGGGCACAAGCTTCCTGCCCTTTGCGTCAAAAACCGACGCGTCCGCGGGAAGCGCTTTTGTCTCTTCGTAAAGCTTCATCTTACCGTTCCGGATTCCAATCGTTCCTCGGCAAAACTTGTGTCCTATGTAAATTTCTCCGTTAATGATATATCTCTCGTCCATGTAAATCCTCCGCGCCTACGGCAGCTTTGCCACAAATTCTGTAATCCGAATCAGCGCATCCGCATGCTGCTGCAAAAGCGTTACCGGAAAATGGGCCGATACCTCGCCGTACGCCGCATGACGCACAACACTGCGATGCCAGTCGCGGAAACACCCTAACCGCACTTTTCTTGCGCTGCAAATCTCGTGCATTCCGATTGTAACACAATAGCGCGGCATATCGTCGATTGCACCGTTTAAATCCCCGATGGCATTTGCCGTGCGCGTTTCCCTGCTGATTTCGAGAACCCGCGTATGCAGATTTCCGAATTCCTCCGGCGAGAGCGTATCGTCGGACTCATTAAATGCCAGATGTCCGTTGATTCCAATTCCGCCGAAGCAGATATCCACACCGCCAAGCCTCTCAATCAGCTCACCCATTGCAGACAGATTCTTCGGATCCGGAAATACCCGCTGTTCCGGCGGCATCACAAGCTCCGGCCGGATTTTCGTGTACACGGTCCTCTCCATAAAACCGCGGAAGCTTAAAGAATCATCCTTTGAAATCCACTCTTTATCGTCTGTCAGATATTCGTCCATATTTAAAAACCAGACATTCTTCAGGCTGATGTTCCCGCTGTTTACCAACTCCACGAAATAAGGATATTGCCCCACCGGACCCACCGGACAGATAAATACGGTCCTCTCCCCCAGCTCGTTCTTTCTGCTTATCTCGTCCACCATCTCTTGTGCAATCTCACGGAATACAGCCTCATTGTCCGGCAATACCGCAACCGGAATCTTCGGAGCCTCCAAAAGCTTTTCCCTGCTGTAACTGTTATATTCGTGTCTCATATCTTACCCCTTTCTCTGCTCCTAATGCAGTCCTGTATATTTTTTTGTAACCTCCAGAATACGGTATACATCCAGATATGGCTGATAGTCCGGCTCTTTTTCGCAAATATAATCCCGCAACTTCTCCCATTTTTCATCGGCCGATTTTTTTTCTCCGCACGCAAGTGCACAAAGCGCATCCGCAAACAGCATACTGTAATTTCTGTGATATTCCAAAAGCTTCCAGCCAAAGGACTCATAGCTTCCTTCCGCATTTTTGTGGCGTAAAATCTCTGCTGCAAATCCCGTGCAGCATTCCTTGATATGCTCCATACTTTCCGCTATGCCCGTGTCTTTTCGCTCTCCCTTTCCATTCACATAATCGCAGTCGGAAAAGTCTGACAATTTGGTCAGATACTGCAACACGACAGGCCAGTCTTCGCCGTAACACGCCGCAAAATATTCCGTGATTACATCCTCTGCCACAGCGTTCTCGTCAAAAAGCGTATACGCCATCATGTAGTTCGGCAGCGCATTCGGAAACGCCGCACGTAGCTCCTGACAGCTGATATAGCCGTCAAGCCCCATTTGTTTCAGCTTTTGTATATCATCGTGAATCACCTGCGCAATATGCACATATCCAAAATCTCCGTAATGCGCACGCCCCAGCGGATAATCGTACACAAAACCGTCCCCGTCAAACACCGCCTGCCAGCCGGCCAGAAACGCCATATTTTCCGCCAGACTTGTCGGCAGCGTAACCCGGTTGCGCACAAAGGCCGGAAGCTCCTTCCCCGTGCTGCCCAGCTCATAGCTCCTCTGAAAGGTCCGGCTAATCGGCGCGAACATCAGAACAAACCGCTCCGGATGCAGCAGCCGTTTTTCTACCGGCGGCCACAATAGCTCCTGATAAAGCAGAAAGACAATGCGGGTCGCAAGTCCCGCCTCCGTAAGCCTGCGATCAATCTCATTCAAAATCTCCACATACTGGTCCGAAAGCGTTGTTTTCCTGCAGTCCGGACACTCACAAAGATTATTGTACTCATCCGCAAGCCAGACATGCAGATAGTCGGTCCGGGGATTTTCAGCTGCATAGTCCACAACCAGTGAGACAAATGCGTCCACCGCCTCTTTATTGTGATAGCAGAGATTGGTATTCGCCGGCACTCCGCCGAACAGCTTTCTTTCCCCGTCTATCATGGCCATCCGGCAGGTACGGTCATCCTTCGGCTCTTTCTGTCCTGCGTTCCACGATACGGTTTCGTATCCGAGCACTTCCCCCGTCCAGCCATGTCCGGCCTTATGGAGCAAAAGCCCTCTCTTTTTTGCCGCCTGTTCAAACTGCTCCATATCCCGCAGTGCATCCGCCTGGCTGTACGGTTCCTTTTCTGCATATGGATTCTCCTCGTGATGATACCAGCGCGACAAAAACGCATACGGACTCTTAAACTGAAGGAAAAAACTGTTGTATCCCACTTTTGGCAGCCATTCGATATAGCTCATAATATTGTCAAAGGAATCCGCTCCCTCGATACACACACCGCGGTGGAAAAAGGAGGCCTTCTTTTCGTAGGACGCGCATAACCCGTCCTTTTCGACATGTGGCACAACCTCGCATACTTTCTGCGGCATCAGAAAACGGCAGCCAAGGAAATGCAGATAATCATATGCTCCGAGCAGCACGCTCCTTGCATTGTTCGCTGTTATGCTCCCTCCGTCATCTCCGATTTCCACCCGGAAGCAATCCGTTTTTTCTCCGGGAAATGCTTCTTCGCACACGCACAGGCGGATTTCCCAGTCCTCTGCAAGTCCGACCGTCATCCGGTCCAAGTAGCTGCGAAGCTCCTCTCCGGCAAAAGCAATCGTCTCGGATGCGTGCTCTCCACAACATATTCTCATTGACAAGCCCTCCTTACTGAAAACAACGGACAGCACGCTCCGCGGAACTGCCCTTATATTTAAAAAACCTGTGGAACAAACTTCTGAGCCGCTCCACAGGGTCTTTTCTTGAACATACGAGCCGCTCGCGAAGTGTACGGCCCGTTGTTTTGCTGCCGCCCGCCGGCTGCGGCGGACAGCATTTGCTCCCATTAGTCTGCGAGCGCTTCTTTCATTACATCAAACAGGACGTAATTCTCAAGCGGCACTTCGCCTTCCACGTCTCCGCTCTCGATAAACATTTCCTGCTGTCTTGTATAGTAATTCTGCATCGTCTGATCCTCGATGCCTTCCTTCACCATATCTGCGCTGAACCAGGTAGCATCACCGGTCTCAACCATACATGCTTCCTTATCCTTCGCACACTGCTCTGCATACAGCCCTACCGCATATTCCATATTGTCCGGCTGTGAAGAGTACTGCATTGCCTTGTAAAGCGCGCGGCTGAAGCGAACCAGGACATCGCGGTTCTCTTCCGCATAAGACGGCAGACAGATCCAGCTTGAAAGGTTTACAGAGTCTGTGGCAAATTCGATTTCTTTTGCATCTTCATTGTTACTGAGAATCTGGTAGCTGTACGGATTCCATGTTGTGCAGGCATCAATTGTGCCGGAGTTCATAGCTGCTACCATATTTGTCGCATCCATCTCATAGGCTTCGATATCATCCATGGTCAATCCTGCCGTAGCAAGCGCACCATTTAACGCTGTCTCGGAAGCGGAACCTGCATTGTACGCAATTTTCTTTCCTGCGATATCCTCAAGCGACTCAATTCCGTGAGAGGTCAGAACCGTAATTCTGTCCGTGCTATGTACGGAGCTGGGTGCGAAAATCGTCGCTTGACCGTTGATACAGAGTTTGTGTGCTCCGTGTCCAATATATGCAAGGTCGATGCTGCCACCTTCCATTGCTGCAATCTCAGACGGTCCGTCTGCAAACTCCCACAGCTTAATCGTAATTCCCTCTTCCTCGAAATATCCCTGATCCATTGCGGTCAGCACAGACCAGAGAGACGCATAGTTCGGCATATACGCCACATTCAATTCCACCGGCTCTACATCTGCAGCAGGCTCAGCCTCTGCCGCATCTACCGGCTCCTCCGTCTGTGGTTCCTCCGCTTTCTGTGTGTCCTGTGTCTGCTGCTGTGCGTCCTTATTGTTGTCATCCGAAGAAGCGGGTTGATTCCCCCCGTTTCCGCATGCAGCCATAGAGATTGTCATAGCTGCCGCAAGCAGTACTGCAAAAAACTTTTTCATTGTAATTTCCTCCTTTTTCATTATATTTTAACTGCATGCGCAGCCGAAATCGCCCATACAGCTAAATTCACATACATCATCCGCAGACTTATTTTTTTACCTCCAAAAACTCCTGATAAACCTGATTCCAGATTTCCGCTTTCAGCTCAAGGAAATGCGGGTCTGACTTTGTCTCCTGCGTTCTCGGATACGGAATATCAATATTCACAATCCGTTTAATACGACCCGGACGCGCGCTCATGATAATCACGCGCTGTGCGAGAATAATCGCTTCGTCCACATCGTGTGTGATAAAGAAACAGGTCTTTTTCTCCTGCTCCCAGGTATTTAAAAGCTCCGTCTGCAGCTGAACACGTGTCTGTGCGTCCAGCGCGCCAAAAGGCTCGTCTAAGAGGAGTACTTCCGGATTCGCCGCATATGCCCGCGCAATCGCAACACGCTGCTTCATACCTCCTGAAAGCTCCTTCGGATATGCATCTTCAAAGCCCTTAAGTCCTACGGACTCTATGTACTTCAATGCAATTTTCCTTGCTTCCTCCTTCGGCGTTTTCTTCATCTCAAGTCCGAACATTACATTGTTAATGACGGTTCTCCACGGAAACAGCGCATACTGCTGGAACACAACACCCCGCTCTACCGCGGTGCCTTCGATTTTCTTCCCATCGAGGTAAGCCGCACCGCTCGTCGGCTCTAAAAGCCCTGCAATAATATTTAACAGTGTAGACTTTCCGCAGCCGGAAGGTCCTACCACACAGATAAACTCATTTTCCATGATATCAAGATTAACGCCGTTTAACGCTACCGTTTTGCCGTTGCGTCCCTGATACTCTTTATAGACATTGTCCAGTTTCAGTTTTACTAATCGATTCTCTCCTGCCATCCCGTTAATTTCCTTTCAATAATATCAACCACTTTTACCAGAATCAGTCCAATAATACCAAGCAGAATAATATACATCAGCATCGGCGCCGACTCAAAAGAGTTTGCAAGAGAACGAATTCTCATTCCGATACCTGCCTGTGCACCGGTGGACTCAGCCGCAAGCAATGTAGTAAGAGCTGCACTTAATCCTAAACGTACTGCCGTGATGATAAAGGGAACCGTCGCCGGACAAATGATTTTGATAAAGATATCAAAATCGTTTGCACCGAGCACACGCGCCGCCTTAATCAAAGTCACATCAATATTCTTAATACCCTGATAAATCGTAATGCTCATCGTCATGAAGGTACATATCCAAATCAGGATGATTGCCGGCTTCTGCCCCACACCGAAGATGATTACCAGAAGAGGCGCATATCCGAGTGCCGGAATATTACGGATAAAGTTAATCCACGGCTCAATAATCTTTTGCACCGGCTGATACCATGCCATCAGAAATGCAATCGGCAGCGCCGTGACAAAACCGAGCCCAAAACCAGCCGCCACGCAGGTAAGACTGCTTCGGATATCTTTTCCGAATGCTCCGCGGTCAATCATCTCTTTCACTGAAGGAATCACCTTATCCACAAACGGAAAGCTTCTTCCGGTTGCCTCCCCCAGTGACAGCAGATACCACAGAAGCATCGCTGCACAGAAGGAAATCAACAGCCACACTTTGTCATTGATTACGGATTTCTTTTTTTTCTCGTTCATGTTACACCTTCCTTTTCTTATTTTTTCTATGTCTCCGTCAGCCACAACACGGATGACCATGTCCGTCCCGCGTATGGCTGTTCTGTGACGGATCCTTCATACACAGATGCACCGCCGCAGTCGTAAAGGTCTTCGGGAGTGCAAGGATATTCGGATTCGGCCCCACATATTTTTTCTTCGCGTCCGCAAGTGCCTCCTCCACCGTAGCGCGGGTCTTAAGTCCCATGCCTCTCGCGATTCCCGGCTCCCTTGCACCTACAATATAAATCGCGCTGGTGTGTTCCTCCGCAAGATGCCCGCAGCTCATCATGGAGAAGCCGTGGAACGGATGAAATGCATTGGCAAAGCGGTACTTGCGGATATACTCCTCATTCGTGGCAAAATATTCCCCGTAGCGGTTCATATCCGGCAGAATATTCATATAGTCGTGCTGGAACATCTCATACAACTCTCTCAGATACGGCCATCTCTCCTCGTGGAACCATCCATCGCAGATACTCGGTACAATAAATACGCAATGATCTGCGAGCACTCTTTTGTGACGAATCACCTGCGCCGAGAGCGCCTGCATCATCTGAATCGGGTTTGTGCCCATTCCGTTGCCGTAATGAAAGTTTGTCGGCATTCCGAATACAACAACGTCATACTTTTTTTCTGCCCAGTGCACATAGGTGCGCTTGTCGGCCGTCTTCCAGCTAATCGGCTGCATTTCGCGCGCATAGCCGGAGTTAATTTCAATCTGCCTCGACTTTGTATCAAGCACGGCATCACAGCAAAAGAACTTTTTGCCCATTTTCTCTTCCATAAACATTCCATGGCGGTCAAACTTTTCGCGCATCATACTGCTCGTAGACACCGGCACAAAATCTTCCCGATGCATCACATCCGGCACATGATGCGCCGAAATGCTCCTCCAGTGACTAATGCCCGTCGCACAATGCTTATAACCGCCGGAATAACCGCCGTACGGATTTCCCTGGGTATGGCCGATTAAAATCGCCACATCCGCGTCATAGACATATTTGTTCATAATGACATGATCCCCGGCCTCGGTATACCCAAGATCCACCAGATGATCATAATCCTCACTGTCATGGCTTGTAATCTGTCCCGACGGATAAAATTCGTTAAAAAGTCCGTCCCCCAGAATTGTGCGCATCTCGCTCACAGTCGCACGGGGATGAAGCCCGTTAGAAAACAGCAGAAGAACATCCTTTTTCTTTACACCCACGCTGTAGAGTTCGTCCAAGCATGCACGTATCGCCACTTTTCTGTGGGAGGTCGGCTGATTCCCTCCCTTTACGATGTCGGGAATCACAATCACCACCTTGTCATCGGCCTTCGCAATCTCGCGGAGTGCCGGCATGCCGATGGGATTTCGAATACTCTGCATCGTCGCCTCATATAAGCTGTCCCAATCCTGCGGCAGACATTCCGGATCCGGAACCGTCTCGCCGGGGATAAACACGTCTGTCGAATCCGGCAGCTCCGCTCCCATCATTCCGTTACCATACTCAAATTCCAGTCTCATAAATCCTCCTTACTCTCCCAGATACAAACGAATAATCTCCAGATATTCCTCCGGGTAAAAACCAATCTCCCCCGAAAACCGCGTCAGCGCAATCAGTCCACCGTCAATCTCGGGAATCGCCGCAAGCATTCCGGCATTATCCGTCTTAAGTCCGCCTCCGTACACGACATCCATGCCGTTTGTCCGCTCTTTTACAAAACGGGCAATCTTTGTGATATAGTCTGCATCTGCAGGTGTCTTGCCCGGTCCGATACTCCACACCGGCTCATAGGCAATCACCACCTTTTCCGTATCCACACCGCAAAGCCCGGTGTCAAGCTGTCCGCCCAGCACGGTTTCCCAATCCGGCTGTTCCTCCGCCGTCTCGCCGATGCAGTAAACCACTTTAAGACCTGCCGCCACGGCGCAACGCACTTCCTGATTCAATATACGGTTTACCGCCTCCGGATTCACGACACCTGCTTCCGCCAGAATTCCTTTTTTGTCGTTCCGCTCCTCACAGTGGCCAATCAGCACGGCTTCGCAGCCCAACGCCTTTACGGCGGCGGCGGGACGATTCGTCGTAAACGCTCCGAAGTTGCCTCCCGGCGCGACATCCTCACGGTATACGCCCTGGCTCCCAAGCATCACGGGGCTGTTCTCTTTTCTTGCAGCCACCGCACCGGGCAAATGCGCCTCCGGCAAAAACTGTATAAATTCCACCTTTGCCGAATCGTATTTCTCCAGCCCTCCCTGTGTCTTTTCCACCACCTGCGCGCCCCAGTCTTTTACCGGTGCAAGGCGGTTTACCCCGCCAAGCTCCACAGGCACGTCAAACCGTTTCAAATTCAGATATATATGCTTCATTCCTAATCTCCCTGCTTTTTCTCCGCCTACTCTGTGGCAGTGTTGTCCCATGCGTTCACAAACGTGCCGATACCCTGCGTTGTATATGCATGCTTCATACTGTCCTTGTAAACCTCAAGTCCCGTTGTCACAATGTCTGCTCCCGCAACCGCACAGTCCGTAATCTGCTTCGGCGTACGGATTGCCGCACAGATAATCTCGGTTTTACCGTAAAATCCATAGTTTTTATAAATTTCCACAATATTGCGTATGTATTCTTTGCAGTCCTCGCCGTTCGCCTCTTTCCAGCCGATAAACGGAGACACGAATTTCGAACCGTTCTTTGCCGGCAGAATCGCCTGCGCTGCCGAGAATATCAGCGTCACATTTGTCCGGATACCGCGTTTCTCAAGCTTTCTTGCCGCAGTAACGCCCGCCTCCGTCGCCGGAATCTTAATCACGAAGTTAGAACTTATGGCAGAAATCTTCTCCGCCTCCGCAATCATCTCATCCGCATTATCAATATGCGGATTAATCTCGACGGAAACCGGAAATCTCTCATATCCTTCCAGTCCCTCTGCCGCAATCCAGTTCGCGATGTCCGTAATTGCTGTCAAAAACGGTTTGCCGCTGAGCATGATATGTCTCGGATTGGTTGTCACTCCGTCAATGCCGAATGTCTCATACGCATACCGGATTTCATCCATCTTTGCACTGTCCAAAAAATATTTCATAATTATCCCTCCTCTTGGCATATTACATATGCTTGTTATTTAATTAATTTGATTAATTATAGGATATCACAATAATTGAACATATACAACAATGCATTTTGTACAAAATATATAGCTCACTTTTGTGAATCATTTCCTATTATCTGTATTTTGTCGAAAATCGAGTAGGGAAGAATTTTTCCCTACTCGTCATGCGCCCCATGCGCCGCCTCAGCGGCATACTTCCTCTGCATGGGGCTGTGCAAAAAAAACGGGCAGTACAGGTATCTCCTGTACTGCCCGAAAGCATTATTTACTCCACATTTTCCAGTTTTTCATCAATTGCCACCGCAACCCCTCCGAGGGCATTTGCAAAATTGCCCGCCTCCGCAAAACGTATATCCGCCCCGTAAAAAGTCGGATTGCAAAGCGCACTTTTTGATTTGTTGAGCAACAGATTCCTGTTATTCATACTTGTAAAAAGCTTGCAATCCACAAGCATTGTGTCCGGCCGTGTAAAATTGATGATATTACTCATTGCTATTGCCAGTATATAAATTGCCTCTTCAATCACACGACCGACATCGCGGTCACCCTCCTGCTGTGCGCGCAGAATCTCTTCCATGGTAGGCCGTTCGGAATCCACACAAAGCCTGCTCAAAGTCACGGCACGTTCCTGGTGCATCTCATTGATGCATTCATTGATAATTGAGCGTTCGCTGGCATAAGCTTCCAGACAGCCCCGATTCCCGCAGTTACAGGAACGCCCGTGCGGGTCTATCACCATGTGTCCCGCCTCCCCGGTTCCCACTACCGATCCCCGATAACCGGAATTATTCAGAAATACCGGACAGGCAATTCCCGATGCCACCAACATATAGGCAAACGACCGTCCCCGCGCAAGCTCTTTCCAGTGAAAAATCTGTGCGCTGATCCCTCGTGCCGTCGCATTGTTCTCGACTGTAATTCTGCCCCTATAACCGGTCAGCGCCGCAAAATCCTGACGCACCTTTTTATTTGACCACTGGAAAGTCGAATTCTTCCACAAAGTTCCGTTCTCCCGGTCTATTAGTCCCGGCAGTCCAATCCCGACACCACAGATATCTTCCGGCCTCTTCCTGCTCTCCGCAAGACACTCCGCATAACTGTCTGCAAACTGCCGCATAACCGCCTCGTAAGATTTGTCTCTCACCTCACCGCACCGCGACGATAATATTTGTCCGCAGAAATCCGCAACACAGACACTCCATTGCTCCCCTACCAGCTCCACCCCGACAAAAAACTCACTCCCGGCATTTATCTCCAGAAGTGCGGCGCGCCTTCCGTTTGCCGCGCCCGATATATGTGCCGCATTCACCTGTCTGACCAGACCTTCCTCCAGCATTTTATTTATATTTGTCGTAATTGTTGGAAGTGTAAGCTCCAGCCTTTCCGCAATCTCGGCCCTCTGAATCGGACCGTAGTAATATATCATACGCAAAATTGCTGACTGGTTTGATGACTTCACACGCGGCAGATTGTTTCCCTTTAAAAACTGCATGTTTCTTTCACCTCGAACCATATTTCACTCCACTTATATCTCAAACTCCTGTACAAAATTTTCCATGTTAAATAAAGTATACACAGGATTCCACAAGGTGTCAACATTCATTCGCAATCTGCCTCTTGGCAGATAACAGTTCAGCCCCAAGGCACAGGGAAGGCTGAACTGTTACCTTGACAGGAATTTAAACGTATTTAGCCTTTTACACTTCCCAATGCCACACCCTGTACGATGTGTTTTGATAAAATCAGATACACCACAATTACAGGGAAAATGGAAAATGCAATCATCACATACACCTGGCCCATATCGAATTTCAGCCAGTCTGCGGAACGCAGCTGTGCAATCAAAATCGGCAGTGTCTTTTTCTTGTCATC
>JAETQH010000207.1 GCA_021770785.1 Lachnospiraceae bacterium
CCGCCAGTTAAAACAGAAAAAATCGAAGAACGAAAAATAAATCCCAAGCGTATGCAGAGGGAAATCAACAGCCAGTTAGAAAACAAGGGCATTGGTACAAAAGCCCAACAAGCCTTAAAGCTCCAACATGAACAAGGGAAACTGGAACGGAAAGTGAAGTCCAGAGAACAGAAAGAAGCAGAGAAAGAGCGGCAATTCGCTCTGCGGCAGGAAAAGAAAAAAGCAAAGCACAGAGGGAGGTAATGTTCTGATGATAACAAGAGAATGGGTGCGTTGCCCGATTTGTTCTAATAAGACCCGTGACAGGATTAGGGAAGATACGGTTTTGATAAATTATCCGTTGTACTGCCCGAAATGCAAGCAGGAAACATTGATTGAAGCGAAAAATTTAAAAATAACAGTCATCAAAGAGCCAGACACACAGATGCAGAGCCGATGAATTTGTGAGATAGTTTAAAATCACAACTCATCGGTTCTGTTTTGTATTCCGCAATTTTTTACAATTCAAATATTAGGCTTATTGATATGATGTAGGAAGGCAAAGATATTGTCAAATAAATTTGAAAGGAAGTGTTGTAAATGGATTACAGAAATCTGTTTGAGAAATTTGATGGAGAGGGTAAGCTGCTTTTGCCAGATGTAGAGGTTTTATTTGCTGCGATTCCGTGGTCGAAGCATCCTTCTTTTGAAGGGGTGGAGCTGAAACACATTATCACATCCGAAAGGACAGACGGACAATTCAGTTACCATCTTGTGAGGATAGCCCCTAATAAAAAGATTGGCAATCATATCCACGAGAAACAACTGGAAACGCATGAAGTAATCTCTGGCACGGGCGTGTGCATTAATGATGGTGTGGAATTACCTTATGAAACGGGCATAATATCCATATTTCCAGTAGGCGTACCGCATGAAGTGATTGCAGGGGGTGACGGGCTTTGCCTGTTCGCAAAATTTATGCCCGCCCTCTGCTAATAGCCCTATCTGGTTATATCTCTTTCGTATCGCCGAATGGCACGAGTGTCCCAGAGGGTATAGAGGTATTTTGGGGGATAATTCCAGAAGAATATTTATAAGTTAAAGGCGGTAAGCCTACATATTTTTCAAACTGCTTTATGAAGTGGCTTTGGTCGCAGAAACCCGTGGTCAAAGCTACTTCTGTTATCGTATCGGCTTCGTGGATCAGGCGTTGTGCCTTGCGGATGCGGTTCTGGATTTGGAACTGGTGCGGTGTAAGCCCTACCTCTGCCTTGAAGCTTCTGATAAAGTGGTATTTGCTTAGAAAAACGTTTTGTGCCATTTCCTCGATAGTAAGTTTGCATTCTGGGTATAACTCCAACTGTCTTTTTAAGTCGTGGATATACGGGGTATGGATTTTAAGCTGCCAGTTGGAAGAATACGAGGTTTCATCCAGACAGTTTAATAGCTGTAATATCTGATAGTGGCTAAATTTTCCCATATCCAGAGCCTGCATCAGAAGAAGTCCGATATGTTTTTGTATGGTGATAACATCTGAGTTGTTTACAGCATTCTTATCAATGCACAGGGTAAGCAGGGAATAGCTGTCATGTGCCGAAATGCTATGCGGTTCATACGGAAATATTGCAAATGTTTCGTTTTGCTTATAAGTCCTTGTTTCCTTATTCGTTGTAAGGACTACGGAGCCGTCCAGTATGATACCGATTGTCAGTACGGAAACGTGGTTATGCAGCGGGTAGGATA
>JAETQH010000091.1 GCA_021770785.1 Lachnospiraceae bacterium
GGTAGATAGGGCATGGGTGTAAGTGCAGCAATGTACTGAGCTGAATGCTACTAATCGGTCGAAGGCTTATCCTGAGCGGTATGGGAACGCGGTGTGTGACACTGCGGGAATGTTGCGTGAAAGCAGGTTTTGGAAGGAATGGCATATAGATAATTAAGATACATGGTTTTTGTGTTCGGTTTTGAGGGAACGATCCCAGTATTTTCCTCGATAGCTCAATGGTAGAGCACTCGGCTGTTAACCGAGTTGTTGTAGGTTCGAGCCCTACTCGGGGAGTTAAGCGTGGATTAGCCCGGTATCGCTTATTTATCATTTGGGCTCCATGGTCAAGCGGTTAAGACATCGCCCTTTCACGGCGGTAACACGGGTTCGATTCCCGTTGGAGTCATTTGTGCCGATGTGGCTCAATTGGCAGAGCAGCTGATTTGTAATCAGCAGGTTATCGGTTCGAGTCCGATCATCGGCTTAACCATTTAATAGTTTGGACCTTTAGCTCAGTTGGTGAGAGCAACCGGCTCATAACCGGTCGGTCCTGGGTTCGAGTCCCCGAAGGTCCATTTGCAATCAGTTTGATATCATAGAATAAGGCGTTGTGTACTGTTGGATAGTTAAAATATGGCCTCGTGGCTCAGTTGGTTAGAGCGCCGCCCTGTCACGGCGGAGGTCGTCGGTTCGAGTCCGATCGGGGTCGTTTGGTTGTTTTGGGATCTTAGCTCAGCTGGGAGAGCATCTGCCTTACAAGCAGAGGGTCATAGGTTCGAGCCCTATAGGTCCCATGAGAGTTTATTAGCCGGCGTGGCGGAACAGGCAGACGCCCGGGACTTAAAATCCCGTGGGTAGCGATACCCGTACCGGTTCGATTCCGGTCGCCGGCATTAGATAATAAACTTACAATTTGATATTTGTGCGTTTAGCTCAGCTGGATAGAGCGTTTGGCTACGGACCAAAAGGTCGGGGGTTCGAATCCTCTAACGCACGTTGTTTTTTAAGATGGCGAGAATGCTTGTAAAATGGGCATTCTCGCTGTTTTTTATTTTGAGTGTTTCACAAAAGTGTAACAAATTTTTGTTACACTTTTTTATCCCTGCTAGCCTGAAAAATCCTGCTCAAGAATTTTTTCGAGTTCTTCCTGTGATTTACGACCACGGCAATACTTCATAGTCATCTCGATATTTTTATGTCCTGCCATCCTGCGTATACTGTCAGGGTTAATTCCCAAATCGAAGAGATGCGAGATATAAGATCGGCGAATATCATGACAACTCTTTGCAAACGGAAGGTTGAGATGGTTAGGATTACAGTATTTCTTTAGTCGGCAGTCAAATACCCGTTGGTTGCACATTCCTTCTTTTCGTTGAAACATGAGGTCGGTGTCCGCGCAGGGATAGTGGTTCATTTTATTCAATTCTTTTATCTGCGCGAAATATGCCCTAGCTTTTTCGGGCAGATAGATTTTCCGCATGCCAGTCGAAGACTTTGTATGTTCAACTATTCTGTAACCGTTTCGGGTGAGTTCGCCATCTGAAGTTTCAACTTGGTTTTCTATCATCATTCTGCGGACATAAAGATAATTGCCGTCAATATCGCAGTTGCGCAAAGCACACAATTCTCCAATACACATACCAGTCAGGAATAGGATGCAGATACCGAGGGGTATTGCAGAATCATGTTCTTTGCTGTCGTTTTCAGCTTCTTTCATGACCAGTTCCTGCTCCTGATCGGTAAACACTTCCTCATTTTCTGCTTTAAATGAAGTAGGCGTATATAGATGAGAATTAATTTTGATACTTCGCAAATGATTTATAGAAAGAAGCTCTTCATCCAAGGCAAAGTCTAATAGAGAATTCAGTGTTCTCTTTACATTTGCGAAATACTTCTTTTTCATCTTATGTTTCTTAATTATTTCACAAGACCATAGTCTTAGGGCTGTTCTGCTGAGTTGACTTAATGAAATGTCTGCAATTTTATCGGTGGCAATATATTTTTTCCAGTATTCTAAATCATCCGCAAGTGTGTTACGACCAACTTCGTATCGCCTTAATTCGAGCCATTGGGGATATATTGTTTTCAAGGTACAATTGTCCGCTGATTTTTGGGATTCTCCCATTCTGTAGTTTCCTTGAGGTGCAAGTGTCAGTTGTTGAAACTGTTGTTTTACTTCTGGCAGATAGTATGTAATGAGTACTTGCTCTAAGTCTTCTTTTTTAGTCTTGACTATCTGCTTGCCATCGGGCAGTCTGGTATACCAGCGTTTGTTCTTTGCATTCTGCGTAATGGGCGATTTATGTTGTTGTAGTATCGTTTCACGAATTGTTATCATATTGCATAACTGCGCCAGTTCCCTCATTGACAGATTATTAGATTTTGCCAAGTCAGTCAAGTTCTTTTGTAATTCGGGGGACATGTTTAAATAGTCTAGTATTTCCACTATTTCTGCCCCCTCTCACATGCGCCGTATAAAGTTGCGCCATCAAATTTAAAGGATGTGATAATGCGTTCAGTCGTAGTGGAGTTCAGCATAACATCCACATAATAAAAGCCATGACCGTAATACAGATCATCAATACATCCCTTCATATCTATGTTGTATTCCTCAGAATTTTCCTCGTTCTGATACTTATGTGGTGCTGTGATTCTGCAGAAATAAATAAAGTCATTCTTATTATTCTGCTTCACCAGTCTTAGCAGGTTGGCCAGACGCTCATGCTCTTTTTGACCGAATTTATTTTTTTTGCGGTTGTACACATCAGCGTTCAAGTACGGCGGATCAATGATGAACAGCACATCCATCTGTTTTCTATACCGCTTAATAATCTCGAAGATGTCAAGGTTGAAAATTGTAGTGTCTGGCTTGCCAGAAGTTGTGCATTCTTTCAACCGTTGATGCAAGGAATGGATGGATGACAAAGCATTGAAATAACGTGCTTCGGACGCCTTATTATCCATTGTAGCCCCTGTGTTCCTATATGAATTCAAATTTAAATACAAGTATGCTGCCGCAATTTTATAATCTACTGCTGATGTTGGCTGCGTATTCTTAATAAATTCCTTCAACCTGTCAAATGTTACCTGATCAACTCTCAGAGACCTTGCCTGTATAATTAGTTCACGCGGATTCTTCTGTATTGCTTTGTACAAATTTATTTTCTGCCAATCCAAGTCATTTAATATTTCATTTTCTGAAAACTTGAATGTAGAATAAATTCCAAGTCCCCCCGCACACGTTTCTACACTGGTAGTCCATGTGTCTCTTTCCGCAGTTGTTTTAATATTTTTAATCGCAGCCTGCATTTTTTTGTCCCATTTGTTTCCCATAACAGATAAGAGCTTGGGGTCAGAAACGGAGGTGCATGTTGAGTGTAGGGTAATGTATAACACCTGACTCAACATCATTGAGACTATTTCGCTGAAATTGCGTCCAGAAAGTGTCCCTATAATTTGAAACAACGCTTTCGGGATTCGGATCGGAAAAGACAGAACATTTCTTCTGTCCTCAATATTAGGAATAATATTGTGCAACGCGAAACTTCTAAGTTCTTGCTTTTCAGATGGCAGAAGAAGAAAATCAGCGAGTGCATTGTTGAGCGCTTTAGAGGCATTCTCTGTATTGTAGTGTACTTTGCATTTTTCTACTAATAGAGTTGGAAGTTTTAAGGTTGTCGGAATTTTATCTGTAGTCATTTTTTTTATTTCCTTTCAATCAATTTTTTTGCGTTGAAAAATCAACTGAAAGGAATAAGTCATCTTAAATGTCATCTTGAAATTTTTAAAAAACTGCAGAAAAAAAGTCTGCCTTGCTTCAAATTTGTCTGCCTTGCTTCTAAATTTGCCTGCCTTGCTTCTAAATTTGCCTGCCTTGCTTTTAAATTTGCCTGCCTTGTTTTTAAATTTGCCTGCCTTGTTTCTAAATTGGTCATTCTTGCCGTTTTTTCCTAAACTTGTAAAAATCTTCATCTCAGATGAAAATTTTTAATACACTTATTAAAAAGCAAATTCCAGACGCATTCCCCCTGACAAATTAGCTGACCAGAGATAGATTTTTCACATCATCATTTTTGTAATCTGTTGATGCGTTTTCTGTGTAGTAGTGTAGTTTTATTTTTGATTTGGCATAGGAAGCTTCAAATATTCGAGTTGCATAAAATAGAAAATTTGTATTATTGAAGGTGAAAAAAACACTTGAAATGTAGTCTGTATATTAAAAAATGAGTTCTTTTTGTAATATTATGGATACGCTGAAATACCAATATTGTAATTTAAGAATGCTTGCATATGGATTAAACGTAATGTTTAAAACACACAGAATGGATAAAATGTAATCTATTGATAGTAATTTGTTTCAGAAATGTATTTATATGCTCCTCAAAAATAGGCAAGTTTCCATTTTGGAAACATATATAAATACAGAAATTGTAATCTGATGTGTTCCCTTATATAAGATATTTGTAATACTCAACCTTTATAAAATTAAATAATTGTCATATTGTGACACAAGAATTTCCTTAATTGTGAGTATTTTATTTCCAGAAAGATGCTGATTTGTATTTTGGAGACATGCACGAAACACAGGTAATGCCGTCATTGAGGCATCATAGTTTTGCTGTTTGTATTATTCTTTATAGTAATATTGTAATTTTGTCATTGAGTTTTCTGCCACAGACAATTCTTGCATACGTTGGAGACAGGGCTAAAAGCACAGCATTTTTTGCCTGTGGTCTGCCATAAATAGTATAGATGTGTCAGTAAATGTCTAAGTATTATGGTCTTTTCTGAGTTTAGCAAATTACTGTGAATATGCTCTGTTTATTGGGGCAGACGCATTCAACTGACAATAACTAGAATCGACTATCAAGACAATAACAGGAATCAGTTTTAATTTGAGATGAATTATTCTTCATCATCATAAACAAGATCATTAAATATAAAATATATGAGATACCTATTAAAAGAATGAGTTGCTGGTAAAAAATGAAAAGACTAAACAGCATTGTAATATTGCAGTAGTAATTGAATGGATCAGTTCTATTAGATGAATGACAGATATGGGGACAGTTGTAGAGACATCAGGGTGGGTGGTGGGAGGCAGTCCAATATTAGCAATACAATTATTTCAGGTTATCAGGTATTATTCTAATGATTCTCTTTATTCACAGATTAAGCGCAATCAAGTGTACCAGATACAATTCAGACATAAACACATTGGTAGAGAGCTAGGGTGGTGGGTGGGAGGCAGTCAAGCATTAACAACACAGCTATTCCACACTTTTACGTATTACTGCAAGTGTCTCCCTGCCATTAAAAGAGCTCTAAATATACTATCAGCAATTACATAGATATCAAAGTATACTGGTAGAGATCAGGGTGGTGGGTGGGAGGCAGTCCAATCATTAGCAGTATTTGCTGATTTAGTTCCCTGTGTCTGTCAAGATATTTAAAATTTATAATCTAATTCCTATCTTGTTAAGTTTGACTGGCGATACAGTCATTCCCTGTTTTTGCTTTCAAATTGACACAGTTTATTGAATCAAGGTATACTCCAACTGAATCATATTGCGGCACTATTACTGACAGATTATCTGCTCAGTTTCATTCCCTAGTTTTTCTTTGATTTTTAAAGACTTTTTATTACCCTTTGGTTATTCAGGATGCAGATGACCGCATAACCAACAAAGACACCTGTTCTTTTCTCTAATATTTTTGGTTACTTTAACTTGTATAAATGATTTGCAATACTCCCCCACCAGAGGTATCATAAACACACCGAAGGAGAACATGTATACGATTGGAGGAAAGCAAATGAGAACACAGAAATTTGGTATTGAAATTGAGATGACAGGCATTACAAGAGAGAAAGCGGCAAAGGTGATTGCAAAGTATTTCGGCACAGAATCTTCCTATATTGGGGGTAGTTATCAGGCGTATAACGCCAAAGATCGTCAGGGACGTATCTGGAAAGTGATGTCAGACGCTTCTATAACCTGCCAGAGAAAGACAGAATCAGCGAGTAAGGTTATAGCAGGGCGCGATTATTCTACAGAAATCGTCAGTCCGATTCTTACCTATGAAGATATCGAGGATTTACAGGAAGTAGTAAGACAGCTTAGACATGCAGGCGCATTCGTGAATAAGTCCTGCGGCATCCACATCCATATCGATGCAAGCCACCATACTCCTGCCACTTTGAAAAATTTAGTTAATCTTATGGCTCAGAAGGAGGATATTTTGTACAGGGCACTGCAGATTGCTCCTGAGCGGCTGAGATATTGTCAGAAAGTGAATGAGGACTTGATAGGGGTAGTGAATCGGCAGAAGCCGCAGACGCTGGAAGAACTTGCAGATATGTGGTATGCAGGGACTTTTGGTGACAGGACTGCTCATTATAATAAGAGTCGGTATCGTGGCTTTTATGAACAGTAAGTTATTATGTCGAGTTTCTGCCCAAACTTTCAGTTTATCGGTGCAAAAATTCAAATAACAGTCTGTTTTTACTCCGCATAATCCGTTACTGTAAATGCACAGACAAAAGTCGAGTTTATAGGAAACGGAGATAAAAAAATGCCTGATGATACAAAAAATATGACGGTCTTACAGCTTACAGAGGCTGTACTTCCGTATATCAGGGCTAAAAATTACAGTGAATCCTATGTGAAAAGTTTTGGCAATGTATTTAACTGCCTCAACCATTACTGCACGGAGCACGGGATCACACATTTTACAACAGAGGTCGGCCAACAGTTCCTGCAGAAACGCTACGGCCTGCAGCCGGGCACGGTTGACAGGAGGCTTTCCCGGCCGGTCAGGGCTATGGATATGCTGGCTGACTTCCAGCAGTCCGGTGCTGTCATGATCCGCAGGCGGCTCGACAGGAAATTCCCGGAACAGTTCGCCATCCATGCGGAGGGATACCTTTCCGGCATGGAAAAGGATTATGCCCGCCCAAATACTATCCTGTCGCACAGGAAAACACTCTACAGGTTTACGGATTTCCTTGACAGCAGGGGCGTGTGTTCTTACAGCGGCATCACCCTTGGGCATATCAATTCATACATTGAGGTCACGCTGTGCAACTATTCCAAAGACAGCGCCCGCTGTTTCTTCGGGATTATCCGCAGGTTCCTGAAATATCTGTACGAAAACGGCGCAGCCAGTGAGGACTTTTCAGAAAAAGTCATATCCGTGCCGGGGACAAGGCGGCCCGCACACCTGCCGTCAACGCTCACCAGCAGCCAGATAGAATCGGTGCTTGCCTGCGTCGACCGGGAAAGCCCCATGGGGAAAAGGGATTATGCCGTCCTGCTCCTTGCCGCCAGGCTTGGCCTGAGGGTCAGCGACATCCGCAGCCTCCGGCCGCGGGATATCGACTGGGAAAAGCATGAACTGCGGATCACACAGGACAAGACAGGGGAGCCTCTGGTGCTCCCGCTGCCCGCAGACGTCGGCTGGGCCATCATCGACTACATGAAGAATGCCCGCCCGGTGTCGGATGCGCCGCAGATATTCCTGCGTGCTGTCGCCCCGTATGTTTCCCTGCACAACCCGGACAACATCCTCATCCGGTATATGCGGATGGCGGAAATCCCCTATGAACGCCTGCCGCACCACGGCCTCCACACGCTCCGGCACAGCCTTGCCACCCATATGCTTGAAGAGGAGATCCCTATCACTACAATCCAGGGAGTCCTCGGCCATTTAAACATCGAAACCACGGAGAGGTACACTGGGATTGATGTCAGCCAGTTAAAAAAATGCGCCCTGGAGGTACCCGGCCTATGAAAGAAGAAAAACTGATCATGCTGCGCGGCCAGAGTGTCTTCGCCCCGTATATCTCAGATTTTGTCAGGCAGAAAAGGGCGCTCGGATGCAAATACAATGCCGCTGCAGAAGCGCTGAACATGTTTGACAGCTTCTGTGCGGGGCTCGGCGTCACGGAGCCAAAACTGACGGAGGCAGTATATGAGGCATGGTGCCGGAAACGGCCCTGCGAGAATGAAACCACGCACCAGGTGCGGGTGACATATATCCGTCAGTTTTCCAGGTTCCTTTATGACAACGGCCTGGACACGGTGTCATCCTTCCACCCGCTCCCAAGGCGGTCAAAAGCGTTCGTGCCATATATTTTTACCAAAGATGAGATTGTCAGGCTCATGGATGCCGTTGACGCCCACAACGCCATCCCCATCCCCCAAACCCCGGTCAGGCACCTGGTATATCCTGTGCTTTTCCGGATGCTCTATGGGTGCGGCCTCCGCGCTTCCGAGGCGGCAAAGCTGAAAACGTCTGATGTTGACCTTGATGCAGGCACAGCCGTAGTCAGGATGGCCAAAGGCGGAAAAGACCGTATGGTGGCCATGTCTGACAGCCTCGTCCGGATATGCCGCAGCTACCGGATGCATGAGGAAATCCAGGCGTTTGAAAGCGAATACTTTTTCCCTTCAAGGGACCATGGGTATTACGATACCAGCACGCTTTACGCCGATTTCCGGAAATACCTGCAGTTCTGCGGCATCCCCCACAGGGGGAGGGGAAAAGGCCCGCGCCTCCATGACCTGCGCCACAGCTACGCCGTCCATGTCCTGAACGGATGGGCTGCGCAGGGCAAAGACCTGTATGTGTGCCTCCCCATCCTGCAGCGGTATCTCGGCCATGCAAGGATCTCAGCCACGGAAAAATACCTGCAGCTTGTGCCGGACGCTTTCGCGCAGGTGACCGGCCCGTTTGAATCCAGGTTTGGCGGCATATTCCCGGAGGTGGCGGATGAAGAAGGATGACTTTCCATACTACCTGAGCAAGTTTTTCCAGAGCTACCTTCCCGGCAGCCGGAACGTCAGCGGGAATACCATACTTTCATACAGGGACACTTTCACGAAGCTGCTCACGTACTTGCGGGATGCCCGTTCCATAGCGCCGGACAGGGTGTCCTTCCGTGACCTGGACAGGAACGCCATAGAAGATTTCCTGTCATACCTTGAAAATGACCAGGGCTGCAGCATATCGACCAGGAACCAGCGGCTGGCGGGGCTGAAATCATTTTTCCGTTTTGCGGAAGTGGAGCGCCCGGACTTGCTGGCAGGCTGCCAGGCCATCCTTTCGATAAAGAACAAAAAGTCCCCAAAGCCGGTCATAGACTACCTTTCCGGCGATGAGACGCAGCTCCTCCTGAGCCAGCCGGATACATCATCCGCAAAAGGCAGACGCGACCTGGCGCTGCTGTCCCTGATGTACGATTCCGCCGCAAGGGTCCAGGAACTCTGCGACCTTAAGGCTGGCAGCGTCCGGCTTGACAGCCCTGCTGTCGTGCGGCTTTACGGCAAGGGACGCAAGACGAGGGACGTCCCGCTGGATGCACCATGCGCCAGGATACTCAGGGCCTACATGGCTGAAAACCGCCTGGACAGGAAGGAGATGCAGGATACGCCGCTGTTCTTTAACAGCCGGAAGGAAAAACTTTCCAGGAGCGGGGTTTCCTATATCCTTTCAAAATATATCACCCTTGCCAATGGGCGTGGCGGCTCCATCCCGGCCGGGATCACGCCCCACTGCCTGCGGCATTCAAAAGCAATGCACATGGTCGAGGCGGGCATAAACCTGATTTATATCCGGGATATGCTCGGCCATGAATCAATCGAGACCACGCAGGTCTATGCCAAAGCCAACCCTGAAACAAGGCGGATGGCATTGGAGAAAATGGAAAGTAAAAATCCAAATCCGCCAATGCCGGACTGGAATGATAACCCCGACATCATGGATTTCCTGCATGGCCTGAAATAATTATGTCAAGTAAAATCTCCGATTTTGCTGGTTTTCCAGCAGCTTTGGAGATTTTCTGGACATAACCATTTACTGTTCATAAAGCATATTATGTGTAGCTACACATAATATGCTGAATCTTCATGCTACATTTACAAAAGGTACCGTCGAGTTTCGCCTTTTCAACAGCACCACGCACGCAGGCGAAATTAAGGCGTACATTCAGTTCTGTCTGGCGCTGAGTCATCAGGCATTGAGCCAGAAGAAAGCCAGTTGCCGCAGGAGTGTGACTGATAACGAGAAGTACTGTATGCGTTGCTGGCTGTTGAGGCTGGGGCTGAATGGTGACGAGTTCAAAACATGCCGTCACCATATGACAAAAAATCTTTCAGGAGATTCGGCATGGAGACATGGAAGATGTGCATAAGCACATCTCTCCTGCCTGCTGGGGTATTAAAAACACACTATAACATCATTATGAGAACCATTATGCTGAAACCAGCACAGCTTTATAAGTATTAAAAACACACTATAACATCATTATAATATGAAGAAAGAGGTTTATATGGAAAGAGAAAATTATTATATTGCATATGGCAGTAACACAAATGTCAGACAGATGGCACTTCGTTGTCCCAATGCGGAGGCAGTGGGTACTGGAGTAATTGAAAACTACAGACTAACTTTCAAGACACTAAATTCAAGTGCATTTGCCACAGTCGAACCATGTGAGGGCGAGACTGTACCAGTGGTAGTCTGGACAATCAGCAGACGGGATGAGGCGTCACTTGACCGCTATGAGGGGGTACCGACACACTATACTAAGGAGCGCTTGGAGGTCATTATGAATGGTAAGGCTGTCAGCGGTTTGGTGTACGTCATGAATCCGAGGGCAGTTCCACAACTTCCCTCAAAAGGATATTTTGATGTTGTCCTATCAGGATATCACAGTTTCGGATTAAATGAACAGATACTATACGATGTATGGCACAGGATAGAAAATGAAGATACACTGATACATAATACACTACAGCATTATAGACAGATGAAAGGCATGACACAGGTACAGCTTGCAGATGCAGCACAGATTTCTGTCAAGACACTTCAGAAGTATGAGCGCGGTGAGCGCAATATTCAGAATGCGCACAGCAACACTGTTTTAAAGCTTGCACAGGTACTGGACGTATCACCCTATCTTCTATTGGGGTAGTGAAAAATCTGCAGGATGCCCTATAAAATTTGACAAGGTGGAAAAAGCCGATATTCATTTGCTTGAAATACAGCAGATGGGTATCGGCTTTTTATGAGAACCCTGTTTTATTTAATATGTGTTTTCTTCTTCTGGTAAATCGCTGGCATCATCATATGAGACCAAAAAGTCTTCCATGTGCATATTAAATAATTTGTGCATATGATAAAGATGATCAATAGAGGGCATGATTTGTCCGTTGATCCACCTGTATATTGGCTGAGGGCATTCTAAATTCAGGGCTATCTGTAGGGATTTGACAGTGTATCCATTCTGTCTTAGAATTTTTTCAATTTGCTTTCCTGTTCGGATAGTATCTAATGATAAACAATTCGGTCTCATATGTAATTCACCTTTCTTAATTTCCCAAGTTTTTGCTTTATATCGCAGGCATTTTTAGCATGATAAACGATCAGGTATTGAATAGTCAATACGACATACTGACAAAGAATCAGCCAGTACTTAGTGCATCAATTCCAAATTTAGATTGGATAATCAATAATTCAATATGTCGGAGGTACTGATAAGTTTTGGGGTACTGGCGGGTACTTCATTTTGTTTTAAGGTTGACTATATTGAAAAGAGATTTGCATATTGGGGCAAATAGTAAGAGTTCTTATATTTACATTTTCCAATTAGAAAATCAGTCCATTTATTTTTTTATATGCCCAAAAACAAGTATTTTGATTATGAATTAAAAGTAAGTAGTCGATGATAAATCAAATAGATGCAAGCTGCTGAAAAAAATAAAACAGAAAAAGCTACAATGACAGCAACAATTTTAATAGTGAAATTGGAACCAGCTTTTTAAGATGGCACTTATCTGGCACAAGACGGAGATATAGTAATTAAAAAAGAGGAGGTTCTTTGATATGGTTTATGGTTTGATTTCACAATTGGATAATGAGAACTCAATGATCTTTTTTAGAGGTAAAAAGATTCAGGAGGAGAACATTGCGGATTCCTATCATTTGAGTGAACTGGCAAGACATTTGAAAAGGGGGGACGCTGTGTATACAATGAGTGTAAACCGTTTTAACAACATTACCCGTTTATTAAGTTTTGGCAGGTGCTGTATGGTGAATGGGGTAGATCTGCATTTCATGGCACAGCCTTATCTTGATATTGCCAAAGGGAAGCACTGGAGAGATTCCGTAATCTGGCAGATAGAACGCGCTAAAGCTATTGAGTATGCATGTAAGAACGCGCTGGCACAAGGATTTAAAATGAGTAATGAGCAGTGGAACTTTTTGTTTCAGTGTATTGAAGAAATGAATTTAGAAGTGCTCGCACATACGTTCAACCCAGACGGTATCCTGAAACGTGGAAACTGAAGCGTGTCCTGTGGCTGTTCCTGTGGCTTGACGTTGGCTTTTTATATGTTTGTGGTGGGAATCTCGGACGCTGGCTTTTCGGTGCCACAGCGCGTCGATTACGGTCTTGTGGGGCGGTTCGTATTCTTTCCGTTTTATGAACTATGCCTTATTGGCTGGGGGCGTAAGTGTATCAGCCAGATTATATGAACTCTTTATACGTTATTTTAGGAATTGGGGGATTTATTTGAATAAAAAAACAAGAGCTGTAGATGAAGAAACATACAAAAGGATTATTTCTGTTATCAGACAGGGATTCCTTTACGAAGGAACACACTTTAAGCCAAATGAGCGCATTGCAACAGTTTTAGTATTAGAATATAATCTGGGCTTGCGCGTAGGTGATATCCTGCAATTGCGGATGAGTTCTTTTGTGAGAGATGGCAACAGGTATCACCTTGATATTTATGAACAAAAGACGGGAAAATACCGCAATTTTACAATCCCAATGGAAGTATATCATTTTGTAAGGGAGTATGCATACAAAAATGGGATAGGTCAAAAGGCGAGGCTGTTTCAGATTACGGAGCGCGCCGTATTAAAACATTTGAAAGCAGCCGTAGACTTTTTGGGGTTAGAAGGCATTGGAACACACAGTTTCAGAAAGGGATTCGCAACAAATATCTATGTTAATAACCAGTACAATATTGAGTTGGTTCGGGTACTGCTTCAGCATTCCAGTGTTGTGGTGTCACAGAGGTATATTGGAATATAGGTAATTGCATAACTAAAAGGGAAAAGTTATCCACAATGGTAAAATAGAGTTATCTTATTGAAAATATTTTCTTTCTGAATATATAATTGTTAAATTGATACTTTAGATATG
>JAETQH010000208.1 GCA_021770785.1 Lachnospiraceae bacterium
TCTCCCCTGTCACACATCTTCTGGATGTCCTTGGGTATCTTGGCATCCGTCCGTGAACCTGTAAGAGTTCCAGTATATGACGAAAATTGTTTGGAGAAACGGCTACACACTCCGCCAAAAAAGCGCTCAATCTGTCCTTTTGTCCACGGCTGGTAAGGCAGCGCCCGGTGAATATGCTCTATTCCCAATTTCGGGTAAAATCCATTCGCCAAATCTATATAGCTTGTACCCTCGATATCACGTTGATTTCGGGGGACTCCGGTCATTATTTCCGCCGTATAATCTTTTCCATTATCTATCAACATCCATTCCGGTACTCCACATTCAGGAGTGTTAATCATTTTGAGTAAACTTTTCTTTAAAATTTTAGAATTAGCATGGTGGCAAATCACATCTCCAAAAATCATTCTGCTTCTCACGTCAATCCACGCTACCAGCACAGGCTTAATAGGTGTTACTTTCCCGTTCGGATGAGTGTAAGCAACCCAGCAGTCGAAGGTGTGCTCGTCTCCCATCACCACTTCCATGGGGCGGAGCACCGTGGTGTCCATGAGTGCTTTACCCATGACCTTATTCTTATATTCCCGCACTCCATGACTCGCCAGATACCAAGCGTTTTTCATTCCTTCGTCTTCCATGAGATAGCTGATATACCGGACTACTGACTGATAAGAGGGTATCCGTTCCCAGCCATTCAGTCCTGCCAGTATCTGCAGCTTGTCATAAAGCAGCTCCCGTGTTCCCTGGTTGGTGGCGAACTCCTTATTAAACCAGATATTCTTAATCGCCTGTTTTACTTCCGGGGTGAAGCTCGGGAATGTGCCGGATTCCTTAGGTTTCCTACACAGGGCTAAGATTTTCAAATAATCATAATCTGCTCCGTCCTGCTTATGTAACTGATAAGCCCACGCTGACGCCTCTTGATAGGCTTTCACGTAACGATATAAAGTCCGCTTCCCCTTGCCGATGCGTTCCTGCGCGAAAGTGTCGGCATAGTCTGATTTTCCTTTTTCACTGTACTGAAGGAACTCCCGGACAATATTCCCAAGCTCCATTGCCTTGTACCACTCCGCTTTGTGCTGTTCCCTGAACCAGTCAATATCCTCGGTCACATACCACGGTCTTTCCTGCTCTGCCGGGGTAGCCTGCTCCAAACCAAGTGCTTCCGTCTCAGCAGCCTCCTGCAGTTTCACCCGCTCTTTATAAGCGCTGCGTGCCTGCTTTGAGAGTGATGAGACTGGAACTAGCGTTAAATCCTTACCTCTTCCATCACACCTCTGTTCTCTTGTAACATTAAATTTCTCGGGATTACGCTCTATACGTTTCGACATCGTTTTATAAGGAAGTCCTTCTAGTTCAGCCGCCTCTGCCAGTGAGACATAACCCTTTGCCATCTTCTTCACCCCTTTACTCTAAAATGTCTATTTCAAGAATTTTTCTAATCCCATCCTCATATTTACCTGCTACCCGCTCACCATGAATTATTTTATTCAAGTACTGCGGCGTTGTTCCGAGAGTACTTGCCAGCTCGGATGCCGTCATTCCTCTATCTATGAGACTTTTCTTTATTTGTTTTCCCAACGGAGTTGGTCTGTTTACTTCTCTCGTTTCACATCACCGCCTTTTGTGGTAAGTCGAATATACCATATGCCTAATCATGACTATCATTATGAACTCATTCATAAAAGTGGAAACCTATAAAATCTAAATGGTC
>JAETQH010000092.1 GCA_021770785.1 Lachnospiraceae bacterium
TTGTACAGACATACGCACAGCCTATGTTCAAATTAACTCCATTTTGCATTTGTTTGGAAACTAATTACTTTTCTATATAACCCTGTGTATGTGGAACCTGTATTGTTTTTTTAAAATTATGTTATGTCATATCCTGCTGTACCGGGTAAACAGCACTGCCATCATCTGGCATTTTGTACAGACATACGCACAGCCTATGTTCAAATTAACTCCATTTTGCATTAACATGGAAACTTACTCTTTTTTCTGCATATCCCTGTGTATGTGGAACCTGTATTGTTTTTTTAAATTATGTTATGTCATATCCTGCTGTAAGGAATGGCTGTAATGCCTTTTTTTCATACAGACGGGCGGACATTTCTTCCTGCCCGCCCGTTTATCCCTGTCCATATTCACTTTTTATGCTGTATGAGCATTCTTTTTATTACGGGTATGTCACTTTCTTCTATGCCGCTGAATCCTTCCTTTGTACGTCTGCATACAAAACATCTGCCGCATATGACGTCAACCAGCTCGTCATTATCGAACCACGCCACGTTCGCTTCCAATTCTTCATTATCTAGCGAACTCCCACTATTGTAGAGAAGGACATATTCCGCTGTTAAACTGACCATTTCCACGGATCCGTCCACGTATTCCCCAAATGCTTCCATTGTATCCTTTATATCCACAATGCCTTCTACATTATTTCTGTATCCGTATACTTTCATCACTGTACACCTTCCTTTTTGTCATGCGTTATGCCTTTCAGTCCGGCAAGCCATGTTCTGCAAAACTGTAATATCCACTTCCCCCTATGATGATGTGGTCTGCCATTGGTATCCCTACCACGTCACCCGCTTTTTTAATTCTAACCGTTGTCTCAATATCGGCAGGCGTAGGTTCCGCCCTGCCAGAGGGGTGGTTGTGGAAAATAACCACCATGCACCCCCCAATCAATAACGCCCTGATATATACTTCACGTGCGGATATGAGGCTTGAGTTGACTGTTCCTTTTGAGATAAGGAATACGCCCAGAACCTTTCCCACGTTATTCAGCGCCAACATGTAGCAGTGTTCTTCGGCAAGCTTGTCCATTCCTGTAATTTTACGTACCATTGCCGCCACGCACCCCGGATTTTCCGCCCTGTCCGTTTTGTAACTTACTGTCCGTTCCCTTACCAGCACTGTCCTGCCGTCTTTTGTAAGCCTTGTATCGTAGAAATTTATATTCATAATGTATTCCCCTTACTTTGTATTATATATTTATAATACTATCCGTTTCCGGCTTTCCGCCGCTTCCTTTTTTCAGGAAATTTTTTAACCCATGTCTTCCAGACCTGACTGTATCTCTGTTTTACCCCCCACGCCTGTCTACCTTTGTTCTGACGCGTGCCGGAACAACCCGCTTTTTCACTGCCACCACTTATTACAGACGCCGGAATGGATTTTTCTGAAAATGCCGGGACACGGCATGGTGTACCTTGTTTTTTTCTTACTGTACACGCCGCACGTATCCCGTTTTTTGTTTTAATGTCCGGGGCGTTCCGTACTCTGCCCTCCTTCCTTAATAAATCATCACCTCCGGGGCAATTCAATGTTAACCTGGATTGTAAACGTTGAATATTCGAGGATAAATGTTATCAGACATTCATTACATGACAATGAGAAAAATGTCTTTCCGCGTTTTCCCATACCGCCCCCGGACGGGGGAATTATAACGCTTCCACTATGGGGAATCTACGGTGAATGTGACGGGATATTGCGGCTGGTTTTATACATTTTTTCAACGGAAAGTTTCATTCAGGATCCCAAAAGACAATATCAACCATACACTTTCCCATCTTATCTTCATATTCTGTTATACCGACAGTCGGACATGTGTTTTAAAACTATCATTCTATCATTTTATGTCTGGAAAACCTGATAAAATGGCGCTTTCTAAAAATATCTGTGCATCTCAAAACTATCATTTTCAATACAAAAAGTATCATTTCGACCTTATAAAAGTATCATTTTTAACCATTATCTCCTCTCTATCCTTCACTCATTTTAATATGTCGCAAAAAAATAACAGCAGATTTTTATTTTTCGTGGTTTATTAGCAAAATAAAAACAGCCCTGTTTAGGACTGTTTTTAATTCACAAACCGTATGTTATTCAATCACCTTTTTAGATACGCTGCACTTTCTTGTCCAGTAGTGCCTGATAATCATCGTCCCGATAACACATTATCTTACCCGTACTTTTATCCTGAACAGCCAATATGTCATGTGTGTTCTCCTTGACTTCATTTAGATTCTCAAAATCAATTTGTTTCACATATACTTCATCATCTTGCAAATGAACTGTATCTATCGTAACTCCTATTGCTTCCAGAATCTTTTTTATAATCTCTCTTTTTTCTTTCTTTAATTTCTCGAATTTCTGTTCGATATTCTCTTTTTCGGTACACAACATACATGCCAGATCCACCAGAAACATGGTCATAATGAAATACTGCTGTCTCGACAATTTAATCGTAGTTTCTTCATTGCCATTTATGCGAACCATAATTTCCTGTCCCTGATAATCGATCATAAGGTCTCCATCGATTATTCTCTTCATCTGCGCTTCAAATGCATCTTTAAGTGCAAACAACACTGTTGTTTCCAGCTTCGTCAGCCTGTGCTTAATAAAATCGCGTGGAATATAATTCAGAACCAACACTTCCATTGCTGCTTTTGCACTTCCCGAAGCAATTGCAGGCGCCTGGCAATTACTGGTCAATGCTCTTTTTATATATTCCAACAAAGAAAACTGATTGATTACCCCCTTATGTCCCCTATCGTTGTCTGTAACAAAGGACAGATCCAGCAAACCTGTATCAGCACCACCACTGATTGCATTAGAAAAACTATCTACCTGACTTTGTATGACCTTTTCATTTACAGTACCACCATTTGGCAAAACATACCTATTCCCCTGTTTTACAGAAATCGGATATATGTTCACATCTCCCAGGTCAATACTGATCTGCTTATTATTATTCCAAAATATGGTATAATTACCATTATTGATATAATCCTCACAGTATTTTCTCCACCCCATCGCGTCAATCACAATAATATTTTTTTCTTTTTTGGCAGTATTATAACCGCCCATCTGCGGAATTGCAAACTCCGATGCGCAGATTTCAAAATCCTTTGTGGTCGATATCCAACAATCTTTTTGCGATGCTTTTGACCCTGCCCGCACATGCTGTGCTGCACTGTCCATAAATCCCGTATTCTGTATCTGCTGAGCAGTAATTTCCCCGTTCCTGTTTAGAATCTGTTCTTCATTCTCATTGATTGCCCTAAATAAATACATTTTTATCCCTCCGTATGCCATTTATAATTTGCGTTTGTCATCTTATTGCATGAAACCTTTTCCCGACTCTTGATTTGCAGTCTAAACTTCTTTGACCTCCATTATTTAACTGCATCATGCAAAATATTTTTCGTTACCGTTTCATTATACAACTAAATGCATTGTTTTGCAACCCAATGAATTAACCGGTTATATAAACTTATTTTATGGAGGAATCATAATATGTTTGAAAATCTAGGGATAAAACTAAAAACTGCGCGTATGGACAATCATCTATCGAGAAATCAGGTTGCAGAGTTGGTCGGCATATCCGCCAGCATGGTCGGGTTATATGAAAACGGCACACGGCTTCCCTCCCTGCATGTTCTTGTAAAACTTGCCGCCCACTACAAAGTATCTGTCGATTATCTGCTTGATCTGAACACGGCAACAACGAATGCCCTGTCTCTGGACGGTCTGAACCCGAAACAGATCAAGTCACTGAAAATGGTTTACGAATGTTTCCGCAATGAAAACTATATTTAATCCTGATTGAATCGAAATGCTTCAATAAGTGATACCCTTATCATGTAGCAGCGTAATATCTTACATGAATCGAGCAGGGGAATGACTCTCTCCCCTGCTCGCGCGCTGGATACCAAAATATATGATTTTCCTCTGAACAGCCCGTCTATTCTTACCCATGATTCCAGCGAGCCCCGCCGCCCCCGAAACAGATCAAGTCCTTGAAGTTTCTTCTATGTCCTCCACATTTGCTATTAAAATCGGATCTATGTAATCCACATCCTTATTTAATCTTCTTGCATAAAGTTGTTTAAGTGCTTCCTCATAATTGTTTATCCAAAATGTCCCCCAATTTTGCCCCTTCTCCTTTAAGTACTGAAAATCAAATAAACTTAAAATGTCCATTCCCAATAACGCCTTATCTCCTATATCCTCTGAAAAAAAGAGCTTAATTTTGTCAATTACGATATCACTGGTTAAAGTAAAATTATCTACTATATATCCATAAAGATGCAATTCTGTACCTGATGCATCATAAGCCGTACCCTGCATAGAACTTTTCAGTATGGTACTTTTAAACCTTTGCATCTCGGTACTTCCTAACCCTATAACGGTGTAGGTCGCACCTGTGTCAATCTTGACTACTGTCTGAACCTTTTTACTATCCATTCTGAATCTTATCTCTGTATAATACGACTCCCTGGTAAAAGCTTTTGTAATTGGGTTACGTATCTTTTTAAGCTCTGATCTTATGCTCCCCATGTTATATTTCTCCTTTTGCATAAATCGTATCTATTGTATTTTCACCTCTTGAATTATATTCATAGGAATCAATCAGTGCCTCTCCAAACTCTTCAATGGCTATATCCTCATATTTGTAGGCCAGTTCCGCATTTCTCTTTCCAAGTACAATATAGTATATGTTACCTATGCTGGTATTACCTCCAGGCACTCTTTCATATCTTAATGTTCCTGATGTTATTAGTATACAGCTAGCCAAATCTCTCTGAATTTCATCTGTTCTTATTTCTTTATCTGTATTTAGAACCTTATATACATATGATTCTATTTGTTCTGTCTCTATTCCGTACTCCTTAAATACTTTCACTGCCCTTTTATTTGCTTCCGCCATATCCAGCATGCTTTTATTCGCTATGTTTTCTATCGTTTCTATCATATATTCCACCACCCTTTTCTTGTTGCTATACTCATTTAATAATTTATCCTGTCCCTGCAATTTCTTTATATTTTCACCATTCGGAAGCTGCCCTATTGCCGACCTGCCATTCTTTTTTACACTCTTCGAGCGTATAAGTTTCATCCTTTTCGGGATCGGGATCATTTAAATAATCTTCATATAATTTTTGACAATACAAGGCATCTTCCATCTCATCACCAAACTGTATTCCTTTTAAAAATAAAAGTAAATTTCCTATCTTATATTCAGGAAGCTGATCAATAATCTGTTTTGCCTGCTCTCTTTCGCTCATACAAATACCTTCTTTCCCATCAACATTTTCATTTATGATATCTTTCATTATATCAAAGCCCACTGCTTTTTCAAGCACCACCAGACACATTCTCCAACTGAAAACCACCACGAATCGAGCAACGGGAAAGTCAACCCGTCAACCGGGCTGACTTTCTAATTCCGCCTTACCCTTTTTGTACTTTCTGGAAGTCAGACGGATAACAAGTTCATTGTATATGATTTTCCCCTGAACTGCCTGTCCATTTTTACCCATGATTCCCATAAGCCCCGCCGTACCGCAACCAGGGCTACAATTTCACGATCACCTCCTCCACCGCCTACGACCAGAAGTGGATCCGCGGCAGGAACATCTATGAAAATATCAGCCGCATCGTGGACTCCATCTTCTCGAACTATCTGTCGCGTCCGGGTGTGCGTCAGCCGATCTTTACCTCCTACTGCGACGGAAACCGTGTAACCTGCAACGGCCTCTCCCAGTGGGGCAGCAAATATCTGGGCGACCAGGGATACACGCCGATCGAGATCATCCGTTATTATTACGGAAATGACATGTACATCAACTCCACCACATACATATCAGGTGTTCCCTCATCATGGCCGGGCTATGACCTGACGATCGGATCCTCCGGGCAGAAAGTCCTGCAGATGCAGCAGCAGCTCAACCGGATCGCCCAGAATTATCCCGCCATACCGCGCATCGTCGAAGACGGTATCTTTGGAACAGCCACTGCCAATGCTGTCCGTACCTTCCAGCGCATCTTTGGCCTCGCGCCGACAGGAATCGTGGACTATCCCACCTGGTATAAGATCTCCGAGATCTTCGTGGGTGTGTCGCGCATCTCCGAGCCGGGGTAAACCGCTGCACATTTTATCCGAAATAATACAACCGCTCGATCTCTTCAATTTCCGCGCGGGCGCTCGTCGCCTCCACGATCTCTTTACACAGGCGGTCATACTCCCCGATCGGTGCTATGACCGTCATTTCCACATCCGCGGCGTAGACGCTGTCCTCTATACGAATGTCTTTGCCGGCAAGGATGTGCTGGATCTTTCCCACTGCGTTGTAATCCGTCCTGATCCTTGCCCTGACTCCGAAATGCTGCCTTGCAGTCTCACACTTTGCGAGCGCTTCTTTCAGCACACCGGAATACGCCCTGACAAGGCCGCCCGTTCCCAAAAGCGTACCGCCGAAATATCTGGTGACCACCGCCGCGATGTTCCGGATCTCGCTTCCCAGCAGCACCTCGAGCATGGGACGCCCTGCGGTTCCGCCCGGCTCCCCGTCGTCACTGCTTTTGGTGATCTGCGCCCTGCTGCCGATCACATATGCCGAACAGTTGTGTCTGGCATCGTAGTATTTCTTTTTCATCTCCTCTATGAAGGCTGCTGCCTCCTCCTCGCTCGCCACCGGGCGGACCGTCGCGATAAACCTCGACTTCTTCTCCACCAGCTCCGCCTCCGCCCCGCTCACAAGCTGCACATAATCCTCATATTCCTGACTGTTCGTATCTTTCGCCATGTCCGACCTCCATCAAAAAATCTGGTATATTTCGATTATAACACAAACCAAACCTGTATAAAATGAAAAATGCAGGACTAAACTATAGAAAACGCAACCTTATCCGCGCTTATTGCACTTTGCCGCAAAATATAAACTCTACATAAACTCTATGTAAACTCTCTAAAAAAATCCTTTATTTGCACAAGGTAATTTGCTATAATGGAGACTGAATCGTTACGAATGAAATATGTCTTACGGAGGTGATTCTATGAATTATGGGAAAAGAGGAACTTCAAAGATCCAAAAATCCCTGACTTCAAAATCCATAAAATTCAAGAAAATGTTCTTTGTCTCCGCGCTAAAGATCATCCTGATCGGCACCCTGTCGGTCATGGTCGTCGGCGTGTGCTTTGGCATCGGAGCTTTCAAAGGGATCTTAAGCTCGGCACCCGACGTGGATCCCGAAGCCGTTCTTCCACAGGGCTTTGCGACAGTGGTCTATGACGCAAAGGGCAACGAACTGACGAAACTGGTGGCTGCCAATTCCAACCGGAGCTACGAGGAGATCGATAAGATCCCCCAATATCTCTGCGACGCTTTTGTCGCAATCGAGGACCAGCGCTTTTATGAACACAACGGCATCGATCTGAAACGTATCCTGAGCGCCGGCGTCATGGTCCTGCAATCCGGGGAACTCAAGCAGGGGGCTTCCACCATCACGCAGCAGATCATCAAAAACAATGTTTTTGACAACTGGACCAATGAGAGCGATATCCAGAAGATCAAGCGTAAGATCCAGGAACAGTACCTTGCCCTCGAGCTTGAAAAGAAGATGTCGAAGGAAAAAATACTGGAAATCTACATGAACACGATCAACCTGGGGCAGAACACCCTGGGCGTCAAGGCGGCGGCGCTGCGCTACTTCAACAAGCAGCCGTATCAGCTCACGCTCTCTGAATGCGCTGTTATCGCTGCCACCACGTCAAACCCCTCCAGATACAACCCGATCTCCCATCCTGACAATAACAAGACGAGGCGGGATATCGTCCTTGAAAATATGAAGGAACAGGGATACATCTCGCAGGCGGAGTACGACGACGCGATGGCTGATGATGTCTACAGCCGCATCCTGGCTGTGAACGAGGAGAGTGAGACCAATTCCGTCTATACATACTTTGTAGACGAGGTTACAGAGCAGGTTCTCGCTGATCTGATGGAGATCAAGGGCTTCAATGAAACGCAGGCTCACCGGCTGCTGTTCAGCGGCGGTCTGAGCATTTATACCACACAGGATCCTGATATCCAGGCAATCTGTGACGAGGTGTACAGCAATGAGGAAAATTACCCCGAAACAGTGCGGTGGCTCCTGAGCTATGCACTGACCATAGAGAAGGCAAACGGGGAAAAGGAAAACCACAGCACCGAGATGTACAAAGCCTACTATAAGCAGCAGAACGCATCGTTTGACCTGCTCTACGCGACACAGGACGAGGCACACGAAGCGATCGAGGCATACAAACAGGCTGTGATGGAGCCTGGCGACAAGGTTGACGGCGAGCGCATCTCGCTGACACCGCAGCCACAGGTATCCATCACGGTCGAGGACCAGACCACCGGTCACGTCGTGGCGATCGTCGGCGGGCGCGGCACCAAGGAGGCAAGCCGTACCCTCAACAGGGCAACGAACACGACCAGACAGCCAGGATCCACATTCAAGATCGTATCCACCTACGCACCTGCGCTTGACAGCGCCGGCCTGACACTTGCCGATGTGCAGAATGACGCTCCTTTTAACTACACTGGCGGACGCCCCGTGCGGAACTGGTGGGGCGGCAATTACAGGGGGCTTCTGAGCCTCCGGTACGGTATCGCGCAGTCTGCAAACGTCCTGACCGTCAAGACGCTCACGCAGATCTCGCCGCAGCTTGGTTTTGACTATCTGCAGAACTTCGGCTTCACGACGCTGGTGGAAAAGCGTGTGGAAAAGGACGGCACTGTTGTGTCCGATATCGGACAGCCCCTCGCGCTCGGCGGCATCACTGACGGCGTTACCAACATGGAACTCAACGCTGCATATGCGGCGATCGCCAACCAGGGAACCTACATCAAGCCAAAGCTCTACACCAAGATCATCGACCACAACGGAAATGTCCTGATCGACAATACCGCACCCGAATCCAAACAGGTGATCAAGCAGACTACCGCATGGCTGCTCACCAGCGCCATGGTTGATGTTGTCACGACCGGAACAGGCGGATCTGTGAATTTCGGAAACATGGCGATCGCGGGCAAAACGGGCACGACATCCGACTACAAGGACGTGTGGTTTTCGGGCTATACTCCTTACTATACCGCCACCACATGGACCGGGTATGACAACAATACAAGCATGAAGTCTTCTGCCGAAAAGAACCTGTCCAAAACCATGTGGAAGAAAGTCATGTCAAGGATCCACGAGAACCTTGAATACAAGTCCTTCCCCATGGTAAACGGCATCGTCACCGCCTCCGTGTGCTCCAAATCCGGAAGACTGCCCATTGCAGGCGTGTGTGATGTGCAGGGCTGCGTCAAAACAGAATATTTTGCGGAGGGAACCGTTCCCACGGAATACTGTGATGTCCACTATTTCTCCAATATCTGCCAGTATTCGGGGCTCACGGCAACGGAGGAATGTCCTTTCAAACAGGCATCTGCCATTGAACAGGTACCTGCCCGTCTCCAGGACAACAACCTCGCATCCGCACTCACAAGCCTTCCTGCGACGGACACGGCTGATACCACGCAGATGTGCCCTCACAACACCACATTCATGACAGCGCCCAACGCACAGGAAGTCCTGCAGCAGCAGATACTCGAGATGCAGCTACGCGCAGCCGAAGCCGCTCCGCAGCAGGCTCCCGCAGAACCCGTATCTGATACCGATTAGGTATCAGATACACGCCGGGTGCCCGTGTGCATAAAAAAAGAATATCCCAAAAGGGATATTCTTTTTTTAAGCTGCTAACCGGAATCGAACCGGTGACCTCAACACTACCAATGTTGCGCACTACCGACTGTGCTATAGCAGCATCACCGAAAAATATGATACCACAATCGGCATGTCCTGTCAACCAGATCTGCAAATATTACATAAAATTTTGTAACAGTTCAGCCTTCGGCTTCCTGTTACAAGCATCAAGCCATACAAAATCGCTTCGCGATGGGCTTGATGCATCTCAACCACTACGTGTTCTTACGGACTTTGCAGCGCAGTGCAAAGTCCTAGACTGAACTGTAACCAAATTTTAACGGTGCTCCAGGATACAATTTAATAAAATGTTACAATTATGTTAATTAAATATTAGAATAATAAACGATAAAAGCGATTTCTTGCCAACCTGGACAACATAAGATATACTATCTTATTATATGCACAAAACCGAGGTGATAATATTTATGAAGAAAACCACAATCAACGCGATACTGATATCCATCATCACACTTATGTCGGTCTCAATCTGTTTCCTTATATTCTGTATCGCGACCAGACCTCGCTATGTGATCGTCAACGAGCCCGAGACTTCTGCCATGATCACAGAAGCAGCCAATCTCTCCGAGGAGCTGCAGCAGCAGACCGAAACCCCGGTTCCCAACAACAATGCCGGGACGCCCTCTGCCGGGGAACCGCCCGCCAGTACCATGCACGGCAAGACTTCTGCCAGGGTAAATATCCGTGATGCGGCTTCCGAAAATGCAAAAGTGCTCAGCACGGTTGACGAGGGCACTGTATTTGACATCATCGAGATCCAGGACAACGGGTGGACCAAAATTCTCTACGAGGACGCTGAAGCATACATCTCTTCAAGCTTTGTGATCATCACCAACGACTGAGTGTTTCTCTGATGCCCTTCTCTTTGCCCGGAGTCGCAGCACGATCCCCTTTTGTCTCAACAGCTCACCATGATACTTATCCTTGTAGTACTCATATGCCCTTTTATAGTTATATCCGTATTCTGCAAGCTTGCGGAGGACAACGTTCATCTCCGCCCCGATGAATATGATGTTCATCGTGCCGTACAGCCACAAAATGAATATCACGACGGTTGCAAGGCTTCCATATGTAACGGAATAATTGGCATAATTGCTGATATAATAGGAAAATGCCCAGGAGTACAGCAGCCACGCGACCGTAGAAAATAGAGAGCCAAAAAATTCATAGCGTATCTTTGATCTCCTGTTGGGTACGTTCATATAGATCAGCAGGAAAAAAACGATCAGAAATAAAAGCATACACAGATATTTCCCATAGCGGAATAAATTGGAAAACACAGCCAGGCCCGGCACAAACTGGAGCAGCCAGTTAAATATGTTGTTTCCAAGCACGATCAGGACCATCATAAGTCCGATCGCCGCAAAGAAGATCACCACATAGGATACCGCCAGTGCATACAGCAGCGGCGTTCCCCTCGTCTCCCGGATACCATATACCGCATTCATACCGATGATCACCGCATACACCCCCTTGGAGGCACAAAAAAGCATGACAATAATGGAAAAAGACTTCACCATCGTCGTACTCTCAGCGTACGCTTCCTCCAGGATCTGATTCACGAGCGGTATCGATCCTTCCGGGATGATATTCATCAGATACTGCGTGAAACGCGCGGTATCGATCGGCAGATAGCTAAAGATCGAGATACAGTACATCGCCATCGGAAATAATGACATCAGTAAAAATAAGGCCGCGTGCCCTGCAAAAGAGGACACGTGGTCGTATTTTACTTTTGTTATAAAACTGTATGTGATCTCATACACGATCTTAATTTCTTTTCTTGTTAGTCGCTTCCTGTTTCTACGCATGCTCACTGCTGTCCCTTTTCTTTTGCTTTTTTGATCAGGAACAGGTCGCTGATCGCCTTGCCAAGATCATGCGGATAGAGCTGCACGACCGGGCTGTCAATGATATCCCCGATCTTCATCTTAAATCCGACCTTCACAAACCGGTCATCATCGGGAAACTCATACGCCAGATACTCACCATCCTGCATGAACTTTGCCTCCGGTGTCGATATATCTGTCTTGCGCTCAAGCATGACGCTCATGGATGTGGCCGCTGCTCCCATCATCTGATTCATCGCTTCCGAGACTGCACTCATGTGCAGATCGCTCAGCTCCATCCTGGCAAAATCGCCTTTTCCGTCGCTTCCCATCATCAGGTCGGCGATCGCTTTGGCATCCTGCTCACCCAGCATCAGGATACTGCACCCTTTGACGCCCTCCACATAATTTACCTTCACAAATACTTTCTTGGATGACACATTTTTCGTATACTCGCTCTTCTCGACGATCTCAACCATCGGCGGCGTGATATCCACCGTCTGCCGCACCAGCATACTGAGCGTCGATGCCGAACTACCCAGGCATATATTTGATATCTCTCCGATCGCATCTATTTCCATTTCCGTGAAAAAATAGCTGCCCATTCATCTACCTCCTCTTTCTACTGCATCAGTGTTTCCGGTTCACATTCCAATGCCCTTGCCAGTTTATGCACAAGCGTCTCGGGCTGTCTGGTCAGGTCACAAAAAGACGCTTCGCAGTTTCTCACCGCAGAAACACTGTATCCCATTCGCTCCGCGATCTGCTGCCTCGTCTTCCCCAGCTCCAGGCGCCGCATCTTCACAGGCGATATCCTGGCAAACCGGATATACATATTCCTGCCGTCATAGTTTACCGTGTTGACCAGTTGTACGATCTCCCCCGAGTTCCCCATGGTGTCCTTATCCACCTTATACATCGATGCGATCGCTGTCATCATCTTTTTCAGCAGAACCTCATCATCATAGTGCCCCAGATTTTCCATTGGTATGTACAAATCAATATAAAGCGCCTTGAGTTCCCGCACCCGTTCCTCGTCAAGCTTTAGGATATAATTATTTTCCTTCGCCTCATTATACAGAGACAATATCCTGCTCCAAAACGCATCCTTATCAAATCCCGACATCTCGATCCTAGCTCCCCCATTGCAATTCCATTTTTCATCAGACGACTATATGATTTCATTATACGCCTCGGGCAAATCACTGTCAATCAATATATCGATCCGCCGGCATTGATAGTGTAACTTTACTTGGGGAATTTTTCCAAAAAGTAATATGGAGCACCTTCTTTTTATGTTATAATGTAATTACCAATAAAACATACACATAAAAAGAGGAGGTGCCCCTAT
>JAETQH010000093.1 GCA_021770785.1 Lachnospiraceae bacterium
TACTGTGAAAGAAAGTAGAGGGCAGCCAATAAATGGCGCACTTTAACAAGCTGTCTTATGGCAGCCTTTGAAAAAATGTATTGCTATAAAGTGTTAAGACGCTAATTGCGATTCGGAAATTATCCCTTCGCTGATAAGTAGTTTCTTAGCCTGCCTGATAGCCTTTTCCTTCTGTTTTTCTTTTAGAGGTTCAGGCATATCAACTTTGTATAAATCGGTCGGATTCCATACCTCACCAGAGGACAGCATCTGGTAGATGGCAGTAAGAATCATTCGGGCGATGGCAATGATGGCACGTTTTTTACCACGACGTTTCATGATGCGCTCATATTTCTGCTTATAGTAAGGCGATTTATCAGATTTCACGGCTGCATGGGCAACTTGTACCAATGCAGGTTTGAGGTAGACACCGGCACGTGTTATTCTGACAGATTTCTTCTTACCAGCAGATTCATTGTTGCCGGGAGTCAGTCCCGCCCAACAGCATAAGCGTTTGGAATTAGAAAACGGAGTCATATCAGTACCAATCTCGGAGATAACAGTGATCGCACTGTTACGGTCAACACCCGGAATGGTACACAGCAACTGGACAGCATTTTCATAAGGAGCAATCAAAGAATCAAGCATAGTGTCTATATCATTGATCGTAGATGTGATATAATCCAGATGTGCGCGGATGAGGCGCATACGATATTTTTGGGAATCAGTCATCTGATACCCTTCGATGGATTCAATGACACTGTCAGACTTCTTCTTTAGGGAACGGAGGAGTCTGGAAGCTATTTCTTCGTGGTTGATGGAATTGCCGGATTGTTCGATCAGGTAGTCAATAACAGATGTAGCTGATTTCCCGAAGATATCAGAAACAACTGAATCTAATGCGACATTACAGACAGTGAGCGCATTCTGGTATCTGTTCTTTTCGCTGGAACGGCAGGAAGTCAGCTTGTAACGGTATCTTGTAAATTCACGCAGGATACGGATGGGTTTACAGGGGATATAACTTCCCGGAACCAGACCTAATCGAAACAAATCCCCGATCCATTTGGAATCCTTCGTATCATCCTTATTGCCTTTAACTGCCTTTACCCATTTTGGGTTTGCAATGGTGACGTTGATATCGTCCTCCAAAAGGTTGAACACAGGAACCCAGTATTTACCGGTAGATTCCATACAGACATCATGGCATTGGTTTTGAAGAAGCCAGTTTTTGAATTGCAGGATAGAGTTGTTGAAAGTGGAGAAACGCTTCTTTTGATAAGAAGGTTCTATACCGGAAGTGGTTTTGATGATTGTGGCAACGAGGAAAGATTTGTGAACATCGACGCCGCAGCAGGTTTGGTAAACAACTTTCAAGGTCAAAACTCCTTTCAAATGAGATAAAGAAGCCATTGACTGTTTCATCACACATTTAACAGAGAAGTTAAAACAATTCTTACTGTACGGTCTGAAAGAGCCACTTATTTGTGCTTGAAAGATGAAACTTACACTGATTACTATGCTGTCTAAAACCGAAGAAAGTCTTTACGACTCACCTCTCCGTGCTTTGTAGTATAGCTTCTTAACAAACTATTTTATCAGCAACGTAGAGGATTGGAAGACTTTCATTACTATTTGTGCCGCCGACTTGGCGGCGGAATGGAGATTACTATGCATTTCCATCCAGCCGGATTCCACGGGCCATACCCGCATCTATGCAAAGCCGGCCTCATTTCTTGCGGAACAAATTATAAGCAGCCAGCTTACATTTATATCCCGGAAAGAAGCGGAATGTCTCTCACTTCCCCTGTCCAAAATACTGATGTTCAAGATTCAAAGGGAGCGCGTCCTGGCATCCTTCCAAAAATGCTGCCGCGGATCCTGCACAGAAACATATATTTACCAATACTCCTTCTTTGAGCGCTCCGCCAGGCTCCCTTACCGCTCAAAGCCCAAAAACCTCTGCGCCATCGGGGAAGCTCTGCGTGAAATGAACGACCATGAAATTTTCATCCATTCCTTCCAACAGCATGGAAACTGTTTCCATATCAGGTTTTTACCCCTATCTGAGGAAGAAATGGATGATTTCCATGCGCAACCCGCAGGAAATGTATTACTAGGAACAGCCGTTCCTGCAGAAATGCCTTTTTTCCCTGGCTTTACTGCAAAAATGCCGAATATTCCCGGGCTTTAAGAAGAATTTTACAAATGTATCCATTTTTTAAGAAATAATTTTCTTTTCCTCTGGATTTCACCCTCCAAAATGTAAAATAGCACCGTTTTTTTAAATTATTTTCTTAATAAAATGGCGTATTTCCAGCATTATTGGCCAGCCCTAGTTAAAAACGCAAAATGTTCCCATTTTTAAAGAAATTAATCTATTTTATTTCTAAATCCCTCCTGCCAATGCTTCCGACAGCAAAAAGCAGGTTCCTCTTCTCCGATTAATCAAAATGCAGGCGCAAACCACCGGATAAACTCCAGGAAAACGGCTGCTTTTGCCTTTTTTTCCTTTCCTAAAATAATGTATCCACTTTTTAAGAAAATTTGACAACCCCTGCATAATCCGTTACACTCCAAACAGGAGACGGCAATCCATATTGCCATGCATAAAAACCATACTTTCAGTCTGCGTAAGGAGACAGCCATGAATTTTCAAAGCACAGAAACCGGCCTGACCCCCATGCCCATTATACGCGTGGAAAAATCCAGCCTCCGGACCATCATCGGGAAAATTCTTTCATACAGCGCCCCTGCAAAAAAGCAAGTAATCCGGAGCGCATCCTGCCTTTCCTGCCCGGAAGGCTCCCGCTACCAGAAGCTGGCAGAAGAATGCCGGATGCTTATGTCAGGAAACCGCCCGGATATCGCGGAAATCAAAAAAAGAAAGGGCAAATGGATTCCATAGACCATATGTGTGCTGCCAGCAGCTGCAGTAAATGCCAGGTTAAAACTATTTATCAGAATGACAAAAAAGACTTCCATCTGTATGGATCCTCCGGTACTTCCTTTTATCACCGCATGCCTAAAAATGCTGTCCGCCTATTCCTGCTTTTGTATTCCCTGCCGCAAAGCTTGCTTGGAGACACCCATTTCATCAGGAATCTTTCTGCCGCAAAAACAGCAGAATATCTTTCGTGTACGGTTTCCACAGTTAAAAGGAGCATGAGAGCGCTGGAAACATCCGGATACATTACATTTTCCCACGCTGCAGACCTTTCACATTTTAATATCATACTTACCCATTACGACACCATGCACCTCCCCGCTGCAAAAGGCGGCAGCGGATACCTTTCTTTTGAAAGGAATACACTGGACTCCCTTCTTGCAATTAAAAATGTAAATCAGCTCCGTTTTGAGCTTTTATGTCTCCTCCGGTACGACAATGCGCAATGCACATCCCCAGAAGACGAAATTCCCGTCTGGGAAAATTATTCCTTCCACGACCTTAAGAACATGCTCCCTTCATACATGAATTACCGTGCAAAGTTTGAGCATATGTCAGGAAGCCCAGACACGCTTTTCCATCATTATATCAGCGGAAAACGGATTTATTTCAGCCTGAAAGAAGAGTTTTCCCTGCGTTTTGATTACAGCAAGTTGGCTTCTTCCAACTGTGTCTGCCTCCGTGAATGCTTCAAGGAAATTGGGCTGTCCATCCGGGAAGAGGATCTTTTAAGCCTGTCCAAAATGGCAACGCAGTTTGACATTTCCCTGATTCTCCAATGCACCTCTGAAATTTTAAAACAGCGTCGCTTTGGCCCGGACATCCGAAACCTTCCCGGCCTGGTGCGCCGCCGCTGCCAAAATCTTGCGCTTGGAAATTCTGCCGCCATCTGAAGGAAGGCTTATTTTCTGTGCCCAAAAATGACTGTTATCTTAAACTTTTCTTTTTTACAATCCCAACATAGACAAAAAATACAAAAACTTTTCTGTATCCCCTCCATATAATCTTTTTTTATCCACATGTAAAAATTTTTATACTCTTATAAAATGAAGCTTTCCTTTCCCCCTAAAAATTTCTACTCTCCTTTCCAGAATTCTTCTTTACAAATTATTTTGTTTTACTTTCTTCTAAACAAACAGCAACTACATGATATTTTTCTGTTTTCGGCGCCCTTCAACTCCCGATTTTCTGGGCATTCCCTTGATTTCCTTTTCCAATTAATGGTTAAATAAAAGAGATATTAATGTTAAAAGGGATGTAGTACATCTTGTAAGACTCATTATCCCTAAGGCAATGGCACGAACTCTCTAGCAGTCGTATTCTGAATCGCAGACCAGCAGCATCATCAGCTTAGCGCCTGCTTTCATCCCCAGCGAAAATTGTATTTCTTCCTTCGCAGCAGAATAATGCGTTACCACAGGATAAATTTTATTCATGGTTTCTTCATCCAGAAATTGTAAGAGCTTTTCCTGCAATTCCATCTCTGCCAAACATTCTCTTTCTGTAAAACTGGAATGATTTCTTTTTTTTAAATTGCTCCCCTCTTTTACGTAATATCCTATAGATTGCAGGTTTATACGCTCAAAAACTTTCCCATACAAACTTTCCTTCATAAATTCATGCTCTTTATATTCTTTGGATTTTTCCTTTTCCATTTTTTCTCCTTTCTCTATTTTGCTTACAACTATAAGCAATTATAACGTCATGGACTGATAAAATCAAGCTGTTAGCTTATACATATAAACAGTAAACTGAATGGATTGGAGGAAAAGACCATAAAATTATTATGCAATGAAATATTTGGGCAAAATCTTCGCCGCATCCGTACTTCATGCGGCCTTACCCAAGAAGAGACCGTCGCCAAATTACAGATCCTGGGATCCCCGCTGAGCCGCAGCACATATTCATTAATCGAGATGGGAAAGGGAAATATTTTTATCAGTGACCTTGTAGGCCTTCAACAGATTTTCCAGGCGGATTACTCCGATTTCTTTAAAGATATCCCAACCTCCAGATAAAGGAAGCCCTGGAACACTGTCTCTCCAGGGCTTTGCGTTTACAAAATCTTTAATTTTCCTATGCTTTTTGTTGTTTGTACCAATTTGGACATATGCCAAACTTATAATTGTTACGGATTTACCAAATATTCTTTTCATATTTCTGCTATATTCCGAATCCACATGCCTGTCTCATACTCATCCGGGTTCCCTGTCAAGGCATAATTCCCTATGGCCTTATTAGCCAGAATCGCTGCCTCAACGGCATCGCCAGGCACAAAGATACTGTCTGGATCCAAAAGATGCCCACCGCACCGTTCCCTCTTTTTCTTTTGCGCATGTCGGAATGCGTATATCATTTTCTGTATGCTTGCCTTCAGGCACATTTGGTCTATGATTTCGCCGTTTTCCAGTCTTTCCACCAATTTGGAAGCATCTATATAACATGTCTGGAACATGTTTATAGATTCCTCATAAGATCCTTCAGTAAAATCCGACAAAAACTTCTTCTCAGCAATTGCGCATATTTCCATTCTCTCTTCTTCTGATAACATTTTTCCTCCTTCATGCGAATGACGTCATGACTAACTGCATCCGCCCTTTCTCTTTCTTGTAGTACCCTTTTATGCGGAGCTTTATGGGCGGCTTTGCCTGCATGCAAAAATTCCCCATTCCCATGCGCTTCTCAATTTCCCTGACTCCTCCCTGGAATATAACCAATTCACAGCTTTTCCCGGAAACAATCACTTCTGATTTATACCCATACTCCACCTGGCTTAACTCCTTTGCAAATTCAATTTCATACATACTGGTTTCCTGTCTTGCATTCTCTGGTACTTTCTTTCCTGTATTAGCTTGAGCCTGTCTCTTGTTAAAAATATTCAGCTCCTTTCTTCCAACCCCCATTGCCTGCATTGCATTTACAAGTATATCCCTGTCTAATTTCTTCTGTGTATTCCCAAAATTAATCACTGACTGAGTCTTTGTGCTGAATATCAGCGTTTCTCCTGCACCCACTGTTACTTTCTTCACCGCCTCATGGCTGTCATTGTAAATGACGAGGGAGCCCACTTTGGAGACAACTGGCCTTTCCCCTATCACCTCAATCCTGGCGTCCCCGCAGTCCACTTCAAAATTAAAGAACCCAGCGGCTTCCACCAGCCTTTTTTCGTAACAGTCGTATGGGAAGTAATAATACCCATCTTCCCTTTTTCTTACTGCCTCCACGGGCAGAGGCGCTAAGAGCTCCTCCAGAAATGTGCCATAGGTCTTTCCGTTTATGGTCTTTTCCATAAAACAAACTGCCTCCTTCCTAAAACAATGGAAAACAGGATTTACGGACATATCTATTATCCTTTCTTTTTCCTGGTACTTTTTCTGAATCCCATACAGATTCTACACAATATCAACCTGTCCGCTTTCATAACAATAACGGTAAACATTGTCCGAAAGCCTTTCCTCCAACAATACCTCAGTCCGGTTTATCTCCTTTACCATTTCCCGTAATTCATCCGGTTCTTCCTCCGTTGCTTTAAAAGCCAGTACTTCATGAATGGAACTTGGCAGTATATACAAATCCCCTTGGCATCTTTCTGCAAGCTCGTTCAAATTTTTCTGAAACAGCATAGCAGACGCTCCATAAATCCTCTTCTGGTTTGTCAATACGTAAATCTTCGGCACAGCCAAAAATTCAATTTCCGCAGAAGCCTCGCCACAATCCCCCATAAGAATTTCCTCTAAACTGCTTATTTTCTCCGGAAAGTATTTTTCATAATTAGAATTCGCATATGCATCCAGTTCCTCAATGCCAACTCCCCATTTCTCTGCCAGCCGGCTGTCCACTGTAACAACTTCCTGCTGGGACATGCCATTCCCCATAAGCACATATACCGCTGCAAGATCCAGGAACCTGCGGTGCGGCATTGCCGCAAGCATCTCCTTGTTTGCCTCATAGTTAATTAATTTCACCGTCAGGTTTTCCCTTGCTTTTTCCCACAGGGTAATATTGGAAACATCTATCCCGGATTTTTCTTTCCTATCCAGAAATAGTTCCCAGATTTCCTGTACAATACTTTCAAAACTTTCATTTTTTTCATACTTCCTGTAAAACTCATCCAGGTAAATCACTGGCGAGATGCAGCCTGCTCCCAAAATGCTAAGCCCCACCGCCTGGCCCCCATTATTCTTTTTGAATACATGGAGTTTCGCTTCTTCTCTTTCCATTTTCCCTACTTCAACCTTCACTTTCATTGCAAATTCCTCAAATTCCATCATTTCCGTCTCCTCCTGAAATAAAAAATGCCAGGCATTTGCCTGGGTTTTACAATAGACATAAAAAAGCTGTTGCAACATTCAGCCCAACATCCGGTATGCCCATTCAGCTTATAAACCGGACGCTGTTCCTGTCTGTGCAACAGCATTGATTTTATGCCTAAAATTATTTTGTCCTTTCAGCATATACCGCCAAAAAGACACCTCCGTTCTCATGAACGGCTAAAAATTATTTGTTACGGATTTATCATACCACAGACGGCATAAAAAAGACAACCGCAATCCTCATTTTGGTGACAACATATACTAAATGAGGATAAATTTATCGGGTAAGCAGCTACCCATTAGTTGAATATCCGACCTCTAATACCATATTGCGCGTCCAGATTGATACAATTTTTGCGTGGGTGCAATCGTTTTTACATTTACTGCAAATGCCCTGAAATCAACACTTTTCAAAAAGGCAGATGCACCCATGCATGGGCGGCTATCATTTTTTGATTTGAAATTGCCGCACTTTCGATATTCCAGAGTGTAAAAAATAACGATAGCCTGTTTTTCGGAGGGGCTATCGTTATTTTTTGCACCCAAGTGATTACAGCGGTTTTAATTATCCATATCACCAGACTAAATTTAACCATTAAACAAATTTCCCTGTTTCCCTTAACCATTCATTAAACTCTTTTTCGATATCATCATGATTGCTAAACGGCATATCCTCATATACCATTTCCCGAAAAAAGCCCAAAAAATTACCTCGCAATTCAGATACTTCTTTTGATAACTCAAATAATTCTTTATATGTAACATCATTACGAGAAATAAGGGCATCTATCTTCTCCTTACATTCTTCAATGGTTTTCGCACCATTTCCTGTCCCAAACGGAGTATTATAAATACCATTTGGACAATATGTCCGCACAATCTCATCCATCTGATCCAATTGACCACAGTAATAGAAAGATCTCTCTAAATCAAATTTTATTTTCTCAATCAGCTTATCTATCGTTTCTTTATATTTTTTATCGACCTTATTAAAATTTTTTTCCAATACTTCCATTAATTCAAGCATATTAGTCCTGCTATCACTATCAGTTGAATAATCTTGAACTTTATCAAGCTGTTTAATAACAGTTTCCGAAAAATTTGCATAATAGCGAATGATTTCAAAAATAAAAGGCTCAGGCAACACCATACTATTTTTATCAAGACAATTTATTTTAGGAACATGAAATGTATATGTATCTTGCGCCGATAAATCTTTATTTTCTATCTCCTTAAGAGGTGCTGTCCAATATATTTGTTCATTCCTTTCATCAACTAAAAACAAAAACGTAACATCCTTTTTCTGTTTCCAGTAATTTATTGTGCTAACTTTTATCGGATATGCAAAAACAGTTCCATCTGCATTTAATTTTACTTCACTATTATCAGTTCCTTTGCACTGTGCGTTAAAATTATACTCTGTAGGAGTACCATCATTTATAACTGTACCAATAAAATCAATTCCCAAATCCTGACTTTGTTCTATATCTGGAAAAATACAGTATTTTTGCATTACAGATTTTAGAATTGTTGCTGACTTATTTCCAATTTGTTGATTTTTAGTATACTTCGGTAATTTTTCTCCCATATTTATCCTTTCAAAATTTGCTTTATTTGACACTTCCAACGATTAAATTATATCTCAACTTCTCAAAAATTTCCACACACAGAAAAAGCGGTCGGAGGCATCTGGCACAAACCCGATGCCCCAACCGCTTCCGGCTTTAAATCTCCGTGCTGATTTCCTCCCCGTTGCGGAAGGTGAACACCAGCAAATTGCCGATGGATTCCCTTGTAATCCCGTCATGAGGGATTGGCTTACCTAGCTTCCGTTTGGGATTGCCCTTTTTCACTGCACCACTAAACGTCTGCCAATACTTTTTGTCATATTTCCATAATGCAACGATGATTTTATCGTACAGAACATTTGTTCTTTTTCCAACAGTCTAATCTTTTACCTTGTTTATATACCGAAATAATGCCTTGCTGCATTTACTCGTATTGCAATATCCTCAGCCAATTCCTCGTCATTCAACTTATTCATCTGCCAAAGAAAAGCTGAAAATCTAAACACTCCATCTGCATCTACATAATATCTCGGTCGACGTTTGAAACTATTTGGTATCGGCTCCATTTCTAATCGTCCTTTCAGTCCTAAATATGAAATATAGCATTTGGTCCGTTTTTCTACAATTTTGTTACGTTCAGTCAAATTCATAACTGCATTCCTCTTTTCTATACAATATTTCAAGTGGCCCCTTGATATAGCCATCATACAATATTAAAAAAGAAGATGCATTTTATGGACAAAAACTAATTTTTTTGTTCACGATAAAAATTCATTTAAAGCCTGTCCTACGAACTTATCAGTTATTTCATGTAAAACTATGTACTTTTCATCTATATTTTCACAATACTCTTTATAGGCATCTTGTACCTCTTTAGCAAATGTATTTTTTTCGCTATCCGACTTTCCCTCCAGTTCTTCTAATTTGTTTCTTAACCGCATTATCTCCTCCTCATGTCGCTTAATCTCTTTTTCTATAAATTTTTTTGTTTCTTCCACCGTAACTTCAATCGGCTCAAAATACTCTCCATCTGCAATTCTCACATTAATTGGTTTCCATTTGACCTGCTGCTCCCGTTGGTGGTCAATAATATATTTATTATACTCGTATCGAGATTCACAGTCACTGTTGCGCACAAAATATTCATAATATACTTTTCTCTCATCTTCTACCGTTGGATTATTTCCAAGTTTTCTAAATTCTTCTATTGCAGTTTCATCTTTGTTATCTCTTAAACCAATCATTTTATACAAGACGCAAGTTTCATACATACTCTCAAGCGGTGAATAGAATCTATGATCACGAATATAATGTGCCGATGGCATAGCGCTTTTAAGCAATGCAGAAATAATGGTATCAATGCTAACATTAGAATCATTAAGCAAATGATTATATTCTTGTTCCTCTTCAGTTAACGGTTCAGTAGTAAAAACCTTCATATTCTCGCTGTATGCAAATCTTTTTAAATAATTCCCTCTAAAAACATGATAATTCATTTTATCGATTTCTTTTGTAAACATACTCAGTGCCGCGCCTATATCCTCCGTTTCCATCGTTGCAAGATTTATCAAAAAGCGAGTAAGATGCTTAACCATCGGCTCTCCCCAATATGCAATTCTCTCAGAAACCAAATGTCCCATTGTATTATAGATAATTTCTTTAATAGGCAAACTGACTGTTTCATCAATATCTTTTAAAATAGCTCTGTTAAATTCTGATACCTGGGTGGCATGAACGTTTTCACTTTTGGCTGTCCTTTTATACATAGGATGCTTTTCTATATTTTTTACTAGCAGCAAAAGATATTCTGCAATATCTGGAGGCAAAAAATAAATACTATCTTCTTCATCCGGATATGCTTTGAAATCTCCCTTATCAATATTATATAATTCGCATACACGGCTAAGTCTGTCGGTAAATTGTTTTCTTGTTAATTTAGCCATATCAGCTAATTCATCCAATGTAAAATCAACATTTCTCATCTTCGACTCTCGCATTATATATCCCCCATACAATAAAGGCACACCAATAATGATATACCCTTGAATTTACTACAACTTTAATACCCATACATTGCCAGCAAATCACTCATACTTATCACAATTCCTCCCTCACCCAAACTGTGACAGACCCACTCACAGGTGGCTGGTAAATTCGGTAGCCCTGCCTCTCAAAACTTGCCAGCATCTCTGCGTGGGGATGTCCGTAAGAGTTTCCTTACCCCTGTGTATATTTTCCATAAACAACTAAAATTCCTACTGTAAAATTTGTACCCATCCATAGACGGCTATCGTTTTTTGAATTGGAATTGCCGCATTTTCGATATTCCATAGTCTATAATTTAACGATAACCCATTTTTCAGAAGAGTTATCGCTATTTTTTGCACCCAAGAGATTATTGCAATTTATAATAATACCTATCAACTAGAAGTTTCTTCTCTATTAGCGGTTATACTTTGCTCCTGCATAAATCAGCAACGCCAATCCCACAACAAATCCCAATGCAAAAGCGATAAAACTTAATGCTGAATCTGTTATACCAATTATTATAGCAGTCAGCAAAAGACCAATCCCAATAAAGATTACACCCCAACCTGATATTTTACAAAAAACTTTTTTATCACTTGGAGACACTTTGTCATAATGATAACTATGAAGCAAAGTGATTTTTTCCTTTTTCCACATCAAACAACCAAGATATATAAAAACAAGTGCAAATACACCTATTCCAATCGCAACACCCATCGTTTCCGTCATAACAATCCCCTCCAAATCCTGATTTTCTGGTTAACCTATCATCAAAATTATACCTCAACTCTTTGCAAATTTCCATACATGGCATCATTCTATTTTCATACACAAAAACAGCGGGCAGGATATCCCAAAATCCCCGGAACCTGCCCACTGTTTTCTTTCAAATATTTGTGCTAACTTCCGCCCCGTTGCGGAAGGTGAAAACCACCCTTCCATCTGAATAGACCGTTGCGTAATCCACACCCCTGTGGAACAGCTTCTCGTTGAAGTCCACTGGCAGCTCCTCCGTTTCGCCAAGCCCCACAAGGAAGCTACTGGTTCTCCTTCCTCTTCCGCTCTTTTCCCAGGCTGTCCCGTCGGCTCTCCAAAGCGGCGTACCAGCTGGCATACCCGTCATACTTTTTGCGGTAGTCGTGCTGGTCAAGTTTCCGGGTGGCGTTCTCATCGACCAGCTCCTGGATCAGCCCCGCAGTCACCTCCATCTCATCGCTGACTGCCTCCATCTCCGAATCGATGGGACCACAATCCGCCAGGGCTTCCATGACCGCCCTACAGTCACCGATCACTTTCGCCCCTTTTTCCATCAGAATGCCGAGCACTCCCAGAAACATCTCCTTTATCCTCTGCTCGTACAGATTGAATTATCTTCAAATATTAAGCCATTGGATAAATGCTGTCTTATCTGTACTATTATAGCCCGCATTTTTGTAAAAATCCAATATCTCTTTTTTTCTGCTTCCTGTCAGCAGCATCATTTTATAGCAGTTACATTGCTTTGCTATCTGCCTTGCATACTCTAGGCATTCTGATGCTAAGCCGCGCCCTCTGAAATCTGCATGGGTGACAACATTTTCTAAAAAAGCGTATGGACGTATATTTCTCGTCAAATTGGGAATAATAACACATACACACGAAGATACAATTTTCCCAGAAACTTCATTCACAATCAAGTGATGGTTTTCATCATCTAAAATCTGTTTCCATACATTGTCCAAACAATCAGACTGTTCAGGAACAGATTCTTCATGCAGATATATATACAGTTCCAATATTTCTTCTAAATCTTCTTTTTTAGCTTCTCTTACCATTCTTTTTACCCCTTCATACCATTACAATTTCTTCTGATAATTTTCCAGTTAATGAAAGATTTTAACAATATTCACAACATTCGATTGACAGCCTCTTGATTTTTTAACTTAAAAATCAGGTATTGAAAATATCATCCATCAATTCATCTGCACGTTCTGTAACACATTAATTATAAGCCATGTTTTTCAAATCTTTAATCGATATGATTTGTGGCATTTCATAATCTCCTTTCTGAAAATAATATACAATAGAAATCATAATTTTTATCCATTCTTTCACCATAATCATATCATAATTATCCTATTGTATTAACCTTTCTGCACCGCTTACCCAAGCAGTTCATATGTAGGCCTGTTCCCACCAACCAACAAATCATCCAACCCTTTCCCAAGGGAAATATCCCAATTAGCAACGGCAACTGTGATTCCTTCTTTTTGCAACGCTTGTGCCAAACAACTTTGTGATTTCAGCACTGCCATATTTTTTTCCTTGTCGGCATCAAACGCAATGATTAAAATATGTACGCCTTTCTGTTTCATTACGTCAATCGGACGGTGCCCTGGTTTTCCTTCCAATACTTTTGCATATGAATTGACCCCAGGAACAGAAATCACTGGATTCTTCAGATAATTTTCCCCCAAGATTCCTTTCTTTTCCCCTTCCGTAATGTAACACAAGAACATGTCATCCTGCGCATCTGCATAAATCCCAATGTTATTCCCTGCCTGGCAGCCCTTCTTGTAATAATTTTTCAGGTAGCCCTGCCCTGCCGCCTCCTGATCTTCTTTAAAGGATGAGAAATTATGGTACTTCCCATACCCATCATCCTGATCTAACCGTATCCTTAGCCGATATATATTTCCATCTGCGTCATATAACGGGAACAATATGCCTGGATTTCCAGCAAATGTCCATTTCCCCTTTTTGTTAAGGTAAGCCCCAGGCACACCTTCCAGGGATCCAAACTTTCTGACAAGTTTCTCCGCAAGTTGTACCCTTAAAGGATTTTTCTGATAAATCCTGCTTTGATACCTTTCAAAATCCTTCACCGGAAAAGAGCAAATATAATGTTTCCTTATCAATTCATCCGTCCATCCTTCCCCTTTCAGATAATGGTAATGGCACTCTTCCAATATCAATTCCGATAACAGCCCGCGGTAAATTTTATCCAGTTCCCTATTGCTTAAGGGTTCCATAATATCTACCGGAATCAATTCACGGTACTGCAATTTTGCATAGTCAAAACCGCTGATCTTCTTTCCCTGATTCTGCAGCTCCTTTGCCCGTCTCTGTCCGGATTCCTCATAAATAGAAGCCTTTGCCTGCCTGGAATCGCAAATATAAATATAATATTCCCCATCCCTGCCAATCAAGTTGGTTTTCATACAGTCACGCTGACATACAATAAGTTCTCCTCCGTCTTTTCCCGGCATAATCCCGCACCAGTCAGGCCCACCGCAAATAGGGCACCGATTCTCCTTTGAAAAGTTTTTAAATCCATGCGCCATATTCCATACCTCCTTTGAAATCGGGTAGGAGGTAGATAATTATTTTATCTACCGACCTCCCACACCACCGTACGTACGGTTCCGTATACGGCGGTTCCTTAGTTTTCACATACTTTCAAATAGAACTCTGTAA
>JAETQH010000209.1 GCA_021770785.1 Lachnospiraceae bacterium
ATTCTTCCGGTTTATAACAGCTTCTCCCATTCTTCCGGCTTAAATCCTGCGGCAACGCCTTTTTTTGTCACTAATACAGGACGTTTCACCAGCATTCCGTCTGTGGAAAGCAGCTCGTATTTCTCCTCCAGAGACATTTCCGGCAGTTTATCCTTTAACTGCATCTCCCGGTACAGCATGCCGCTGGTATTGAAAAAACGTTTAATATCCAATCCGCTTCTTTCATGCCATTCCTTTAACTCTTCTTTGGTTGGATTCTGCTCCTTGATGCTGCGATCCTCAAATGCAGCCTGATGTTCCTCTAACCACTGCTTTGCTTTCTTGCAGGTGGAGCATTTGGGATATTCCACAAATAAACATTCCATAATTTCCGCTTCCTTTCTTTGCCCGGACGCGCCGGGTTTTTATATTATTTTTCCTGTACCTTCGATTTTAACCTCTTATCTCACCAGTAGTTTATAACACAAAAACGCAAGGACAATTCCTAAAATACTTGCAATATTTATCTTGATGGTAAGCCCCAGGGTGAGAACCAGCGCTCCCAAATCCAGCACAAGCGGACTTGTGAGCCCGAATACCTGTCCGTAATTCAGCCAGCTCAGCACAGGAACGGTTCCGCAGTAGCTTCCGATGACTGTCCCCAGAATCAGCCCTGTCAGCATGATAAAAATAACTGCCCAACTGCTTTTTATTTTCAACTGTCCATCCTCCTCATGTCCCTTTCTCATCTGATTTTATTTTAAAACAATCTTATGGCAAAGTCAAACTCCGAATACACGCAGAGGGCGGAGAAATTCAAATTTCCGCTGTGTGACTTCATCACCGAATGAATCATTTTTTCCCTGTATACTTAAGAGAAAAACAAAAGGAGTTTCACCATGGCAAAAAGAAAAGCGGCTGTCAGCGTCCGGGAATGCGTAGCCTGCGGATGCTGCATGAAGGTTTGTCCGCGCAATGCGATTACTGTTCCCAACGGACTTCACGCAACTATCAACCGGGAATTATGTGTGGGGTGCGGAAAGTGTGTAAAAGAATGTCCTGCAAGTATTATCTCATTGGAGGTGGCAGATTCATGAATGAAAAAAAGAAATGGTACGATTATCTTTGGGCGGTATCTCTTACCTGCCTGATACTGGGATTTTTCAATATCCTTTTCGCATGGCTTGGCCTCCTCTGCTTTTTCATTCCGCTTCTGATAGCGATTGTAAAGGGCAATAAGGCTTACTGCAATAAATACTGCGGCAGAGGACAGCTTTTTTCCCTGATCGGCTGCAGATTCGGACTGTCCCGGAAAAAAGATATGCCAAAATGGATGAAATCGAATTATTTCCGATATGGATTTTTAGCTTTTTTCTTTACCATGTTTTTCCTTATGCTGTGGAACACCTGGTTAGTGTTTTCCGGCGCAAAAAATCTGGGCGCCGTAGTTACACTGCTGTGGACTTTCCGGCTTCCGTGGCATTGGGCCTATCACGGCACCCTGTTTTCGGACGGCGTGGCGCAGTTCGCTTTCGGCTTTTACAGTGTAATGCTTACCTCCACCGTACTGGGATTTTTTACCATGATATTATTCAAGCCCCGCTCCTGGTGCGTGTACTGCCCTATGGGAACAATGACGCAGCTTATCTGCAAGGCAAAAGCGCCGAAGGAAGGGTGATGTTCTG
>JAETQH010000210.1 GCA_021770785.1 Lachnospiraceae bacterium
CAGGCTTATGGGGACAAAGAACGATATTAAGTGGTTCGGGAAGATTTTACAGAGGAACCCGAAGATCGAAGTGACGGAGTTTTCCGATATGTTCCCAAACAAAGGGACAAAGAAATTATTGGGGCGGTTGCCAACGCTTTAGAACGCAAGGGCATACAGACCGAGAGAGGGAATATCAATCGGGAAATCATCAAGAACAATATGCTATTGGAGCAGGCAAAAGAAATGCTCATGCTTGCCAGGCAGGAAGTACACAGCGCACAGTATGCCAAGATTAAGAGTACAGCGGTCAGCGTGAAGAATGAAGTCATGGAAATGATTGCAAAAGTAGGGGAGCGCAAAGGTAGATTAGACTTGCCGATTGTCAGCGGAAAGCACCTAAGAAGAATATCTGACAGAACCGCCTTGTAGTCAGCCGACAATGCAGAGAAGTTCATCACGACAAGGAAGATAGACAGCTTTGAGAGCCTTGCGAAATTCACAGCGGATAAGGAACAGAAATACCAACAGCTTGAAACGGTACATCTTTCAAAGGGGCAGAAACTAAACCGATTAAAGGAACTGTCAAAAATGTATGCCCTGTTTGCGCCAATCCAAGCCACCTATAAGGAGAGCCAGTCACTCAAAGGACTTGTGAAAATGAAATACGATAAGGAGCATAAGGACAGCTTATCGAAGTATCCCGAATTAAAAGAACGTATGCAGAGCCTTTTACAGAACGGCGAGAAGATAACGCCGAAACAGTGGAAAGCCGAGATACAGTCCTTGCAATCCGAGTATGACAGTATCGGCAAGGAACAGACCAAGACCGCCACAGAATTAGCATATGCGGAGATAATCAGCTATAACAGGAAGAACTTTGAGAGGGAGATTCAGAACGAGAGCCGACAGCATAACAGACAGCAAAATAAGACTAAACGGAGGGAGGAAAAAATTTGATGAAAATTAGATAGAAAAGGGAGTGCGATTGTGGTATTCTATTAGCAGTACAAATTGGAATTTGGAGAGGATTGTTATGACGGAAACGATGGGTGTTGCGATTGGAATAGGTGTGTTTGCACTTGTTTTTATATATCTTGGTTGTTTGATGTGGAAAAAGGAAAAAATCACTTTGCTTCATAGTTATCATTATGACAAAGTGTCTCTAAGTGATAAAAAGGTTTTTTGCAAAATATCAGGTTGGGGTGTTATCTTTATTGGAATTGGTCTTTTGGTGACTGCTATAATAATCGGTATAACAGATTCAGCATTAAGTTTTATCGCTTTTGCATTGGGATTTGTTGTGGGATTGGCGTTGCTAATTTATGCAGGAGCAAAATATAACCGCTAATAGAGAAGAAACTTCTAGTTTATCTAAACAACTATTACCACAATCACAACTGAATAAATAACACAGCGTCAGAGCGTATAGAAAACAAATCTATGCGCTCTATTTTTATGTAAAGGAGCAAAGAATATGACAGAAACTAAAAACGAGCAACAGCCCCATAGTTTCAAGCGAAAGTTGGGGAATACAACTTATACCGTTAAGGTGCATTTACTGTGAAACAAAACCTTCCAGGTGACCCAAAAAGCGCAGACTACCCCTATCAAGCTTTAAAAGGTTCTTTTTGAACTTCGCTGACAGGCTCAGGTGGCAACTGCCGGGGCTT
>JAETQH010000018.1 GCA_021770785.1 Lachnospiraceae bacterium
GAAATCCTTCGTCTCCTTAAAAGAACTATTCGGCGGCTCCGCCTCAAAAAAAGACTTAGAAACCCAGCAAGACGCCGTGGGCAGGCAGATAAACCGTATCGAAGAGCAAAACCGCGGCTTAGACCAGCTCATTCGTACCACCACCTACGGCAGCGAAGCATGGCAGATCTACCGCGATAAAATCGAGAAAAACAAAGACAGCATTTCCAACTTCACCCAGTCCCTTGCCGAGCTCGCCAAAGAAATTGCAAACCTCCCTCTGGACACGCTGGATGCCAAACTGGAAAAAATCAGCAAAAAGAAAGAGCAAAACAACGCCAAAATCGAAAATGCCACCACTGCCAAAAAGCAAAACAAACTCATCAACCAGCAGATGAAACTCACCAAAAAGGAAAACAGCCAGACCAAAAAGGCAGCAGCAAAGACAAAAGAAAATCTCAATCTTTCCATCAAAAACTTTTCTTCCGCCAAACAAACAGACAAAAAATACGTCTCGAAAGACCAACAGAAAAAAATTGATGCGTACTATAAGCAAATCAAAACCTACACCAAAAGCAAAAAACAGATTCCCCCTGACCTCATCACCAAATTAACAGAAGAAGGACACTCCAACCTTGCCCAGGCTGCCGTCAATTACAATGCCGCATTGGAAGCCAACGACACCGCCCAGGCAACTGCCGCCTTAACCGCAGAGACAACCAAAACAGAGCTTGCCGGATTCGTCAAAACAAAATTTGACAACGTTCAAACTGAATACGGACGAAAACAGAATCAAATTAGCAATAAAGCCGGCACAGTAAATGCAAAAATGGAACTCGCCTCCGCAAAGGGCTACCTGGAAAGCGAAAACTGGTATCAGCAACTCGTTGCCTATCAACAACAGCAGCAGAATAGCCTGCAGGCAGAAGCAACTGCACTGCAAAATCGGCTAGACAAAGCAATGGCTTCCGGCAACATCAAAAAATATTCCGACGAATGGTGGGAAATGACCGAGGCAATCCAGTCAGTCAACGGAGCCTTAGAACAAGGCGAAATCACCTTACAGGAATACAAAAATCAGCTAGAGCAAATCAAATCCGACAACTTTGACTTCCTCCAGCAGCAGATTTCCCGTCTCACCTCCGAAGCCGATTTCTTCATCGACCTGATGGCAGACAAAGATCTCACCGATGACAACGGCTTAACAGATTACGGCACCGCAACCCTGGGACTGCACTACCAGAACTACGACACCTACTTAGCACAGGCAGAAAAATACGGGGAAGAAATCGCAAGAATCAACGGGCAGTTAGCCAATGACCCCTACAACACCACCCTCCTCTCCCAGTTACAGGAACGGGAAGACGCCCAGAGAGACTGTATCCTTGCCGCAGAAAAAGAAAAAAGTGCCATCATCGACTTAAAGAAACAGGGTTATGACGCTTTAGCCACTTCCCTTAGCAACGTAATCAGCAAATACAAAGAAACCCTCCGCAGCGCCAAGGACGCCCACGACTACCAGAAAAACATCGCAGAACAGTCGGAAAACATCACTTCCCTGCAAAGAAAAATCACCGCCTACACCTCTCTGTCCGGCAATGAAGAAATCGCTGCCAAGCTGCAACAGGCAAACAAAGAGCTTGCCGAAGCACAGGAAGATTTAGAGGAAACCATGTATGACAAATACATCTCCGACACGGAAGACATCCTTGACGATTTACTCGACGAGCTGGAAGCATATATCGATGAGCTCATCAGCAGCGTAGACAGTGAATTTACGGCAACCAGTCTGGACAAAATGGACAAACTGATTACCGCTTCCAACGAACAGGCAGACCAGCAGGCAGACACCCCTGTATTACAGGATACCTCGCAGGAATCCGATACGAATCAGGATGCAGTGTTTCAAGAAGTTTTGTCTGACCAAGACAATGCTCTCTCCGGTGCAAAATCCAAAGAGTCGCTTTCCGAAGATTTGACCGACCGGAAGCCAGGTCTGATATCCGCCGCAAAATCCGACCAGACCTCTGCTATCTCCCGACATGACAAGACCGTCCTGTCCCAAGCTCTCCCGGAATTTTCCCTCGCGGTCTTAGAAGCAAACCTCCCGCCTATGAACCAGCTCTTCAATACCTCCCCTACCGCTTCCCTAAACAACACTTTCGAAAACAGCATTTCCCGTGAAACCGTCAATGTAGATTTAGGCGGCATTACCATGTACGGCGTAAACGACCCCGAAGCCTTCGGCAAACAGCTTCGGGAAGAAATCTGCAAAAACGGCAGGACAACAAAATGTCTCACCGAAGCTGTCGCTTCCAAAATAACTAATCGCGGTATCGGCACCGCAAATTTATACCGCTAACCATCTACCCTTCCTTCCGTTTTCCCCGGTAAACCAGCAATATCACCCTAACCAAGACAGAGCCATGGCACTTTCACCATGGCTCTGTCTTTTTCCCATAACATCGTTTCATCTATCTCACAGCAAACCTTTTTCCCGCAGCATCGTCTCCACCAATTCCACACACTCAAACACCATATCATCACAATGAGGTTTCTTCTCCCGCCCCAGTTCCTTATTGATGCGGAGCAAATCCGCACAGTCCAAATGCCCCTCATGTCTTTCCCTTAGACGTCTGTGATACTCATTCACTGCTGCGGGGTCATCTAACCCAAACAGGCCCAACGCCATCAGACCTCCGGTAATGGCACCGCAAACAGCCGCCCGCCGCATTCCCGCGCCAAAATTCGAAGACACCCGCATTGCCATCTCCTCACTAAGTCCTGCATCCGACGCAAAGGGCAGCACCACCGCCTGGGCGCAATTATAGTGAAGCACCGTATCCGCCCTGAGCTGTTTTGCCTTATCTACATATTTACTCATACTTTTATTCTCCTTTTTTCTATTCCTGCCTAATATCTACACAAAAAACTACATATCACTTTATGCAGCATTACCGTGACAAAATCAAAAATTCTTTCCTGCTGCAACAAAAAAGCAGCCAATCAAACGGCTGCTTTTTTAGGAGAAGGTATTTTTACTATGGGGTATAGCAAAAATTTTATATAATGTATTGGGGGTTTTTACAGTTATTATAATAGCACGACTCCCCGCAGAAGTGTTCATAAAATCAACAAATTTTTTATCTGTTTTTTATCTATTTTGTATAGTACTTTTTTCTTGTTTTTGCGTTTTGGAGCAAAAAACCGCACAAAAACGCCCTCATTTTTTCGTTTCTTTTTGAGTAAGCCCATTTTTATCCCCTTTAACGTATCTTCATCTTGATTCGCTGCAGGGCATTGTCAATGGTTTTAGGGGACTTCCCCATTTTTACGGCTATCTGCTGGTAATTCAGCCCGGAAAGATACTCGTCTAACACTTCCCTCTCCATCTTACTGAGACGTTCCTTTAACTTTTCCCAGAACAGTTTCAAATTTTCCTGATCAATCACAATCTGCTCCGGATCGCCCATTCCCCCGGTGGTGAGGGTTTCCGCCAGGGAATGCCCCTCCTCCCCGGCTTTTGAGTAAAAAGACACATAAGAATTTAGCGGTGCATGTTTTTTCCGGTTGGAAGCCTCCACCGCCTTGTAAAGCTGCCTGGTAATACACAACTCCGCAAAAGAGAAAAAAGAAGCCTCCTTCTCCCCATCATAATCACGGACTGCCTTAAACAGTCCTATCATACCCTCCTGTATCAAATCGTCCGTCTCTCCGCCGATTAAAAACACCGCATTGGCTTTCTTACGCACCAGAGGCTTATATTTATCCAAAATATAATCCATCAGCTTTTCGTCGCCGCCCCGCAGTTTTTCAATCAGCTGCTCGTCCGATAACTCCCGATATTCCTCCACAATCTCCTCCTGCAATATCATTCCCGTAAAAAACAATTCCGTTTAAAATTTTCGCTGTCTCACAATCTCATAGGCAAGAACTCCTGCCGCCACGGAAGCATTCAGAGAATCAATATCGCCCTTCATGGGAATAGACGCAATAAAATCGCAGTTCTCCCGCACCAGCTTGCTCACACCCTCTCCCTCGCTTCCAATCACAAGACCGATAGGTCCCTTTAAATCCAGATCATACATTTCCGTTCCGCCCATATCTGCGCAGACAAACCAGATTCCTTTCTCCTTCAGTTCCTTAATAGTAGCCGTCAGGTTCGTCACCTTTGCCACCGGGGTATAGTTGATAGCCCCCGCAGAAGTCTTTGCCACCGTGGCGGTCAGTCCCACCGCCCTGCGCTTCGGTATAATGACACCGTGGGCTCCGGCTAAATTAGCAGTACGGATAATTGCTCCTAAATTGTGAGGGTCCTCGATATTATCCAGCAGAAAAAGAAAGGGCGGCTCCCCTTTTTCTTCCGCAATCTTTAAAATATCCTCCACCTCGGCATACTCATAGGCAGCCGCAGCGGCAATGACACCCTGGTGCTTTTTCGTCTCGGAAATCTGGTCTAGCCGCTCCTTGTCCACAAACCGGATAATCGTATCGTGCTTTCTCGCTTCCCTCACAATGGTACGCACCGGACCGTCCTGACAGCCGTCTAATACATATAATTTATCAATGGTTTTTCCCGAACGGAATGCTTCTAACACCGCATTGCGCCCCTCTATTTTCAATTCCTCGTATCCCATATATGCTCCTGTCCCTTTTTTATATTCCATTCGCCTCTTTAAAGCTTTAAGTGCAGCCCGTCCATCCCGGCTTTCACCAGCTCCACAATGCGCTCAAATTTATCCTGCAAATAAAGATACCCCATCAGCGCCTCAAAGCCGGTAGCCTTTCTGTAATCTGCCATGGTGGCGTTTTTTGCCATGGTGTAAGATTTGGCATTTCTGCCCCGGCGGTAAATGCCCTCCTCCTCCTCCGTCAGAAGAGGAAGAAGGATTTCCATCATTTCCGCCTGAGTGTGTGCCTTTACAATCTGGCTGGTGCGCTTGTGGAGCTCGCTGGCTTTCGTATTTCCCTTTGCCACCACCACGGAGCGGATTACCAGATCGTAAATGCCGTCACCGATATATGCTAAGGTCAACGGCGAATAGGTGCGGATGTCTACCTCCGGTATCTGAAACTGTTCTTTTAAATAGCGGTCAATTCCCATTTCCATGAAACATTTCCTCCTATCCCAAGTTTCATTCCTTATGCCATACAACGCCCTCTCTGGTGTCCTTTAAAATAATGCCTTTCGCCGCTAATTCATCACGGATAGCGTCTGCTTTGGCAAAATCCTTTTCCTTCTTGGCAGCCTTCCGCTCTTCGATTTTTGCCAGAACATAGCTTTCCAGTTCTGCATCCACGCCTTCCTTACTCTCCGTCGTCCCTGCCGTGGTGAGGTTTAAGGAAAGTACTCTGTCAAAATCCTTTAAAAGTTCCAGCTTCGTCTTGTCATTCATATCTGCCTTTAACAAATCATAGACAATGGTGATTGCCATGGACGTATTCAAATCGTTGGAAATGGCTTCCACAAATTTTCCCTTATACAGTTCAAATTGTGCCGCATCCACCGTTCCCTCGTCCTTTAAATCTGCAATCTTTTTCACCAGCTTTTTGTAAGCGGCGCTCATGTTGTCTAACACTTCATAAGAAAACTCCAGCGGTTTCCTGTAATGGGACTGCAGGCAGAACATGCGGTATACCACCGGATCATAGCCCTTTTCCTGTAATAAAGACACGGTCAGGAAATCCCCTTTGGACTTACTCATTTTACCGGATTTATCATTTAAGTGCTGCACATGGAACCAGTATTTGCACCACTCATGCCCCAAATAACTCTCAGACTGGGCAATCTCGTTGGTGTGATGCGGGAAAATATTGTCCACGCCGCCGCAATGGATATCCATATACTCACCTAAATGCTTCATGCTGATACAGGAACACTCGATATGCCAGCCCGGATACCCGACGCCCCAGGGGCTCTCCCATTTCAGCGCCTGGTCCTCAAATTTGGACTTGGTAAACCAGAGGACAAAATCATTTTTATTCTTTTTGTTGGCGTCTTCCTCCACGTCCTCCCGGACGCCCACTAACAGCTCTTTTTCACTCTGGGAGGAAAACACATAGTAATCCTTTAATTTGGAAGTGTCAAAATAGACATTTCCTCCTGCCACATAGGCATAGCCTTTTTCAATCAGTACCTCCACCATGTGGATAAATTCGGGAATGCAGTTGGTGGCGGGCTCTACCACGTCCGGTGTCTTAATGTTTAATTTTCTGCAGTCCTCAAAAAAAGCGTCCGTATAGAATTTTGCAATTTCCATTACAGTCTTGTGCTCCCTCTGGGCGCCCTTTAACATCTTATCCTCTCCGGTGTCTGCATCGGAGGACAAATGTCCCACATCCGTGATGTTCATTACACGTTTTACCTCATACCCCACATAGCGGAGGGCTTTTTCTAACACATCTTCCATAATGTAGCTGCGCAGATTGCCGATATGGGCAAAATGATAAACGGTGGGTCCGCAGGTATACATGGCAATTTTGCCGTCCTCGTGGGGAATCACCGTCTCCACAGTTCTTGTCAGGGTATTGTAAAATTTAAAATTATTTTCCATCTGTAATCTCCATTTCTATTTTGTACTTCGGGCAGTTCCTGCCTCCTCTACTCTTTCATAGTACCCGTCAACGCCCGCACGGCTTTCTCTAAATCTAACACCCGGTTGATAAGCTCGCTGTTTTCCCTCTGTAAAACATTGATATCCTCCTGTACCGGGTCCGGCAGATGGCACTGGTCCATATCGCTGCGGGGAATTTTCACATTGTCCCGCTTTACAATCCTGCCCGGCACTCCCACCACAGTACAGTTTGGCGGAACCGCTTCAATCACCACGCTGCCTGCGCCAATTTTGGAATTTTCCCCTACGGTGAAGGAGCCGATAATTTTTGCCCCGGCGCTGATCATCACGTTATCCCCAATGGTAGGGTGGCGCTTTCCCGTTTCCTTTCCGGTGCCCCCTAGAGTAACGCCCTGATACATCGTAACATTATCCCCCACAATGGCAGTTTCTCCGATAATAACACCGCTGCCATGGTCAATGAAAAATCCTTTTCCGATGGTGGCTCCCGGATGAATCTCTATCCCGGTTTTTCTCGCTGCCCGCTGGGAAATGTAGCGCGCCCGGAAATAATGTCCTTTTAAATACTGCTTGTGTGCACGCCTGTAACTCAGCATAACACGAAAGCTCGGATAAAGCAAAACTTCCATGGGAGATTTTATCGCCGGGTCACGCTCTTTGATTACCTGAAATTCTTCCTTCATGTGACTGATAATGCCCATTTTTTATCCCCTTTCCTATAAAAATTGACCTGTGCTCCCCGTGCACCGCTTTGCGGCTTTCTTCCTCTGCACGGGGATTCGCATAAGAAAAGCGGACAATCCCATCTCCCTAGAGACGAAATTATCCGCGGTTCCACTCTATTAAAAATCCAATGATTTTCACTCCATGCACGTAACGTGTACGGACGTACCAGACTACTGTATTCGCCTGGTCAGCTCCCGGAGGCACTTCAAAAATCTCTTTCCGAAGACTGCTTTCAGCCGGTGACAGTCTCTCTCTTTCGGACGCCTGATTTCCTACTCTTTCCGTTCTAAGCCTTTGTCTGATAAAAATATATGTGCTGAATTTCTCTTCTGCCATATGACAAATATCCGGTCCCCCAGACATTTTCCGAAACTCATACTATAGTTTATGCACTTTACCGGAATTTGTCAACGTTTTTCTATCTTCATTTTTTTCACTCTGTAACAGTTCAGCCTTGAATGCCTGTCACTACACTAGTCTGTAAAACAGCCTTCTTAAAACGATAACTGCCGCAATTGCCAGAACCACCTCCGCCGTCATCTGCGCATATGCCAGTCCGTACAATGGAAATAGCGCATTTAAAATATACAGCGCAGGAATCTCCAACACGATTTTCCGCATGATGGCAAACACCAGCGCATTTCTTCCCATACCTACCGCCTGAAATACGTTTACCGCTAAGAAATCCACACACAGGAACGGAAGTCCCAGGCAAAACCCCCGTAGAAAACTGCTTCCGTAGCCTACAATGGCTTCGTTTTTTATAAACAGGGCAATCAGGGCTTCCGAGCCCAGATAATAACCTGCCACCACCACAACAACACCAGTAAGACTTATTTTTCCCGCAAACAGAATGGTATCCTTCATCCTCTTATGATTCCCGCTGGAATAATTGTAGCTGACTAGCGGCATGATGCCCTGTGATAAGCCCATGGCAACATACATCGGCACCATATTGATCTTTTGGGCGATCCCCATCGCCGCCACTGCATCAGCGCCAAAGGAGGATGTAAAATTATTTAGGATTGTCATACCCGTCACATTTAAGAGGTTCTGTATGGATGCAGGAATCCCGACACCGCAGATGCCAAGCACGATTGCTTTTTGCATACCTAACATTCCCGGGCGGAGGCAGACGTAGGTACTTTTTCTTTTTACAAACAGCAATATGAAAAAATAGATACATGCCACACAGTTTGATAAAAATGTTGCCAGTCCCGCTCCTTCCGCTCCCATATTAAGCCCCCAGGGAAGAATAAAGACAGGGTCTAGCAGAATGTTCAGCAGGCATCCGCTCATTGTTCCGATGCTGGCATGAAGCGCCGCCCCTTCCGCCCTCACCAGATAGGCCAACACCACATTTAAGATGGCAGGCACGGCTCCTAAGTTGACCGTCCATTTCATATAAGCCGCTGTGGCAGCCACAGTCCCCGTGTCTGCTCCCAGCAGTGCCAGCAGCGGCTGTTTAAATACGATGCAGCACAGCGAAAACAGAACTCCGCAAAGCAGCGCACAGTAAAACCCAAAGGCAGAACTCCGATACACAGTATCATAATCCTTTCTTCCAAGGGCACGGCTCATCATGCTAGAACTGCCCACTCCGAACAAGTTATTGATTGCATTAAACGCCAACAGCACCGGAGCCGCCAGCGTGACCGCGGCATTCTGTATCGGTTCGTTCAGCATACCCACAAAGTACGTATCCGCCAAATTGTAGATAACCATGACCAGCGAACTTAAGATTGTCGGTACCGCTAACTGCGCCACGGCTTTTGGAATGGGAATATTTTCAAATAATGCTATTTTTCTTTCGTCCGGCATTTCCGGGACACCTCCTATCTTTCCTCTTCCAAGGATATCCTTTTTACTGTTTCACACACCCGCCGCAGGAACCGCAAGGTCTCATCTCTGAATCTGCCACCACAACACTGCTCTCATAAATTGTAGTCAACGCACAAATTGCCTGGGAGGAAATCCCCTCTTCTGTCCCGGTAAATCCCAGACCTTCCTCCGTGGTTGCCTTGACATTAATCTGGTCCGTACTGATGTTTAAAGCTGCCGCAATATTTTTCTCCATTTCCTCAATATGAGGGCGCATTTTCGGTTTCTGGGCAATGATGGTGGCGTCAATATTTTCCACTACATACCCTTTCTCTGCAATCAGTTTTCCCACATGCTCTAACAGCTTTATGCTGGAAATACCTTTGTACTGTGGGTCTGTGTCCGGGAAATGCTTGCCGATATCCCCAAGCGCCGCCGCACCAAGCAGAGCGTCCATAATGGCGTGCAACAGCACATCTGCGTCAGAATGTCCCAACAGCCCCAGAGTATGGGGAATTTTTACCCCGCCAATTATCAAATCGCGTCCCTCTACCAATTTATGCACATCATAGCCCATTCCTACTCTCATTTCCTTCTCCTTTTCTTCTCATTATCTTTATTTATCCTACCATCATTTTCCCAAAATACCAACCCATAAAATTGTAAGCTTCCATCCGCTTTTTTCTTCTTCCTGCTCTGTGCTAAAATAACTTGTGCAGACAGTTCCTTATTCTACCGGCGGCTCGCACTTTTTGCAAGGCTCATAGCCCCGTTCCTTTGCCTCAAATAAAGAAATTTTCTCAACACCATTTTTCAGATAGGAACAATCCTCTCTGTGATATTTTTCTCCGGTTTTGGTGATATATACCATTTTTTCTTCTGTATTCTGTCCCGCCGAACTTCCGGTGGGCTCTCCTGCCTGCCAGCTTTCCGAGGGGGTACAATTCCAGGTGATTTCCCTGCCGTCGGAAACTGCCACAACCGTTCCCTGCTCATCGGTGCGGAACACGTCAATCCCCATACTCCGAAAACGGTTCAAAACCTCCGCATGGGGATGTCCATAGGAATTTCCTTCTCCGCAGCTAATGACTGCATACTCCGGATTTACTGCATTTAAAAATTCTTCTGTAGAAGCAGTCTTACTTCCATGGTGTCCCGCCTTGTATACATCCGCAGAAATGTCTATCCCATTTTCCAGAATATCCTCTTCCCCCTCTTCCTCCGCATCCCCCGTCAGCAGAAAACGGTTTTCCCCGTGCTCCACCAAGATGCCCACAGAAGAAGCGTTCATATCCAATCCGTAATCTTTGTTGGGGGCAATCACCGTAAAAGACGCTTCCCCCAGGGAATACGTTTCTCCCACCACGGGACAGGTCACCGGATACTCCTTTTCCTCCATCGCCTGCACCACATCCTCATAGGTCCTAGTATCGTTCTCCACCTCCGGCATAATCACAGTGCCGCAGTCAAACTTATAGAGAACCACATCCAGACCGCCGATATGGTCTGCATCCGGATGCGTCCCAATCACATAATCTAACCGTTCCACCCCCTGCTGCTTTAAATAACTCCAGACCGCCGTCCCCTTATCGTTATTCCCCGCATCAATTAACATATAGTATCCATCGCAGGAAATAAGAGTCGCATCCCCCTGTCCCACATCCATGAAATGCACCTCCAGCCGGCTGTCCGTTTCCTGTGGCAGTCCATTGGCAGAATGATCACGGTTTTCCCCATCTGCACCGGAAGTTATGGGGCTGTCATTTTTTCCTGCCTCGGTAAATTCTGTCTTAGAGCAGCTTCCAAAAAGAAAGCTGCCGATAACCATGACAGCAATTATCATTTTTTGCATAGATCTCTTTTGTTTTCTCATTCCAAAACCTCCAAGAAGCCGCATGCCGGCTTAAGATACCCTCTGTTTTGCCTTCACCGGCAGGGTTTTCATTTCCCGAAAAAACGATACTTTATATGTTCCTTCCACAAGGTTTTTCCTGTGAAAGAAAACAGACCCCGGATACTTCCGAGGTCTGTGCAGTAGCGGAAGGGAGACTTGAACTCTCGACACCACGGGTATGAACCGTGTGCTCTAGCCAGCTGAGCTATTCCGCCATATTTAATTATAACAGCCTGTCTTTTTAAGAACCTTGCTGTGAAATGGGACCTATAGGGCTCGAACCTATGACCCTCTGCTTGTAAGGCAGATGCTCTCCCAGCTGAGCTAAGATCCCATTTGTATCGGTTACTCACCGCAACCGACTTGATAAGTATACTATCCAACAGAAAAAATGTCAACACTTTTTTTGCAATTTTTACAATTTTTTCTTATGCCGCTTTTCCTTCTCTTTTTCTCCTTAAAACCACTCTCCATTGTCCCTGCTTTTTCACAATTCCAGACCCGTTCTTTCCGAAACCAGTCCCCGGTTTGGGGATCCCGGAATTGCTCCTGCGTGCTCCGGGAAACACGCAGAACATTCCACTGTAATTCATTCATATTATCACCATTCTCTTTCTTCTTACTTTTTACTTACTTCTTGCTTTTTACTTTTTACTTTTTTCATTCCCGGAAATTACTTTAAATTTTTACTGTCTCTTTTTTGCAGCCCTTATGTCAGACATAAGCTTTTTCTTACAATACATATTCGTCCACGTTGATTAACGTCCCGTCAAACTCCTCTGCTTCTTTCTTCTCCTCATCGCAACCAATCCTGGCAACATTTTCGCTCACTATTTCAACCACGGCTTTCTGCTCTTTACTGCATACTATCTTTGTGCAGTTTTCAAACTCCAACAGCTCCCTAATCTGCTCCGGTGTTATCTCCGGCGCAAGTTCCACCTTTACACAGTCTGAAACACAAATGCCCTCCGGATATGCCGCAAGCAAGGTTTCCCCCACCGTCACGGACAGTTTTTGGCTGATGATATTTTCTTTCCGCAGCACTATTTTTCCATATTCTGCGTCTATGTTCTGCTGTAAAAATACCTGTTTCTGCTTCTCAGACATTCTGACGGCACCTTTTACCCGCAGGCATTCCACCTGTTCTAACAAATGCTCGCTTCCCTTAGCCAGACTTAAATCTCCCTCGATATACATCCGTGTTCCGTATTTTTTTAGTAAAGCTTCCTCTAAAACAGCATCCCCCGGCACATACTTACAGCCTTCCGGCACCACAGTAACCTCCACGTCCATGTCAAAGAGCGGCAGCGCCTCCCTCACAAGCGCCTCTGATACAACCAACTTCTTTGTCACAAAATGCACCTGTTTTTCCCGCAGCAGGGCAAGCTCTGATTTTTCATCTAACAAAACTACCTGTTTTGCCGCATAATAGCGGGCTCCTTCCCGGACACGGTAAGCAAAATATTTGTCTATCACCGCTGTCTGCTTCAGTCTGATACAGTCATCGGGATAACATTCCGTAACACCATTAACTTTCATTTCCGCAAGGAACGGCCGTACGCTCTCCGGTAAGCATACCCGTCCATTGACATAAATGCCCTGATAGCCTTTGAGGATTTCTTCCGTTCCCGGCTCAATGCAGAGCTTTCCGTTCACAAATAAAATGGTTTTTTTCTCCGGCTTCTCCCCTGCCCTTATTTCCATCATGCCGTTCTGCATCTGAATGGCAACCTCTTCCTCCCCCACATTTAACACTAAATCTGCGTTCATGCAGACTGCATATTGATCCAATATCTTTTTACTTCTCTCATTTACAAATATAATATCCGCATTGATGGTTACACTCTCATAGCCTTTAAAGACGTCCTCCTTCATTTTTCTTGTATCGCAGGCATCACAGTTTAATAAAAATTTTTTCATGTTTTCCTCTCTTTCTGCCGCTTCGGCGGCTTACCCTTTCCATTCCTTCTGTAACTTTTTTCTTGCCGACGCTAATTTCATTCGCACCGTTGCCGGAGGCATGGAAAAGATTTCTCCCAGTTCTCTGGAATTGTACCCTTCCATATACCTCATGGCAAATAACAGTCGTTCTTCCTCCGGCAGCATTGCTAATAACTCTTTTTGTTCCAACTCCTCATATTCGGAAGGTTCCGCCGTTCTTTCAGGAAGTTCCTCTTCTGTTATTTCAAAACGTTCGTGGCGCAGCCTGTCATAATAGAGATTTTTTACGGTACGGTACATCCATGCCCGGCATTGCTGTTCTGTCATGTTCCGGAACAACTCTTCATGGTCTAAGGCGCGCAGGAATGCTTCCTGGACTAAATCCTCTGCTTTTGCCCTGTCGCAGGTCATGGACGTGCACCAGTCTGTCAGTTCTTTTAAGTATTTCTGGTAGATTTTTTCTACCATGTGTAAAAACCTCCTTTCCGGCATTGGCGAATACCTGTTTTGTAAATGAATGACGGTGTTTTATTGTGCTTTCATTTATATAACGTTTGAAAAAGGAAAAGTGTTGCGGAAATTTTAAATTTTTTTTGCAGTGGAGGCAGAGGGTATCAGAAAAGCCTGTTTTGTCCCGATGTCCGGAGATAATTGTAAAAAATCTCATCTCTTTCCATAGCTACAAAACAGGCTCTTTCTAATTCATACGTTAATGTTCACTGTCTTCTGCCAGCAACCGCTCCACTAATTTTACGCACTCGGCAGCGTCTTTAGAGTAACCGTCTGCTCCGATTTCTTCTGCAAAACTCTCGGTGATGGCAGCGCCGCCTATAACGATTTTGCAGGTGCATCCTTTTTCTTTGGATAGTTCCACCACATCTTTCATCCGCATCATGGTGGTGGTCATGAGGGCGGAAAGACCGATGACTTTTGCCCCTTCTTTTATGGCAGTATCCACAATCTGCTCTGCGGGTACATCTTTGCCTAAATCAATGACATTGTAACCATAATTTTTCAGCATAAGAACCACTAAATTTTTGCCGATATCGTGAATGTCGCCTTCCACAGTTGCCACGACGATGGTTGCCTTCCCCTCTCCGGCGCTCCGCTCTAGCATGGGCTCTAGGTATTCAATGGCGATTTTCATGGTATTGGCGGAGGAAATCAGCTGGGGGAGGAAGTATTTTTTCTTATCGAACAGCTCACCCACTTCGTTGATGGCGGGAATTAAATGTCCGTTGATGATTTCATCCGGCTTTTCCCCCTGCTTAAGCATGCTTTTTACTTCCTCTAAAATATGCTCCTTATTGCCCTTTAAAACCGCCTGAAAGACACTGCTCCCTGTTTTTTCCTGCTGCATTTCTCCATGGGCCGCCTGGGTTGCCGCAGAAGGAACCATAACACGCTCCATTCCGGCATATTTTTCCGATAAAAAGTTCATACGCTCAATGTAGCGGATATCGCTTTCCTGTTTATTCAGCAGCATGTCCGACGCAAAGGCAGCATTCATCAAAAGCTCCTGAGAGGGGTTTGCGATTGCCATAGTAAGACCATTTGCGATTGCCATGGTAAGGAAAGCGGTATTTACATATGCCCGCTCCGGCAGACCAAAGGAAATATTAGAAAGTCCGCAGACGGTAGGCAATTCCAGTTCCTTTTTACAGTAGGAAAAGGTTTCAAAGCACTCCAATGCCGCCCTGGAGTTAGCTCCGATGGTTGCCACTAAACCGTCTACCACGATATCCTCCTTTGCCATGCCGATACGGAGTGCCTCTGTCAGGATCCTTCGGATAATGCCGTGCTTTTCCCAAGAATCCTTTGGAAGCCCCTCGTCGGATAAAGGCAGTAAAATAAACATTGCTCCGTATTTTTTTGCGACGGGCAGCAGGCGCTCAAATTTTTCTTTCTCCAGTGAAATAGAGTTAATCAGGGCACGTCCCGGATAAATCCTGAGGGCTGCCTCAATAATATCTACATGGCTGGAATCAATACAGAGTGGGCAGTCCACCGTGGAGGTCACCTCATAAATAGTACGGAGCATCATTTCTTTTTCGTCAATGCCATTCATCCCCATATTGATGTCCAAAATCTGTGCACCGTTTTCCTCCTGCTCTAACGCCATGTTGCGCACCAGATTTAAGGAGCCTTCTTTTAACTCTGCCTGCAGCTTCTTTTTTCCGGTGGGATTAATGCGCTCCCCAATCACCATAAAATTGCCGTCCAGTTTGATTTCCGCCAGTTTCCGCTCGGAGGTAAGGACTCTTCGTTTTACGGCGAGAGGCTTCGGCGGGGTCATGCCCTCCACCGCCGCTTTTAGCGCCCTAATATGCTCCGGCGTGGTTCCGCAGCAGCCACCGAGAATCCCTGCGCCCTTTTCCACCAACTCTTTTCCGGCAGCTGCAAATTCTTCCGGCTCCACACGAAAAACAGTTTTCCCGTCCTCTAACTCCGGCATTCCCGCATTGGGTTTTGCCAGAAGAGGGATTGTTGCATACTCCGCCATCTGTGCCATGGGCGCAAGCATAGCGTCCGGCCCGGTAGAGCAGTTCATTCCCACTGCGTCCGCCCCAAGGCTCTGAAGCACCACCACCGCTGTGGCCGGGTCTGTGCCATAAAGAGTACGTCCGTCCTCATTATAGGTAAGGGATACCATCACCGGCAAATCGCAGAGCTCCCGGATTGCCAGCACCGCCGCACGGCATTCCTGAAGACTCATCATGGTCTCTACCACAAATAAATCCACGCCTGCCGCTAAAATTGCCTGCACCTGCTCCTTATAAACCTCCACCAGTTCCTCAAACTGTAAGTCTCCCAGAGGGTATAACTGCTCCCCTGTCATGGTCAAATCCCCGGCGATAAACGATTTTCCCCCGGCTGCCTCCTTCGACAGCTCCACTAAGCTGCGGTTCATCTCCTCTAATTTATCCTGCAAACCGTATTCTTCTAGCTTAATGCGGTTTGCGGTAAAGGTAGGGGCGAACAAAATATCCGTTCCCGCCTCCACATAACGTTTCTGCAAGTCCACTAACACCTGCGGATTTTCCAAAATCCACTGCTCCGGGCAGACCCCCACCGGCATTCCCGCTTTCTGCAGGTTTGTTCCTGTGGCTCCGTCTAACAATACCACCCTCTCCTCCGTAAGCGCTCTGAATTCCTCTCTCGTCATTTCCTGTTTTTCCTCTCTTTAAACCATACTTTCTCTCTGACGCATCTCATCTGACAATGCTTCCTCCGCCTGCCACGTAATCTCCGTCATACAAAACAACCGCCTGTCCCGGTGTCACGGCGCGTACAGGCTCTAAAAATTCGCAATGCAGTTCATCTTCTCCCGTCCGAGTCACCTTACATGGGCTTCCCTCATGGGAATATCTTATTTTCGCCTTTAAGACCGTTCCGTCTTTGAAATCCGGCAATGCCATAAAATTCAGCCGGTCTGCAAAAAGCTCCGTTGTAAATACATCCTCGTTGCTCCCTAATACCACCTCATTTGTCTCCGGCCGGATTTCCGTCACAAACACCGGATACCCTAAAGCAATGCCAAGGCCTTTGCGCTGGCCGATGGTATAATGGGTGATGCCCTTATGGACACCTAAAATCTCCCCGGCAGGGGAAACAAAATTTCCCGGCGGCGGAACATCCCGCCCCCGCTCCCTGTCAATAAACCCGGCATAATCGTTGTCCGGGATAAAACAAATCTCCTGGCTGTCCTTTTTATGAGCCACCGTCAAACCGATATTTTCCGCAATCTCCCTTATCTCGTCCTTGGTGTAAGCCCCCACCGGCATCAGGGTCCGTGAAAGCTGTTCCTGGGTCAGATTATAGAGGGCATAGGTCTGATCCTTTGCCGCTGTCACCGAATTTTTGATGGCGTATCTGCCGTTATTCAACTGCTCTACTCTGGCATAATGCCCGGTGGCAATATAGTCGGCGCCGATTTCTAAGCTGCGGTTTAACAGCGCCTCCCATTTCACATAGCGGTTGCAGGCAATACAGGGATTAGGCGTCCTCCCACGCAGATATTCTGCGGTAAAATAGTCCATGACATTCTTTTTAAATTCCTGCTTAAAATTCATCACGTAATAGGGGATTTCTAACCGCTCCGCCACTCTTCTGGCATCGTCCACCGCACTTAAACCGCAGCAGCCGCCGTTTTCCTCCTGTGTGAATTCATCCTCATCCTGCCATATCTGCATGGTAACTCCGATCACTTCATATCCCTGTTCTTTCAAAAGATACGCCGCCACAGAGGAATCCACGCCTCCCGACATGCCGACCACTACTTTCTTTCCTGCCATCTAAAGTCTCCTTTTATCCTGTCCACTAAAAAATAAAAGGATGTCCCGCAAAAATTCGGGGGACACCCTCATCATTACATGCAATATCATCGCATGTTTTATTCTTTTTGACAAGCCCTTCCGTACCTTATCTTAAATAAGGGAATTGTACCAGTCACCAGAAGTATAGTTATTGGTATAAGAACCGCTGTCACTGTATGTGTTGGATTTTGACGCTTCTTTCTCTGCGGAGGTATCAATCTTGGAAATCTGCTTCTCTGTCTGATAACCGAATCCGTAGCTATCCTGAAACAGAGATTTCACTCTTGCCATATCAGAGTCTTTGAACTTCTCTTCGTCAATGGAAAGGCTGTTGTCGGAACCAATGGTGATTCCCACTGCAGAAAGGGAAGTCTTATAAGAAGAAGTATTGTTTATCATGCTCTTTCTTGCAGAAAGAATACTGGTTGTTTCCGAATCCTCTGTTTTGTCTATCAGCGTATTATAATCCTTAATAAAGTTTTTGACTGCCTTATAAATTGCATCTCTGTCATAATCGGTAACAGTGCTGCCGTCCTCGTTTTTCTTTGTAACCATGTTAAATAAGGACTCTGTTCCGGTTTTGCGCAGTACCGCAAGGGTTTTATTGGCATCCTCTGCTGCCTCCTCGATGGCTCCTAAGGTCTTGGTGCTATCCTTTGAGGTGGAGGTGGATTTTATGCTGGACTTATAGCTCTCCGCTTTATCGGAGTTGCCTGCTTTCTTCTCCTCTATAGCTGCATAGCTGTCGATACTGGTTGCTTTTGCATTTATCTGGTAAGCATAGCCGCCTGTGGACTGAAACAGGGACTGTACCCGCGCCTTGCTGGCCTCTTTAAATTTATCCTCGTCAATGGAAAGCTTATTGTCAGAACCAACGGTAATACCAATCTGGGCAAGAGCTTTCTGATTTGCCTCAGTGTAAGAAACCATGCTCTTTGCCGCCCTTAAAATACTGGTGGTATCTGATTCCGCAGCGGAATCTAACAGGCTGTTGTAATCTTCCACGAAACTCTTAACTGCCTTGTAAACCTCATCCGTATCATAGTCAACGTAGCTGTTGCCCTTCTCATCCGTCTTGGTTTTAAATAAACTGTTTTTGCCTTTGTCTAGCAGTGCAGATGCGGAATTCTTTAAATCATCTGCCGCATTCCTGATAGATGTCAGGGTCTGCTTACTGTCCTTCGACTCAGAGGAAGAGGAGGTCTTGCCGTCGTTCTCCACCTTCTGATAATAGGAAGAAAGCAATTTACGGTAGCTGCCGTTCCGAATGCTCGCATAATCCGTGTAACTGATTCCTAAGAAATCTGAAGCAGCCGTGTTATTTCCGGCATTTCCCGTGCTAGAAAACAAACTGCCCATAGAATAAGAATCATATCCTGAAATATTTGCCATACTATCCACTCCTTTGAAAAAAATTTGCCACTCTGTGACCTGTTTGACTTCCCTGTCCCACCTTATCTGTTTCCTATTTATTCTTTATATCGTCATTTTATTCCCAAATATTAGGAATTTCAAGTGTTTCGGAAAACTTTGTGCATCTTTGCTCTCTTTTTTCACAAAAACTTGTATACATTTTTTCTGTGATACAGTCATTATGTCCAAAAAATCAGAAAAGTTCAACTCTTGTTCATAGTTTATTCATATATTACTGCTATAGTAATAACAGTAAATCATTTATAGATACTTTGTTATCATATACTTGATAGATTTTTTCATAATAGCCCGGGTATCTGTGAAGGTATTCGGGCACTCCTCATTTTTGAGGAGCTTTATCAAATATCTTCCGTCTGCCAACCGGCTCTAAAAAATCTTATCAAATATCTTCAATCTGCCAGTCAATCGGCTCTATCCCATGGCTCTCCAGAAATTCATTTGCCTGACTGAAATGCCTGCACCCGAAAAATCCTCTGTATGCGGAAAGAGGACTTGGATGAGGTGCTTTTAAAATCAAATGCCCGGGATTAGTCAGCATTGGTATCTTACTCTGGGCCGGTCTGCCCCAGAGCATGTAGACAACGGGTCTGTCCTGGGCATTCACCGCCTGAATAATGGCATCAGTAAACTGCTCCCAGCCTTTTCCCTGATGGGAATTTGCCTGATGCGCCCGCACCGTCAGCACCGTGTTTAACAGCAGCACACCCTGATCCGCCCATTTTTTCAGATAGCCGTTGTTGGGTATGCTACAGCCTAAATCGTCCTTTAATTCCTGATAAATGTTCTGTAGAGAGGGCGGTATGTCCTTTTGCGACGGCGGCACGGAAAAGCTTAAGCCATGTGCCTGATTCACGTTATGATAGGGGTCCTGCCCTAAAATCAGAACCTTCACCTCACTTAAAGGGGTAAAGTGCATGGCATTGAAAATATCATCCGCCGGGGGATATATCACCGCCCTGCTGTACTCCTCTTTCACAAATTCAAATAGTTCTCTGTAATATGGTTTCCGAAATTCTCCCTGAAGCGCCGGAAGCCAGTCATTTGTAATCATTGCCATAGCTCCTGTTCTCCTTCCTGCCGCCCTTCTCCTGCAGTACTTTTCATGCTCTCCCTTTTTGGCCTGCTATAATCTCACAGAGACGCCTCTCTCCCTTAAATACTGCTTCACTTCCCCGATTTCTAACTCCTTGTAATGAAACAGCGAAGCCGCCAGGGCTGCATCCGCCTTTCCCTGGGTCAGTGCATCATAAAAATGCTCCTTTGTTCCCGCACCGCCGGAGGCAATCACCGGGATAGACACATTCTCCGCAATCTGACGGGTCAGCTCCACATCATAGCCTGCTTTGGTCCCATCACAGTCCATGCTAGTTAAGAGGATTTCTCCCGCTCCGAGGCGGTCCGCCTTCATCGCCCACTCAACTGCGTCAATGCCGACATCCACCCTGCCGCCGTTTTTATAGATATTCCAGCCTGAGCCATCCGCACGCCTCCTGGCGTCAATGGCAACCACCACGCACTGGCTGCCGAATTTGTCTGCCGCCTCACTGATTAATTCCGGGCGGTTGATGGCGGAGGAATTAATGGAAATCTTATCCGCCCCCTCCCGAAGCAACGCTTTAAAATCCTCCACCGTACGGATACCTCCCCCCACAGTAAAGGGGATAAATACCTTTTCCGCCACCTTGCGCACCATATCCGCCACGGTATTCCTCTGGTCAGAGGTTGCTGTAATATCCAAAAATACCAGTTCGTCCGCTCCCGCCTTATCATAGGCCGTAGCAATCTCCACCGGATCCCCTGCGTCCCGCAGATTAACAAAATTCACGCCTTTTACCACCCGTCCGTTATTCACATCCAGACAGGGAATGATTCTCTTGGTAAACATCTCTGTTCCTCCTCACGCTATAGTGCAGCAAAATTTTTTAATATCTGTAAGCCTACGGTGCTGCTCTTTTCCGGATGGAACTGGCAGGCAAACACATTTCCCTGCTCCACGGAAGCGTGAATATGCGCGCTGTACTCGGTGGTTGCTTTCACAATGCTTTCCTCCGCAGCCTCTAAATAATAAGAATGGACGAAATATACATAGGGCTGTGACGGCAATCCCCCAAACAGCCTGCCGTCATTCTGCAAATCCAGAGAGTTCCAGCCGATGTGCGGGATTTTCAGCCCCTCCTTATCCGGAATACGCAGAATGCGTCCCTTTAAAATACCAAGTCCTTCCACACCGCTGCTCTCCTCACTGCCCTCAAAAAGCAGCTGAAGCCCTAAGCATATGCCCAGAAACGGCGTTTCCTTCTCTGCCACTTCACAAATCACCTTATGTAACTCATATTTTTTCAACTGAGCCATGGCATCGCCAAAGGCTCCAACTCCCGGTAAAATCACCTTATCTGCCTGTAAAATCTCTTTTGCTTCCCTGGTCACGACACACTCCTGCCCCAAGGAGAGCAGTGCTTTCTCTACACTTTTTAAATTTCCTGCATCATAATCAATGATTGCTATCATTCTTCTGCCACCTTTTCCAAGCCTGCTGTCTTTAAAATACCGTAAATCCCCCTAGAGTACTCACTCCTGTCCTCTATACCATACAAAGCCAGCGCTTCTTCCTCTCCAATGCCAAAACCAGCCAGCGCTGCCACTGCCTTAGCCTTCATGCTCTCCACATTGCCTGCACAGCCATAGCTTTCTGCGTCTCCACGGTATTTTTCACATCTTCCCACCGTACGTACCAACGCGTCTAATGCCATATCGTAGAGTTCTCCCTCCATCAGGTTCTCGTATGCGCTGTATTCTCCTGAAATCAACGCCATAATGCGGTATTTTTCATAGGTTTCCAAATCCGTCTCCTTAATTTCCATACCAGAAACCTGCTGGTAAGCCAACTCATAATTTCCTTCGTTGTAGGCGCTCTCTGCCTCCACGAAGCTGTTGGAGTACCCCGTCAAATTCGTAGCAATCAGCACCAGCGCCAGAAAAGAGCCCGCCATAACGAAAATCAGAACAACCGGAACCTTCGGCAGCGGCGGAGTATTGTCCGGCTCCTTGGGTGGCTTTTCCTTCTTCACCTTCTCTTTTTTCGGCTTATTGGCTTTTTTCTCTGCCCTCTCTTTTTTCTTCTGCTCTCTTTCTTCTTTCTTTTTCGCCTTTTTCTCGGCTTTCTTCTTTGCCTTCTCGTCCTCTTCCGGTTCCTCTTCCGGTGTTTCCGGCTCCGGCTCTCCGCCTCCGTCTAAGGCCTGTAAAATCGCAAGGTTGTCATCGGACAAATCCTCGATATCCGGCATGGCAGTATGCGCTATAACAGGCTTTTCCACCTTTTTTTTGGTCTCTAATTCTTCCTCGTCCTCGCCAAAAAGGATTTTTCCAAGCTTTGCAAAAAAACCTTCCTTTTTCGGCTTTTCCTCTGTCTCTTCTCCGTCTGCCGTAAGCTCTCCCATTTCCGTATCGGCAAAATCCTGCAAACCGCTGTCTGCAAGAAATTCATGGTTTTCATCCGCATTCAGCATATCACCGATATCTGACAAACCCTCGTCTGACTGTAACAAATCCATCAAATCCTGGTCATTGCCCGCTAAATTTTGTTCCTCCGGATATTCCTCCCCCGCTGACACCTGGTTTATCAGTGTGTCTAAGGAATCTGGTTCCTCCGGTTTTTCGTCCATTTCCTGTTTTACGCTGTTTACAATACCATCAATGTTTTCAAAAAACATATCGTCATCGGCAATACTGCTGTCTGCCGAACCGTCCTGCAGCTCCTTTTCAAACTGCTTTAAGAAATCATCCTCGCTCTCTCCAGAAAGCATATCCTGTTCAAAATCCTTCATAAAATCATCTTCTGACCGCATGATATCTCCTTTATCTCCCGCATTTTCCGAATTCCCTTTCTCCACAGAATCCAACAAACCATCTAAATAATCCTCTGCTTTGCTCATCCTGCACCTCCATTACCCAAAACTTAATCGGGGGATGTGATAGGTTATCACATCCCCTTCTTTTCCTCAACCTTACTCCAAGCTTTTATCAATCAATTTATCAATGGCTGCTACAAGATTGCCGATTTCCGGTTTTGTCAACTGTGCATCCGCTCCTAATTTCTCCCCTTTGATTCTCATTTCCTCGTTTACTAAGGACGAGAAAATAATCAGCGGTATCCCTTTCATGTCATCATCTGTTTTTACCAGCTTTGTCAGACGGTGTCCATCCATCAGCGGCATCTCAATGTCCGTTATGATACAATGCACCTTGTCTGTTATCTTTCCCGTCTTCTTCATCTCGGTCAACTCATCCCATGCTTCCTGTCCGTTCATGGTGATAATCAGATTCGTATATCCTGCTTTCTTCAGACAGTCTGTAATCAGCTTGCTCAAAAGCGGGGAGTCCTCCGCAATCAAAATCGGAGAATCACACCTCTCACGGTTTGGCAGATTGTCTACATCAGAAATCTTAAGTCCTGTCTCCGGACTGATATCCGTTACAATCTTCTCAAAATCAAGGATAATAATGAGTTTATCGTCTAATTTGATCACTCCGGTAGAGGCACTGTTTTCCTCTGTATTAATGGTAGAATCCGGTTTGATAATAGACTCCCAGGATACACGGTGAATGCCGATAACCGCATCTACATGGAATGCAATGTTTAATTTGTTAAAGTTAGTAATAATAAACAGACCCTCTCCCGCTCCGTTCTCCGGCATCCCCAGACATCTCTTTAGATTTATGACTGTTATCATAGTATCACGCGGCATAAAGATACCTTCTACACTCGAATGGGAATTCGGCACCGGGGTAATCGGCTGATAAGTCAAAATCTCTCTGATTTTTGCAACGTTGATTCCGTAATGGCTGTTCCCCAGAGTAAATTCCAAAACCTCCAGCTCATTCGTTCCTGACTCTAAAAGTATGTTCGTATCCATCGATATCTCTCCTCCCGTGTCTCATACAATTATTTTTCTAAAATATTGTATTTTTTAATATTATAGCACAATGGCACTGAATTTACAAAGAAATTTGATAACTTGTCCCGCCCATCATTACGCTCAATGTAAACTCCGGCGTCCCGGTTGCCGTATCCGGTATCTGGAACAATAAAACCGCCTTCTGCGTCTCTCCCGCCGGAATGTTTCCCTGATATGTGGCAAAGTCCTCCAGCAGTACGGATAATTCCGAAGATGCCTTCACGCCGTCCGCCGTATTTACCTCAAAGGACGGTATCTTCGCCAAATTATCAAATACTGCCTCCTCCGTGCCATTGTTTGTAATGGCAAAGGTAAGCACCAGAAATATCTTTCCCGGATCCGCATCCACGGCATAATAGCTGTTTTCCACATAATCAGCCGCAAGAGAAGCTCCCTCGTAGGCAACGCTGATACTCTCCGTTCCGAAAATGTCGTTAAGGGATGCCGTCTGTACCGTCTGTTCTCCCGCGACTGCTCCCTCCGGCAAAGCTGCTTCCTCCACATCCGAAACAGGCGCCTCGGTGTCTTCCTGCACCTCAGTCATGGCTTCCGCCTCTTCCACTGCGTCCATATTCACATAACTAAGCCCCTGTTCCTGTTCCGTATTAAATTTTGCCACCACATGGGCTGAGTAATTAACGATAATGTTTTCTTCACTCTCCGTCAAGGCGTAGGGTGCCTCCCCACATCCTCCAAAAAGCACTGCAGCCGTTGTAACAGCCGCCATTGTTTTGATTTTTGATATCTTCATAGATTTCCTCGCAAAATATCTGTAAACTATATCTTATGTTAGCATTTTTAGGAAAATATATCAACAGAAATTTATGGTTCCAACAAATTTTCCAACAAATTTGTTATGGTTCACTCTCTACCGCCGTTCCGGTAATGGCATCCAGTTCAAACCAAAATTCCACACCGTCCTCATAATTGATGACACCGCACTGCTGATGAAAGGATTCCATAATGGCCTTTACTATGGACAGCCCGATTCCGCTGCCCCCGTATTCCCTCGTCCGCGCCTTATCCACCTTGTAGAATTTGATCCAGATATTTTCGATATCCTCCTGAGGTATGGGTTTTCCCGTGTTAAATACACAGACCCGCACCTTATCCTCCACCCGGCGGCAGACAATGTCAATCCTCTTTTCTCCCTGTGCGTGATGAATCGCATTGCTCAGGTAATTCGTCACAACCTCTTCCACTTTAAATTCATCCGCCCATACAAATATCGGCTTATTTTCAGAAAAATTGAGTGTTATTTGATTCTGGCTTAAGAGAATGCCGGAAGAATTTACCACGCCCTGTATCAAATCCGTCAAATCAAACCGCTCCATGGCAATCACCTCGTTGCCAAACTCTAACTGATTTAAGGTTAAAAGCTTTTTTACCATGCGGTTCATCTTGTCCGCCTCGTCCATGATGACCTCGCAGTAAAATTCCCTACTCTGCGCATCCTCATTAATACACTCTTTTAATCCCTCGGCATAGCCCTGTATCAGGGCAAGAGGCGTTTTTAATTCATGGGACACGTTGGATAAAAATTCTTTGCGCATCTCGTCTATCTGAATCTTTTTTTCAATATCTATCTGTAACTGGTTATTTGCGCTTTTCAGCTCGCAAATGGTCCTCTCTAGGGTCCGGGACATTTCATTCATGTGTTCCCCTAACTCGTCGATTTCATTCTTCCGCTTTGCCCTGGGCTTGTATTTTGCCTCAAAATCCAACTGCGTCATCCGCTTTGACAGGTTGGTAAGCTCTAATAGCGGCATGGTAATACCTCTGGAAACAAATACAATCACCACTGCACTGACAATCACGGAAAATACACCCACCACCCCTAAGAAACGGTTGCTGATTTTAACACTCTCCCGGATACTCTCAAGAGCCGATCGCATTAAAATCAGATTGCCGTTAGACAGTGTGCCGTAAAGCACCAGATACTCAGAATCTAAGCGCTTGTCCCTCTGACGCTGTATGACGTAATTTTCATTCTGCAGCAATATGGTGGTTTCGTTCTGCCGCTCCCCGAAAATAATATCCATAAATTCTATCAGCATTTTCTGGGTATTATTGACGGACGACCTTAAAATCGTTCGGTCCGCACTGATAATCATAATGGTGATATTTCCGTTGGCGCACAGGTTATCAAACACTACGTCAAAATCCGTACTGTAGAGTTCTCCTGACTCGCTGGCAACATCTATAGTAGCAAAACCTTTTAACAGCGTGTTCTGCTGATTCATCACATAATATTTTTCCAGAAAAGCGGTATTCAGCACCCAGCACAGCATCAGTGTCCCCGCCACCAGACAGATAATAATCGTCACAATCTTCCGCGTCAGGGAACCGGGGTAATTCTTCTCTTTTTCTTTCTCTCTTTTATCCAATAAAATTTTATGCTCCATTGTTCTCATTGTCAATATTTTCAGAATTTTTTCTCTACCGGTTATCTACCTCAAATTTATAGCCCATACCCCAGATGGTCTTGATATAATCGCCTTTCTTCCCTATCTTGGCACGCAGCTTCTTTACATGAGTGTCAATGGTTCTCGCGTCCCCAAAATAATCGTAATTCCACACATGGTTCAGTATCTTTTCCCGGGACAGAGCAATCCCCTGATTCTCCACAAAATAGGTCAGCAGTTCAAACTCCTTAAAACTCAAATCTACCCGCTCTCCGTCCACCGTCACCATATGGGCGGAACGGTCAATGACAATGCCACCTGCCGCCAGATGGTTTTCCTCCGTCCCCGTTTTCTGGCTCCGGCGCAGAATCGCGCCTACGCGCGCTACCAGAATTTTCGGGGAAAAGGGCTTGGAAATGTATTCGTCCACTCCTAAATCGAAGCCGTTCAGCTCGTCCTCTTCCTCTGCCTTTGCCGTCAGCATGATAATCGGTACTTTAGAAGTCTCCCTTATCTCACGGCACACGTTCCAACCGTTAATTTTGGGCATCATCACATCTAATATCAGCAGCGCAATGTCTTTTTCCCGGTAAAAAATGTCTAAGGCTTCCTCACCGTCCCCCGCCTCTAACACCTCATAGTTTTCCCTCACAAGGAAATCCTTTACCAGCTTTCTCATTCTGCTTTCATCATCCACTACCAAAATCTTTATTTTTTCCATAAAATCATTCTCTCCTCCCACCAGCTGTCTTTTTCTATATTGAGTGTATTTTAACAGGGATTTATGAAATATCTGTGTTTTCTATTCCTGACCGGTGATACCCAGTTCCGCCTCCCGCTTCTCAATTGCCTCTTCCCTCTGCAAAAGCTGCGTCTCCCAGTCCTCGTAGCGATTGATTAGCTCATTTTCATAATTTAAAATATTCAGATTATTACTGCTGGCAGTAATGAAAAACATTCCCGTCATACTGACCGCCATAATCACTGCTAAAAGCAATGTTACACGGAATTTTGTCCGGTATGCCGTTTCCCGTTTTCCTAAGGAGTTTCCTGCCTCATGAGGCAGTGTCTTCTGCGAAGTGTCTTTTGTTTTTGCCGTAACTTTCAGCTCTTTGCGGATATTTTTCTCTAACGCCTTATGGGAAACAGGTATCGGCAGCACCGCCCCTTTTGCCACATAGGGAATGGAAATCAGGTAATCCTGCAAATCCTTCAGATAAGCAAACCCTACCGCCGTCTCAAACAGCTTCTGCCGGATAATCTTATTGTAAATCTGCAGCACCATCTCCGGATTATCCATATCGGTCTTGGATTTAATATATTTCACGCCCTCGGCTTCCTTTGCCGCCTGTTCCGCCTCCGCCTCATTTTCAAATACAAATCCTGCTATCACAGCACTGTTTTTCTCTGCCATAAAAAACCCCCGTCTTTTCCAAAGTATTTTCTGTTTTTCAAATTCCATTATAAAAAAGTACTGGTGGAATTACAACAAAAAAACGATAAGAACACACCTATCTTACCGTTTTCTCTCTGTCAGATTTTTCCCATAGCCTTAAGATAGCGCATATTATCCAGCGCAAGGGCAGCCCGCCACCAGTTGGCGCTGATTTCATATTCTTTATAGTCTGTCCCCCACTGCCATGTCACAGGATACGAACCGTCTGCGCACTGCCCCTTCCCTATGCTGTCCGCCTGCATTTCGCATAATTCTTTTCCGGCAATCTCAAAAATCCGGCACTTCGGCTCAAAAAAATCCACAGGTTTAAACACATATTCCCGATACCATTTTTCCGGCTCTCTGCAGACTGCCCTGTTCACGGCTCCCTGCACCTTTTCCCTGAATGCCTCCAAATCAAACAGCGAAAAATTCTCAATTTCCTCACAGTCCAACAGCAATTCCAGAAAATTTTTTACGGTGTGCATTTCCTCCGTGGGCAGTTCCATAAATTCAGAAACCGCCTTCTTCACAATCCCGCAGGCTGTTTCATACAGCGGACTGTTTTCTTCCGAAAACCGCAGCAAAAACCCCGCTAGGCTGACTGTCGGATTGTCATCCGGCATCCCTGTCCCGCAGGGGCAGCTCCACCAGACCGCATGGGGGTACCCGTTGTTCGCAGCCACCGTATTGTACCATTTCCCCTCAGCAAAATCTTTTCCGCTGCCAAGATATTTCAATATTCCCTCTACGATAGGATTGTTCCTGTCCGTAACATTCAGCTCCCGCAGAATATTCACTGCTGTCCAGGTGGCAGCCGGAGTAGAATCCGGATTCCAGTTGTCCGGCTCTAAGGCATAGCCAAAGCCGCCGTCCTCCTTCTGATACATGGCTAAAATCTCCAATACCTCTTCTGCTGTACCACCTTCAAAATGATACCTCCACCGCGCCAAATCCAAGGGTCTGGCATTCTGATACACAAACCGTTTCGCTTTTTGAAAGACTTCCCTTTCTCCCATAATATCTTCTCCTCCTAAATAATTTTTTTACGGGCAACCCCTTTTCTAATCTTCCCTGTTTTTTCCAAGCAGCTCCGCCTGCCTTTTTTTACTGAACCCTTTTAGCACCAAATGATAGGATTTCTCCAGCATATCCATCTTTTCCGCCTGCTCTCCGGGGAATTAGCTTTATTATAAGCCGGACAGATAACATTGTCTTGTATATTTGCGACATCCTGCTTTTACGCAAAAATACCGCCGGATAGTCCGAAACTGCCCACCGGTAATGATAAATTATCCGAAATCATCTGCAAATGCAACATCCATAATGACCTCATGCCGGAATACCTCAACCTCATTACTCATGTCATATGCAACCAGATAGTAACGCCTATTCTGATCATATTTCTTATTTTTAAAGGTAAAGCGCATACGGAACAGCCGTTTTTGCACATCTTCATCCCGTTTATCTGCCACATAGATATTTTCATTAGATATGGTCTCATTGTCATCCGATTTAAAATAAAGTTTATAAGTTGCCTCTTTTACAGTTTCACCTACCGGCTCTGATTGGATAAAATCCAATGTTGTAACAAGGTTCGTTATCTTCTTAATTAAGCTGACAAGTGCAATCTGTACCGTAGTTTTTACCACAGCTCCTCTATCCATCTTAATGTCAATGACCGGAATTAACATTTCCTGCGGAGAAGAACCACCATGTACATAGTTTAATCCGGCATTTCCTCTTGACTTAAACACATTTGTACTGCATGAATAGGAAACTATCTTATCATCCTCATTCCCAAGCAAATAACCCAAATTCATATTACAGATACCGTCACAGGCAACCGATTCTTTTGCTACAATATATCTTCTCTTTTTTAATTTGTCCGGTTCTTCCGCCACGCTTACCTTATCACTTTCCGTTACCGAATCACGCTTATAAATAAACCCGTGGTCACTTGTAATTATGAACCGATATGTGTTCGCTCCACCTGCAACCCTTGTAATGAATGCTTCTATTTCTGCCACCGCTTTGCTACAAGCCCAAAACACCTCGTTTTCGTTGTTCTCTCCTGTATTATCAATCACATCATGGTAAACGTAGATTATCTGTTTTCCCTTGAATATTTCTCTGAGAGCCATTCCGGTATAGTCCTTTATATCATCATATTTCACACAACAGCTATCGGACACATATTCCTGCAGCACCTGCTGCCTTGTTGCAAGATCAACCGCATATTTACCATCCACCAGTTCCTTAAAATCATCTGTCAGTTCCAGCTTTTTGTGCGGAAGCAATGCCTCCATTCCAAGACGTGTGTATGACGGAAGCACACTAAGGACTGCCTGAAGCGAAACTTTACTTTTCGGATTATCACTCAATTTCGCATATAGTTCACGCCCCACTTCATATCGCATACCGTCTGATATGATAACTACCGTTCGCTCCTTATTGTTTTTTACATATTTATTAAAAAACTCTCTCTGCAGAGGTATCACCGATAATGCATCCTGTTCTGCCAGTCCTTCATTCCACTTAGGAAGCAGTTTTCCCAAGTATTCATTTGTATAAATATTCTCCACCAGCTCACGCAGATTCTGAAACCCGTCTTTATCTTCCAACTTGTCATAATTCATATAAAACTCTCTATAATTGGTATCTGTCAGACAATCACTCGCCTGATACCAGTCCACAATTTTTTTGAAACCGTCGGGAGCTTCGTAATTTGCTTTTGAAATGACCCAATACGCACTATGCAGCATCCGGTATATCACACCATACTTTCCGCCAAAGTGCATTTTACCTCTCATTTCACATAGCTCTATGATATTATGGTCATCCAGTTTCGCAATCATATCCTCCGCAAGAAGTCTTTCCATCATCCAACGGATAAGAATTACGTCTATTACCGCAAAGGAATCACAATCTACCAATTTCTCCGGTTCCATTCTTTCAAAGACCTCTGCCACATCCAATATTCCGGCAACATAAGCAGATAATTCATCATACTTATCACGATACAGCACGTTATTCATAAGATTGTCCATAAACGCTATGATATTGCCGGATTTATAGGAAATAAAATTCTGCCAGCCCTGCGGTAACTCTGTATTGACATGCCGTGCCGCATAGGTCACAAACATAGTAATAAGCAGTTTTTCCAGTGTCGGATTAACCGATGAAAAACCAAGCTGCTGTTCACAATACTTCCAGAATGAATCAAGTAAATCATATTTTTCAAAATCTCTTATGTACTGATTATCTTCCAGCGTATCATCCATAAGAAGCACACGAAGCACTTCCTCAAAAGAGTTCGTCCTCGTCCTGCATATCGCACTCATAATACCAATCTGAATATTTTCCTCATTGAAGTTCTCTATCTCCAAGTCATAAAAACGCTGAATTCTGTTTTTCTCTGAAAAATATTTGATGTGTTTTTGAATAATGGGTTTATACTTCTCTTCTATTCCCAAGTCCGCGGCTAGCAAAGAAGCCCTGTCCGCATAAAAACGCTTCGAGTAAAGAAGTGTATCCTCCAGATGATTTTCCGTCACAGGCGGCTTCGGAAACGGAGCATATACCAAATAATTTGTTGCAGTATCTACCTTTTCCAGAAAATACTTCGTATAAAACTGGTTATCCGGTTTCAATAGATATACTTTCGCATTATCTAAACAAATATCATCTATCTCGTCTGCAAATTCGCCCTTTTCGTCATACCAAAATACCAGCTTACGGCTTTCTCCAGTAAACTCTTTATTTAGCTTGTCTACTATCTGTTTCAGGTTAAGTTCTGCCATTATCTACACCTCTATGGTTTCCATCTCATAAATTGGATACTGCGGATATTTTTCTTGCCATTCTTTTAAGTCTATCAGACAAAATTCATCAATTACCTTTCTTTGAATTTCATTTCTGGTACTGTATTTAAATGGTAACTGACGCATCATCTTCATAGTAAATCTCTTCTTTAATGCAGTATCCATACTTGGATTAGTTTCCATCAACAAAACATATTGCACTGGTTTATCCAACTGATTTCTGTTACATGCCCACACAAGAAACATTGTTCCATAAAATTTTTTAGCTATCTTTTTCCAAAATTCTTCCCCAACAATCTTCTGTTTGAAAGCCTCAGGATTGTCTGCATTTTTGACGTTTCCATTCTTATATTCCAAACAAATCAGCTTTTCTTTCTCCTCCACTACGAAATCAACATCTGATAAAAATTCGGAATATAAATTTGCCAGTTCATGGGGTTCAAACACATCTAACGCATTTGAAAAATCAAACTTCATTTTTCTGTTTTCATCCCATAAAATTTTGCTGTTTTTCTTCATCTGTATTCTCACCGCCTAATCCAACATGTTCTTCTTTATCGCTTCCTCTAAAAGGCTATCATCCGCTGCAACAATCTTATTCCCTTTTAACATGCTTAAATAATTAGCAGACCGACTATAGATTTCCATTTTCTCTTCATTATCTGTCTCAAATGGTTTATATTCAGATGCTACGTCGGCAGAAGCGCGATATAAATTGTGATATAATACCTGCTCTTCTCTTTTTCTTCTAATTTCAAAATACTTTGCCAAATTGTAACTATGTGTCGCAATAAATATCTGGATGCCAGCCTCTTCTAATTCCAACAAAATATCTACGACAAGTGGAAACAACTCAGGATTTAGATTTGCCTCCGGTTCATCCCATAAAAGTATCGTTCCTTTTTCCAAAAGCCCGTTACGGATTAATTTCCATAGCAGACCTAATTTGCGCAATCCCTCTGCCTCTAAAGAAAAATCTACCTTTCTTCCATCTGTCTTCATCACATAAAAAGTATCATCTTCCACTACGACTGTTCCGTCGATTGCTTTACTGATCTTCTCTAAAACTTTTTCCATAAAATCAGGCAGTTCCCGTGCTTCCGGTAAAGAAGCATTTACAATGATATCTACCTGCGTACCATCAAATGGCAGTTTAAATTTTTTATCTAATGCCAGAAAGCCCTTTGAATGAGATAACATTTCTGTCGTTGGAATATATACCGATTGAATGTTCAGCCCCAGCCACTGGTCATAATCAAAGATTCCTTTCTGAGACAAGCTATTTGTAAATTTGTGTTCACCATCGGATACCTCAAAATAAGAATAATCCTCTTTTCTCCCATAATTTTTTAATAAGTCCGTATTTGACAAATTACTGGAAAAAAAATCTACAAACTTTTTTGTTTTTCCGGCATTCGTTTGCGGTATTGACCACTGTGTTGCTGCATAAATCATTTTGAGCAAAGTCGTCTTTCCCACACCATTTTCACCAAGCAATATATTAATGCCATCGCAAAAATGTAATTGAAATGCTTCACGTTGTTGTTGAAATGCCATAACATTTAGAACTTTTATTGATTTGATTGCCATGCTTTTTCACCTCTTTTTCAACATTCCTTTTCGGCACATTATATCTTTGCCAATACCTGATATTTCTTTCCATCATTAGCTGTCTGCATTTTTTCATAATTGACTTTTACACCATCGTCTAAGTCAATCTCAATTCTGGACAACGCCAAGTGACCTATCTTTTCATCGTATTCTTTACATTCTTTCAGTTGCTTTTGAAGTTTCTCCTTACGTTTTGTAGCTGCTGTAACTTCTCTGGCAACGGTACTGTTATCAACCGTATCCTGCATACGGTTGATTTCACTCTCATAAATACGCTCCATCCTATGCAGATAATCCACACGTAAATTTCCTATCTTTGTATTCCTTTGCGTCCAAGACTTCAAACACTCTTTTCTGAGATGCTGCAATAGAATCCTTTACCGGAGCAAGCTGTTCATCCAACACCTTTGAATACGCATCGTTAAACTTCTGTAAATCATCCTGACGCTTTGTCACGGTAGAATAAAATTCTGCCGGCTGTTCAATCTGTGTTATATCCTGCAAAAGTTTAATGCCATTTCTGACAACTTTTTTTCCCGGATAAGCTGTGCTCTCATAACGGACACTAAGGCTTTTCAAATCTCCTATGAGCTCTTGACTGTAATTCATGAACTTGTCCATCACCATATCTTCATCTTCTGATGCAAAGGAAATATGGAACAATTCTTTCATAATATCCCTGACAGCTTTCTTCTCCTTATCAGGCACCCGAATCCTAACCTCCATCATGAGCTTCTCAACAAAGGCTTATAAAGTCTGTCATCCACAATCTGATTAAAACCAAACGTATAACGGCCATTAAAAGCCGGATAACGATACTTCTTATCTGTAAAAATATCCTCAAAAATCATTTCCGACGCTTTATTAATGATTTCTGCCATTTCTGCACTCTGGCTCTCAATCTCTCTATTGATTTCCTGTTCTTCATCTGTCAAAAATACATAGACATTCCCATTAGGCTGTACAAGCATCTGACGCACTAATATCTTTAATGCCTTTTCTACTCTTTCTTTCAGTTCCACACGGTCATCTTCGATATTAGAAATCATAAGACTTGTTATATTCTCAACATTTGCCTCAACGTCATTTACATACTTAATCATAAATAAAGTCTTCAATACATTTATTGCAAATACGTCTTTCTCCTTATGCTCCGGATTAATAAAACTATTTTCATAAGCTTTCAGGATTACTCCCCGATGACTATGGTCTAAAAAATTTTCCAACGCGTCATAAAAAGCATAGAATGGGATAATAGTCCCCTCTTCATACTCCATATATGCGGCGGCTGATTCTTTGAACATCGCAAGCATGGACCGTTCTCCCTCTGATAAATGCTTACCGGAAGCTCCGTGTGTACGGATAGCAGTAAGAACACTTGCAAGCAAATTAAACTGATATGGTACAAATGGATAGACTAAAGCAAAGTCGTTTTCGTCTGCATATAATTTCTTCTCCACGCCATCATTAAAAATAATTTTATTTTTGATTGTGGTAGCTTTCTGGGCATAAATCAGACGCAATGTCTGTGCCGGCACTTCCTTTTTCTCTAAAATCCTCCTTTTGATAACTTCATCTACGTTGGCAGAGGATAATGCAAGCCTGGTATCAAAACGTCCCTGAAGCTTTGAGAAATCATTTCCCTTTACCTTTGTCACGGAATCAATATCCTGCTGGCTGGTTACAATCACCCATGCCTTACCCATACATTCTTTTCCAAGCTCTTCCGTAACCGTCTGCAAATTCAGCATAAGCTTCGTATCTTCTCCGATATACTGTCCAATCTCATCTACCAGGAATACTACATGATGGTTATTTCCTTTATACTCAATATATGCTTTTACTCTCTTTGCAAAATCCTCAATACTAATCTGATATGGTTCGCTTACCTTTTCACACCAATTTCTGGCAGCCGCCTCGCTCATAAAATCCATATCAGCTAATACTTGTACAACATCATCCTGAATAAAATCAAAATCCTGTCTGGACTTTTCCCAGGAATCTCCATAACCCTCATTGAACTTTTCTTTAAACTCCTGATACCTTCCCTCTTCAGTCAACTTCCTTTCCAAATCTGCAAGAAATGGTATCGCACCACAAAATCCCTGCATTTCATTAAACACTTTCAGGAACACATTTACGATTGCATCTTTATTCTGTTTACTACCCCCATCGCTCTTTGAATCGATATTAAAAAGTACAACATCTGTAGAAATATTTGCAGCTAATTCCATATCTGCAATTACCATAGGATCAATAATTTTAGCTTTACCGGTAAAGTTTTTACCGGGAGCAGCACTATCCCCCACAAAGTAATCAATTGCCCTATGCTCTCCAACCTCTTTATTTCCAAGCAGATAAGATAAGATTTTTAAGAAATGAGATTTACCACTCCCAAAAAAACCGGAAATCCAAACACCCATTTTCGGCGTGTTTCCATTCATCCCTTTTTTATATGCGGAAAAGAAATCTGCAAAATGTCTTTGCAGCTCTTTTGTTACAACATATTCGTCAAGTTCCTGTGCTACATTCTCCTCTTCATCCTGACCGACAATAATAACTCCCTGTATATCACGGTCAATTTCTCTCTCAAACATTTCTCTAATCTGCATTTGCGGCCTCCACTTTTCGCACAAAATTTTCCCACATTATTATCGTACCAGGCGGAACGCCCGGTAATAATTGTCTTCCGGGTATTCGTTAAATATAATTAACTCCTGTTCCGTATAGGTTCCCGGATAAAATAAAACCATAGGAACACTTGCAAAATTCCCCGGCATATTATACAAAATCTTGTTAAATACCTCCGGAGCCCGTAAGACAGGATAGCATTTTCCAATCCCTGTCAATAACACAACCGAATTTTCCGGGGTATGCTTCGCTATATATTCCACAATCAGATTTTCCTTATCCGTAATTTTTAATGAACGCTGAATTGCATGAGTCACTTTGACAATTCCACGCTTTTCTTCCATTGCATAGCATTTTTCCATAAATCCTTTTTGCTTAAGGTGTTCTATCATCAAATCATACAAATCATATACCACCAGTTCAAAACCTTCTGTACCTCTTTGATTTTTGTTTTTCCAATAAGTTATTCTCTCTCTGACGGTCAATTCATCTTCCGGCCTGTAATCAAATACCCAATAATTAACCTCATTCGCCTTTCCTTTTGTTTGACGAAACGAAGGCTTTTTTATCAGAATCTCCATCTGATTCAGTCTGTCTTCTATATTGTTCATTATCGTACCCCTGTTAAAGCTTTTACAATCGGTTCCATTTCGTGATCCATAAGCCATTGCTCCATTTCCCTATCCAGAATCGGTTTTAAAATTTTTCTCGTTTCTTTCCCTTTATCTGTTATTCCCGATTCATAAAGCATAGTTTTATAACATCTGCCAAGCCTTTTTAATGTTGCTTCTGTCCACTTAGCAACTTTTTCATCCTGTATCTGTTTATCCTTGAAAAAAATTCTAATATCGCTGTCAGCATATTCATTACTACCGATTATCATTTTTTCCCGTATGACTTCATAGACAAAATCAAAAAACAATGTGTCATATGCCATAGCAGCCGTTAAAACAAACAGCTTTTGGATTGACACATCTCCTTTAATAAAAACAGGGTAGAAAGATTCATCTAACACTTTAATTCTTGCTGTTACTGTGCTATATATCTGGTTAGATCTGGCAGGGGTTGAAGTTGCAAAAAGATTTTCATTTTGTGCCAACTCCTTTATCTCCTCATATGATTTTCCTTCAGCCAGAAGTTTCACAACGCTTTTAAATTCCATAAACCAAAACGAGAATTTTACAGCACCAGCACTATATTCTTTTCTCTCCATGATTGTCTATACATTCTCCTCACAACCTGATTTATTAATAAATCCATCGTAAAACAGTGTACCATATTCTTTCCAAGATTGATACAAAAAAGTACAGGCATTTATCCTAAACCTGCATACCCGATGGCAGAAGCCAGAACTGGCTTTAGCATATATTTCTCAATCCGACAATCCAAGATACTTCTCCTAAAAACCAAAAAGTGGCTTAAAACCTTGCAAAATCACTATTTTCCAAGGTTTCAAGCCACTTTTTCCCCTGTTTCGCACTTAGGCTTTTTATTTACTCTTCGCAAATATCCTCTTTTTTCAAAATTCCTTTCATTGCAGCCCCCGCCGTCTTAAAGCCCGCCGCCATGGAACCCGCCGCGATACCGCTGGCAATCACAGCACTTACAGTCACAACTCCAACCGCCGCCACACCTGCGCCAAGTACTTTTAAAACCGTTTTTCCTGTATCCCTTATCTTTTCATTCATCCTGCAGCCCCCCTATTTCCGAATTTCTGCATCTACAGCTTCCTCCGCATCCTGCGCCGCCTCAGTTCTCATTACTGCCTCCGCTTCTCTCGTTTTTGGCTGTGTTTCTCTCATCTTTGCCTCCGTTGCCATTCTCTCCTTAGCCTCCTCCACAGTCTCTCCCTCTTTTGTAAAAAACTTATCCACAAACTTATCCGAAATCCTATTGAATCCTTCCACAGCTCCTTCCTCTATTTTCTTATAACCGCTTACCACTCCCTCCTCAATCTTCTTATAGCCGTTTACAACACCTTCCTCAATTTTCTTGTTCGCTTCCACTAATTTTGATGCAGCCATCCTTTTACCTCCATTTTTGTTTTTATTTGTTTCCTGTTGATGACCATATCCTATCCCAAATATGTTTAAGAATTATTTTCGAAATGTTTGAGAAATATTAAAATCCCCTCTATCATACAAAAAACGTCCACACATTATTCAAACATCCGCACCGCCAGTCACCCAAGGATTCGGGCGGCAAAAGAGGCTCCCATGAACGTATATTGGCAGCTTGCACGGAGCCCACTTTCGTGCAAGCTGCCTCAATAACCTTACGTCAGCCTCCTTTTGCCGCCCGAATCCGTCCTACCTAAATTCCTCCGGCACATCTCCCATCTCTTTCCATTTCTCCATAGCCTCCTCCAAACTCATCCCTTCACTCACCGCCTGTTTCCTCACGGCATTGACCGCCTGGATTTCCTTCATCCGCGCCCCGGTGAGCGTATACCCTTTCATAGCAATCAGGGTTGCCACCCATGCCGCCATGGGGACGATACAAAACAGCACCATCACCACCCCGTGCATTCCATCCGCATAGGGCGTATTGGAATCCGGCAGGGTCTGAATCCCAATCATTGCCACCGCAATCCCGACAATAGTAGAACCCAGGGAGCTTACCAGCTTATCCACCAGAGAAAACAGCGTCCCCATAATGCCCGGAATATAACGTCCGGAGCGGTAAGTCTCATAGTCGGAGCAGTCTGCCACCATGGGAATCGGCATATCCGCCGTAGCATAGTAAGCACCATAACCGATACCAAAGAACAAAACAAACAATACCGAATATACATTGGGCGGAATCAGGGTTAAATTGACGGCTTCCACACCCGGTTTCCACAGGAAAAGCAGTACCAGAACCCCCACATACATGATAAGCGCCAATCCGGTATAACGAACCAGAGATGCTTTCTGTCCATGCCTCTGGGAAGTCCGCACCGTCAGAAGAAAGAAGGGCACAGAAAAAACATAGCCCACAATCATCATCGGCAGATAGAGCCCGCCGTAATTGCCCATCATGGCGCCGTAGAGCATACAGAGCACCGTCATATTCGTGGCGATGGAAAATGCCAGTTTACAGCCTGCCCCCGCCACCATCAGGCGCTGCAATTCTTTATTCGCCTTTAAGATAGCCACATATTCCTGTAACTTTACTTTTTCCTGCTTATTTCCCACACCGAAAAATTCCGGTCGGTCTTTTTCCCAGATTCCAATCACTGCAAGAAAAGTTAAAATTGCCGATACCACCACCGCTAACGGTATCATAAAGTCAAAAAACGACGCACTGTTATAGCCTCCGAGGCGCTCACTTAAAATCGGCGCCAGAAACTGTACCAGCCCCATACCGATAAGGCTTGCCACCGTATTAAATACGGTAAATAGCGGGCGCTGCTTCGGGTCGTTGGTCAGACAGGTCTGACCGGAACGGGTACATGCCGTCTGGAAGGTATAACCGATGACATAAAGTGCATAAAACAACACAAAGCAGGTGTAACGCAGCCAAAGCAGATCCTCCGCAATGATTCTTGTTCCAAAATACAGCAGCAGAGAGGATACTATCATGATACCGTTTCCTAACACCATGTAAGGACGAAATTTTCCAAACTTTGTGCTGGTTCTGTCAATCAATGCCCCGATAATGGGGTCTGTCACCGCATCAAAAAGCCTCATCACCGTAACCATGGTGGTGGCAAACATCAACGCCAACCCCAGAACCCCATTGGCATAATAGGCAATAAAGTTCATGGTCAGGATATAGTATACATTGGTTGCCCCATTATTCATTGGGAATAACATCAGCTGGTAGGGCTTCGCCCGGTTCAAAGATACATTCTTTTTTTCTTCACTCATGGTCAGCCTTTCTTTTTTTATGCAAACGCGAGAGCCATACGGCTCCCACGTTTCCTGTTTTTATTTACTGATTTTTCATCTGCCTTTTGTATTCCTGAAAATCACGATAGATTTCACTCTTTTTAAATTTACGTTTCTTAACCACCCAGAGTACCACAGACAGGCAGAATAAGAAGGTAAATCCGCAGGCTAATATCATAACAATGGTAATAACTGTCGGTGTCGTAAGGCTGATGGTTGTGTTAGCGCCCACACCGTTCATGCCGCAGGAATTTGCAATGGCATAGAGGTTGCGGTGGCACGCCTCTCTCATGGCATTTACCACAACCGGATCTTTTTTATATTCCGGAAGCAGATTTGTCACATAAGGCATCATGGCGTCAAAGATAGAGGTTCCTGCCAGAATGCCGTCCACTCCATTGACATAAGTCGTCAACACGTTATCGGTAATACTCATGCCTTTGCTTCCCCACTCGCCTCTCATGATATTCGTCACAAGATTCTTATTTCCGCCGGACCAGATACAGCCCCAGCGGGTGTATGCCATCATAACGCCGTTGCCATTTCCTTCTTCTAACGGCGCCTGGAACGCTTTTAGGTAAACCTCCCTGGCTGCCTGCTCACCTAACCATACCCCAAGACCGATTCTGTCCTGCTCACAGTCGTTTAATGCAAAATGCTTCATTACTACATGGACACCTTTTTCCTGAATTGCCGCCACCTCATACTGGCTCATTTTTCCGGAAAGATAACCGTCCTCACTGTAGTATTCAAAGTTACGTCCACCGTAAGGCGTTCTGTGGATATTGTTTCCCGGTCCATAGAGACAGGAAATTTCCGCATGTAAACAGTTATTTCCAATTACTCTTCCAATCTCTGTCATCAATTCCACGTTAAAGGTTGCCGCCATGACATCCTCCGAGGTAAATGCCGTCGCCTCTAACTGGGTGGCATCCGAGCCAAGGAGGGAAGCCGTCAGTCCCTGAGGTCCATTCTCATCACGGGTACCCGGCGCCTCTACGGATTTCACCGGCATCGTCCAGTGGAAGGCATCGCCAATCAGGCTTACCATCTCGTCAAAGGTCATCTGGTCCAACAAGGCATCCCACTTCTCGTCTTCATAGTCAAGTCCTATCATCTGGTAAAGCTTCATGCCGTTGTCCGCACCCATTGCCGGCATTCTCTGTTCTTCATAATCCGCAGGGTTATACTGAATATCCTGCAAATCCCCAATCATCTGCTCCGATAAGGCAAGCTGTACTGCTGCCTCCGGGAAGGTTCCCGTCCAGTCATTTCTGGTGAGGTAAGTCACGCTCTGTCCGTCATTTCCCGAATACAGATTGATGTCGGATTCGGAAAGCTGGTTTTTAATCTCTGTTCCGTTTTTAGAAACCGCATAGGTAGCGCTGTCAAACTCCGGATTGTTCCACTGGTAAACCAAATCCGCATTTCCGTCGGCATCCATACGCCCCGCCGTACTTTCCACGGTATACCCCTTTGCCGCAAGGGTATTGTTTACTGCATTGTGGGCATCTGTCGCCACGGTCAGATAATAATCGCCGTCATCTAATATGTAAGTCCCGGCGCCGTAAGCGTCGTAGGATGCCAGATCCCTCTTATCCACGTAAGCTGTCACCGTCTCAGAAGCTCCCGGAGCCAGGATACCGGTTTTGGTAAAGCCACAGAGGGCTGCCGCCGGCTTCTCCACGCCATTTTTCACATCATAAGCCGTGTACGGAGACTGCGCATACACCTGAACGGTTTCTTTTCCCGCATAAGTATCTCCCGTGTTGGTAACCTTCACCGACACCTCAAACTGGTCGGTAGAAGCGTTGTAATTTACCTTCATATCGCTGTAGGCAAACTCAGTATAGCTGAGTCCATATCCGAAGGGGAATGCCACCTCATCGCTGTAGGCGTAATTTCCTGCATTTCCGGTTCCCATGGCAAAATCTTCGTAGCGTGTCTCATAATATTTGTATCCCACATAAATGCCTTCCTGATAAATCATGTAAGTGCTGGCATTTTCAGGAATGATTCCCTGTGTGTAGCCATCATAGGTCACAGGGACAAAGTTTGCCATTGCAGGGGAAGAAAAATTATCATAACAATAGGTATCCACAAGACTTCCGGAAGGGTTAATATTTCCTGCCAAAATCTCAGCCACTGCATTAATTCCGGTAATACCCACATCTCCAATCCACAGGCAGGCATCCACATCATAGGCGTTATCCTTTAAGAAATCCACCTGCAAGGCATTGGCAGAATTGATGAGGACAACGATTTTCTTTACCTTTCCCGCCTCTTTCATGGCTGCCACATTGCTCATCATCTCTTTTTCATTTTCATCTAATGCCAAGTAATTGGTGCTCTGGAAATCAAGGTCTGCTCCCTCGCCGCCCACACGGGAAATCACAACGATTGCCGCATCCCCGTATTCACTGACAGAATTTTTTGCCTCTTCCGTATAGACATTCCAGGGAACCTCCGCCACCTTTTCGCTTTCTGTTGCCACCATTCCTGCGGAATTTCTCGCATAAGCGCTGCCATCTCCCTCAGAATAGAAACTCCAAAGGGTGTCATTGACCGCAAACCCGGATTTTTCCAGGGCAGTCTTTAAATTATCCGCCTTGGAAGCATCAATATTTCCGGAACCTGTACCGCCGTATACCAGATTCACGGAGGAGCCTGAAAAGCAGCTCACCTTTGCTCCCTCCTCTAACGGCAGAGCCCCGTTTTCATTCATCAGAAGCGCCGCTCCCTCTGCCTCCACCGCCTCGCAGAGTTCTAATCCGTACTGGGTCATCTCCTCCGCCGTCTCAAAGTCAGACTGAAAATAAACGGCGCTGTCATCTTCATTCTGCAGCTTCCAGAAGGTTCCTCCCACGAAAGCCGCCACCGTGTTGTCAAACATACTCAAAAACACCGTCACAGGAATCATAACAATTGCAATGACTGCGCTTAAAAACGTGAGTCCTTTCCAGGGGCGTATCGCCTTTCTCCGCGCTTTATTGTAAGCTTTCTTTTTTGCTTTGTACTCGTTCTTATTTGTTTCCATAATCTTCTCCTTCTCCTATGTTTCACACTTTACACCCAGTTCTGGCTCTTCCCTTTTTTCACCTTATATTCCGGCCTTGCCTCCCTGGTCCGGTAAATCACCGCCGTATCCTTAAGCTCCCCGGCTCTCACCTCCAGATGATTCTCTGTCTCTAGCGGCACCCTGAAATGAAAAGCGTGTTCCCCCCGCTTCGTTCCCACAAGCTTTCCGTTGTTGTAGAGAGACACTTCCTTCTGATTGGAGTACACTGTAACCTTTGACCTTTTCTCCCTGCGGTACACATAGCGTTTTCCGGAGAGATGAACAAAGGGCTCTTCGCTCCACCATGCCTTGTAAATGTAAAAGCTGTCTTTTTTTATGCGTCTGTCAAAGGTTACAAGCCCCTTGTGGTTCATGCCCGGCTCACCACCCTGATTTCTGGCATCCGCCGCAAAATCAAACATATTCCAGACATAGGTTGCCCACAAAAACGGATATCTTTGAAAGCATTCCAGCATGTACTCGTGATACTTCGCCTGATATTCCTCCGTATGGTCTCCTCTTCTTGGGTGGGCGCTGTGGAGATTAGGCATTCCCTCCGCCCCATACTCCGAATAACCTAAGCAACGTTTCGGATATTTCAAATGATAAAATTTGAAAAACAAATCGTTTAAAAACAGTCCCGGCACATACCAGCCCAGATACAAATTCCACGCCACAATATCGGAAATCTTCGTCACCGGATGGAAAGGGCTGCACATGGCATAACAGGCTAAGGTGGTAGGCCGTCCGGGGTCTTCCTTTTTCACAAACGCCTGAAGTTTCCGGTGATTGTCCAGCATATCCTTCCGGTGCTTGCCGGAAATGGTAATCTCATTGGAGAGTCCCCAGGTCACAATGCATGGGTGATTGTAATTCTGGACAATCAGCTCCTTCATCTGGAAAAAGGTATTCTCCCGTCCCGCCGGCATATGGGCGGAGATATAAGGGATTTCTGCCCAGACCACCATGCCGTATTTGTCACACAAATCATAAAAATACTGGCTGTGCTGATAATGGGCAAGCCGGATGGTGTTCGCCCCCACCTCCCGTATCAGCTCCATGTCCTGCTCCATCTGTTCACAGGAAATGGCATTTCCGATCCCTTTCCAGTCCTGGTGCCTAGATACGCCCCGCAGGGGATAGGACTTTCCATTGAGAAAAAATCCCTTGTCCGGCTGTACGGAAATGGTACGGATACCACATTTACATTCCACCGTATCCAAGACTTCCCCATCCTTTTTTAAAAATGCCTGTAACGTATAGAGGTACGGGTCTTTTACGCCATTCCAGAGGTGTGGGTCGGACACCTCTAAAACTGCCTGATATCTTTCTTTTTTTGCCGGTGGGACATCCGGATTTTCCTCCTCTGCCCCGGTGTGCTGTGCATGTTTCCTTTCCTGCCATATCCCCTCTTTTTCAGCCACGACAGCTCCTTTGGCATTAAGCAGGCGGAAAAGTGTCTGCACCAAAGCTCTGTCTGCTCCGCTGGTGCAGGCTGTCACGAAAATTTTTCCGGTGGTTCCCTCCACTTTTGTGTCCACTTTGATTCCATAACTGCCGTAATAGTCCAAATCAAAATGACTGCGGTTTACGGTCAGAATTTCCACATCCCGGTAAATGCCTCCGTAAAAGGTGAAGTCCGCTTTCTGGGGATAAACCCTGTCATTGGCACTGTTGTCCACCTCCACCCGAAGCGCATTTTTCTCCGCAAGGATGTCTGTGATGTCCGCCCGGAAGGTGGAATACCCGTTGTCGTGGGTACAGATTTCCTTTCCGTTGACAAAAACCTTCGCACTGGCATTCACTCCGTGAAATTGCAGATAAACACATTCGTCCTCCCCATACATGGGTTTCGAGAAATTTTTCTCATAAATACAGGTTCCCCGGTAATAATCATTGCCACCGTCCTGCCCGTCCACCGCATTCCAGGTGTGGGGCAGGTCAATGGGACGCCGTTTTCCTGACGGTCCGGTAAACATCCAGTCCCGCATTAATTTTTCTGTTCTTCTCATATTGCCCCGCATTCCTCCCTTCTTCTGTCTTTGTGTATGCCTGTCCTGTTTCTGTATAAATCCTACAAAAATATTTCAGACACACAAAAAAACTTTGTAACTCTTATATAAAAGAATTTACAAAGTTTTGGGTAAAAATTCAATATTTTATACATAAGTGGTCAAAAAAGTGACCTAAGTGGACTTATAACCAGGCAGACAACATATGGATTACGCATTCCTTTACCTGCTCTGTGATTTCCCGGCATCTTCTCCGTTTGATGCCCGCAGCGGTTCCCACTGCCAAAAGTTCTTTTTCCCCCGGATTCCTGCCATTTCCATCTACGGTTGTGGCGTGTTCTCCATAATAGGTGCTGCTGTAGGTCATATCATAGGCTCCCCAGGCATCCGGCAGGCTGTCCGCAAAAACACCAAACAATCCCCCGAAATAATCCTTCTGCGGGATAAATACCTGTTTTTTCAACGGGAGGGAAAAAGGGCTAATGGAAAACCCCTGGGCTATCCACTCGTCCGTATACTCAAATGCCCCTTTCCTGTCCGCGGTCAGGGCAAGCGTCCCCACATGACGCCCCCCAAGGAAAACCTCCAGACGTTTATCTGCCATCCCGAACCACCTCCTCTATACTTCGATATGTCACTTCCGTAAACAGGCTTCGAATTTCCTCCGTCAAATCCAGTGCCATGGCAATCTTTGTCAAAGACAGCAGGGAAATCTGCCCGGAAGCCTCAAACCTCTTGACGGAGCCGTAACTGACCCCGCTCATTGCACTCAGTTTTTCCTGCGAGATAGAACGGCGTTTCCGGATATTTCTCACCCGCTTCGCAAGCGCCAGATTTATCTCTTCCGCTGTTTCCCATAATAAAGCTTCCATTCTGCTTCCCCTACTTTCCGTTTAATATAGATAATATTTTATCTATTTTTACCAATTTTATTCATTTATAGATAAAATATTGTCTATAAATATTATAAAAATAATCCTATTCGATGTCAAGCCGCCACTCTTTTCCGGTGTGCCGGCACATTGATATTCCGATTACCAATGAAACAAGACACTGCCCACGTCAGCCCCCGACCGCCGGAATGGGGATTAGAATTTTCAAAGAAAAGCAGCCATCCTCCGTGCTGACATTCAAAAAGCCGTCATATTTTTTTACCAGATAACGCATGCTCTTTAAGCCAAAGCCATGGTACTTCCTGTCCCCTTTGGTGGTAACCGGAAGTTCTTCCTCATAGACCAGTTCCCCTTTTAAGGGATTGATTACGTTGATTACCAGAAAATTCTGCTGTCTGTAAATCAGCACGTCAATCTGGCGTTTTTCCGCCTGTTTAAATTTTTCTACCGCCTCAATGGCATTATCCATGGCATTTCCCAAAATAGCATACAAGTCCACCGTATGGATAAAATCCATCTGGCTGCCGTCCGCCACACAGGATACTACAATGCCCCGTTCCTTACAATAAAGGCTTTTTTCCGTGAGAATGGTGTCAAGCACCTCGTTTCCCGTCTTTACGATTGCCTCATAAATGCGGACAGAATCCTCTATTTCCTCTAAATACCTGTCCCTTTCCTCACTGCTCACATTACGGATTGCCCGTATCTGGTGCTTTAAGTCGTGGCATTTCTGGTTAATCAGAGCAATATTTTCTCTGGCTAACTCATACTGCTCCTGCTCCTTTTTCCAGAGCAGGTTCATCACCGCTAATTCCTGCCGCATCTGGCTTTTCTTAAACAATTCATTTTGAAGATAGAGCACCACCGTCAGAAGAAGCTGCGAGAGATACAGTACCTGCCATTCTCCCGACTGCATTTCCAACCCTCCGGGGCTGACCGTTAAAATCAGGAAAACACCGAAAATCAACAAGGCGGAAATCATCTGCCTCGGTCCAATCTTTTTCGGTCCTCCCTCTGACATCCAACGGATCACGGTAAGTGCTGCAATCAGATAACCTCCGATAAAAATCAGCAGCAGTTCAAAATAGCTTCCCAACGCCGCCTGCCAAGGTATCCGATATCCCAATACCCCATATCCCAGCCAGAGTTCATACATCAGCTGCCACAGCAGGAATGTCCAGATAGAATCATAAACTGCCGCTGACCAGGAGATTTCCCAGCAAAGGTATAAAAAAACAATAATAAGCACAAACCCGAACAGCCAGAAAAAAATTCCTAACGGCTCCTGGTATTTTTTCATAAAAGTATTTACCATGAAAAAAAAGCAAACCATCCCCGCCACGCAGCAAAGAAAACGCAGGAGGAAACTCTCCCGGCGCTGTTTTCTACAGCCGTACAGGATTCCCCCTGCTAAAAAGGCAAGCTCACAAATCCATATATTCACCATATCCATCAGGACATTCCTCCCACGTACTCTGTCAAAGCCTTCAAAAACGCCGTCCGGTTGCGCCTGCTGATTTCCAGCTCATGGCCGCCCACCACCGCCACATTTTTCCTCACCTCGGTAACGTGCATCAGATTTACCATATACCAGTGATTGCATTTCACAAAAGGGTAGGGCGCTAACATTTCCTCTGCCCCTGTCATGGTGCCCCGCATTGCATACTCTCCCTCATCCGTATGGTAATGCAAAATCCGGTTTTGCACCTCCACATAAAAAATCTGCTGGATGCCGATTTTTTTCACCCCGTCCGGCAAGGTCAGCAGTATCTGCTGCTGCGCCCTCATTCGTGCCCGCTTTAACGCCCGGGTAAGCTTCATGGAAAAAGGATAATAGGTGATGGGCTTCATGACAAAATCCAAAGCCCCCACCTCATATCCGTGGATGGCATAGGACGCCATATTGGTAATAAACACCAGCACCACATCCCCATCCATCTGCCGTATCTTCGCTGCTGCCTCCATACCGTTGACTCTCGGCATTTCAATGTCTAAAAGTATCACGTCATAAAGGGGTTCGTAATGCTCTAAAATCTCCGCCCCATCCCTGAAAACAGATATTTTAAAGGCAGTATCCTGCTCTTTCTGGTACTTTTTTAAAAATTCCTGTAACTGCCCCGCAAACACCTTTTCATCTTCCACTATCGCAATATGATACATACCTTCTCCCCTGCTATTTTGTAGATTCCTTCAACACCACCTCATAGGGCAGCAGCGTCCGCTCTCTCACCTCCTGCCCTTCCACTAAGTCCAGTAAGGTTCGGCAGGTCACCATTCCAATCTCCCTGGCATCAAATTTCAGCGATGTAATCGAAGGAATATTATTCTCCAGAACCGTACTGTTATAAAAAGATGCCACCCTCACATCTGCCGGGATTTTCACATGCCGCTCCCGCAGATTCTTTAATACACGGCTGCAGATGGCATCGTCCATACACAAAATACAGTCCGCTTTCCGCTCTAACGCTTCTTCCACTGCTTTATCCACCAGTACATGATTGTCCTGGTTCAAAAAAATGATACTCTCGTCCACCGCCTCCCCCATTTCCTGATAAGCCTCCCGAAATCCCCGCAGGCGGCTCTGGGTTACCACGTGATTTTCATCTCCGCCGATAAGCGCCACCTTTTTCATCTGCTTCATCAATATAATAGAGGTCAGCTCCTTACACGCCCCCTTATGGTTGTGGTCTATCTGAATCACCCCCGAATAAGTGGCACTGGCGCTTCCAATGGTAACAAAGGGTACTTTTTTCTGCTGTAAAAATTCTATTTGAGCATCCTCCACAAAGGTGCGCATCAGAATCACCCCGTCCACCTTCCGGTTGGCAATAATACGCACCAGCGAAGAAATATCATTTTTTTTGCAGATGGACAGTACAATGTCATATTCCATAATTCCGGCAATCTCCTGTATCCCAAACAGGCATTCCTGAAAAAAAGTCAAATCCACCACATCATATTCTCCCGGCATCACCACACAGAGGTTATAGGTCTTTGACTGGGCTAAGCCTTTCGCAATTACATTCGGTTTATAATCATGCTCTTCGATATAAGCAAGCACCCGCTCCCTGGTTTCCTTTCCTATCCGCCCCTTTCCTGAAATGGCACGGGAAACCGTTGTTTTAGACACTCCCAATGCCTCAGCAACATCTGCGATTGTGATATTTTTCTGCTCTTCCATACAAATACTCCCTCATTTCTGCAGTAGAACAACTACCTGCGCAACTACCTCTATTATTGAACAATTCTTCCAAAAAAGCAATCCCTACTTTCTATCTGTTTTCGCTAAAAAAATTTGTTCATTTCCTTAGGATACGGAACCTCAAATTCTGTTTACAGCTCCATGGGACAATGCTATAATAAAGGTATGCAACCGGTTGTTCATTTTTCAATGACAGCTGCAACTGTTATTTTTTCAGGAGGTTTTTACATGCAGACAGATAAACTTTTTTTTGGCGCAGCATATTATTCCGAATATTTACCCTATGACCGTGTGGAAGAGGATATGGCAATGATGGAACGTGCGGGAATGAATACCATCCGCATTGCAGAATCCACCTGGAGCACCTTAGAACCCCGGGAGGGTGTGTTTGATTTCACCCACATTGACCGTATGTTAGAGGCAGCTGCCGGACATGACATTTCCGTTATCATCGGCACCCCCACCTATGCGATTCCTACCTGGCTGGTAAAAAAATATCCCGATATTCTGGCTTTCACCGTAAACGGCCAGGAAATTTACGGGCGCAGGCAGAATATGGATATCACCCACCCCGGCTACTTAGAGCACTGCGAAAAAATGATTCGCGCCCTGATGGAACACATCAGGGATGTTCCCCATATTATCGGTTTTCAGCTGGACAATGAAACTAAAAGCTACGGCACTGCCGGACCAAGAGTGCAGGCGATGTTTGTGGATTACTTAAAAGAGAAGTTTCCGGATATCAATGATTTCAACCACGAATTTGGTCTTGATTACTGGAGCAACCGGGTCAATGACTGGACAGACTTCCCTGATGTAAGGGGCACCATCAACCAGAGCCTTGCAGCAGAGTTTCAAAAATTCCAACGCTCCCTGGTCACCCGTTTTTTAAGCTGGCAGTCCGATATTGTAAGAGAATACGCAAGAGCGGACCAGTTTATCACCCAGAATTTTGACTACGCCTGGATCGCTTATTCCTTCGGCTATCAGCCGGAGGTCAACCAGTATGAAGCGGCAGAATGTATGACGGTGGCAGGCGCCGATATTTACCACCCCTCCCAGGCCAATCTGACCGGGGCGGAAATTACCGTCTGCGGCAATATTTCCCGCAGCCTGAAAAAGGACAATTATCTGATTTTAGAGACGGAGGCCCAGGGCAACATTGAGTGGCTGCCTTACCCGGGTCAGCTCAGACTACAGGCCTACAGCCACATTGCCAACGGTTCTAACAGCGTGATGTACTGGCACTGGCATTCCATCCACAATGCCATCGAAAGTTACTGGAAAGGTGTGCTCTCCCACGATTTTTCCGAAAATGAGACTTACCGGGAAGCCTGCACTATTGGGGCAGAATGGCAGCGCATCGGCTCTCGTCTAAAGAATTTAAAAAAGGAGAACCACGTTGCCGTTTTGTTAGATAACGCTTCCCTCACCGGGCTTTCCCATTTTCCTTTGCACAGCACCGGGGAAAATAGCTACAACACAGTTATGCGTTGGCTTTCCGATGCGCTTTACCGCATGAATATTGAGTTTGACATGGTTTCCTCCGCAGAGCGGGATTTTTCCGGCTACGAATGCCTGATTGTGCCTGCCCTCTACAGTGCGCCGGAAGCGCTGCTTACTGCCCTGAATACTTATGTCAGGGATGGGGGAAACCTGATTACAACCTTCCGCAGCGGTTTTTCTGATGAATATTTAAAAATTTATGCCGACACACAGCCCCATATTCTTAAAGAATGCTTAGGAATCCACTATGACCAGTATACTTATCCGGACCATGTGGAAGTGGCGCTAGCAGAGGGTGAAAATATCCGCAGCGCAGCATCGGAATGGATGGATTTTGTCTTCTGCGATACGGCGGAAACGGTAGCGTTTTATGACCATCCGGTTTATCACCGCTATGCTGCAGTGACGAAAAATTCCTTCGGGAAGGGGACGGCACTGTATCTGGGGACGATGTTGGGTGAGAAAATGCTGGAGCGGATTTTAGGTGATTATTTCAGGGAAATTCAGCTTTCGGAGGCCGACCTTTCTGAGGGTGCGCTGCATTTTCCGGTAATCTGCAAAAAAGGGGTTAATGATTTCGGGAAAACGGTAAGGTATTATTTTAATTTTTCAGGGGATGAGCAGAGCTTTGTCTACGGGCAGGAATCCGGGACGGAATTAATTTCCGGAAAAGCCGTTTCTGGCGGGGAGAGGATTGTCTTGAAAGCCTGGGATTTGATAGTGGTGGAAAGCTTGTAGGATAGCACGGGCTTTTGGAGCCTACTGACCGGATGTTGGGTCAGTAGGCTGCTGCTCTGTCGGCTGCGCATTCGAATCAGTGGGCTGCTGCTCTGTCGGCTGCGCATTCGAATCAGTGGGCTGCTGCTCGGCAGGCTGGGTATTCGGATCCACCGGCTGCTGCTCGGCAGGCTGGGTATTCGGATCCACCGGCTGCTGCTCGGCAGGCTGGGTGTTCGGATCCACCGGCTGCTGCTCCGTCGGCTGGGTATTCGGGTCCACGCCTGCTTTCAGGGCGGCCAGGGCGGCTTCTGCTGCCGTCAGAATGTTATAATTGGTGACATAGGCTTTTGCACTGTCCGGGAGAGCGTCATAGAGGTTTCGGGCCCCGGTAATGACAGGTTCACTCTCTAAGGTAACGATGCCTATGGTGTTAATCATGTTGATAACGGTTGTAGCATCCTGCTGCTGGACAGCTTTGCTTTCTGTGCCTGGAAGTTCGTAAACTAATACGGCGTAGCCTTTGTCGATGGCACCGTAAATTTTTTCTGCTACGGATAAAGGCAGATTGATACAGCCGTGGGAGCCGTTGGTTTTATAAATATTGCCGCCGAATTTGCTGCGCCAGGTGGCATCATGCATCCCCACGTCTCCGGCAAAAGGCATCCAGTATTTTACCGGGGTCTCGTAATTTTCTCCCCTTAAAACCGCATCCATGGTTTTATAGGTCAGTCCAAAGGCTCCTGTTGGCGTTGCATTTCCATTGGAGACTTTTCCTGAAACAAAATCACTTTCCACTACCAGGGCGCCGTCTTTATAGAGAAACAGGTGCTGCGCTGTCAGGTTGATTTCCACATAGGATTCTCCGTAGTCCTTGTCGCCATGGCTGTTTGCCCGCTGGGAATAGACAGGTTCCCTGTTGATTGTTCCACCCTGTGCCAAATCGGCTAAAATCTGCCCGATTTCCTCTTCCCTGTCAATTCTCCAGCCATAAAATCCGTTGGAGATGGTTACTGTTTTTCCATAGGAGGTATCAAATTCCTTGGGCTGATAGGCGGTGTTATATTTTTTTCCAAGCTCTTTGACATATTCCTCCACCGCTTCCCTGTCAATCTGCGGCTCGTTATCCTCTGCCGAAAGCCATATATGTATGGTATCTCCGTCTAAGGTCTCTGATTTTTCACCAAAATCATAGTTGATGACCGTTGCGGCATATTGATTCATCTGTTCGATGCAGGAAAGAAGTTTTTCGTTATCATCTAAAACTTCAGGATTTTGATAGCAGCCTGCCTCTTCTAAATCCAGTTCATCTGCCAAAACAGTGATTGCCTCTTCCACCGCCTTCACCAACGCCTCCTCGTTGATGGCTGTGCCGTAATCCGCCGGTTTCAGTTCATATCCGTTTTTCCTGGAGTATTCTGATATTCCCGCATTTTCCGGCTCTCTCTGGTTTTCTTTTTTCATGCAGGACAGCTTTTTCACGCTCTGTTCTAGCGCCTCTTCCTCATAGGTAACCACCCGCTCTAGTTCTAGTTTTTCCTTCCGAAGCCAGATGGCAGGCCAGAAAAATCCGTTCTGTTCCTCTAACAGCTCCTCAATTTCTCCCTGAAATACCGGGGCTAAGGAAATACTCTGTCCGGCAATTTCCTCCGCTGCGCCCTCCCGCATGACTAACTGCAGAGAATACCCTTCCACTTCCTGTCGAATTATTTCCTCCACTTTTTCTATTCCGTAACCGCCCACTGAAATACCGTCAATGGTTGTTCCAAAACAAAAATGCTTCTGAAAAAATGCGGCAAATGCCACGTAAACTATAACAAATACTGTCAGCGGGATAGCGATAAACAATACTATACGGGTCTTTTTATTTTGCATATCTCTATTTCCTTTCCTCTTCTAGTAGTATGCCATGTGTTTCACACAAGGCATTCGCCTTAGACGATTTATGCGCACTTCGGTGCGTATCATATCTATGACATTATCTTATGAAACGCCGGTAAAAATATGACAGCCATGTCTCATTCTCCCAGGCACACATCCCTGATTCTTTTATACATCATCAGCATGTCTGGCATACAGTCGCATATCCTTCATTATACCCGCCGTCCCTTCCTTGTCAACAACTTGCGGCAACTTTAACATTCTTAATAATTCCGTAAAATCTCTTCCAATTTTATCCTTGTATAAATGCACAAAAAAAACGGCAACCCCTTAAGTTTTTCTTAAATTTTAGATAATCTTTCTTAAAAAAATAAGAAGGTAATTGTTTCTCTAAATTGACTGTGCTATAATCGCAAAAGTAAAAAACAAAAGGAGTGAACAACGTGAAAACAGCAGCAAAAGAAACTTTCTATGCTTTTATCGAAAAAAATAAACACGGACTTTTGTTACTTTATTTTCTCATTTATCTCCCCTGGTTCGGACATCTTGAGAAAACGGTAACCACGCATTTCCATGTGATACATGTGGCGTTAGACGATTACATCCCTTTCTGCGAATATTTTATCATTCCCTATTTTCTATGGTTTGGTTACATCGCATGGGGATTGGGATACTTTTTCCTGAAAAATAAAAACGAATATTTCAAACTGTGTACGGTGCTTTTTACGGGAATGACGATTTTCCTCATTATTTCCACCATTTATCCCAACGGGCACTATTTAAGGCCTACGGAATTTGAGCGCAATAATATTTTCGTACATATGGTAAAATGGCTGTATGCAACCGATACCGCTACGAACCTTTTCCCCAGTATCCATGTGTACAATTCCATTGCCGTCAACATGGCCGTATGGCACAGTGAGAATTTCAAAAAAAATAAGGCATTCCGCTTCGGCTCTGCCGCTTTGATGATGAGCATTATCTTATCTACCATGTTTTTAAAACAGCACTCTGTCTTTGACGTGGCAACGGGTATTATCCTTGCCGTATTTATGTATACTTTAGTTTACAGCAATAATGCCGTATTTTCCCTGCCCAGAGAGCGCAGATATGAAACGTGTGCTGCAAGGCGCACAAAGAAATTGCATCGTGTGTAAGTTACACGGTGCAATTTTTCTTTGCTTAAGCAGCCGGCTTATTTTAAAAGCATTCCTTCCCATCTACAAACTTCCGCACAATCCGGCAGCCCTTTTCCTCATAAATCATCCGCTCCAAACGTTCTTCCACCGCCAGGCTTCTCATGCTTTTTACCGCCTCATCACTGACCACCACCGCATCAAAGGCATACCCCTCTAAAAAGGAGCCTGTCTTCCCGAAATAACTGCCTCCCCCTAAGGTGGCAAGATAAAAAACCTCGGCAAAAGTCAGTGGTTTTGCCTCCTTATCCACCAGCCGCCAGTACATTTTAGAACACTGAATCGCAAAGCTCACAGCTTTTGCCATAGAAAGGCCTGCCCCTCCTGCCACGTCCGTGCCGATTCCCACATCTATCCCCAACTCTAAATATTTCCGGACAGGGGCAATGCCTGAGGACAAATTCAGATTCGATTCCGGACAATGCGCCACATAAACACCCCGCCGTCTCATCAAATCCATTTCCTCGTCGCTGCAATACACACAATGTGCCATCACTGCCGGATATTCCTTCGTTCCCAGCATACAGAACAAATCGTAAGCCCCCGCATAGCTGTCCGCCCCCTGCACAAGTTCTTTTACCCATGCCACCTCAGAAGGATTTTCCGAAAGATGGGACTGCACCTTAAGCCCATGCTTTTTCTGCAGCCCGGAAAGCCCCCGCATCAGTTCATCACTACAGCAGGGAATAAACCGCGGCGTCAGTATCGCCATGGTACGTCTGTAATTTTTCTCCGAAACCCGGGCAAGCCACTCTTTTGTCTCTTCTAAGGATGCCGCTGCATGTTCCTCACAAAGCCCCTCGCCGCCGTTTCTATCCATGTTGACTTTCCCCACACAGGTGATAAGCCCGCTTTCCTCTAACTGGTCCATCAGCTCTAACGTTGCTTCTTTGTGCAGCGTGGCAAAAATGCAGGCTCTCGTGGTAAAACTCCGCTTTAGATCCTCCACGAACATGCGGTAAGCCTTTTTCGCATACTCCAAATCCTGATATTTCGCCTCTTCGGGAAACGTGTGCGTTTGCAGCCAATCTAACAGCTCCAAATCCATTCCCAGTCCCCGGAAGGTATACTGTGGCGCATGTAAATGCAAATCCGTCATTCCCGGTATCACCAAATCGTCACCGCAGTCTATCAGCGGAAAGCTCCGGTATTTCTCCGGCACCTCGGCAAATACACCCATACAAATGCCCTCTGCGCACACCACATACGAATCCGGCATGCAGCAAAGGGTTTTGTCCTCTCTCGAAAAGCCAATATTACCTTTTAAAACAAAATTTCCGTCTATCCTCATATTCTCTCTTTCTGTTATTTCTGAATCCACGGCTACCACAATTTGAAAATCTGAATCGCAGATTTCACCACTTTGTAGGGAATCGTCTCTAGTTCCCTCGCAGCGTTCTTTAATTCTTTGCGGATTTCAATATGCTGCGGACAGTGGCTCTCACATTTTCCGCAGCCGATGCACTGAGAAGCGCTGCTGGTATCCTTCCGAAAAGCCGTGCATTGCAGGTAATCCTGCCGCCCGGATCTTTTTCCCTCGGAATACATGGCATTGTAACAGCGGAAGGTTCCGGGAATATCCACTCCCTTCGGGCAGGGCATACAATAGCTGCAGCCGGTGCACCCCACCTTTACATTCTTTTCAATTTCCTTTTTCACCTGTTCCACAAGGGCAAAATCCTCTTCCGTCATACAGCCCACCGGAGACTCGGATGCCGTCTTCACATTCTGTTCCACCATCTCCATGGAGTTCATGCCGGAAAGCACGCAGGTCACCTCCGGCTGGTTGTAAAGCCATTTTAACGCCAATTCCGCAGGGGTGCGCTGCTTTTCATCTTTGTGGAACAGTTCCTTGGCGCTCTCCGGCAGCAGATTCACCAGACGGCCGCCCCGAAGCGGCTCCATAATAATAACCGGAAGCCCTTTTTTATTGGCATACCTTAAGCCTTCCACTCCTGCCTGGGAATGCTCATCCATGTAATTATACTGAATCTGGCAAAAATCCCAGTCATAGGCATCCACCAGTTTCTGAAACATATCCGAATTTCCGTGATAGGAAAAACCGATATTCCGAATCTCTCCGGAGGCAAGCTTTTTCTCAATCCACTCCGCCATTCCCATCTGTTTCAATCGCTCCCAGGTAGGGATATCCGTAAGCATATGCATCAGATAATAGTCTATATAAGTTGTTTTCAGGCGTTTTAATTCCTCCTGAAACATTTTTTCCACGCCGTCCATGGATTTTATCAGATAATGGGGCAGCTTAGTAGCAAGATAAATCTTTTCCCTGCACCCGTTTCTGTGCAGAATCTCTCCCACTGCCGCTTCGCTTCCCGGATAAACATACGCCGTATCCAAATAGTTCACGCCGGACTCAATGGCTGCCATCACCTCTTTTTCCGCTTTGTCAATGTCAATGCTGCCGCCTTTTTTGGTAAAACGCATACAGCCATAGCCTAACACAGAAATATCATTCCCTTTTTTGTTCTTACGATACTGCATTACTGCCTCCTTTTCAATTTTTCCACTTCCTCTAACCAGACCGCCCCACAGGCATCTGACGGCATTCTTAAATCGCCTCTCGGAGACACCGCCACACTTCCCACCTTCGGACCGTCCGGCAGGCAGGAACGCTTAAACTGCTGGGCGAAGAATCTGCGGTAAAAGATTTCCAGCCATTTTAAAATCGTCTCTTCGTCATACACTCCGCAAAAAGCCAGCTTTGCCAGCCGATACACCTTTGCCGGGGAGAAACCCAGACGCAGCATGTGGTACAAATAAAAATCATGCAGCTCGTAGGGTCCCACCAAATCCTCGGTTTTCTGGGAAATCTGCCCCTCCTCCGGCGGAAGCAGCTCCGGGGAAACCGGGGTGTCCAACACATCAAGCAGCACCTGCTCTAACTCTTTATCCTGACAGGTATCCGCATAATATTGCACCAGATGGCGCACTAAGGTTTTCGGCACGGAAGCGTTTACCGCATACATGGACATATGATCCCCGTTGTAGGTCGCCCAGCCCAACGCTAGCTCCGACAAATCTCCGGTTCCAATCACCATGCCGCCGGATTTGTTGGCAATATCCATCAAAATCTGGGTACGCTCCCTGGCCTGCCCGTTCTCGTAGGTCACATCATGGATATCCGGATTCTGATTGATATCCCGGAAATGAACATTCACCGCCTCCCGGATATCTACTTCCATAAAATCCGCCTGCAAGCTGTGAATGAGCTTCACCGCATTGTCGTAGGTGCGGTCTGTAGTTCCAAAGCCCGGCATGGTAACCGCCTTAATCTGCTTATGGTTCATTCCTAGCAAATCGAAGGCACGCACCGTTACCAGCAGCGCGAGGGTGGAATCCAGTCCGCCGGAAATCCCCACCACCGCTGTTTTACAGTTCGTATGCTCTAACCGCTTCTTTAAGCCGTTTGCCTGAATCGCAAGGATTTCCTCGCAGCGCATATCCCGGTCTGTTTTTCCGGTGGGAACAAAGGGCATTGCCTGAATATAGCGGGAAAGCTCCGTCTTTTCTATTTTTAAGGAAAATTCCGTCTCCTTATAATCCTTCCATTCCGGCTCGAAGGTAGTCATCCGCCGTCTCTCGCCCTCTAACCGCTGTACGTCAATTTCCGAGTAAATCGTCTCACCTGTAAATTCTTTGGACTCCTTTAAAATAACACCGTTTTCCGCTATCAGGTTATGTCCGCTGTATACCACGTCCTGGGTAGATTCCCCGTCTCCCGCACTGGCATAAATGTAACCGCAGAGAAGTCTTGCCGACTGGCTTTTTACCAGTTCCCTGCGGTAGGCAGATTTTCCGGTAATCTCATTGGAGGCGGAAAGGTTAACAATGACACTGGCTCCGTTTCTTGCATGGCGGATACTCGGCGGCTCCGGCGTCCACAAATCCTCGCAGATTTCCACAGCAATTTTTAACTCCGGCATGGCTGCACAGGTAAATATCTGGCTGGTGCCAAAGGGAACTTTCCAGTCTTTTTCAAGCTGCAGTTCCACCACCTCTTTCATTCCTCCGGTGAAATGGCGCGCCTCATAAAATTCATTGTAATTGGGCAGATAGGTTTTCGGTACAATGCCTAACACCTTTCCCCCACACAAGGCAGCCGCCGCATTGTATAGTTTTCCCCTGTGGGCTAAAGGCAGCCCCACAAAGACAATGGCATCTATCTCTGCCGTGGCAGCCGCAATGGTGAAAAGCTCTTCCCTTGCCTCCCGGAGCAGCTTTTCCTGCAAAAACAAATCCCCACAGGTATATCCGGTGATGCAAAGCTCCGGGAACACAATGATTTTTGCCCCCTGCTCCGCCGCATTTTCCATCAAATCACAAATCTGTTTTCCGTTGTATTTCGTGTCGGCAACCCTTATCTTCGGCGTCACTGCCGCAACCTTTACAAATCCCTGTTCCATTGAATCCTCCACACCAAACGGTTTTTTCCGTTTTCCTGTTCTATTTTCCGGCACGCATTTCTTTTAATTCCTCTACGGTAAACTCATAAGCCTTATTACAGAACTGGCACTTAACCTCGATGGATTCCCCATCGCCGATAATATCGTCCAAATCCTTTTTACTTAAAGTCGCAATAGCTCTTGACACCTTTTTCTTAGAACAGTCGCACCGGAATGCCGCATCCATCTTATCGGTAATCTCTACCCCGAACTCTCCTAAAATTTCCTCTAAAATCATCTCCGGCGTTTTGCCATCCTCTAACATCTCCGTCACAGAAGCAATCTCCGTGATTTTCTTCTCTAATTTTTCCACCACCTCGTCACTGGTGAAGGGCATCAGCTGAATAATAAAGCCCCCCGCCTGCCTTACGGATAAATTTTTATCCACCAGCACGCCAAGCCCCACAGCAGACGGTATCTGCTCTGAAGTGGCAAAATAATAGGTCAAATCCTCTGCAATTTCCCCGGTCTGTAGCGCAATCTGCCCCACATAAGGCTCCTTTAGCCCCATATCCTTAATCACGCTCATCACCCCAAGTCCTAAGGCGCCGCCCACATCTAATTTTCCCTGGGCGTTGGGGGGCAGTTCCACATCAGCTGCCATGGGGAATCCCTTGACCTCCCCCTTGGAATTTGCCGTCACCGTCAGTCCTTTTGCCGGACCGCTGCACTGTATCTGCACCGTCAGAAGGTCTTTTTCCCCCTTCATCATCGTTCCCATCATGGCAGCGCTGGAGAGAAGTCTTCCCAATGCTGCCGTAATCACAGGGCTGGTGCCGTGGTCACGTCTCGCCTCCTCCACCATCTCCTTTGAAGTAATGGCAAACGCCCTTATCTGGCTGTCCGCCGCCGTCGCTCTTACAATATAATCACTCATTTTTTCCTCCGTTCTTCCCCTGCTCTCTGGCAATCACATAAATCCGCTCACTGTCCTCTTTCACCGGTTCTCTGGTAAACGCATCATAAGCAGCCACAAACTCAAGCCCTGCTTCCTCCAACAGGTTTTTCACCGTCCCCAGCCCATAAGCCCGCTGATAATGCGTCTCCTGATATCTCCGGTACAGCTCTCCCTTTTCCCTGATAAACAGCGTCAGATCATACTCATTCACCCCGCTGTCCTCATCAAAGTAGTTTTCCCAGATAAAACTGCCCTCTTCCCGGCTCTCGCTGATCGTATTCTCTCCCAGAAGCTCCCTGTACTTATATAAAGTGTTCAAATCAAAAACAAAAATTCCTCCGGGGTCCAAATAATTATTCACAAGACGAAACACTTGCAGCAATTCCTGTTCCTGCAGGATATAATTCATCGAGTCGCAGATACTCACCACTCCCCGCACCGTCCCATAAAGCTCAAACTCCCGCATATCCTGAAGCAAATACAAAATCGAAGTGTTTTCTCCGCCAGGAACCTCTTCTTCTTCATACTCCGCCGCCCTGGCAATCTTAAGCATTTCCTCCGAGTTATCCACCCCAATCATGTCAAAGCCCGCCTCGCAAAGCAGCCGTGTCAGTTTTCCCGTCCCACAGCCCAAATCCAAAAGCAGTCCGTCCTCTATCCCGTATTCCTTTAAAAGACCCGTAATATAAACACACCATTCCTCATAAGGAACATTGTCCATAAACAAGTCATAAACCTCCGCAAAACTACTGTAAGCCTCCACGTTCTTCTCACTTTCCGTTCATGACATATTTTCTCGCTATTAACATTGTTATACTATCAATTTTCGGGGGGAAAATCAAGAAGTTATAGTTTTCCACTTACTTTCACAAATTATAAAATATCAGCGTAAGTACACCTTCTGCCAATCAATTTGAATTTTCCTTACCGATGATTTATTCTTTGTTGGCATAAACCCACCATCGCCTTTGTAATCCCACATCTTACTTATTGACAATGTCTGTCTTGCAAAATCAAAGTCAGATGGTGTAATTGCAGGCGTCTCTGCTTTTGTCAAGTTAAATCTAAAAAATATTTATGACCAGTTTATAAAGATTTACATATGAAATGAGCCTTGACAGAAATATTTATATTTCAATGCCTCGGCTCTTTCTTCACTTTTGATCTTTACGAAATTTTATCATAACACTGCAATATTTACAATTTTCTTTTGTAATTCCCAAATTTACAGTTCTACTCAATTCAGATTTTTCTTTTGCATATCAGAAACACCTGTCAAAGCACAGATATCCCCAAAATACCAGTCATCACATTCATCAAAATACATCAATTCTTTTCTCTTTTTAAATATCCGAAATGGTCTGCTAGCTGAATTATCATATATATGGCAAATATCACAAACCCTAATCAAATTTTTAACCAATGCCAACGCCCTGTCATATCTTGTTATTATTTTCTCTTCCGGTACATCATGCCCGCCAGCTTCTACCCTTGCCTTCACACGCCATACATTAATCATCGGATCTGCCGTAAGAATATAATAGCAGCGTATAAAATACCCTTTTCCCTTTGCCCTTTCTAACAATTTTAAATTCCGCTCTGTTGACATCACCGTTTCAAAGCAAAATTCCCTCATCTGCTCCATATGCTCTTCCCGCTGTTTTTCGGCCAATTGTGCCGCTTCTAAATCGGAACACTTTAAGTATTTCTTAATTTCATCTGCATTTATATAGTCTATTGGAGGTTTTAGCAATTGTGTAAACGTACTCTTACCAGAACCGTTCGGACCTGCGAAAACAACGATCTCAGGATTCTTTTGAAACTCGCTCACTGTAACGCTCCTTTCTCATCCTTTTTCCTACTTCCGTTCGGGTTCCATCCTCATTTTCCCGATATATGATTTGGCTTTCCCTGTCATATATAACTGTTGGAATTCCTAATGCCCTGTTCTTCTCTAACTCGATTCTTACTGCCGCATTCGCACGCTTGATAACTGTCTCATCAGATATATATTCTTCTCTCTTCATATCCTACACCTTCTTTCCTCGTCAAAATCCCTTTACAAATCCTGAACATCTACGGTTCGGTTTTGCAGACCATATTTTTCAAACTTATATCGAATATAGTCTGAAAAATCTTCTTCATGCGTAGACAAAATAAACTGGTATTCTTTAAAATCTGTCCTTAAAACTTCACAAAAGGATGCAACATTCAATTCGTCCATAGTCTGAATCGGATCATCAATAAATACACATCTTATACTGTCCTGTGCATATATTTTATTTAATGTAAGAGCAATAGAGATAGCCACAGCGGATAATTGTCCGGAACTCAAGGTATATAATATATCATGTCCCTGTCTTCCTTCTGCCTCAAAGCGAATCCTCTCCCCACCAATAATATTCATCCATATGCCCAAGCCACCTTGATAATTTTGCAAAATCCTTCCTGTATACAGATAAAAAGGAATCTTTAGTTGATTTACCAATTTTTCTCTATACATGCCCAAGTCATTTTTTACCTTATTTTTCAATTCCTTCAAATTCTTTTCCGTTCCGTCAATTCTACTTGCCCTTTTACGTAACTTCTCCAGTTCATCTTCCTGATCTGATAATGTTTTTCTCTTACTTCCATAATATTCCTGCTCAATATATAATATTTTTTCATGTTCATCTTCTGTGGAAATATACTGCACCTTATCTTGTTGATTATTATAATTTAAAGAAAAGACATTTTTATACTGATATTTTTCTTTATTACTATAATATTCATCTGGTAATCCAGATTTATTTTGTTCCAGTACCTTTATAAATTCATTCACAATCTCATCTGCTTGGTCAAACGCATCTTCTCCAATCACATACTCCATTGGTATGGCATAATTTCTTCCGCTTTCGCAAAACTCTTTGTGATCGCCTATCACCAGATTCCAATTCTTATATATTTGCCGACAAGCATCATTTAAATAGCATTCATTCTGTTTCAAATACTCTTCAATTCGTTCCTTGCAGTATGAATCATAGATTTTTTTCAAATCAATGCTTTTCTGATCTATCAACTTCTGGAAATCTCCCTTGCCGTTTTCAATCACCTGCCGATATGTATCCAACTTCTGTATTACTTCTGACTTGTTTCCATATGGCTGACCACATAAGGGGCATTTGCTATCTGACAATTCACCGTAATTTTTATCCAGCAATGCTTCCCACTCTTTCTTTATTTTCTCCTGCAGCTTCACAATACTGTCCCTGGCTTCATCTTCCTCTTTAATATTCTTTCTGTAACTTTTAATCTCTTCTTTGATTTGTGATGTCTGTTCCAAGTTTAAATCCAAGCTCAATAATTCCTTTAGTTTTTCATAATCATACTTTTCATAATCACAATCTCCATTTTCTGTTTCGGCCAACTTTAAAATCCTTTCAATATCATAATATTTCTGCATGTTTTCTTTTAAGGCATCCATATCATTTAAATGGCCATTCAGATACAAATACTTCTTTAACTTTTCTCTATCGTCTATCCTTTCCTTAATCCAATCATTTTTCATATCCTTTTTGTATAATTCTATTTCCCTAGAAAACATTCCCACAGCCCTAATACATTCAGCCATCTCCATTAACTTTTCCTGATTCGCTATTACAGGGTGTTTGTGATTCCATACTGGCGAATTTTCTTCATTTCCAACTAAATCTTTATATTGGATATGAGATTCGTTGTTTTTCCCCTCCAATTCCTCCTTCAGTTTCTGGACATCATTTGTTTTAGCTTCGACATCCTTTGAATATTTTTTATTCATACTTTGAAATATCTTCAAAGCCCTATCAATTTTTTTATAATTATCTTCTTCCTCCTGAATACCAAATAGTTTCTGTATCTCCCTGCTTCTGTCGCTCTCAGACTTTGATAAGAACCTCAGCCTGTCTTCCTGCGCTATATAATAAAATTGATTATAATAATTCAAGACAGACTCTCCTATATAATGCACTATCTCTTTATTTGCTTTTTCCACCGTTTCATCTTTACAAATGATTTCCCCATTCCAGACTATGGTTGTGCTTGTTCTTTCTCCTATCTTTGATGGATTATTTTCAACGCCTCTTCCTTCACGAAGCTCTCTTGTAATTTCAAGCCGGCCTTTTTCTCCTGAATAAAGAATTCCTTTTACATATGCCGTCGTCCCATCAGAGGGATTTTTTATTAAGCAATCCTCATCAAAAACTATATTTGATTTACTTATCCCATTTTCAGAAACCCTCTGCACATTACCAGTAAACAAATATTCCATTGCGTCAAATGTGCTTGTTTTTCCATACCCATTCGGTCCATCAAGCATAATAAGGCTCGCATTTTCTGCATCTATCACTGCATGTGCAAATAATTTAAAATTATGCATTTCCAAGCTTTCAAGGCGAAATCCCATTACTCTTCCTCCACATACCATTTATTTAAAAGGCTGTCTATCTGTTCTTCTGTATAATCCTTTATTTCTTCAATTCCTTTTATATCCATATCTTTTATGGATTCCCAAATCCCTCTATATTTTTCTTCCAAACTGTTCTCTATTTCTTCCATTAACTTTGGCTTCTCCTGCTGCTTAGCAATATCTGCTGGTAAGAATGGAAGTTTAATATATAATTTCATTATAAATTTTATTCCTATATCGCTAAAATTTATTTCCCCTTCACGCAGGCCAACTACAACTTGCTGCATATAATTCCAAATTGCGTTTCTATCTGTTTGTTTCTCAAGAAATTCTATTTCTTTTTGTGAATAAGTAAGCACAAATTTTTTAAAACAATAAGGATCTTCTTCAATCTCTAAAATCTTTTTCTCCAAATTTTCCTCTTCCGCACTGTTGTCTACGCAAAGCAATAATGACACATTTTTATCGAATTCAGGTTCTAATATATCACCCAATTCCAATAAACTTTTATAGATTTTCCTCTGCTCTATTCCTAAATCTATACTTGATATCTTTATATCACCAATATCCAATATCAAAAGATACTGTATACACATGCCTACAGATTGGTATAATGCATATTTAATTAATTTTCCTTTTTCAAGTTCCTTTATATAATCTTCTATTCCTTCTGCTACATCCAATGTCTTAAAGTTATTTCTTTTCAAAATCATATCTATCCAATCAAAAATTCCCTTTTCCTGCACCATTTCCCCAAGTCACCCTTTCATTTATGTTCTTCTACAAATTGAAATGAATCAACCATATATACATCTTTTTTCTCCGTAATTTTTAGATAAGACCATTCATCGTCTTTTCTGGTTGAATCTACCAGCTTTCTGCACATATCATCTATTCGTATTTTCTCTCCACTCTGATTAGAAACAATCAAAGCATCGATCTCCATCCGCTCCTTTGCAAACTCTCTGTTTTTCATGATTTTACTGCATATTTCATCTATTGTTTCATTATCCATAAACCCTCGGATAATTCCAGTTTTCCCATTCCTTGGTACCTGAATGTCTGTCAGCATACAATTATCTTTACCTTCCTGGTACACTATTTTAGCATTATGGATAATCTTTGCAAAATCCATATGGTTCAATGTATAGAAAAAACTGTCCAATAGTCCATCTTCTTTTACTATATTACTGTCCTCATCCAGCTTTTTATTAATATGTGGTGACATTAAATGAAATACTTTTTCCAATTCCTGATTAGACAAAGACTTAAACCACGTTATTTTTTCATATAAATCACAACTTTCACATCTCTTATCCTCACATTCATCTACACAATATTCCTCAAGTTTTTCAAAAAATATATCCTTATTCCTTAATATCTTATATTCTCTGGTTCCTAAACTCTCCTTATCCAAAATACATTTTATATCAGTAAAACAAATACGTTCTCCATTATTATTTCCTTCGTGATTCTTAACAACATAATCATGGATCACTTCCTGCAATGCATAACGATACCTGTATTCACTCCCCGCCCTTATTTCCGCTTTCTCATTCCCCCAATATTCTTTTATCAATTCTTCTATACGTTCTCTTGTGCTCTTTCGATCCACATTGATATCGTTTCGATATTCATAATATAAAATTCTATCCAAAAGCTTGTCCTTTGACAAATCAACCTTTGGTAAATCCTTTAAATACTTTTCTATTGCACTTTTTAGATTATCAGCAGTTAATTCAGATTCATCCCCAACATCATCCATAGAACGATATATTTCTTCCCATACACCAGTCTTTTTCGTCTTAAAGCTGCTTTTTTTCTTATATCTCTCCTGCAATTTTTCTACTTTCTTGTTTATTTCACTATCATCCAAAAGGCATGTACTTAAATTCTTCTCTGTTTCAGGAACAAACCCCTCAATTGCAGCTTTCACTTTTCCAGCCCATTTTTCTGTTTCCAACACATTGCTGGTATGCAAATACGCTTTTGTATTTTTATCATTTTGAATGCTTGCTGCCATCTTGTATAACGCCTCTTTATAATCATTTATACTTTTATCGTTTGTTGCCTTTACTTGGTGCGTACTAATGCGTTCCCCTTCAACATAAATAGAAAAATCTTCTAAATCTTCCAGCATTAATTCACACTTTTCTGCAGGAATTTTCTTTTCTATCAGCTTCTCTAATACTACAATCAACGCAATCTGTCCCTGAAATTCATAACCACTCCAACTGGACAATGCATTTCTTGGATCTTTTGTATTTGAAGAATTCATTTAAAATACCCCCTGTATTCACTGTCTATTTATTCAATAATCCCCTACAACAAAAAATCATATTTTTTTAATCCATTCCATCAACGATACATATCCATATACCAGATAACGCTGTTTTTCATTTATCTGTTTCACAATTCTCATTTTGATGAGCGCATTTATCATCTTACATCGATGCTGCTCAATAATGAAATTATACTCTACCTCAATTGCCCGAATCAATATTTCAAATAAAATAATAACCATTGATTGATATTTCCTGTCCGCCTGCTCCGGCGCAAGTGATTTAATTCTGAAAAGAAATCAATCGCTTTTATCTCTGCCTATATAAATTCATTATCATGCCTTCGGTCAAAGTAGTCCGTCAATTCTACTGCCTAATACTTATCTTTATAGTAACATGCTATATTCTTTCTATCAACCAAATTATTTACACATTCCAATTCCCATGAGTCCATCAACGCAATGACACCTTCCAGTTGGCCTATCTTTCGGTACAGCCGTAATAAAAGTGCATTCATTTCTGATGACACTTTAATTTGCTCATACCACTTATCTACATTGACAGGGACATAGTATTCACAATAAAGTTTTTCCACAATACCTGTTCGTTCCACAAAACTGTAGCCTGCTTGAGATTCTTTTTTCGTAACGGTTCAGCGCTACGGTTTCCCTGTTACGGAATCATCCACCGTACTTACATAACCTAAGGCGCTTTTCATCAAATTTCCAAAAACTATTGTATAAGTCCACAGAAGCGAATATAATATTACTGTTCTTAGCCATAGAAATACCAAAAAGGAAGCCCAGGTTTAACATATGCCCGAAAATTACGACCACTATATCTCAAAAAATATCATAGCATTTTACAAACGCAGGCTCTTCGCCCCCATCGCCTACCTGTTTCTTCTGTTGGTGCTGTGGTATGCCCTCTCTCTTTCCGTGCTGCTTTCCCCTGCACACCTTTCCCAAAAGGAATCCTTAGAGACAGCCTACCGCAGCCACACGGAGTATGTCAGCACCACCCTGAAAGACCTGAAATTTTCCGGCTACACCACCACGCTGCTGGGGCAGACCACCGGATATTTTTACTACACCACCCGTGCCGGGGAATGTATTATCGTGCTGCTCTCCCCAAGCACCAGCGAAGAGGGTCTTCCCTCCATTGACGAGGTTACCATTCAGGGCAAAATCATCAACGGCGGAGAAAGCTACGACACGCTTCTGACCAACCTCTCTACCGATTTAAACTGGACAGAAAATGGAATCCGCAACAAGGTTTCCCGCTATTACATCAGTGAACCCGGCTTCCACAAGCTGGGAAACTACCTTATGTTTGGGGCAATTTTTGTCACCGGAGGCTATGCACTGTTATGTGTCATACTCTCCGCCCTCTATATCTTCTTCCCGACGTTCTCTCCTGCCTGTCAGGATTTAGCACTGTTTGGGAACCCGAAGAAGCTCCTAGAGCAGGCGGAGGAAGAGCTTGCGACCCTGCCCCAGCTTGCCACGGAGGACATGTTTATCACGGAGCATTTTTTCATTGAAACCTCCGTTTATGGAAATGCCATCGTCCCCATCAATGAAATTATCTGGATTTACAAGTATTCCACCTTGCATAAGTTTTTCTGGTATCATTTCAGTATTTCCTATACCCTGCATATCAGTGCCAACAAGCACTTGTATATCCAGTGTCCGAAAAATATCAAGTCTGATATCGACGGTATTATCGACTATCTGGCGGAGGCAAACCACAATATTCTGGTGGGCTTTAGTGAGGAGAACCGCCTGAAAGTGCAGAATATTCAGGGAACACCTATGCATTTTGAAAAATTTATTGCTTTTTTAAATAAAAGAATCTAATTTAAATTTATAACTATAAATGAGCAAGTTCGTGATTTTGCATAAAAGAAAGACACCTTGAATTCGATTGTGTTGTATAATGAAAGTGACAAAACGGTTTTCCTTCATGCTGGTCTCCTTCTGTTTATTCCCGGTAAATCTGTGCAAACCGGAAATTTCTGATGAATAACATGGTGCAGGATCGTTTTCGATTATTATATTTTACTGTGAGATTGTGATATTAGCAATAGTGAAATGGGGCAGAGAAGAGTTGAAAAGGCAGACGGATAAGAAACAAAGATAAAATAGTAAAAATAGAATAGAACAAAGAAAGAATATGGAGATAAAACAGAAAGGAATAAACAATGAATGTAAATCCTATAACAAGATTGGATTATCCAGATCTGGACGTGATCCGCGTAGAAGACACCTATTATATGGTATCCACAACCATGCACTTTATGCCGGGCTGTGAGATTCTGCAGTCTTTTGATCTGGTGCACTGGGAGCATGTGACTTATGTCTATGAGACGTTGGATCATACGGATGCGCAGCAACTGAAAAGCGGTCAGAATATTTACGGACAGGGCATGTGGGCAGCTTCCCTGCGCTATCATGAAGGCCGATTTTATATCTGCTTTGTGGCAAATGATACCCGTAAGACTTATTTGTATACTTCGGAAAAAATAGATGGTCCATGGAAAAAGCAGCTGATAGAAGGCTTTTATCATGACGGTTCTTTATTATTTGATGAGGATGGCAGAAACTATATTGTATATGGAAATGATGAAATCTGGATTACAGAATTGAATGAAGATTTGACTGCACCAAAGAAGGACGGATTACATCGTCTTTTAGTCAGTGATCATAAGAACCCGGAGCTAGGCTATGAGGGTTCTCATATTCAAAAAATAAACGGCTATTATTATATTTTTCTGATTCATTCCCTGAGAGACCGCTGGATGCGGACGGAAGCATGCTTTTACAGTGATTCTCTGGAAGGAGAATTCACGGGTGGAGATGTACTTTGTGATGATCGTGGATATTGTGGACAGGGCGTGGCACAGGGAGGAATAGTGGATACGCCAGATGGAAAGTGGTATGCAATGCTGTTTCAGGATTCCGGAGCAGTTGGACGGATTCCTATTCTGCTTCCGGTTACCTGGAAGGATCATTTTCCGTTTTTTGGACAGAACGGACATGTGCCGGAAGAAATAGAGGTTCACAGTACCAGACCAGGATATATTTATCAGCCATTAGTGGGAAGTGATGATTTCTGTAATGGGCTGCTTCCGCGCTGGCAGTTTAATCATGATCCAGATCCACGGTACTATCATCTGGATGCATTGCAGGGAACCTATACAATTACAACACGGGAAGTTTGTACAGAGCTTACACAGGCAGTAAATACGCTTACGCAAAGGATGAGTTATCCGTCCTGCGCAGCTGAGGTTACTGTTGATGCTTCTGCATTGAAAGAGGGCGATGTCGCAGGTTTGTGTGCGTTGCAGAGCTGTTATGCTGCAGTTGGCATTACAAAACATCATGGAAAATATGAAGTCCTTATGCTGGATAAAAAAGAAGATGGTATATTGGATATGACGGAAGGAACTGTTGTTGAATCACACCAGATGGATTTTCGTCTTGAAGCAGATTTCTGTAACATGAAGGATGAAGCACGCTGCTATTACCGGGTAAATAAGGGAGACTGGCTACCCATCGGAACCGTGCATAAGCTGTACTTCAAACTGGATCATTTTACTGGTTGCCGGTTTGGTCTGTTCTGCTATGCGGCAGAGGAAACAGGAGGAAGTGCCTGCTTCCGGGATTTTAAGTATTATGATGTTGATGAAATCTCATAAAGATAGAACTGCATAAAATAAGTGTCGGAATTTACTCAAATTTTTCCTACTTTGGACATTGGTTTTTACAACGGTATTGTATAGTGAAGCAGAGGAAAAACAAAACATGTTTCAGAGAGGAGAAACGATTATGAGAATTAAGAGTATGATGAAGGGTATGCTTGCTGTTGTAATGGCAATGTCTATGGCAGCATGCTCCGGAGCACCTGCAGCAGACCAGACTTCTTCTGAGTCACCGTCACCGGCACAGACAGAAAGTACAGCAGCAACAGAGCAGGAAACAATCGTAACAGAAGTATCTGCAGAAACGCAGACGCAAGAAGAAACAGCAAAAGCACCGAAATATGTTTTCTGTTTATTGGTGATGGTATGAGCTATCCCCAGTTTCAGGCAGCATCTGACTATCTTGGAGCAATAGCAGATGAAGATTATGTCAAGGCACTTCCGAGCAATAGCTATGAAGACCGTGGAGGAGCAGTACTGGACGGATCGGAAGCAGGATACAAGGTTACCTATACACAGGCTGATGCAGAAGCGGTTACGGCTGAAGATGGAAGGGTTATTCTGATGGATGAGCATCTGGCAGATTCCGACGTTATGGATTATAATATGGATCGTGCAGATGGAGAATGGGCATTATCTGACTATGTACAAAAGGGTATTGAAGTATTGGATAATGACACCGGATTCTTTATGATGTGTGAAGGTGGAAAGATTGACTGGGCATGTCATGCAAATGATGCCGGTGCAAAGGATAAAACAGAGGATCTTCATAAAATGATAAAGGAGTATAAGTTTGATGAACAAGAATAAGTTTGCGGTTACACCGCCTATGGGCTGGAACAGCTATGATTATTATGATACTACGGTGAGTGAGGAACAGGTAAAAAAGAATGCAGAGTATATGGCTGCACATTTGAAGAAATTTGGCTACGAGTATGTTGTTGTAGATATTGAATGGTATTCCAATGATGCCGGAACAAAACGGAAGGAGTTTCAGTACATTCCGTTTGGAGATGATGTAATGGATGAGTTTGGACGTTTTCAGCCCAGTCCCGGCAGATTTCCGTCATCAGCAGACGGAAGCGGATTTACACAGTTGGCCTCTTATGTACATGAACTTGGATTAAAATTCGGTATTCATATTATGAGAGGTATCCCACGTGCGGCAGCAGAAAAGCATCTTCCTGTTAAAGGAACATTTTTTACCGCAGACATGGTGGCAGATCCGTCCTCGATCTGCGGATGGAATCCGGATATGTATGGAGTGAGAAATACAGAAGCAGGTCAGAGCTATTATGATTCCCTGATAGAGATGTATGCTTCCTGGGGTGTTGATTTTATTAAGTGTGATGATATCTGTGACAGCTTTATATATCGGAATGACAGCTTTTCCGGATGGCATGAAACCGAAATGTTATACAAGGCTATTCAGAAATCAAACAGGGAAATTGTACTCAGCCTTTCCCCGGGTCCTGCACATATTGACCGTGCGTGGCAGTATTGCAGATATGCAAACATGTGGCGTATTACGGATGATTTCTGGGATAACTGGGAGCTTCTTAAGAATATGTTCTGGAGATGTGAGCTATGGCAGGATCATGTAAAAGAGGGCAGTTTCCCGGATTGCGATATGCTGCCACTCGGCAAGGTCGGTAAAGGCTTTGAGACAGGAGAAAGAGACTGTCTGTTTACCAGGGAAGAGCAGAAGACCATGATGACGCTATGGTGTATGTTCCGTTCTCCGCTGATGATTGGCGCCGAGCTTACCAAAATGGATGATTTTACATTGGGTCTTCTCACTAATAAAGAGCTGTTGGCGTTACTTTCCGAGGACTGCAGGGGAGAACAGCTGCGAAGATCGGAAGAGGAGGCTGTCTGGAAAAATACAAACATAAAAACCGGCAAGCTTACGGCAGCACTGTTTAATCTCAGTGATACAGATCGGGAGATCTGTTTGAATATGGAAGAGCTGTCAGGACGGGAAACGGATAAGGATTCCTATGAATTTACCGAGCTGTGGAGTGGTGAGGTTTTACATAGCGGAAAGGAAGCATTAACCGTCGTAGTACCTGCACACGGCACGAAAGTGTTTTCTGTTCGATAGATAATAAAAATTTTATCCAGACCGGTATTGCTGCGGAGTAATACCGGTTATTTTTTTGAATTGTTTATGAAAGTAGGAGCTGCTGGAAAATCCGGTTTTTTCTGCAATAATATCCATTCCCCAGCTGGTTCTTTCAAGAAACTCTTTTGCCTTATCAATGCGCATGGATGTAATGTAGGCACTCAGAGTCTGGTCAAATTTCTGATGAAATACATAAGATAAATAATCCGGACTCATATGCAAATATTCTGCAATAGAAGAACGGTTCAGATCAGGATCGGATAAATTGGAATAGATATAGGTTCGTACACGGAAAATAAAGTCCTCATCCTCTGCCAGCTGATCCCGAGCTGTCTTAGCAGGAGCAATGGATGAAATGGCAGCTGCAGACTGTTGATGAGACTGATTTTGCTTAAGCTCCAGTGCGTGCCGGATTTCATCACATAATTGTGTCTTATCTATAGGTTTTAAAACATAGCTGGCACAATGAAGCTTTAACTCCTTCTGGGCATAATCAAAGCGTTGATGGCCGGACAAAATCATACATATTATGGGATATGCAAAACAAACATTTGCAACATCCACGAGAAAGAAGGTGTCTCTCGCAAATGCTATACATCATTTGGATCTATGTCAATACTTTGGACAAAAAAAGCTGAAAGATTATGCTTCTTTTTTTAATTCCTCATCCTCCTTTTGCTGAGGTGTCATATAACCAATGGCACTGTGTATCCGCTTA
>JAETQH010000211.1 GCA_021770785.1 Lachnospiraceae bacterium
TTGCTACGAAAATAAAGCTCGTAGCCAAGAACTGAACCTTGACAACAAATGTTTTCAACAATCATGAAGGCATCATGATAAAGCAGTCATAAAAGCGGCTGCTGTCAGTGAAATATTGGTAATACAAAAAATCAGACTTGCGCTTCTACATGGTAACCATGTTTTTCCAATTCCCGTATATAACGGGAAAGCTGCTTTTGCTCACAGTTTTTACGCCTGGTTTCAAAACAGGATTCGTCAAATAACGTTCCCTGTTTCAACATTGTGTAGATGATGACAAGAAGCTTTCTGGCAAGCGCAACGATTGCTTTTTTAGCGCCTTTTTTCTGCTTGATTCTCCAATACCATGCGGAAAGATAGGTATTGCGTTTTCCAGCAATCACCCAGGCGATTTCACAAAGCATGCTTTTTATGTAAGGATTGCCTTTTGTAACCGATGTGCTTTTCCGTTTCCCGGCGCTTTCATTATTGCCAGGACACAGGCCTGCCCATGAACAAATATGTTCCGCAGTTTTAAAGGGCTTCATATCAATGCCGATTTCAGCAATGATTGCACAGGAAGCCGTTGTGCTTATTCCATAGATACTGCTCAGTTGTCCAACCTGCAAGGCAAAGGGAGCCATGTCTTCCATAAGATTTGTTTCAACCTCAGTAAGATGTTCCTTTAAAGAATCGTAATGGCTCATGAGGATTTTTAGGAAGGATTTCTGGTGTTCAGAAAGCGTCCCATTTACAGACATGAGAATTTCATCCATGCGGTTTCTGGTCTTTGTCTTTAAGCAGGAGTCCAGAGAAGCCCGGTCAATCCGGCCATGCTTAATGAGATGCAGGATGATGTTCCTGCCGGAAGCGCCAAAAATATCAGAAATAAAAGAGGATAAGCGGAAACCGGAGCTTTGCAGGAATTTCTCAACCCTGTTTTTCTGGGATGTGATGTCACGGATGACGCTTTTGCGGTAACGGTTTAAGTCACGGAACTCCCGTATTCTTTTTTCGGGAATGAAGCTGCCATTCAAAAGTCCGGCACGTAGTAAGGTGGAGATCCATTCGGAATCCCGCATATCTGTTTTCTTGCCTGGGACATTCTTCATATGGCGTGCATTTACAACAAGCAAAGTGATGTCGCCGGAGAAAGCGTCTTCCAGTATTTCATAAATAGGCATCCAGTAAATGCCCGTGCTTTCCATAGCGACATGATGGCAGTTTTGTGAAATGATCCAGTCCCGTAGAGCAATCATATCCGGGATCAGGGTGGTAAACTCACGGATTTCGGAGTGTGTCGGCTTACCCAAAGGGCCGGTCAGGATACACGCAACAATTTTATCTTTGTGGACGTCCAGCCCACAGGAAATTTCCAGAAGGTCTTTCATACAGAGCATCTCCTTTGCAATCGAATTGGCAGGAGATTTGCCCGAGTTGATACGGACTTTGCTACTCGTGCTATCCAAAAAGGTGCAACAATATGCTGTGCTCAAGGGCAAAACATTTACGTTGAAAAACGGGGTGCAGATCCTCCAATGTTCAATCAAACTTGATCCTGCCTGAAGCTATTATAAAGCCAAAAGGAAACTAAAAACAGTAGTGGAGCCAGTCCCCATTTTCATTATAGGCTGTGATAACCCTTCATGATTCGTTGA
>JAETQH010000212.1 GCA_021770785.1 Lachnospiraceae bacterium
CAAAGATAAAAACACAACGCAAGGAAATCTTGCAGAACTGGTAGGTAGTCCAGTCGCACCGATTTGGTGTAAGTAGCCCTCCCTCCTTAGGGTCGTCCGTTCTTTGTTCATTACAACCATTTTAAGGAGGAATTGTCATGGACAAAGTATCAGGAAAGTTGACAGTATTTTTTGAGGAACCGTTTTGGGTGGGAGTGTTTGAACGTGTATCAGAAGGAAAGCTATCTGTATGTAAGGTTACATTTGGGACAGAACCAAGGGACTATGAGATTTATGATTTTGTTCTGAAAAATTACTATCGGTTACGATTTAGTCCGGTTGTGGCAACTGATGTAAAAGAAGCTGGTCGCAATCCTAAACGAGTACAGCGTGAAGTACGGAAACAAGTACAGAATACTGGGATAGGAACAAAATCACAGCAGGCTTTGAAATTACAACAGGAGCAGTTGAAAACCGAACGCAGGATTGTGAGCCGAGAGCAACGTGAAGCAGAGAAACAGCGGCAGTTTGAACTGAAACAGCAGAAAAGGAAAGAGAAGCATAGGGGTAGGTAATGTGTTACTTTGCTTTAATTTTGATATAGTTTGAAACATGGATAAAATAAAAAGCACGAAAGGATAAAACCAATGAGTATGATTGATAGTCAAGAATTTATGACCAATGTTGCAATAGGTGTTGTAGAAGATTCAATAAAAGGAGCATGGGATAAGGTAAAAAAATTTTTTAAGGATTTGGATGCAAAGGATTCAATAAGATATAAAACGGCATATGAAAAGTATTTGTTAAATACTAAGCAAAAGAATAGTAAGATAAAGACTATCATATACAGGCGAGCACCTAAAGATTTATATTCTTTTTATGTATGTATAGGATTGTCATATAATGGGAAAGTTATCAATACAGAAAATATTGAAAGTATGTATGAATTAGGTAACAAGATTATAGTGACTGGTACAGGAGGAGTGGGAAAATCTATTTTGTTTAAGCATCTATTTCTCAACACTATTGAAACCACTTCATTTATCCCGGTTTTGATTGAATTAAGAGGTTTCAATATTTGTGAAGTGCGGGAAATATCAGTATATCAAAGTATATATAAAACATTATGCGATAATGGATTTGATTTGAGCGAAGAATATTTTGAATATAGTATGAAGGAAGGGGGTTATATAATCTTTTTTGATGGATATGATGAAGTTAATAGAGATAAAACGGAGAAGATTACCAGCGAGATAAAAGCTCTTTCTGAAAAGTATGGTGAAAATAAATATTTTTTATCTTCAAGACCGTCAGAAGAATTTATAGGGTGGAACGATTTTTGCGAAGTGGAAACTTTAAAGTTAAGCAAAGAACAGGCACTTAGCTTAGTTAAGAAAATAGAATTTGATGAAGTAGTAAAAAATACATTTTATAATGAACTTGTGAGTTGTAAGTTATCAATAAAAAAATAACCCTTCCATATGGTTTTATGGTATCCTATAAGTTGCCAAACTAAAAAAGGATAAATCCACCAGAAGAGTTATTTCAAATATGGTTTGTGATCATCATCACAGGGCTTATGCTCCGTTCGGATAAGCTTGGTGTCACTTCCATACTTCGTGACCTTGCCCTTGCCCCGGGCTGCTATGATTCCATACTTCACTTTTTCAGGGCATCCTCATGGTCATTAGAGGATATCCGAAAACGCTGGTTCTCTGCTGTCAGACTGTATGCGCCCCTTTACAAGGAAGGGAACTTCCATGTCCTTGTTGGTGACGGGGTAAAGCAGTCAAAAGAAGGACGCCGTATGCCGGGGGTGAAGAAGCTATTCCAGGAATCCGAGAATTCTGCAAAACCAGAATACATGCATGGGCATATGTTCGGCGGGCTTGGCATACTGGCCGGGAACTTCCGCAGCTGGGCGTGCATCCCCTTAAGCATCCGGCTCCATGACGGGCTCCAGGCTGCCAGGGAATGGAAAGGCGCATCTGTTTCAACTGCCTCTCATGTGGTACAGATGGTGGAGGATTCTTATCATGCCGCCCTCACTTTTGGAGACTCCCTGCTCCTGCTGGACAGGTATTTCCTTACTGTGCCAGCCCTTGAAAAACTCAGGGAATTAAACAACAGCGGGAAAGTACACATGGAAATCGTCACCAAAGCCAAAAAGTCCTGTACCGCGTTCCAAAAGCCTGGTCCCCGAAAACCTGGCAGGGGCAGGCCGCCCAAAAAGGGGGATGCCGTTCACCTGAAAGGGCTGTTCGCCTCCCATAAGGAACAGTTCATGGAAACGGAAACCGAACTCTATGGCAAAAAGAAAACGATACGCTATTACAGCATAGATCTTCTTTGGGGGCAGAAGCTGTACCAGGAACTGCGGTTTGTACTGGTAGAAATGGATGGCATCCAGAGCATTCTGGCAAGCACCAGTCTGGCACTTGATCCGCTATCCATTATCCGGCTTTACAGCTACCGTTTCCGGATCGAATGCACATTTCGTGAACTGAAACAGCAGACAGGCGCATTCTGTTATCACTTTTGGTCAAAGCACATGCCGAAACTAAGCTACTACCAAAAGAAAGGGGAACCCACACCCTTAGAGCGTGTGGAGGATGAAAGATCACGTAAAAAAATACTGAAAACGGTACGTGCCATTGAAGTGCATATGGAACTGTCCTGCATCGCAATGGGGATACTACAGACCCTTTCCAGCCGTTTTATTGGAAAGGTTTGTTCCAGTCAGATCCGTTACCAAAGGACACCATCCAAAGGAAGGGTTTCCGAAGCAGCCCTTATGCACTATTTCCGGAAACATTTTTTCCGCCTTTTGGAGCAAAAGCCTAAATCATACATAACACAGATAATTCATGAGCTACAGGAAGAGTCAGAAAAACACTGGGATTTTCTGGCTTCTTAGTGGTACAAACTTTTAACTCACAAGTAAT
>JAETQH010000213.1 GCA_021770785.1 Lachnospiraceae bacterium
GAACACACTCTTCTGACAGGATTCTCAGGCATTATTGATGAACTACTCCGAAAAGGAATTACCAACTCTGCTGTCTGCTATGACAGATTAAAAGAGAATGGTTTCCAGGGTGGCTTGACCATCGTTAAAGAGTATATTTCCAATCATAAGGAACTTGTCCCACCTAAAAGGCAGCTTGTAGCCTCTCAAGGTAGCCGTGGTCAACGTTACCATACTGCACCGGGAGAATCATACCAGATGGACTGGGGATTCGTGGAAGTGGAAAATGCCTCCGGTAACACTTATAAAGTTGCCTGTTTTGCCATGATCTGCCATTGCTGCGGACAGCGGTATATCGAATTTTTCCCAAATGCCAAACAGGAGAACCTGTTTATTGGAATGATCCATGCATTTTTATATATGGGAATCCCTGAATATATCCTGACAGATAACATGAAAAGCGTTGTAACCCGACGTGATGAACAGGGACATCCGATCTGGCAGAAAGATTATGAACTGTTTATGGGGAATCTTGGCTTTGGAACAAAACTTTGTAAACCAAGGCACCCATTTACAAAGGGCTCGGTCGAACGTCTGGTACGGTTCGTAAAAGATAATTTCCTGCCAGGACGTGTTTTCAATGAAATCACGGACCTGAATTATGAGGCGATCCGTTGGTGCAATACGCAGAACAGCATTTATCATCGTGCAGTTGACTGCATTCCGAATGATAAACACACACTGTTTTGCATGAAAAACGCTTCTGTACTTAAGGAGTCGATTGAATTATCGTATTACCTGTGTCCGGAACGTAAGATTTCCTTTGATGGTTTTGTTCACTATGAAGGACGCCGCTTTGGAGTTCCTTACTGGTACACAGAAAAGACCTGCCGTGTAAAAAGAGATGGTTACATACTCTATATATACGACTCAAAAATGACAAAAGTACTCACATCACATGATGTCACATGGGGCCGGCGGGACAGTTTCTGCAAAGATCAGTATGTTACAGAACAGCCGGAAGAAAGTCCTACTGCACCGGTAAGGATACGTATCCAACAGCTTAATCCACCTCCGTATGAGTCCGGTTTTAGTAAATTCAACTTTGAGGAGGGGCTGTGGGATGAATAACTCATTTTTTGAGCAGATCCAGGATGCTGCTCAATATTTAAATCTTGACCTGAATGCACAGGAAATGGCACAGCTTGCAGTTGAACATGAATACAGTGAAGAAAATATACGGATAGTCGCTGAAATGTTTACTTATCTGCAGCAAAAGAAGAAAGAAAACATTGTTTCAACTTTGCTCCGATTGAGCCGTCTTCCGTTAAAAGAACCAAAAACTTTTGATAGTTTTGATTTCGGGCAGCTTCATGGAAAACAAACAGATGCCCTGCGCAATCTGCCATCCCTTTCGGCTCTCTATGCTCATAAAAATCTTGCGTTCATTGGGCCGCAGGGAGTTGGAAAAACACATCTTGCGATGGCATATGGACGTAAATGCTGCCAGAATGGTCTGAAAGCGTATTTCTTAAAAGCAACTGAATTAAACCAACGCTTGACCGATGCCCGGAAGTATGGCCGGGAAAGCAGTACCATAAATGGCCTGGTAAA
>JAETQH010000094.1 GCA_021770785.1 Lachnospiraceae bacterium
CTCATCAATGATGCGTACTGCCGGGACATCTCCGTGAAGATACGGAGCCACATGGAGGTCAAGCGGAAGAACGGGGAGTATATCGGGGCGTTTGCCGCTTATGGGTACCTGAAGGACCCGGAGGATAAGAACCATCTGGTGGTTGACGGGTATGCGGCGGATGTGGTGAGGGATATCTTCGCCATGAAGCTGGCCGGGTGCAGCCTGAAAGCGATCGCGGATAAACTGAACCGGGACGGCATCCTGTCCCCGCTGCAGTATAACCAATGATAAGAACGCTTACGCCAATGATTATGACGAAATCGGGCGTATCAAGTCCTTTGCTGACCGGTTCAGGATTGCGGTGCTGCTGATTCACCACGTCCGCAAGATGCCGGACAGCGACCCCTTCAACATGGTTTCCGGCTCGGTGGGGATAATCGGCGCGGTTGACAGTATGTATGTGCTGGAAAAGGACAAACGGACAGAGAACAAGGCCACCCTCCACGTCACAGGGCGCGACATAGAGGATATGCAGCTACTGCTTGAATTTGACCGGGATATGACCGTCTGGCGGTTTGTGTCCTACCTTTCCGGAGAGCCGTCAGCCGACACCCTGACGCCGGTTCTGGTGAAATTCCTTTCCAGCCGTAAGACGTTCAGCGGGACAGCTACGGAACTGTTAGACGGCCTGAAAGGGATAGACGGCGGCTTTTCCGGCTCCCCGAACAGCCTGACCCGGCTCCTGAAGGAACACGCCCTGACGCTGGAAAAACAGCACCATATCAGCATGGGCTTCACCCGGACAAAGAGCGCCCGCCTTGTTTCCCTTTCCATGGGTGACGGTGACGGTCAAAATATATGTAGGGGTAAAGGGGAAATACCGTCACCTTTAGCTGGTGACGATAGCCCCGGAACGGGGGTACATGAATAATTACCGTCACCGTCACCAGACGGGCAGAAACAAGGGGCAGATGTTACGCATTAGGGGGTTGAAAAGTGCCTGTTTACAGGCGTTTCCAGCCCCTTTCCCATCGCGGTTGACAACACTGAGACCAATTATCCCGGGTATGATGAATACCGCTATTCCATTGGTGAGATTGGGCACAGCCCGTATGAACTGATGGGATATCTGTCAGCAGTATATGATGACTTTACCCATGCACAGGTAGCAGGTGAGCTTTCACGGCTGTTTGGGCTGCAGTACGAGCTTGCGCGGGAGGAAGTGACAGAAACACGTACTTATATAGATGAGGAGGGACAGGAACAGGAATACGAATGGCATGTGCTAAAGACAACGCTTTCGGTAAAACCGCTTTCTGAGATTATCGCTGCTGGCCTGCCGTCAGGCGGTCCGGCAGACCGTTACGGGGTGTACATGCAGACCTGCGGGAACCGGCAGTGTTACGGGAACCCGTTTGATTTTGAATGGATTTCCCGTGTCACCAGTCCTTACGGATACCGGATTCACCCGTTTTCCGGTGAGAAGAACCTGCACCGCGGCATTGACATAGGCGCAGCGGAAGGGACGCCAATTCTGGCTGTACAGGACGGGCACGTGGTATCGGCTGGGGACGCAGGGGCATATGGGCTGTGTGTGGTAATTGAGGGGGAGGACGGATACCAGTCAAGGTATGCACACTGTTCTTCCCTTTCTGTAAGCGCCGGGCAGGAAGTAAAACGCGGCGATGTGATTGCCGCAGTGGGAAACACCGGAACCAGCACGGGGGCGCACCTGCATTTGGAAGTCACCCACAACGGGGAATATTTAGATCCCTATTTTTATGTGGACAATGGCGGAGACGGATATTTACCGGGTGGCGGGGCGGCACAGAACCCGGACTTTTCCCAGAATCCCGGTGATGCAATGGGGGACGGCAGTTTTGCGGCAATGCTGGAGGAGGCAGAGAAATATCTGGGATTTCCGTATGTGTGGGGCGGTTCGTCTCCTTCCACTTCTTTTGACTGCTCCGGCTATGTCTCGTGGGTGGTCAACCATTCCGGTGTGGACAGTGTCGGCAGGCAGACCGCGCAGGGGCTTTTTAACCTGTGCACGCCGGTTTCCAGGGCGGACATGCAGCCAGGGGACCTGGTCTTTTTTACCGGGACATATTCCACGGCAAACCCGGTCACGCATGTCGGGATCTACGTGGGCGGAAGGCGCATGATCCACTGTGGCTCGCCCATATCCTATGCCAGCATAGACGGAAATTACTGGAGTTCAAAATTTTACAGCGGCGGACGCCTGCCTTAAAGGGCGACTGCCGCTGTCTTTATGCACACGGGCAGGTCATTCTCCTGCCCGCTTTTAAGGAGGATACTATGAAGATTGGACTAATTGATGTGGACGGGCACAGGTGGCCGAACCTGTGCCTGATGAAACTTTCAGCGTACCATAAGGCAAGGGGGGATCAGGTGGAGTGGCATGACGGCAGGCGCCGCTATGACCTTGTATATATGAGCCGTGTCTTTACCGACAGCTATTCCAGAGATTACAGCGGGAGAATCCGCGCTGACTGTATTGTCAGGGGAGGAACAGGGTACGGGCTTGACAATAAGCTGCCTTATGAAGTGGAGCATACATTTCCAGATTACGGGCTGTACCCGCAGTTTGCGGGAACGGCTTACGGGTTTTTATCGCGTGGCTGCCCCCGTGGGTGTGGATTTTGTATCGTGGCAGAAAAGGAAGGGAGAAGCGCCGTGGCAGTCGCGGACCTGTCCGAGTTCTGGGCGGGGGAAAAAGAAATCAAGCTGCTGGACGCAAATATACTGGCGTGCCCGGACTGGGAACGCCTTTTAAAACAGCTTGCGGACAGCAGCGCATACGTGGATTTTACGCAGGGGCTTGACATACGTCTGGTGACGCCTGAAAAAGTGGAAGCGTTAAACCGCGTAAGGACAAAGATGCTGCACTTTGCGTGGGATAATCCGGAAGATGATCTGATCCCTTATTTTAAACGTTTTTCGGAACTGACTGACATTAAGGACAGCAGGCGCAGGCGCGTCTATGTGCTGACAAACTACGGCAGTACCCATGAGCAGGATTTATACCGCATTTATACCCTGCGTGATCTGGGATATGATCCTTATGTAATGATTTATGAAAAGCCGACCGCGCCGCCGGTGACACGCAGGCTCCAGCAGTGGGTGAACAACAAGTGGTTTTTCCGTGCAGTGCGGGATTTTGATGATTTTGACCCGGTGGGGTGTGGCAGACAGAAAGGAGCAGTGGAAAATGAGGATTGACAGACTGAAAGCAGAACTTGAGAAGGCAAGACAGAAAACGGCAGAGTGGCAGGCGCGGGCAAGGGATATTGAGCGCCAGATTACCGAGCAGGAAAACATGGAGATTATACAGGCGGTGCGCGGTATCACAGCCTCACCGGAGGAGCTGCCGAAAATCCTGGGGCTGATCCAGTCCATGAAGGAAATACCGCAGGCAGACGCTGTTATGAAGAAGGAGGAGACAGAAAAAGATGAAAATTAAAATATGGTATGTACTGGCTGCGCTTGTGCTCTGCATGGGTGCATTTTTTATGCCGCTGACGGCGTATGCATCGGGGGAGGCGGACACCACGCCTCCTGTCATGCAGAGGATCTTGATGACCTGTGGGGCGATGATGAGGAGCCGGAAATCAACGAGGACGCGGAGCTGTCAGAAAAGAAAGGGGCATACCAGACGGACATGGAAAACGGACAGGACAGGGGAAAACCGGCCTGTGACGATTATCATGATGAAAGATCAAATGCGGAGGATAGTACTGATTTTGATGATTACCCTGATGAAAGATATGACAGTGGGGACGCTGCTGATTATGACGATTATCCCGATGATGCACCGGAACAGGGGGAGTGACGGTATGACACGTTTTACAGATTCCCCTTATGAATATATGATGTCACAGAAGCCGGGAGCGGGGCATGCAACGGAGCCGGACAGGGCATTCTGGCGGGAACTTGCCAAGTGCAATCAGGAGGAATTTGAAAAAAGTGGCACAAACGGAAAGTGTATCGAGGCAAGGGAATTGATGATTGCCCTGCCAGAGAGCTTTATCAACTATGACCATGACTATCTGTTGAAAAGGATGGTAGACAAATTTAAGGAAAAGTACGGCGTGGAGTGTTTTGCCGCGCTCCACCATAACAAGCAGAAAACAAACCTGCATATCCATATGATATTTGCGGAGAGGAAGCGGCTGGAGCAGCCAACAGAAAAGACTGCCACCCGGAATATGTTCTATGACGAGCAGGGACATCATGTGCGGACGAAGAAAGAGATTCTTGACGGGGACGGAAATATCCGCAAAGGTTGCAAAATCATTAAAAAAGGCGAAATATATGAGCGTAAGATTTTTACCGTCAAAGACGGACGTTTCAAGCAGGAATCTTTTTTGGATGAAGCAAAGGTTTTTTATACGGATTTGATAAATCAGATGGTGATCGATGATAAGGATCGGCTTAGCATATTTGATAGAAACGGTCCGTACCTTGCGACAAAGAAGGTCGGCAAAAACAATCCGAAAGCGAAGGAGATAAAGGCAGACAATGAAATCCGCACGGAATGGAACAGGGCTGTTGACCGAGCGATCGTAAGCGGCGTATCCGAATCAAAAATTTTGGAATTAAAGAAAAAGGAGATCACGGACAGGGCAAAGGAATCCGTGGAGCAGAACGGACAAAAGCCGGAACTGTTTGGGGAGATTGTCAGGGCGGCGATTCTGTTATTAGAACTTCTGATTGCGAAAGCCATGCGGAAGGTAATGGATATAGCGGAGAAAATTATCGGAAACGCTGTTGACGGCGTAAAAGAAACATCAAGAGAAACGGAAAACTGTATCCATGCAGGAGATACTCCGGCAGTCCAGTTGGAAAGGAAGAAGATACCATTTCCCATAAATCCGCATCAGAAACCGGATATGCAAAAAAATACAGAATATCCAGCGGTTGTGTCCACAGGGAAAGAAAGTATCATTAAGCAGATAAAGACTGAGCAGAATCCTGTTCCTGCTGAAACCGAACAGACAGCGGAAAAGCCGCCATATCCAAGATCTTCCGTGCTTGCAAGTAAATATCCCCACCTGCAAGAGATCGAGGGCAGGCTGAAAGAACAGAACAAGGCAATCTTTGGACGTGAGAAAAAGAGGGATGAACTAAAAAAGGAACTGTCAGGATGCACGGGCATTTTCAAAGGCGGCAGGCGCAAGGAGTTACAGCAGGAGATTGACCATCTTGACAATCAGATATCCAATATGAAAAAAAGGCTTTCTTCTATTGTGAAAGAATATCATTTTGATTCTGTTCAGGCATTTTATAAGGAACTTAATGCGGCAAAGAAAGAGAATCAGGATTATGAGACAGCTTGTGCGGAGTATGAAAAAAACTACGGAGAAAAAGTAGTGGATACAAGGAGCGTCAGGAACAGGCTCAGGCAAAAAGAGCAGATAGTAAAAGAAAAAGAGACGAGCAGGGCGCATCAGTCAAGACAGAAAGATAAGGGGGCAAGGTAGTCCCATCTGGAGCATAAAGATTTGCGGAGTCTTGACAGCATGGATGATACTGCAGAGGAAGCGGCAGGATACTTAAACAGTAGCAGGGATGTTTACCTGCTCTGTGACAGCAAGGGGATCTGTTCTGTAGCTGCCGCTAAGATAAGGGAGCATGAAATGCATGTCAAGGATTTGCTTGCGTTGATAAAATATACCGCAGATGAGGACAAAGACGAAAAAATACTTGAAAACCAGAAAGTTCTGAAAACCCCTGTTGTAAGAAATGGAAAACAGGCTACGGTAGGTTATCAGCCGGATATCTGGAAAAAGTGGAGGTGATAGGAAAAACGGATTTTGTCTAATAAAAGTATTGAATTTTCTCCTGTATCGTATTATACTATAAATATAGTACATATTAAGGAGAAGAGGAATATGACAGAAGCGGAATTGGAAATCATGGAAACATTGTGGGCAAAAGGAGAGCCGGTATTTCTGGGAGAGCTTTTGGATGATTTCAATGCGAGAACACAAAAGGACTGGAAAAAGCAGACCCTCAATACGTTCCTGTTCAAGATGCAGCAGCAGGATCTGGTAAGGGCAATCGAAGGAGAACGGTTCAAACGGTATGTTCCTGCCATTACCAGGGAAGCGTATCTGGAAGAGGCGACCCATAGTTTTTTGGTCAAGAACTACGGAGGATCATGTGCAAAAATGCTGGCAATGTTAAGCGGCGGGGAAAAGCCGGATGAAAAGGAGATTGAAGCATTGCGGCAGATGCTGAAGGAGTGGGAGAAACAATGAGATTATATGTACATATGATAATGTGCGGAAGTATCTGTACATTGATGTATATTTTGTTTAACACCGTTCTGTCATATGAGCTGCCATTAAAATGGAAAAGATGGCTGCTCAGGATCAATATTATTTTTTATCTGCTGCCTGTCCCGTGGCTGGCCGCTGAACTGAAAGGTGTGGTCAGGATGCTGCTGGAGGTTGTGGCAGGGGTCAGCTTTCCAGAAACCCATGACATAAAAGAAATAAATGCCTTCAACGGAACAGATCTATGGAAAAGTATGCTTGTCTTTAATGCGGAAGGGAAACTGGTCTATATTACGGGGTATGAAAAGTACATGCCCGCGATCAGGACTGTTCTGACAATATGCATAATTGCATTAATTACATGGATCGCGCTGTATATCAGGATCAGCCTGCAATGCAAAAGTAAGATGGTATTCTTAGACAGTACCCATCATTATATAGAAGATCAAAACACGGGAAAAAAGGTGGCAGTGGGTATCTCGCCCTGTGTTGCTTCGCCTGTGACTGTGGGACTGGTAAAGCCAGTCATCTTACTTCCTGTGGACTATCATGGATATCAGGATGCACTGGGGGAAGTGCTCCTCCACGAATTAAACCATGTGTCCTGCAGGGATGCCATAGAAAGATTTTTCTGTTTTGGCGTTATGGTAGTACATATCTTTAATCCGCTGGCACATTACCTGTTTCGGGAGATGGTTGCAGTCAGTGAGATGATCAGTGACGAGGCAGCACTAAAGGGCAGGACGAAAAAGCAAAAAGCGGATTATATCAGATGTATCATGACCGCATCGCAGGGTGACAGCCAGTCAATGATATTGACGCCGTCACTTGGGATATCAAAAAGTTTATTGAGGAAAAGGATGGAGAGGATTATGGAAACAGGGAGAAAGAAAGTCTGGAAAAAGGGGATGGCAGTGCTCCTCATGACTGTATGTGTGCTGGGCAGCAGCATTCCGGCAATGGCGTATCAGAAACCATGCGCTATTTGGGAGGATGATGATGGGAGTAGTTGGAAGGGCTTGGATACATATCTGATTATTCCGAAAGGGGAAGAAAATCTTTTAAAAGAAAATCCCTTTGAAGAAAAGCCTATAGATTTTAGTCACGGCGATGAAGTGTATATAGATGAAAATGGTAATATATATTACAACAAACATACAGACGATCAAGAACGAAGCATATGTAAACACATATATGAGGCAGTAACCAGTTATCAGCATACAAAATATTCTGATGGAAGCTGTACCATAGTAGCATATGATTCTAAAAGATGTACAAAATGTGGGGATTTAATAAAGGGCGAAAAAATATCAACACTTACATATGAATCTTGTCCACATTAAGGAGGAAATTAAAACAAAATAAAGACGCCTTGCATTTACCTGAGCTGTTGTGTAAATGCAAGGTGAAAAAAATAAGTTGATGTACTATAAATATAGTAATTAAACTATAAATACATATTTAAATTGGATAATCAAAATATTTTGATATATTATGTTTGATTTTTGTACATGTCCATATATATGTTTTTTTGCTTTAATAAATCAGCACTCAATTTAAAACACTTCAAAATTAATGAAAAGTAAAGGTCAACAAAAGGCAGCAAAGATCAATCATTATATATAAATAAACAGGGTATAAAATTGTCTGTTTATATCCTTGAAGAAAGAGGGTGATTCCATTGGATTTGATTTGAGCTGCTTTTGTAGTGGTGGAAAATTTTAGAGCACATCAGATGAAAATAATACTGTTTCGTATTATTTTAGTTGTGAGGAGGATTTTAAATGAATATAAAGAGAATTGTATCTGTTTTTACAGCAGTGGTTTTATTGTTTACAAATGCATCAACTGTCTTTGCCGCAGAGAATCCAACAGTCCCTGATTTGGAGAGTATTTACGAAGAGTACAAAGATGATGAGCAGTTTAAACTTATGAGGAGCGAATATGGGGAAGAGTATGCGGAAACGTTTTTAAAAGATGTCTTAAAAAGCCGCATTGAAAGTGGAATAGCCCCTGCTGGCGGCGGTGGAAATGAATGTTATCAATCTGTAACCAACATAAAACAGACCAAAAACTACAATTGTGGCACCACGACTGTATTGCAGACATTGTATGGTTTAAATAGTCAGGGAAATGTGAAAGGTTCCACCAATGCCGATAAAATTGCAACGCTTGATAATGAATATAATGTTGATGGGCAGGGACATCTGATAGTATTTCAGGCCGCAGCCGCATTGAACAAATATTATCATGGCAGCGCAAACTACATATATGTACAGGGAAAGAATTTGAAGGAATCGACATTTGAAGATTACGTGGCAAAGTCCCTGACGAATTGTAAGCCAGTGATTCTTCATGCCAGGACGCAATACATTGGATATTATGGAGGACATGCTTCAGGACATTATTTAAGCCTTGATTATATCAATAGAACTACAGATATAGTTCGAATTGTCGACTGCAATAACAATGATGCATATTATGGTATTCATTATGTGCCATTATCAGAAGCTTTCAACAGTATTAATAAAGAATCGGACAGATATTTAATTTATTAAAAGAGAGCAGTAAATTTATGGGAAAACGGTATATAGCGCTAATACTTATGTTCATAGTCAGTATTGCAGGCTGTGGCAGCAGGGACGACAGCCTTTTTGATTTCCGGGAACAGAAAAAAGAAATGGTCAGCTACACAGAATCGGATCATCTTAAAGAGCAGGTTTGTCTGGGCATTATAGATGTTCCGATACCAGAACACGCATATGTTTCTTCTTGGGCTGTATATGATGATATGGTCTATTATGAAGCAGACTATATTGATTATCTGACAGACCATGAAGGGAAAGGCGCCATAGAACCGACAGCAGAGCATCGCACGAAAGTGATGTCATATGATATGCACTCTGGAGAAACAAAAATATTGTACCAGGCGGAAGACATCATCGCGATTACGGATCTGTGTACAGATGGGAAGATACTGATCTGGGAGGAGTACCCGAGACTGGAAAATGTGTCATGGCGTATCAAAATGCTGTCACTGACAGAGAAGGACAGCGTGGCGGAGACAATCTTTTCAGATGGCGATACAGAAGGAGAGCTCTGGGATATCATACCAAATCTGGGGGAACAGAAAATATACTGGTATGATCAGGACGATCTGGAAACGAATGAACATCCGATCAAACTTTATAGCTATGATATCATAAAGAAAGAAATAAAGCTCGAAAAAGAGGGACTGGATCTGGCGTCACCGTATGAACAGATATCCATTATTGACGGCAAAATATGTACTTATGAAATGTACGCTCCTGATGGTGCAAAACAAAGAAATTTTAAAACTGGCAGTATCTACATTGAAGACAGGGAAAAAGGTGGAAAGATTACGTTATTGACGCCATCAAAAATAATGTATCCACTCGCAAATGATAAATTCTGCATCTGGGGAGAATCCTATGAATCAGATGATGAATTGTGGCTATATGATTACCAGTCCGGGCAGTTGGAATGTATTTCCCTCGAGGAGATAGGCGGAGAATTTGCTTACATGCTATTGGATGATCTGATTATCGTATCTACGAGAAACGGAATATGGTGTATCGAACCGGAGACACAGACGTACACAAATCTGCTTTTGTTTGGTGAAGAATATTGTTATGGACATATCTGGCATGCTTTGGATGGCAGTGCATGCATGCAGATTGATTCATCTGAGGAAAAGATCAGTATTGCGAAAATGTATAAAGATCACAGAAGCTGATCTTTAATGGAATCTGTCGGCACATTCAGATAAGCATTTATATATTGGTGTATAGATGCGATGTGATGGATATTTGTTTGAAACAATTGATGACGGAAATAGTTGGAATCCAGCTATCATTGACGAGATAACTGAAAAGCGCTGATATGGATAAAACGGGACTTTTTATGCGATTTTGGGGCAGTGAAATGATTTGAGAGCAGAGAGGATTAAAAATGCATAAAGCAAAAAATTTTATAGGAATTATTGCGATTACAATATTGTTGACGGCATGCAGCGGAGAGTCGGAAAAAGGTTCAACAGCAAACATTAATACACTGGAGTTTGAAACAGGGATTGTGAATACAGATGCATTGAAGGTACGAAGCGGGGCAGATGCAGATGCGGAAGTATTATCTCTGTTAGAACAGGGGGCGGTCATAAAAATTATTGCAGAAGAAAATGACTTTTATCAGATCGTCTTTGAAGGTCAGGATGGCAATGAGGACTTAACTGGATATGTAAAAAAAGAATATATTGATCTGAGTTAAGGGACTCTAAACCAGCTGAGAGAATTAAGAATATATTTACGGTGCAAAGAACAACGACTGTTATCAGAAGTAAAGAGCGCTTTGGATAACAAATATTACAGGAATACCTTGGAGGTAAAAAGTATGAAAACATTAAAAAAAATTATTGCAATGGTATTATCAATCATGATTATTTGTACAACAAATATGCAGTGTCTTGCGGCAACCAGAGCTCAGACATCAACATTTACACAAACACATACAGTCAATATTTCAGGATATGGAAACGTTAGTGCAACTGTAACATGGAAGTATACGGATGGTTCCAGCGCATCATTTCTTAATTTTGTAAGCAGTAGTTATAGTGGTTCTCATAAGTATACAGATTGTCATTCTACATATAGCAAAGTATCAGAGAGTGGAGATGGCTGTACCTATAGTTTTGGAATTATATTTGATGACAAAGACTCATACTTAATCACTGTTTCATGTGACATATATGGTCAAACCAGCCAATATTATTCTTATTTACCGTCAGTTGGCAGGATTGGTATGATTGAGTGAGATTATATGTATATATGGTAATGTGTGGAAGTCCACATTAGGGAGAAAATTAAAATAAAATAAAGACACCTTGCATTTACCGAAGCTGTTGTGTAAATGCAGGGTGAAAAATAATATGGATGTACTATAAATATAGTAAATTAGCTGTTAATGTGTAATTAAATAAGGTTATCACAATATTTTGATAATAAATGAATTGGGTATAAAAATGTTTGTTTATATCTTTAGAGAAAGAAGGTGATTCCGTTGATTTGATAAATTTTTTAAGAGTATATTCCATATATCGTGAAGGCTGTGGACAAAATATCTTTCCTCGATATGAATTCAGTTATTCACTGATGAAGGAGAAGAGCTGATGAATCTTCAGTTTTTAGGTTCGGTCGGACGAATCTGTGATTAGCAGGATAAATAGGGGATGGTGTATTGATGAAAAGAATAGCGTTTTTATTTACGGTTTTTATTGGCTGTGTAGTAATAATTTCAGGGTGTGGGAAAACGTCAGATATCCTTTCCGAAGATGAGATTAAAATGTTCAACTCCGATTTTTTTAATGGCGGCACATATAATATGAACAATATGATGTTGTCTAGTATTTCATCCTTTAATTAACTCGACTTTTTGACAGGCAGAGTATCAACAATGATTTCTTCCGATACATCAATGTCATCAAGATTATATTTCCAGTGGAACACAATCGGTTCT
>JAETQH010000095.1 GCA_021770785.1 Lachnospiraceae bacterium
ATGTATGACAAATACATCTCCGACACGGAAGACATCCTTGACGATTTACTCGACGAGCTGGAAGCATATATCGATGAGCTCATCAGCAGCGTAGACAGTGAATTTACGGCAACCAGGGAACTCGTAAACCAGAATGCCGAAGGAATCAAAGGCACGCTAAACGACCTGTCCGCCTCCTACAATACCTCCCTGTCCTCTGCCGTGAAAGAAATCTGGAAAGATGGCTACACACCGGAAAAAGGCTTTACCTCCATCTTAGACAAAATGGACGAACTGATTGCCGCTTCCAACGAACAGGCAGACCGGCAGGCAGACGCCTTTGCATACGAAGAAGTGAAGGATTCCTACAACAAAAGCCTTTCCGACTATGAAAACAACGTAGCAGTCACACAATCCCGCCTCGAAAATGCCAAAAACAATCAGGCGGCTGCAAAAGAAAAATATGATAATGCCAAGGCAGAACGGGACAACTTAAAACAAAAACGGGACAAAATCGCAAAAGAATACGGCACCAATTCCAAAAAATACAAGAAAGCAAACGAAAACTATTTAGCAGCCAAAGAACAGGCAACTGCATTAAAGGCAGCATTAGACGCAGCAAAAGCAAACACCTCCAACGCTCAAAACTCTTACGATACCGCCGTAAAAGAGCGGGACAGCGTATTATCCGGGAACAAAGCGGTCGTCCAGGATTTCCTGAACAGAATCGTAAATACCGAACCCACAAAACCCGAGGAACAAATGACCACCTTAGACAATGCCATTCACCAGCTCACAGGCGGTTATATCACCGATTACAACGTGCAGCAGTTAGCCGATTTGATGGGAACAGGCACAAATTCAGACGAAATCCTTGCCATGTTAGAAAAGCTGGGTGTTACATCCTTCCAGGGCACCCCGCCGGAACCCGATACGAACCACGATGCAGTGTTTCAGGAAGCTTTCTCTGACCAGGACATCGCTCTCTCCGGTGCAAAATCCAAAGAGCCGCTTTCCGAAGATTTGACCGACCGGAAGCCAGGTCTGATGTCCGCCGCAAAATCCGACCAGACCTCTGCTATCTCCCGACATGACAAGACCGTCCTGTCCCAGGCTCTCCCGGAGTTTTCCCTCGCGGTCTTAGAAGCAAACCTCCCGCCCATGAACCAGCTCTTCAACAGCACGCTCCCCGTTTATCAGGACAGAGCCTCTTATCCAAATGCTATGGGCGGAAATGTATCCATTTCCTTTGGCGACTTAACCTTACCCGATGTCACCGACAGCGCCGAATTTGCGGCAACCGTTGAAAAAACCATGCGGAATGCCATCTGCTCCAACGGTAAAACCACCAAATGCTTAACCGAAGCCGTCGCTTCCCAAATGACAGGCAGCGGTATCGGAAAAGCGAACCTTTACAGATAAACCTATGTAACCAAAACATTCACAGGAGGGAGTAAACCGCTCCCTCTCACTATCATTCAAGGAGGACTTATGACAAATTTTAAATGGAAAAAATATCAAAACAAACTTGCAGCATTAGAAAAAGAAAACGAAGCTCTCAAATCGCAGTTAAAACACTGCAGCGAGAAGGGTCTGCTCCATCTTGTAGGCGAGACGTTAAAAATGAAACAGGAATATGAAACCCTCATTTCTGACAATTTAAAACTAAAGTCAGAATACGAAGCCCTTTTACTGTCGCAGAAAAAACTCCAAAAACAGTATCAGCAGGATGTAACCCATTTACTCAATGAATTTTCACCGCAAAACTAACAAGGAGGTGCTTGTTTTGAAGAAATTATTTTTTAATGATAACAGACAGGCAGAACTGCCAATTTTAATTCTGGAAGCAAAAAGCGGGACTGTGTATGGCAGTATTGACGGTGTCACCGGACTAAAATACACAAGAAGCCTCACCAGCCCAAATGAAATTTTCTTTACCGTGGCAAAATATTTAAACGGAAAACCAAATCCCTTATGGAACGAAATTTCTGATTTAAAAACCGTCCACCTCCCGGAATACAATGAAAAATTCCAAATCAAAGTCACCTGCCAGGACGAAGAAACCGAAACCAAAGATGTGGTGGGAACTTCTCTGGCGGAAGCAGAATTAAGCCAGGTTTTACTGCGAAATTTTGAATGCAACACCGATACGGACTTAGAACTGCATGGCTATCAGGTAACAAAATTTTATGATGAAGAAAATCCTAAGCTCTCCCTGCTGCACAGGGTTTTTGACAAAGCCTCTCATTACAAAATTGCCCATGTGGACGGCACATTAACGGAATTGTCTTACGAATATTCCGCAAACGAAAAAAGTATTTATGATTTTCTGGTGGATGATGTTGCGGAGCAGATGCAGTGTCTCTTTGCTTTTGATTCCGCAGCAAGAGAAATCCGTGTCTATGATTTATGCAGCACCTGCAACAATCTAGATTGTCAGGAGGAAACCATTCAAAAGCAGTATGATGCGGACGGTAACGAAATCCGAAAGCCTTACCGGGACGATTTTCATGAAGAATGCCCCAAATGTCACAGTACCGATATTACCAGAGGCTACGGCGAGGATACCACTATTTTAATTGACCGGGAAAATCTTGCCAATTCCATTGTCACCGAAACAGATGTGGACTCGCTAAAAAACTGCCTCTATGTGGAGGGTGGTGATGAAAACATCAACGCAGCTTTTATGCTGCTAAACCCCAGCGGAGGTTCGTATATTTACTATTTCAGTCCGGAAGTCCTTGCGGAAATGCCCGTAGAATTTCAAAACGCATACCGCGACTATACTGCCAAATACAACTCCTATTGCAACGAAAACAAAATTGACAGCGCCAAAACCACTCACAAATATATGAAACAGCATACGGAAGCAGCCAACGTTCTTCCGGAAGGTATGTACGAAAGCAGCTTTGACGCAAACAACCCTGACAGCAATTACATACAAAAATTCAATGCCGTTGTGGAACACATTTTGGCACTGTCTGATGATACCACCTATTCCCAATACGGAACATATAAAAGTAAAACCACATTTACGGGGCAGGCATCTCTCGTCACAGCCTACTACCATTCTACCGATCTGCAGACCTTTCTCCAAACTTCTATGGGACCAACCTATCAGATGGAAACCTATGATAAATATCAGGCTCTCGCTCTGCTTACAGGTACAAATCTCGGTACCGTTGCTATTGCAGGCTATCGAAGCGAAACCACGCCGAAAGCAACCGTTCAGCGGGCAATTTTAAACTGTGCGAAAACCATCGTCAATACCTCCCTGTATCAGGTAGAGATTGCAGATTTAGAGCAAAATGCCAACAGCGGAACCTATCATGTTGTATTTTCCATTACAGACTTGCAGGAGGAAAACGGAAAAATAAGCACGGTTACCAACACAACCTTCCGCAATGTTGCAGAGGAAGAAGGATATTCCGATTCTTCTGTCCTTAACACGATACCGTCGTATGTCTCCCTCCCGGTAAGTGATGATGTGGAAACTTATTGTAAAAATAAGATTACCGCTATTATCACAAAAAGCAAGCTTCCGACCGAAACCAGCCTGTATGAATGGGACAAAAACAAGTTGTCTGACCGGGAATTTGAAGAGAAAATAAAGCTCTACAGCATAGACAATCTATCGATCATAAACGACGTTATGCAAAGCTGCATTGATGTTTTATCCAGTGACATTGCAGAAACAAACAACAAGGTTTCCCAGGCTTTGACCGGCTATAAAGAGACTTACCTCAACAGGCAGAAAATGTTGGCAAGCAGAATCACCCTTCTGTCTGACTACATTTTCAACGTAAAAATGTATGGACTGCTGATGCTTGCCTATATGAAAGAAATCCAAAAAGAACTGGATTTTGAAAACTTTTTAGCAAGTTATCCCTCTTCCCGGAATCTCCGGGATATTTTCTCCTGTTACCGCAGGGAAGGAACCTACAAAAACGAACATATCATTTCTGAGGGGCTTGATGACAAGAATCTTGTGACCTACGCCGGATACCTCATGGAATTTGCCAGAAAAGAAGCCATAAAGGCAGGCACTCCGCAAATCACCGTTACCAATTCCCTGAACAATCTGCTGGCACTGCCGGAATTTGAACCCATCCTTGACCATTTTGAGGTTGGGAACTGGATAAAAATCAGGACAAATATCGACGATGCTTCCGGAACGGATACGATTTACAATCTCCGTCTGCTGTCCTACACCGTCAGCTTTGATGATGTTCAGAATATTGATGTGGAATTTTCCACGGCAACTAACACCTGGAGCGGCATCCGTGATGTCAGTGACGTGATTGAATCCGCCCAGAGCATGACTACCTCTTTCAACTATGTCTCAAGGCAGGTGGACAAAGCCTCCTCCGCCGCTTCTATCGTTGACACCTGGGTTCATGACAGCCTGGATTTGACTAACCAGAAAATCACTTCTCAGGCGAATGACCAGAGCATTGTGATGGATTCCCATGGGATTTTAGCCAGGAAGTATGATGAGCTGTCTGATACCTATGACGACTGCCAGCTGAAGATATTTAACAATGGTCTATATACCACCCATGATAATTGGAAATCCTTAGATGCTGCCGTAGGGAAATTTTTGTGGAAGAATCCAAATAATGGTTGGAAGGAGGAAGAAACTTATGGCATTATCGCAAAGAAGCTTGTCGGAGAACAGATTCTGGGGAAGGATGTACGAATTATTAACTGTTCCGGTTCCTTACAATTTAATGAAAATGGATTTTTTATTACAAACGGGACTAATACGTTTATCATAGACGTAAATGACAATTCTGGACTATTACAAATATTAAAAGATAAAAACAAACAATTTTATATAGATAGTAATGGCAATGTATGTTTGAGTGGCAACATAAATATTGGAAATGGGAATTTTGTTGTAGATAACACGGGCAACATAACCTCAAACGGTACTATGCGTATAGCCAACGGAAATCTTACTTATGATGAAGTAAGTGGGTTAAATGTGACTGGATTTATTAAGGGAAGCACTATCGATGCCAGTCACATAAAAGGAGGATATATAAACATCAATGATAAATTTATCGTTAATGAAGGAGGCGAGATGAAATGTCAAAATGGTGTCATAGTTGATAGCCTTTATGGGATATATAATCATTCCTTACAAGTTCAAATTATGAGCATGGCACCATTACATACAAATAATACTTATCATCAAGTATTCTATAATTTAGGAAGTTTTACAACTTTAATGACAACTATTTTGGCAGGCGGCTCTCCGTGCGTAAATTTTACTTCTGATGTTAAGTTTGATAGTAGAACCGTATTTAATTCTAGTGTTTTTTTTAATAAAACGATAAACGCAGACAGCCTGTATTGCCCTGTTATTATAAGCGATTATATTAGTGGATGTTGTACATCTCTCGCACGTGACGGTAACCCAGATTACCCTATGACCTTTCACTGGAACGGTCAGGCTGGGCAGCCGGATTGGGTGTGGGGTGGAAAAAACGGTACAGACATGTATGTATATAATCCTTCTAATTTCAATGTAAAGACCTCCAAATGTGTCTATACCAATATTGCATCTTCCAAAAATTCTGATAATGAAAGATATTATGTAGTCCTGACCAATAAAGGGAATTTTCGTCCGGACATTAAAATACCGGACGATGATGGCAGTGGATTATTAGTTGCAGGTCAATCCTTAAATGGTGTATGCAATCTTGGACTTAACGATTATCGTTGGAAACAAGTATGGGCTTCCACTGCCTGCAACACTACCTCAGACAGAAATTTAAAAGACAATATACGCCCATTAACCGATAAACACGTATCATTTTTTATGAAACTTATCCCTGTCTCTTTTACTTTTAAGAATGGCGAATCCGGCAGAACCCATATTGGCTTTATTAGCCAGGATGTAGAAGAAGCTATGAAACAGGTAGGTTTATCTGATTTAGATTTTGCCGGTTTCTGCAAAGATGTAAAATGTAGAATCCATATTGACGAAAACGGAAATGAAATTGAGGAACCAATTCTTGATGAAGATGGAAATAAACAATACAGTTATTCCTTGCGATATGAAGAATTTATTGCCATTAATACACATGTACTTCAAAAAACTCAACTTGAATTATCCGAACTAAAAGAAACCGTCAACAAGCTCAAAAAATTTATAAATTACAAGGAGGACACCCATTAATATGTATGCAACAGATTTTGAATATGACGGCAAATGCCTGTCCGACTACGGCATGATGATATGCCGCTTTGATTCCCCCGGATTAGAAACCTTATCCTCTGGTGCAGATATCAGCTTTCAAACAATAAAATCCATTGGCTCAGACAAGCTAAAAATGTGCGGCTGCAAATACGAAGAAACCTATACCGCCACATTCGGGATTTGCCTGAATCCTTCCCTAAATCCGGACAATGGCAGCTATCCCTATCTGTCACCAAATCGCATATCCGCCCTGCAGCGATGGCTTTGCAGAAAAGACGGATACCACCCTTTCAAATTGCTTCAAGAAGATTTCCGGGACATCTACTGGAATGCCGCCTTTAACTGTAAACAAATAGAATTAAATGGCGAAACCACCGGATTGGAATTAACTATGTATACAGATTCTCCCTATGCGTACCTGGCAGCAGAAGACATTACCTATTCCTTAACTCCCGGCGACAGCTTTACATTGTTTGACCTGTCAGATGAAACCGGATTTCTATATCCTACCGTCACGATTGTCTGCGGCAATACTAACAGTTCCTGCAGTGATAACTGTGGAAAAATTATATTGCAAAACAGCATGGATTCCAAAAGAAAAACGATACTAACCAATCTTCAAAATAACGAAATTATCACATTAGACGGTGAAAACAAGCTAATTTCTTCTAATTTTTCCAGAACCGATTTAGCCAATTCCTTCAACTACTGTTTTCCAAGAATATTTAACAGAATCGAAGAAGGCATAGATATCCGGGAAAATGTTTTCACCCTCTTAGATACGGAAAATGCCATTCCCTGCCATATTACTTTTCGCTACGCACCTATTATAAAAACAGGGCTATAACCCATTTAACCAGCTTTCAGAGCAATGTTTGTCCGCTTTACAACCATTGCTCTGCCTTATTTTTTAAGAAGAAATCAAAAATAACAAAATAAAGGAGGAACTTTATGTCCACAATAAAATACCCAATCACCCTAGATTTAAAAAGAGATTATCACCAGGTTCTTATTATGAAGGAAGGGGACTTGCATTCCCGTGAAATTATCATCACCGTCACAGATAACGGCATTCCCTTTGATTTAACAGACAGATTTGTAAAATTCAAATGGCACAAGCCAGACCATCATTTTGTGTTTGAGGACTGCACCATACTTGAAAATAAAGTCATCATAACATGCAGCGAACAGATGCTTATCACAGGCGGCCTAGCAAAATGTGAAGTTATTCTGTATGATGATTCCAGCAAAGAAAACGCATCTGTTTTATCTACCATGGAATTTGATATCAGCATCCGAAGTTCTGTTATCAGCAATACCGACATTGAATCCACCGATGAATTCAGCACCTTAAACAACCTTATTTTATCTAATAAAGATCTGAATGAGTCATTAAAGCAACTGGAAACCGATGTAGAAGACGCAGAAAATATTAGAATTTCAAATGAGAATGAACGTATCTCAAATGAAACAAATCGAATTTCTGCTGAATCACAGAGACAGACTGATACAGCAACTGCAATTACTAATGCAACGACCGCCACAGCCAATGCCAATACAGCTACAGAAAATGCCAACGATGCAACGGCTGCTGCCAATACTGCAACCACAAATGCTAATAATACAACTAAAAAAGCTAATACCGCCATTGAAAAAATGGAATCATTGATGAAAGATGATAATATCATTCATTTAGATGACCTTGGCGCAGCCGGAGGTGTTGCCACCTTAGATGAAAACGGAAATATTCCTGCAAGTCAGCTCCCCAGCTATGTCGATGATGTGTTAGAAGGCCATGCGGTAGGGACTTCCTTAAATGCAGCAGGAAATGCCATGTGTGCTTCCGGTTTTATTTTAAAAGATAAAACCGAGGAATGCCCTCCAGAATCCGGAAAAATATATGTAGATACCGACACCAACCTTCAGTACAGATGGACAGGCAGCATATACATTTCCACCGGATCTGTCCTGGAATTAGGAACTACCTCTTCCACTGCATTTCCCGGAAACAGAGGTCTATCTTTAGAAAATCGTGTGACAGATATCGAAGAATATCATCATAATATTCCTGCCAAAGACATTAAATTCGATAATAAGGAAACTTCGCTCTTAGGAGCTAATGTCCAAAATGTTTTAGAAGAATTATCCAAAGAAGCCACCCCTGCCTCCAAAGGTTTATTATCTGCGGAGGATAAAAAACGTATTGATAATTATGCCAATGTCAAAGCAATTCCCGCTGTCCTGCCTGCCTCTAACTGGCTAGGAAATTCTGCACCTTTTACACAGACTATCACGGTGCCGGATTTATCTATTTACAATAATTGCAGTATCGAACTGCCGGAAACTGCTTCTGCGGATGAGGAAAACGCCGCTGCAGAGGCTAAAATTTCCAACATCACTTATGATGAAAGTGTCGGTATGAAATTTACTGCCAATGGTGTAAAGCCCAAAATTGACATCCCTATCCAATTAAGCGTTGGTACAAGCATAAATATTGTTGAGGTTCCAAAATACTTTGGCGATACGCCTGTTATCGGAGTAAAAGGTGCAGCCGAGACGGAATATCGGAATGGGAATGTAAATATCACACCAGATAATATCGGAGCTTTAGCAACAAGTGCTGTGATAAACAACAATACAGTAACAGAAGCCGGATATGCCTTAGACGCAAGGCAGGCTAATCCGAATGTGTCGGGATCGCTAGGCGCGCAGATTAATTCGTTAAACAAAGCTTTCACGAACAAAATCGGCTTCTTTTATGATGAAATTCACACTTCAGACTATACAGAAGTCATTGATACAGATGGCGGGGCGGCGTTAATTGGAACGTACACTTTTCCAGCAAACTGCTTCGCAGTTGCCACTTTTGATGCTAATAATAAAACAAACGGCGATGCTACTATAGGGATGATATTTTCTGATATTAGAGAAGTAGCAATGTTCCTTCCGAGAGATGCATATGGAACGGTGTCATTACCATGCTATTTCACATCAGAAAGAACAGTGTCTATATATGCTAAATCCAGTAAAGCAGGAAACATAAAGTACAGTGCTGTTAAAATTACCGGAATAAAGATAAACTAATAATATTTGTAAGTGCGCCATAGAAACATTATTTTACCCATTTTATTTCCCATAAGTCAGTGTTTGGGTCATAGATTGCATATTCAATTCTATCGCTATTCATTGAAAATGAATAAATATATCCATTAAATGCTTCAAATCTAATTCCACAGACTACCGGGGCATATGCAGGATAATCTATTGTAAGCCAAATTGATTTTACATTCGGATTGATGTAAATTTTATTTGCTAACTTCGTGTTTAATTCATCAATTCGTATCGTGAAAGCTTTGTTTAGCGAAACATAAAAGAAAGAAAAAAGTAAGGTATATTTCCAGTAATTACCGGAAATATGGAGATAACACTGAATGAGTAAGAATTTTGAAAAAGTCAAAGTGTACTATAAGAAAGGGCTTTGGAGTAAATCCAAGGTTTACAACATAATAGTTAAATGAACTACAAAAAAATGAAAGCTGGCAGAAAGTTAATTCCGCTCTAAAAGAAATCAATGATAAATTAGATTCGCTTTCACAGTAAATTCAAAACCAAAGAGCTGAATACATCGTAATTCTTTTTATGTATCCGGCTCTTTTCAATGTTAGGAGGACTCAAATGAAAATAATAAACAATTTACCACAATTATTAGATGTACAAAGACAATTAGATAATATTGATTTTTTGCTTGGTACTCATGATATTTCCCATATCGGAGATGAAACGGTAACAGGAACCATTTGTTCGCTGAATGAAAAATTATCCGGTAAATCGGATACCGGCCATAACCACGACAGTCGATATTTGCAGAAAACTGCTGTAATAAACAATACTACAGCAACAGAAGCCGGATACGCTTTAGACGCAAGACAGGCTAATCCAAATATATCAGGATCACTGGGAGCACAGATTACTTCGCTAAACGAAACTTTAGCGTCGCACAAAACAAGTGGTGACCATGATAACAGATATATAATCGCAGATATACAGCACTTAACTGTAAATGCGTATGGAATAAACTTCGCTTTCATAAAAGTAGGTCGCATTGTCCAACTTTATTTTAATGGAACTGCCTCACAGGATTTGTCTGCAAATCAAGAAGTCTATATCACAGATGGTTTAATGGTATATAATTTAGGCTCTGCTTATGGTAACGAGCGTGCCGTTAATGTTAGCGATTGGTCAACAGCCGAAATGGCGATTATTATTGACGGCAAATACTTGCGTATCAGACCAATCGCAGCAAAAATAAGTTCTGGTGACCTTGTAAGAGGAAGTATTGTATACATTTCGAATGCGTAAAGATTATGAAAGTTTCATCCAAACTTGGCGAATTACGGTGATAGCAACTGTTTGCTCTGCACCATATGCGTTAAAGAATGAAACTCTTAAATTTCCATCATTCAAATAATGAAAAGCAGTGAATACGAGGTCTTTATCGACTTCCACGTTTGTTGATAGAAGGATATAGCCTGGTTTTATATCTTTAAAATCGCTATAAGTATACGCATTGTAATTATTAGCACCAATCTGTATCTGAGGGCTGAGATATGTCTTTTCAATTTTAAGAATTTTATTACTCAAATTCGTGTTTAAATCACTAATCTTCGTCGTGAAAGTTTCGTTTAGCGACGCACAATGAAACATTATTGATTTCTAGTGCTGTTGGAATCGCTTTAGCTGAGCTAGGTAGTATTATGGCTAAAATAAATCAGACGCAAAATTTTTTTAGAAATGCAAACGGAGATACTTCATTGATAGAAGCCACTCTGTAAGGATTAAAAAATAGGACTGCCTTAATAAAACACCACTTTACAAGTTTTTTGAACAAAAAATGCCGTATGAGACACTTTGGTGTATAATAAGTTTACACACTAAATTATACGAAAGAAGTGATCTCATACGACAAACTTATTATACAACGACAAACACATAATTGCTAGGCTTTATAAATATTTTTCCGTATATTTTACCACATTCCCGGCCCCAACTGCTGAAACATTGTTCCTGCTCGTGCTTTCCATGCTGGCTATGAAAATCGCAGATTCCATCCGCTCCCTGTACAAGCATTCTTTGTCCGGCATAACGCTGAAGTCCCTGTCACAGCCTCAGCCCTGTACCAGCTCGTTGCACAGGAAACCATTTTCTCCAACAACAGTTTAAGCACCACACAGAAAATTGCAGAACTGGAAGGACTTGCCGAATCCTTTTAATGATGCACTCAAAAAATCAATATTGAAAACCATTCTCCCCACGGGGAGCTTTACATAGATAAAATCTAAATAACAAAAAACTTTACGAAAGGAAGTACAACTATGAACAGTATTTTAACAAATCTTATTTCCAAACTTACCGATACTATTCCAAAACTAACGGAAACAGATGCTATCCTGACACGGATTGGAAAAAACTCTAATCTCACAGAAGCAGAGTTGAAGGCACTGGGTGATACCGCCCGTGACACCGCCAACAAATATGGCAAAACTGCGGAAACCTATCTGACAAGTGCCGAGGCGATGGCAAAGGCACACACTGAAAATGTC
>JAETQH010000096.1 GCA_021770785.1 Lachnospiraceae bacterium
CCTACATATACAATACATTTCAATGTTCCAATATGCAAGCCCTATTCTAAAATAGGGTTATTTGTTATGTAAAAAATTTCTACAAGCAATCATGAGAAGTTTTAACTCTCAAGTAACTGTATACAGCCTACAAAATGTCAATGTATTCTCCCGCCAGCGCCTTGTTCATACTGCGGACAGCGCAGAATTTTCCGCACATGGAACAGGTATCGTCATGCTCCGGCTTTCTGTCGTCTCGAATCTGTTTCGCCGTCTCCGGGTCAATGGCACATTCCCACTGTGCCTCCCAGTCAAGGGCACGCCTTGCATCCGCCATCTTATCGTCAATCTCCCTTGCACCACGGACTCCCTTGGCAATGTCCGCCGCATGAGCTGCGATTTTAGAGGCAATAATCCCCTGCTTTACATCCTCCACATTCGGCAGCGCTAAATGCTCCGCCGGTGTCACGTAACACAGGAATGCCGCTCCGTTCTGGGCTGCAATGGCTCCGCCGATGGCAGAGGTGATGTGGTCGTAGCCCGGCGCAATATCCGTTACTAAGGGACCTAATACATAGAAAGGCGCTCCCATGCAGATGGTCTGCTGGATTTTCATATTTGCCGCAATCTGGTCCATCGGCATATGTCCCGGACCTTCCACCATCACCTGTACATCCTTTTCCCAGGCACGTTTGGTGAGTTCCCCAAGACGCACCAGTTCTTCTATCTGGCATACATCGGAAGCATCTGCAAGACAGCCCGGCCGGCAGGCATCCCCTAAAGAAATGGTGACATCATATTCCCGGCAGATATCTAAAATCTCATCATAATACTCGTAGAAAGGATTTTCCTCCCCCGTCATGCACATCCATGCAAAAACCAAAGAACCTCCCCTTGAAACGATATTCATTTTCCTTTTGTGCTTTCTAATCTGCTCAATGGTTTTTCTGGTAATTCCGCAGTGAAGGGTTACGAAATCCACGCCGTCCTCCGCATGGAGGCGGACAACATCCACAAAATCCTTTGCCGTCAGGGTCGCTAAATCCCTCTGGTAATGAATCACCGAATCATAAACCGGAACCGTTCCTATCATAGCCGGACATTCCGAAGTCAGCTTTCTCCGGAAGGGAATGGTGTTTCCGTGAGAGGATAAATCCATAATGGCATGGGCACCCATATTGACTGCCGCCATCACCTTCTCCATCTCCACGTCATAATCCTTACAATCCTTAGAAATCCCCAGGTTTACATTTATTTTCGTACGGAGCATGGAACCCACGCCCTCCGGGTCGATACAGGTATGATTCTTATTGGCACAGATGACAACCTTTCCCTCCGCCACCAACGGCATCAGTTCCTCTACGGTCATCCGCTCTTTTTCGGCTACTTTTTTTAACTGCTCTGTCACAATCCCCTTGCGGGCTGCTTCCATCTGTGTTGCATACTGCTGCATAATTTCCTCATTTCTGCGGAGGGCACTGTGGAAAAATCGTCGTTTTATAAAACAATTTCCTATACGGTAGCAAAGCGGTCAAACCCTCTTTCACTTCCCCTGCCCTCGATCTCTGGTACCTTAAAAAAGCCCGGTCATAAAGACCGGGCTATCATTCTAATGTGTGATATCATTTCCGCTCCCTACGACAGTTTTAACTGACAGGTTCAAAGAGTCAGGTTTTACCTTCTCAACCGTTTGTGTTTCCACGCACAGTCCCTCTGCGATTTTTATTGTTTGTATGCATCATACATTAGACTAATTTCTCAGCCCTGTCAATCCCTGTTTCTTTTTTTTAACAATCTTCCTTTTGTCTTATCCTCCCTCTTGAAAATACTTCTCTACATCCTCCCTCATATACAGATAATTCTCCCTCTGATTTTTGCGGTAGTGCCGATTCCTCCCAAAGAAATCCACAATCCACTGATCTAAATCCAGTTCTTTTTCAAAAGAATATGCCACGATTGCCAGAAAAGAAGGAAGGTTCTGTTCCTCCAACAGCTTCGATGAATTATCCACATTCAATGTCAAATCTTCAAAAACCTCCCGATATAGTTCCATATCCTCTTCCCTGACATCAGCGTTCACAACCTCACTGACAAAATTTTCAATTTCTGTTTTCTCAATGTGAGGTTCACTTGAATGTTCCTCAACGAAAGACGCTTTTGGCTTTTTCCCGATGGAAGATTTCACTGCAGGTTCTCCGTTAAAATACTGCCTCATCAGTTTTTCCAACAGGACGAGCTTTTTCTTCACAACGGCTTTATCCTTGGTGCAGCGATTGGCGTCTATGATATCAAAGCTTTCCCCATCTATTTCCACTGCATGGAGCTTCTCCATAAATGCCCGCAAAAACTCCGCAAACCGCCTGTCCGGCTCTCCTAATTCTGTGAACTTTGCAAACAACGCCACCCAGATAAAGGTATTCTTACTATGAAAGAGGTCTGCCGTTTTTTTATCTAAAATGGCCTCCAGCCTGTCAAAATATTCCTTTAAAACCGCAAACTCTTCCTTTGTGGCATGTTCATTCAGATAAGCATCCATTCTCTTGCTCTGCTTCTGCCAGTGTTCTAAATGAAACACCGCCATCGCTGATTCCGTCACAATGCGCTCTAACGTGCCATTGTCCCGTTCCTTTTGGGAATAGTTGTCAAAATCCTTAAAAAATCTGTGTTCGCCTGTAATATTGCGGATGTCTCTGGCAAAATTTTCAATATAGGTAAATGCCCTCTGGGAGGCATTCATGGACTTATGGTTATTGTACCTGCGCACCAGCTTTGACATTTCCTGCACGGTACATTCCTCGTGAATCACCGTCTCAATCTGGTATTCGTCAAAGCGGCTTTTCAGTTCCTCCGGCAGCCCGTTATAGGTCTTATTGCGGACGTCAAATTCTATCAGCTCCCGCACAATATTTCCCTCTGCGTCCCGCTTCACCTCCCCGTTTTCGTCCACTACCTCCCTCTGGTATTCAATCATATAGTCCTCCACACTGGAGGTGATTTTATAATTTCCATAGCGAAACTTAGACAGGGAAGTGCTTCTCTGCAAGCCCTCGATAATCCAGAGCTGGGTGGTGTCCTCCCTCTGCTCCTCCCCTAAAATAATAGGCGGAATATAGTCATCCTTTAACACCGTAACCATCAGCTCATTCACCATATTATTGTCCCACTGACCGGATAATCTCTGCACATCCTGATCAGAACGTATGCTTTCGTTTGCCATTTTTTTCAGATAAGTCTCCAATGGATAGGTCTGCCGTCTCGGCTTCCTTGCCATGCTGTTCCCTCCCTTCATTCCGGTACACCCCCCTCTGCTCTCTTTAGATAGGGTATACCAACACTGGTTACAATAGTATCTTTATATTTTCATAAGCGTGCAATGCCGCCATCTGACCGTTATACTCTCCGGGTTTCATGTGCAGCAATTTCTGAATCTCTGCCGGTTTATAGTCTTCCGCTAAAAGGGATGCTATCCTGCGCTGCGTCTTAGAAAGCCTGTTTAAGTACGCCCTTGCTTTCGCTCCCATTTGTTCGTCCTCCCGGAAAACTTCCCGGTACAAATCAAACTCTGACACCAGGGTATCCCCCACAGTCATCGTGCCTTCCTCTCCCACAGGCATATCCAGGGAAACGGCAGTCTGTTCCGCCCGTCTCTTTTCCCTGTTTCTTCGTGTCATCTCCGTTTTTATCTTCTTTAAAAGACAGGAATACACATAGCCGTCCGGACCTCGGGAAGCATCAAAAGAGAGAGAAATTTGCGCCATCACCTCATTTGCCACGGAGTAGAAATCATCTCTGTCCATCTCCGAGATGCCCCCGAACCGGAGCAAAATCCGGTCTACCATGCTGCGAAGCTTTTCCGCATCATTTTCATAATAGTCTGCCAAAAACTGTTCTGTTTCCATAGTATTATCCCCTTTTCATTACTTACAGAATTGCGAACTTATGTTCGTTTTTACAAAGTATAATACTTCCAACTCTGTTTGTCAATATTTTTTCGAACCTGTGTTCGTTTTTAGTGAATTTCAAAATCAAAAGGAGAAATAAGAGTTGTAACAAACATTCTATCCCACAAATTTTTGATAAAAGGAGATTGCAGCTCATGATAAAAACAACATTGCTTTCAGCAAACAGAACCTACGGAGGAAAAATCTATCCCTCCGATTTCAACACCGATTATGAAGGCACAAGAAACATTGCGGCAAGAATCCTGTGCGACCTTGCCTTTGACGAACAGTGCAGACGCAACGCCGCCCAGAGAGACAGAAAGGAGCAATAGAAGCCATGGCAAAACAACAATCCTGTCACAAATTTATTTACAAATTAAACAGCAAACGCCTGAAACAGGCAAAATGGAATTTAACCCTTCCCCTTTCCGCCGCCATGAAAAACAGTAACGATATCGTAGCGTTAAATGACAGCCAGCTTCTCCGCTGGATTTGCGAACTAAACGGAAAAGAAAAGCTCGATGAGGAAGTCGCCCTCTTAAAATCCGAAATTAAAAAACGGAAGAAACTGCCCTCAGACCGGGAAAACAGAATGAAAATCAAAGACCTCTACCAAGAGCTTTATTCCTTACAGTACCAAAAAGATTATTTTTGCATGATTATGGATTCCGACAAGGACTACGACCGGGCAAATGAAGGGTTTCAAATAAACGGCTGTACCTACCGCAGGCTGCTAGGCACCAACGGGGGCATCAAAAAATCCACCATCACCTATCTCAGCGATAACCTGTATGGGGAGATTGTCAAACGGATGGAAAACGGCAGGAACCGGGAGAAGCCCCTGATTCCCGCCAAACTGGAAGCCTACCGCGCCCTGATATGCAGTGGCTCCACCCCTGTTACCATGCCCCGTATCCTTATTGTGAAAGACTGCTTTGTCACATTCCGGGAGGATGTACTGAAAATCAGTGATGACTGCGGCGAAGAACCGGAACTTACCTTTGAGACAGACTGTGAAATCGAATACTGCGATTCCGACGGCTACGGTTTTATGTCACCGGATTACTCCCGCAGAATCTATCGGGATTTATACGGAGAAGAGGAAGCGGACACCACAATTCCCGGTGTCAATACCCGCTACGCCTGGACCAAGGGAATGCTTTTTACCTTCGACTTTGTGGAATTTGCCAGACAAATTAACCACGGAAACTACCTCGTAAAGGACGCCTGGGGAACCCTGCGGGACGTGCGGGAATATGACGTAATCCTCACCACCTCCATGGTCAAGCTCTGGGATTCCTATGACAGTTTAGAGCATTATCTTGCGTGCTGTGACGAAAACCACTACCAGTTTTCCGTGGCAAAAACCATGCCCCAGAAATTAGAGCATGTACGGAATTTCAACTATCAGTTTTTACAGACCTATGAGCTTTCGGACGAAGAACTGCGGACGCTCTGTCAGCCCACCATGGAGGAAATCTCCGACGTTTTAGGGGGCGATTACCGCAAAACCATCGTTTTTCTGAAAGGAGTGTTTCTAAATGAAGAAAATGCCGACAAGGGCGGGGACGATTTCATCAAAGCCATTATGATTGAACCCCGTATGCTCCTCGATCCCTATGTTTTAGAAAAGGTACACCGCATGATAAAAAAACGCATTTCCATGGCGGCAAAGGGCTCCATTAGAATAAGCGGAAACTTCGCCGTGGTGTCCGGCGATTTATACGCCCTCGCCCAATCCGTGTTTGGGCTGCCCGTCACCGGGCTTTTAAAAGCCGGGGAGGTTTACCATAAATACTGGATTGACAAAAACGTGGAGGAAATCGCCCTTTTCCGTGCGCCCATGACCTGCCACAACAACATCCGCCGACGGAAGGTGGTACATAATACCGCCATGGATTTCTGGTATCAGTACCAGACCACCGGAATTGTTTTAAACGCCCACGACACCACCTGTGATGCCCTAAACGGTGCGGACAAGGATTCCGACACCTTTTTTACCACAGACAACGAAATTATCATAAGAAACACCAGAAATTCCCCCACCATCGAATGCCTCCAGCGCAAAGCAAAAAAGGTAGTTCCCACCGAAGCCGATATCATCGCCGCAAATAAGCTTGCCTTCGGCGATGATATCGGCACCACCACCAACCGGATTACCGCCATGATAGAACGGCAGGCGGCATTTCCAAAGGAAAGCAAGGAATACCAGATGCTAGATTACCGTATTAAATGTGGGCAGCATTATCAGCAAACCTCCATCGATAAGGCAAAGGGCATTCTGGCAAATCCCATGCCCAAATACTGGTATGACAAAGCCGCCTGCCAAAAGCTGCCGGAGGAAACGGCGGAACAAAAACATTTTAAGGAGCTTTGCCTGAACATCGTGGCAGAAAAAAAACCTTATTTTATGAAATATATTTATCCCGACTTAAACACCGAATACAGAAACTATCAGAAAAATGCCAATAGCAAATGTATCCGGGAATTTAAAATTCCCCTCTCTGAGCTGAGAGAAAAAAAGGGCAAAACAAAAGAGGAACAGGATTTTTTAGCCTTCTATGAAAAATTTATGCCTGTAGGCACCAATCTCTGTACCGTAAACCGGGTCTGCCTGTTGTTTGAGGAAGCCTTTGGCGACTTTCCAAACCGTACCTCAAAAAAACAGGATTTTGATACGGGGCTTTTGAAATCCGGCGTTTCCTATTCCAAAAGCGATTATAAAAAAATTGCAGAACTGAAAAAAGAATATGACGCTGCCGTCACCTGTTACCAGAAACTTTCCCATAAACAGCGTTTCGATAAAGAGGAAGCGGCAGCCAGCCGGGAAATGATGCGCCTGCATTTCAAATCCCTCTGTGAAGAAATCTGCCCCAACGAGGACGCCCTCTGCGACATTCTCATTGACCTTTGCTGCACTCCGGGCAAATCCAGGCAGTTTGTCTGGGACATCTGCGGAAACGTCATCATACGGCATTTATTAGAAAAAAACGATTACACTCTCCACTATCCCCTGCGTGTGGATTCCCAGGGGGAATTTGAATTTGGAGGCGAACAGTTTATCATGCAGGCCAAAAAAGAAAGGCAGTGCTAATATGAAAATTATTTTAAATGAACGCAACTATGTAACAGAAATTCTTTCCGATAAGAGCAGCGAAATAAAAAAAATTTCTTCCTTTTTAAGATTATACGCCCGCTACCTCTATCATGAAAAAGGCTTGCGGAAAACCGGAATTAAAAAGGAACTGGATGCCTTTATGAGAAACCGGCAGCCCGGCTACCGTCCCGCCGACTGGCAGGATACCTTCGAGCGTTACGCCGCAGGGGCGGGAAAATATCCGCTCTGCAACTGCGACGGCATCCGGGTGACGAAAAAAGAATTAGATACCATCCAACAGCTTCAGAATAAAGTGCTGGAACGTCTTGCCTTTACCCTTTTATGCCTGGCAAAATTCGGAAACTTCAAAAATCCCGAAAACCACAACTGGGTCACCTGCAGCAACAGCGAAATTTATTCCATGGCATGTATCACCGCCTCCGCTTTTGAAAAGGACCGGAAACTTTCCGTCTTAAAAGACCTTGGACTTATCGCCTACGCCAAAAAGGTAAACAGCCTCAGCCTGCAGGTTTTATTTTTAGAAGAAGAATCCGCCCCTGCCCTATGGATATCCGATTTTCGCAAACTGGGGTACGAATGGAATTTATATAAGGGAGAACCCTATATACGCTGCGCCTCCTGCGGCATTCTTGTAAAAAGGGATTCCAACCGGAAAAAATACTGCAAAGACTGCGCCAAAATAAGCACCGCCCACTCTAAATTTTTATGGGATATGGAACACCGGAATGCAAAATCCGAATTTTAGAACATGTGTTCTAGATTGTCTGAAAGCCTTGATTTTACAGGGTTTTCGGACTTTCTCTTTTCCAAACTGTATTTTTTCTATATGGATATCCACAGTTTCCTGTATGTGAAACATTTCATTCTTCTCTTTTTTACGTGCCACTTCTCTTGTGGCACGCTGCGTCACTTTCCTTGTGATGCCGGGGCATTTTCTCATGCCCCTTTTCCTTTCAAAAAATTTAAAACACGGAAAGCAGGTGATATGTTATGAAACCCGATCATTTTGATTTGCTATCCCCCTCCCCCATCTTATTGCCGGGTGCGGGCAGCGTCCTTTCTCCCACTTTAAAGGATATTTCCATGTTGGGTATTCATACCTACCACTATTATCTTTCCGTCCTGTCCATGGATGTAAAAACTTATTTTTCCATGCTGCCAAACCCTGCGCACTCCGCCTTTCCTTCTGAGGAAACGCTTTCTCGCCTGAATATGTTTGATTTGCTGACGCTTCAGCCCTCTTCCGCCGCCTTCCTAGCAGAAATCCTTAATTTCTTTTTAAAAGAAGAGGTTTCCTTTTCCGAAGAGGACGGCTGTTTTCTTGTAGCCACGAAGGAAAACAGCCAAGAGGAACCGCCGATCGGCAGAATCACCCGGGAAAATTACGAAGCACTGTGCAGCCTTATCTGCCGGAGAAATAATGTGCGTTTCCAAAAGGAAGTGCCTTTATCTGGCGTGAAAAGTAAAAAAGCCCAGGAAATTATGAAAAAACTGAAAAAAGGGCGTGCCGAAAAAGCAAAATCCGGCAAAAAAACAGATACCTCAACGGAGCTTGGCAACGTCATTTCCGCCGTAGCCAACAGGCATCCCTCCCTGAATCCTGTCAACATCTGGGAACTCACTGTTTTTCAGCTTTGGGATTCCTTTTTCCGGCTCTCAAGCAATCAGATTTACAACATCGAATCCATGAGCGTGGCGGCGTGGGGAAATAAAGACAACCATTTCGACGCCGCCGGTTGGTTCAAACCACTGGATTTAAGTAATGAAGATTTTTTCTAAATCTTTGTTATTTTATCAAATCATAGAAAAAAATTTATTAAACGGAGGATTTTATTATGTCTAATTCCAACATGGCAAACCGTGAAGTTTGCGACCTTATTTTCGTAGATTATTCTACCAGAAAACCTTTCTTAAACCTGGATTTCGCCAATGTGACAACCACCGAATTAACCGGTGAATCCGTCTTTGCTTACGGCGGAAAAGGTCATCCCAAGAAAGTACAGTTCGCCGGAGAAAAAGGCGGCACTATGACCATCGAAACACAGGTGCAGACCGTAAAATTATGGCAGTTAATTACCGGCGGTGAGACAAGCGCAGCCGCAAAATTTGTAACAAGAACAGAAACAACCGTTGATGCGGACGGAACAGGCATTACGCTTTCCGATGTTCCTGTTGCAGGTACTGTTGTGGTATATGCGGCGGGAGATGACTGTGGCACAGAGCTTACCTGCACTGTTGCCGATAAGAAGATCACTCTCGACAACGCATTAGAAGCGGATGCAGCCGTTATCGTTTACTACATGAAAGAGGTTACGGAAGGTGTTACAAGAATCAACATCAAATCCACCAGCTTCCCGAAAAACTTTACTGTTTACGGTGATACGGTGATGAAAACAGAGGATGATGAGATTCTTCCTTACAAGCTGACCGCTTACAAAGTAGCTCCGCAGTCTAACCTTTCCTTAAGCTTCTCCAATTCCGGGGACCCTGGAACCATTACGATTACCTGCGATTTGATGGCGGATAAGGATGATAATATTCTTGACCTGATTCTTATGGAAGAGTAGGAATGCCGGCGGAGAGCAGAATTCTGCTCTCCGTTTTTTTTCAATCTAAAAAGGAGGGCTTATGGATATTTCTTTTTTAAATGAATTTATGGTACCCATTGTGGCGGGGATTTGCCTGTGTGTCGGATATGTATTGAAAAATATTGTTTCGACGGAAAAGATTAACCGGTTTATCCCGCTTGTCATGGGTGTTTTAGGTGTGGCTTTGAATTGGTGGATTCAGGGAACTTTTTCCGCAGAAATTCTGTTAGGAGGGCTTTTCAGCGGCTTATCCTCCACCGGGCTGCACCAGATTTTTAAGCAGATGACGGAACAAACGTCAAATTAATTTTTAAGGAGGATTTTTTATGGTTATCAATATACATGCCGGACACAATCCCGATGGAAAAACCGCCTGTGGGGCCGTGGGGCTTATCAGAGAGTCTACGGAAGCCAGAGCGGTAAAGGACAGAGTGGTTTCCCTGTTGAAAAAACAGGGACATACGGTTTACGACTGCACCGTTTCTGACGGTGTCAGCCAGGGAGATGTGTTATCGAAAATTGTGAAAAAATGCAACGCCCACAAGGCAGATTTGGATTTGTCTATCCATTTTAATGCAGGACGCAATGACTATGTCGGTGACGGTTCTGTGGGAGGGACGGAAGTATGGATTTATAATTCCGCTTCTAAGGCAAAGGAGACGGCGGAACAGGTCTGCAATAAGATTGCTGCGCTGGGTTTCCGCAACAGAGGGGTGAAAACCAGCTCCGATTTATATGTTCTCCGAAAAACCACAGCTCCCGCATTATTAGTGGAATGCTGTTTTGTGGATGATGCGGATGATGTAAAATTGTATCATGCAGATACTATGGCTGCCGCCATTGCGGATGCCGTTGCCTCATGCGGGACGGGCCATACCGTTGCCTCTGACGCTGCGTCTTCCGCGGTTTCTTCCGTAGAAAATGTTTTCCGGGTCAAAGTCACAGATGATACTTTAAATATCCGTTCCGGCCCCGGAATGCAGTACCGGATTATGGGATGTATCAAAGATCACGGGGTTTACACTATCACGGAAACTTTCGAAAACTGGGGAAAATTAAAATCCGGTGCGGGATGGATTTCTATTTCCACAAAATATGTGACGTATCTGTAGGAAAGGTAGCTTTCTTATGAGCAGTACGGATATCGGCACTCTCACTGCCCTTGTTGCATTTATTGGAATTTTTGTGGAAATTTCCCCGCTTAAAATTAATCCCTTAAGCGCCGTGATACAGTGGTTCGGAAATGCTTTGAATAAAGACACCAGAAAACAGCTCGCCTCGATTTCCCTGAAATTAGAACAGGTTTCGGAACGGATTGACAAAATTGAACTCAATGATATGCGCTCTTCCATTCTGGATTTTTCTAATTCCTGCATGAATGAACGCAGGCACACGAAAGAGGAGTTTGAGCATGTGATTGATTTGCATACGCAGTATGAGGAGATTATTTCTGAGAAGGGGCTAAAAAACGGGCGGGTTGATTTGGCATTCCGGTATATCAGTGAGTTGTATACGAAGTGCCTGAATGAGAATAGTTTTCTGGACAGTTAGGGGGGAATTATGGATTTTTCCCTGACAATAAAATACAGGATATAGCTGGGTGTCAGCCCATTGCTATATCCTGTATTGGTAACGAATGACAATATCTTTATAACATATTTGGAGGCAGCCGACCATATCAGAATTGGAAAATTTGTAATCTTTTTAATTTTTTTGTATCTTTTATTAAAAATGGTGGTTGGACTGTCTTTGTGGATACAGATGTGATTTTGTTTTCTTGATAAGTTTAATGGCAGAGAAAAATCGGGTTGTGTAATGCCACATTTCAACTAACAGATAAATCCCTCCCAAAAAAATCATTCTCCCTTCATGGGCAGATTTACATAGATAAAATTTAAATAACCAGCAACTCTACGAAAGGAAATACAACTATGAACAATATTCTAAAAAATCTTATTTCAAAACTTACCGATACTATTCCAAAACTAACGGAAACAGATGCTATCCTAACAAGGATTGGAAAAAACTCTAATCTCACAAAATCAGAGTTGAAGGCACTGGGTGATACCGCCCGTGACACCGCCAACAAATATGGCAAAACTGCGGAAACCTATCTGACAAGTGCCGAGGCGATGGCAAAGGCACACACTGAAAATGTC
>JAETQH010000214.1 GCA_021770785.1 Lachnospiraceae bacterium
GTATTTTTCTTCACACCGTCCCCACTGTATGAAATGGTTGTATAGGTCTGTTTTGCTCCATTTCCATAGGGGTAATTTTTTATTTTCAATGGGTTCTGGTAGATAACATCTTTATTCCCTCCTGCCGGATAGCTGTAGTAGTTTAAAATCTCATCTCTTGGCGGGGCGGAATCTCCCAGCGTATCCAAAAGACCTCCTAAGTCCGTCCAGGGCGGGTTCCATGTCGTATAGTAGCTTACGTTTCCTGTCATTTTAAGCTGATATCTGCCGACTTCCGATTCTTTCGCAGTACCAATCAGATATTCGCTGTTCGTTTTTCCTACCTTAGTCTGTGCTGTCGGGTTTACCTTTGCCAGTACCTTTGCTGCAGAAAATCCGCAAACCGCAGTCAGCAGGAGTATTCCCGCAATGATTAGGATTTTCTTCTTTCTCTTCCCTGCCAAACGTAGTTTTCGGTTTTCTTTTTTCTCCTTGGTTTCTTTGTTTCTCATTTAGTTCCTTTCATCATTTATTGTTCTTCTACTGTAGTCACGTATTTCCTGTCTTTATTCACCGCCATACTAAATGTGCCGTTAAAAATCATTCAAATCTTCCACCGTTACTGTAATAACATCTTTCAGCTTTTTATTTACAGCCGACTCGACGGTAATGACCGTTGTGCCTGGCTTTTTCGGCACAAAAACATAATCTTCGTCCAGCTCTCCCACTTCTGGATTGCTGTTAGTATAAATTACCTCCTGACTACTTGCACCATAGACATAGTCTACATTGAAATTGGCTTTCTCATCCCAAATCGGTCCTTGAGGTATTCCGTTGTACGTAGGACAGTCAAAAAAGTTCATATACAAATGCTCTTCGTTAGAAGGCTGGAAACAACATATCGTTGAGTCATCTCTTCTGCTTTCAACCGGATAAAAGAGTATTCCAGGAGTACTACGATAACTCCTATTCGGTGCCATATGTTCTTTTTTATTTTCCTCTTCTGTCGGTATCCTCTTCACCTCAATTTCAAACGTTGCTTTCACATTCTTGTCCGCCGTCGATGTTGCAGTAATCGTCACGCTCCCTTTCTTTTTTGTTGTAACCACGCCATTTTTATTCACGGTTGCAATACTCTTATCGCTACTCTTCCATTTCAGTTTCTTATTCTTCATGTTCTTCGAGTACTTCATACTCAGTGTCATGTATTCCCCAGGGTACATCCATGCCGTATCACATGTTTTCTGATGTGACGCCTCTAACACGAATTTTGCTTTTTTTGATTCTTTTTTCGCCGCTTTTACTGCTTTTGCTTTGGTTGTAACCGTGACTTCAATCGTCCCTTTTACTTTAGAGTTATAGACGGAACTCACCGTAATGGTTGCCGTACCGTTCTTCTTCGGTGTGATAACACCCTTTTTATTCACAGATGCCACGCTCGATTTCGAAGATTTGTATTTTAATTTCTTGTATGAGACACAGTTTTTTCCACTTCCCATCAGTTTCCCATTCTGGTAGATATACACCGGAACAAGGGTTGTTTTCTGTCCCTTGTAAG
>JAETQH010000019.1 GCA_021770785.1 Lachnospiraceae bacterium
TGAAAAAACGAAATATGGGAATGATTGAGAATATAAAGAAGTTGTTCATAGGTACACCGGCTATATTTTAGCCGGTGCAATACCCGTCTCGTTCAGCCGGAAGGCTGAACTGTTACCAAATTTGTCACTCCCGATAGGGAGGATAAGAAAATAAAATAAAAGAAATGAAAAAAGAGCGGTAATTCGGGCTTTGTCGAGTTTCCGAGACCGCTCTTGACTAAATAGGGAGGAATATTTTTTGAAAAAGAATAAGAGCAGTTGCTTTTTGAGTAGAAAAATGGTTGTTTTTTAGAGAGAAAACCCCCGCATAATCCCAGTGTTATGCGGGGGTTCGTGTTCCTTATTATACCATACCAAGTAATAACCGGGAACTACAGCAGAAGAAACAGTGGAGTCCCCTATCTTTTTTCTCATAAAAAGAGGGTTCTATTGCATTGCATTCTTAGTTTCGCAGAATTTCAACAAATAGCGTATTTTTTCGACAAAATACACAAAAAGGGACTGAAAAATCCTTAAAATTTTTCAATCCCTTTTCCTGGTGTCCTGTCGCATTCCTAACCTTATTTGATTGTTCTAAAAATGCTCCTCTGTTCCTTTCCCCCAAGGCCTACGTGGACGGCCGGGAGTTTTCTATGTAGTCCTCCACCTCTTCCGCCCTTACCTTGGCATAGGGCAGTCGTATGTATTTTCCCTCTTCTAACCCTAACTCCGTCAGATCACCGCCCACGGAAAGCTGGTAAGCGAGATTTAACATGGCCTCTGCCTGCCCTTTCTTATCGTTATAGACCGTACCTGCCATCTCGCCGCTTGCCACCGCTGCAAGCCCCACATCCGTCCCGTCAATTCCGACAATGACCGGCCATCTGTCCTGTTCTAAGCCGGAGGCCTTTAACGCGTCGATTGCTCCTAACGCCATATCATCATTGTTGGCGAGCACCAGCTCGATTTCCTCTCCATATTCGCTTAACATCTGCGTCATCTTCGTCTGCGCCTGCGCCCTGTTCCAGTTTGCAATGGCGTAACCTAGCTTTTCCACCTCCACCCCGTTTTCCACCAGCGTGGACACGGAGTACTCTGTCCTTACAATGGCATCCTGATGTCCTGCTTCCCCCTCCAGTACCGTGTATTGGAAAATGCCGTCGCCGTTTTTATCCGCTTCGGGATGCGCTTGAAACATATCCGCCGCAATTTCCCCCTGCATAATGCCGGACTCAAAGGCTTTCGCCCCCACATAATAAAGCTGCTCCCAGCGCTCTAAATCTTCCTCCACCAGCTCCCGGTTAAAAAAGATGACCGGAACCTGATTTTTCTCCGCCAAATCAATAATGGTAGTGGGCTCTGTCCGGTCCACCAGATTCACACAGATGACATTGCAGCCGTCATCTAACATTTCTTCCACCTGGCTGTTCTGGGTGGTCTGACTGTCCGCCGCATTGTATATTTCAACATTGATTGCCACCCCTGTTTCATCCTCCTTCCGCCCCGCATAAGCGCCAAACTCCTCCATCAGCTGGGACACAAAGGTATCATACTGGTCATACACCGTCACACCAATCTTAATGCTCTTTGGCTCTTTCCCCTGAATTCCGCCGCTGCAGCCGCTAAAGCTTCCCAAAAACAGGCATGCCGCCGTTCCTAACGTAAAAATTTTTTTTCTCTTCATAATGCTCCTTACTCACTGTACAATGGGGAACAGCACCTTCTGGTTATCCGCATCATACAGATTTTCCCGGTCAACCACCAGATAACCGGTCAGGCTGTTTTCCACACCTGCCAGATGATATCTGAGTGCGTCTGCCATAGATTCCATACTCTGGTATCCCATGTTAAATTCATTTGGTACCACCAGTGCGTGTATCATTCCTTTATCCAGATAATAAACTGCCTTTTCCGAACAGCCCACTCCGTATAACAGACAGGGAGTTCCTCCGTATTCCTCTCCCCACAAATCATCTATGATACGCTCTGTCTCGTCATTTCCAAGGGCGACGATTGCATCTGCAGCCTCCGGCATACCAGACTGCTGCTTTTCTTTTCTTTCCTGCAATTCTTTATTGTCCATATTCCACACAACCTCTGCCCCTGCAGACTCAAAAACCTCCAGCAGCCCCTGCAGGCGCTGCTGCATGGAAAGCTGTCTCTGATTCCCCGACAAAATCCCGATTTTTTTTCCTTTCATGTTTTCCCCCAGCTCCTGTTTCACCGCCTCTCCAAGCGCCAGCCCCAACGCCCTGTTATCCGGTCCCACATAGGTGCAGATTCCTTCCGTTTTAATATCTGTTTCCAACAGAATAATGGCAGCTTTCTCTTTCACCTCCGCCCATTCCTTTAAATCAACATCGCTAGAAACCATCTGGAGAATCACGCCCTCCGCTCCGTTTTCCAATTCCCGCTGTGCTAACGCCAGTTCTTCCTCCGGGCTGTTTAATTCCCCTGTAGAAACATAATTTAAATCCATGTTGTAATCCTTTGCCGCCTGCTCTAACCCCTGGCGCAGGGAAATCCATCTATCACTGTTACTGTTGTTTACAATCACGGAAACAGAATGGGATTTCTCATCTCTCCCAGCATGGAACATACCGTAGGCTGCCCACACAACGATTGCGGCAAGAGCGAGAATCAGCACGCCAAAATGCATTTTATTTTTCGTCATCCTTCCGCTCTCCTTTCAGCTGTTTTAGCTTTCCGCCTTCTAAAAGCCCCACCGTCTCCTGGGAATACTCAATATAGGGAAGATGGATGCGCACCGTAGTTCCCTCGTCCGGCCGGCTTTCAATCTCTAGTCCATAGCGCTTTCCAAAGCGGAGCTGGATACGGTTATGGACATTGATGATCCCCACGCCGGAGCCCTTTTTCCGCACCCGGTTATTTTCTGTCAAAAGGGCGTCCACCGTCTCCTTTGGCATACCTATGCCGTTGTCCTTCACCTCGATATAGACCTCGTCCCCTCTCCTGCAGCCCACAACCTCAATTTCCCCCTCTCCGTCCATACACTCCACACCGTAATAAATGGCATTTTCCAACAGGGGCTGTACCACCAGCTTTACCGTGCAGCAGTTTAAAATTTCTTCCTCTATCCGAAAATCAATCCGGAAAATATTCTTGTAACGGACTTTCTGGATATTCATATAATTTTTTGCATGTCTGATTTCGTCCTCAATGCGGATAATGGTCTTTCCCCTGCTCAAGCTGATCCTAAACAGGCTGGCAAGCTGGGTCACCATAAACACCGCATCTTCGTAGCGCTCCCCCTCAATCATCCACACAATGGAATCTAATGTATTATACAAAAAGTGAGGGTTAATCTGAGACTGTAAGGCATCTAATTCGCTTTTCCTCTTCTCCTCCTGCTCTACTAAAATGTCGTGCATGAGCTGCTGCACCTGCTCCACCGTGGAACGCAGTGTTTTTCCTAAATGCTCCACCTCTAAGGAACCGCCCACATAGATGTGCGGATTCATATTCCCCGCCTCCCACTCTTTGGCAGACTCATTCAACTTTTGGAGGGGCTTTGTAATTCTTGCAGATACCAGCTGGTTGAGCACAATAATCATAAGCATTGCCAGGGATACAAACAAAATTGCAAACTGCCTTGTCCCGGACAAGCCCATATTAAAGGAACTCATAGGCACCACGCTGACGATTTTCCACCCGGTATAGCTGACGGTCTTGACGGTAATCAGCCGTTTTTCCCCCTGAAATTGCTCCTGTCTGCTGCCGTCCTCGTAGTTCACCGCTGCAAGATTATTTTCCTCATACAAATCGGTATAAATCAGCTTCTGTTTCGGATGATAAATAATCTCCCCGTTGCTGTCCATAAGATAGACATATTCAGAGGAATTATCCGTATTAGCCTTATTCAAAAGCTGCTCAATACTACTGTAATTCATATCCACCAACAGCACTCCTAAGGTGGAATTGCCCCGATTAGTCAGCTCCACCGCCTGGCTTAGAGAAACTACCCAGTAATAGCGGTAACTGGTATTATCAAAAAGGTTCTGCACATGGGGTGTGGAAAAATGAATATTCTCCATCTGCCCCACTGCCTCGGTAAACCATTCCTGATGCACAATGTCTAAAATTTCTTTCTCTGTCGCCACCGGGGCAGCCGCCACCAGTTCCCCGCTGTTAGTATAGCAGGCAATACTGATGAGGTTATCTTTATTCGCCTCGTATAGCAGATTCATCTCTTCCTCTAAGGTTTCCGTAGCTAAATCCTTATTCTTGATGACACTGTAATACATGGCATCGGAAATACGCCTCATGTTCCTCAGATATGTCTCTAAATTGATGGCAGTCTGGTTTAATAACTGCTCAGAACTCTCGATGGTCATATCCTCCATCTGGTTTACAAATCGGTTATAGAGGGATACGCCTATCGTTCCCATACCAAGCACCGCCACCACCGTAAAGGAGATGGAAATCGTCATCTGAATCGACTGGGGTCTGATATATTTTGTGATATATGCCATTAACTTTTTCTGATACTCTTTTATCTTTTTCAACTCTGCTCCACTTTGCCTGCTTTATATTTTGAAGGCGGCATCCCAAACTGTTTTTTAAATACATAGCTGAAATAATTCGGATCGGAATAGCCCACCTTTTCCGCAATGATATAAGTTTTTTCATTCTGGTTCAAAAGAAGCTCCAATGCCACCTCCATTCTGTAATCTGTCAGATAATTGATGAAGGTCTTTCCTGATTCTTTCTTAAATACAGTGGAAAAATAAGCGGCACTGACATTTAAAACACTGCAGATGGTCTCTATGCTTAAATCCTGGTCCGCATAGTGCTCCTTCACATATTCCATCGCCTTTGTCACAAAGGATTTTGTAGTGTCCTGTCTCTCGTGCAGTACCATTTTCTGCATCTGCAGGCACTTATCGTTCAGCCACACGCCCAATGCCTCCGGTGACTCTATCTGCATTGCCTGGATATAGACATCGCTGTTTTCACCGAAAATCTCATCCGGGTTCATCCCATGGTCAAAGCCGAACCGGAACAGCTCCGCAATCAGTCCCATAATAAGAATCTTATATTTCTGCAGGGACATCCTGCTGCCGGAAAGTTTTTCTGTAAATTCCCGGACTGCCTCCTGTAGGGGCACCTCCTCCCCTACCTTTATCTTTTTTAAGATTTTCTCAATATAGGGTTGTTCCCAGGGCATATCCGCATTTTCCTGGGGGTCCGTCTCCGCAATGCTGATGGCTCTGGTATTTCCGTACAGCACCCGGTAGGAAACGGCGTTCTTCGCTCCCTGGTAGGAGACGCAAAGCTGTCCCGGCTCCTTACACACATACCCCACGCCTGCCGTCACCCGCGCCTTGCATACCCGCTTTGCCATTTTGCAGATTTTATCCATGGTATCCGTAAAATGGGTCACAGCCTCCTCTTCCGGCAGCTGCGCAATGACAACGCTGTCCCCTAAATATGTCACTATCCTGCTGTCCCATTTCCCCGCCAGCTGTTCCTGAACCAACCTTTTTACCGAAACCGCCAAAAGGAACGGCTCAAGGGGTTCATCCTCCCCGGATTCCGGCGTGCTGATGTGCAGCACCGTAACCACATAATAAGGACCCTTCAGTTCTATCTGATAGCCTCTGGCATACTTTTCAATCTCCTTTTCCGGAATCCGCCCTTCCATTAAAGAAGCATAAAAATTCTCCTGCAGTACCGGAAGGCTTTCTAAATAATACTCCCGCAGCTTATCCATATTTCGCTTCTCATCTAACTCCCTGTCGAGATTTTCCTTTACTCTCGTAAATACTTCCCGCAGTTCATTGGCATTGACAGGCTTTAAAATGTATTCCTCCGCCGAGATCTTAATCGCCTCTTTTGCGTATTCAAACTCGTCAAACCCGGAAAAAATAATGACCTTCATGTTTTGATAAAGCTCTTTTAATTTCCGGCAGAGAGTCAACCCGTCCATGTAAGGCATCTTGATGTCCGTCATCACCACATCCACCTGCAGCTCCTCTGCCATTTCCAATGCTTCTACCCCATTTCTGGCATAGCCTGCAATGCAAAAGCCCATATTTTCCCAGTCCAGCTTTTTTATAATAATCCGGATTACCTCTTCCTCATCATCCACCAGTAATACAGAATATCGGTTCATACTCTCTTCTCACTCCTATCCTTTCGTCTCTGCCCTTTCCTATGCAGCGCATAGCGCTGCTATATTATGCGCCGTATTTTCGGTTCATCCGCTTCCAAAGAAAACCCATAAGGAAAATACACACAATGATTTCCGCCACCGCCGCATAGACATTGATAAAAACCAAAATCCCCATAAGAAAAGTTGCTGCTGCGAAGAACAGAAGCAGCTTCCCCGCTCCCATGGCATAGCCCTTTTCATCCCGGACCGGAGCCTTGTCTTTTCCGCGGATGGCATTCACATCCTGCAGCACCAAAAGCCTTATCGCATAATAGATGCAGACTACAAAAATGAGAAGCGGAATCCCCGCCTGTTCTAAAAACATCTCTACTGTCATTTTGAAACCTCCCAACGCAACAGCGCTTCCGCTTTTTGAATGTCCAAATAGCGGCTGAACCATTGTGTCAGCCGCTATTCATTATAAGATATCCTTTATTTCTTTGCTATATATTTTCTGATATCCAGTGAAATTGCCACAAAGATTACAATACCGATTGCAATGTACTGTGCGTTTGCATCCACTCCCAGATACTGTAATGCTACCTTCAGCAGCTCGAATACCGCTACACCAATGATAGCTGAGGATACTTTACCACGACCACCGGTTACAGATACACCGCCGATGGTACATGCTGCAATTGCCTCCATCTCATAGCCATATCCTGTCTGGATAGAAGCGCCGCCCGCCTTTGCGCCAAGCATGAAGCCTGCCAGGCCATACATAGCTGCCGCTTTCATATAAATCAAAATCAGGGTTTTCTTTACCGGAACGCCGGCAACCTCTGCCGCCTGCGGGTTACCTCCGATGGCATACATATATTTTCCGTGACGGGTCATATTAAAAATGAACCATGTAATTGCCGCTACGATAATCGCAATCCAAATCAAATAATTGATGCCAAGGAATTTCCCGTTTGCCACGTTGGTATACTCTTTTACATATCCGCCTAACGGTGTTGCCCCTGTAACGATAAGTCCGATACCATATACAATTTCCATCATTGCCAGTGTTGCAATGAAGGGCGGTACGTTCAGATAAGCAATGAAAAATCCGGTGACACTGCCGAACAGTGCGCAGATTACCATGACGATAACAGCTACCACAAATACATTTAAGGGCTCCATATCCGGGAAAAATTTACCGGAATAGTCCATACGCTGTAACAGCATACCGGAAATACAAGAGCCAAGACCAATCATACGTCCTGCAGAAAGGTCACAGCCTGCGGTGATAACACAGCCTGCAATGCCAAGAGCGATGACAAGCCGCGCACTCATATTCATCAGAATATTCATCAGGTTGTTTCCGGTGAAAAAGTTATCCGAAGTGATTCCAGTGTAGATTACCAGAATGAACATGACAATGATAACTCCGTTATTGATTAAGAAATCTTTTACTTTCTGTTGGTTTGTCTTTTCCATTTTCTCTTCCTCCTCGTCTCATCAGAACCGCGTTGCATAGCTCATAACCTTTGCCTGGGTCATCTCTTCCGGCTGGTCAATCTCTCCTGTCAGCTTTCCGTTACACATAACGCAGACTCTGTCTGCCATGCCGAGAAGCTCCGACATCTCTGATGAAATCATAATAATTGCCTTCCCCTGCTTTGCCAGATCATTCATAATCTCATAAATCTCATGTTTTGCGCCTACATCAATACCGCGGGTAGGTTCATCCATAATCAGCACATCCGGGTCATTTGCCAGCCATCTGGAAACAATAACCTTCTGCTGATTACCACCGGAAAGGTTTGCAATATGTTCTTTCATGCTGGGTGTCTTGATGGAAAGCTTTTCAATATTTTCATCTACTACCCGGTTAATGCTCTTATGGTCTAACACAAACCCTGCCTTTAAATACTTGTTATATACCGATACACCTACATTATCTTTGATGGAGAGACAGCCGAAAATACCGTTGCCCCGCCTATCCTCGGTGATAAGCCCGATTCCGGCATTCATAGCATCAATGGGATGTTTGATTTTTACCTTTTTGCCGTGCATATAGACCTCCCCGGAAGCAACACCGCGAATACCGAAGATACCCTCCATCAGCTCCGTCCTCTGGGCACCTACCAGGCCTCCAAAGCCGAGGATTTCTCCCTTTCTTAAGGTAAAGCTTACCTTCTGGAACGAATTTTCATGGATGGAGCACAGATTTTTCACCTCCATGATAACCTCTCCCGGCTTATTTCCCCTGGGCGGATAAACATTGGTGAGCTCACGTCCCACCATCTTGGCGATAATCTGGTCTGTTGTCAGCTCCGCTGCCGGCCAGGTTCCCACATAGGTACCGTCCCGCATAACCGTAATGTCGTCTGCGATACGCTTAATTTCATCCATCTTATGGGAAATGTATACCATGGCAACACCTTTGTCCCGTAAATCGTTCATAATACGGAACAGTGCCTCCACTTCATTATCGGAAAGGGAAGAGGTAGGCTCATCAAAAATAACCACTTTCGCCTGCTGAGAAACTGCCTTTGCAATCTCCACAGACTGCATCTGCCCGATGGATAAGGTTCCGAGCTGCGCCTTCGGATCAAAGTCCATCTTCACTTCCTTTAACCACTTTTCTGTCTCCGCATACATGGTCTTGTGATCAATAATCTTAATCGGTCCGAAATTTTTTGTCGGAAACCGTCCTAAATAAAGATTTTCTCCCACGCTTCTTGCCGGCACCGGCTGCAGTTCCTGATGTACCATGGCAATTCCATGCTTCATGGCTTCGTCGGGATTGTTAACCTCAATCTTCTGCCCGTCTAAATAAATCTCCCCGGCATCCATCTTATAAATACCAAAGAGGCATTTCATCAGCGTAGATTTTCCGGCACCGTTTTCTCCCATCAGTGCATGAACCGTTCCGGGCCGCAGGGACAACTGTACATTGTCAAGCGCCTTTACACCGGGGAAGGATTTGCAGATACCCTTCAGCTCTAGTTTATACTCAGCCATTTTTCTCCTCCTTTATTCTTTCTTTATATCCATACAGATTTTCATCCGTGTAACTTCCATTCTTAAATATCCCCGTCGTCCCCTATACAATTTCACAATCTCTTTCCGGCAAAAAGGCGGTGCGGGTGCCGTTTCACAACACCCGCACCGCCTTTTTGATTTTTACTGTAAAATTATTTCACCATATCAAGAACTTCCTGTGCGTTGTCACTGGTAACCTTCACATAATCACAGGCAATGTAATACTCATTTTTCTCTCCGTTTAAGAAACGGATTGCTGCATCTGCTGCACCGTGGGACTGTGCAAAGTGGTCATTAAATACAGTACCTGTCATGGTTCCTGCGATAACATCTTCAAGAGCCTCAGATAACGCATCCACACCGACTAAGTAGATATCCTCGCCTACGGTACGTCCGGCAGCCTGAATTGCCTGTAATGCACCAAGTGCCATAGCATCGTTATTGCAGAATACAACCTCAACATCATCGCCGTACTGTCCAAGTGCGTTAGCCACGATGGACTGTGCCTGATCCTGCTGCCAGTTTCCTACCTGGTCGGAAAGACACTCTACCTCGATTCCCCCATCGGTAAGAGCTTTTACGGAAAACTCGGTACGGTACTGTGCGTCAATGTTTTCTGGATCACCTTCTACCATGATGTACTGGATTTTACCGTCGCCGTTTTTATCCACAGTCTCAAGACCCAGGTCCAAAATCAACTCGCCCTGCATGGTTCCTGACTGTCTTGCGTCACATCCCACATAAGTAACATCCCAGCCGTTATCTGCCCATCTCTGCTCCTCTGACTCTTCCGGCTCACGGTTAATATATACAAGAGGAATATCCGCTGCAACTACTTTATCCGTAATAGTCTCTGCAGAAGAAGAGTTTACCGGGTTGATAATCAAAACATCCACTCCCTGGGAAATAAAGTTATCAATCTGTCCTGTCTGGGTAGCCTGATCGTTAGCACCATCCACGATGGTAATGTTATCTTTTGAGAAGCCCTGTTCTATCAGATAATTCTCAAGTTCTCCACGGAATAATGTCATAAAGTTATCAGAGAACTGATAAATACATACGCCCACTTTTTTGTCAGCCAAATCTCCTCCGGCCGCGTCTGCTGCTGCATCTGCTGCATCGGATGCCTCCGTGTCTGCCGGTGCTGCATCGTCTGTCACTGCGTTGCCGGTGGTATCTGCCCCATTAGTACCTGCCGCATTAGAGCTTGCCGCATTGTTGCCGCCGCATCCTGCTACCATTGCTGCAACCATTGTCATTGCAAGAAACACACTCACTACTTTCTTTTTCATATAAAAAAACCTCCCTTAATTTAATTTGTAACTCCTTGTTACAAATAGAATTATAGCAATGAGGTTTTTAAAAGAACATACAATATTCTTCTGTCTTTCTTGAAAATTCTTCTGTGTTCATTGTGCATTCCGTATATCTATTTCATATTTTTTCTCTGTTTATTCGTCAATATAACGTTATTTAACAGGAGATATCCTGTTTTTTGTGTGCACTCCTACGACAGTTTCCCGAATATCCTGCTCCTCTCTATGAAAATAAAAAACCGCCGGCATACGCCGGCGGTTTAAGGTGCCGTGATTCATCAATGATATTTCTTGACAATTTCCTGCATCCTCTGCCACTTCTGTTCCATATCCCAAACCAGCTTGAACTGCGTTCTGCATCGATCCAGATTTTGCCCCGGTCTGTGGATTTTAAAATAAGTATCCCCCTGCAGATAATCTGTCAGGAAACGCATTCCACACTCAAATGTCATGACCTTTGCTCCCATCGGAAGCAATTCAATCTCCCTTTGGGTCAGTTTCCCGCCACATCCTTCGATAAATCCTCTGGTATAGACTTCAAAAAGGTTCATATCACACCAGACCTTAGTAAGATCCGGCTCATCCTCAAGGGCCGTGCTTGCCCCAAAACGGATAGAATCACCAAAATCGTTCATGGCCAGTCCCGGCATAACCGTATCCAGATCAATGACACAGATTCCTTTCCGGGTTTCATTGTCCATCATAATATTATTTAGCTTCGTGTCATTATGTGTTACCCGCAGGGGAATCTCCTTTTTTGCAAGAAGCTCACCGAAAACTCCCGTGATCTCTTCTCTTTCCAGTACAAAATCAATTTCTTTTTTCACGGATGCGGCCCGATTGCATACATCCTTCGCCACGGTCTCCCTGAATACCTGAAATCTGGCTTTTGTATCGTGAAAGCCGGGAATTGTCTCGTGGAGCGTGGCAGCCGGATAATCTGCCAGCCGCCTTTGGAAATTACCGAATGCCACGGCACTCTCATAAAAATCCTCTGGTTTTTCTACCAATTCAAAGCTGGTAGTATTTTCAATAAAGTTAAATGCCCTCCAGTACTCTCCCTGTGCATCCACATAGTACGCTTTTTGATCCTTTGCAGGGATGACATTTAATGTTTCCCGCTCCGGGTCTCCGCCGTTTTCAATGATAATCTTCCGCAGATAGGAAGTCACTCCCACGATATTCTCCATCAATTCAACCGGTTTTGAAAAAATGTCCCTATTCATGCGCTGTAAGATATACCGTTTTGTTTTCTGTTCTCCTGTCTCAAAAATCAACAGATAAGTATCATTAATATGACCGTTCCCCCACGGCTGATCCTTTTGATAAATGCCCTCAAAACAAAAATGCCCGATTGCATCTTTCCGCTGTCCTTCCGAAATATGTCTCATGATTCATCACCCCATAATTTTTCCGGATAAAGCCCTGACTTTTTAAAGCTTCGGATTGCATTTTCCACGACAGGCTTATCTTCCTTGTAGGTCACACCGTACCACTTGTCTGCAGTTGTCAGAACCGCCACCGCAGCCCTGTCCTCATGCAACAGGCTGCTGACGACTGTCGGGAGAAAATATTCACATTTCAACGGATTCTCTTTTAACCCTTTTTCAAGAAATGCTGCAAACCCCTTTTCAATCTCTCCTAAAAATCCGGCAGTAAAGCCCCACATATTCATAGAAACAATCGTACCCAAAGGCAGGTCAACCCAGGTAGCCCCCTCATCCTCCGTATAAGCTGCTCCCTGCTCTTTTTTTTCTATCCTTGTCCGCTCGGTCACACTTACCAGCTCACCCCGATCATTCACTTCACAGATGCCGCGGGCAACATGCCCGTTCTCTGTCAGCGTATTTTCCAGATGATATCCCACCATCGCATAGCGGTATTTCCCGTCATCCTCATGACTCTGCAGATAATCATAAATTTTCTGAAACGCCTCTCTGCCATAATAATCATCTGCGTTGATTACTGCAAATGGTCCGTCAATCTCACCCTTACAGCTCAATACCGCATGTGCCGTTCCCCATGGCTTCACACGTTCCTGCGGGACTTCAAATCCTTCCGGAATATGGTGCAGATCCTGATATACATATGCCACATCAATTACTTTTGCAATACGCTCGCCTATGGCCTCCCGGAAATCCTTTTCGTCTTCTTTTTTGATGATAAAAATCACCTTTTCAAACCCTGCCCTTTTGGCATCGAAAATAGAAAAGTCTATGATGATATGCCCCTGCTCATCTACGGGATCAATCTGTTTTAATCCGCCATACCGGCTGCCCATACCGGCCGCCATTATTACCAGTACTGGTTTTTTCATTCTTTTCCTTCCTTTCCGTATGAAATCGTATACCACCTGATTTCATTTGCTTCCAAATGTAAATCGAAAGAGCTTCCGTCTCCACGGTAAATCACCGTATCCTGCGGCTCATAAGTATTATTGACCACACAGTATTTGCCATTTTTCACATATGCATGAACTTCCACATTAAAATTTGTGGCAAACCATTGCGTCAGCTTCTCCTCACCGTGAGTGCTCCAAAGAATACTCCTGTAGAGGATTCTGCTGTTTTCAAAGCTGTAGGGCAGACCGCTGATATAGACCGCACGTCCGTTACCAAATTCATTTACCGCCATCTGCACTTCTTTTTCCCTCTGCACCAGAATCCGGGTATTCTCATACGCAAAAATGTTCTTCTTACCTTCACCAAAATCTACCGGTTTCGTGGTATCCGCAAGGATAAAATGTTCCGGATGCTCTTCCCAGTTATACTTATCATAATTAAGTGTAAATCCTGTCTCCTTTTCCACGCCCAGTACATTTGCAAGCTGCAGATAATGCCCCTGATACTGATGCCCGGACGGCTCCCCAACGCCAATAAAACCACCGCCATTGTATACGAAGGCACGGATTGCCGCAGATATTTGCGGCTTCTCCCAGATATCTCCACCCGTATGTGCCGTATCTCCATCTCCAACATTGATGATAACATCTACATCTTTTAAGACATCTGCCTTGCTCAAAATATCGTCAAAGGAAATGAATCTCACATCAAAGGGTGCTCCGCTCAATGCCTCAATCACTCCCGCATAGCTGTAATTCTGCTTCTGATATAATGCATGGTGCACCATATGACAACCCCAGCTTCGAATTTTCCCCCAGCTGTTCAGCACAGCTACGGTTTTCACGCAATGAGGTGTGGTTCCCTTTGCATTCTCATAAAGTTCCCGGAACTCGTCGCATACACTCTCTACATAATCGATAAATTCCGGAAAGTCCAGCGCCAGCTTCAAATAACCGCCATAGCCAATGCGGTCAATTGGTTTACGTAAGATTGCCCTTCTTGCCGTCACCCAGTTTTCCTTTGCCTCTTTTACCGGATTTCCTCCCTCATGAAAAGTGTCCGGAAAAAAGTAAGGCAAAAATCTTCCTTCCGTATATTTCACACCGGGAATATCTGAAATCAGGCGCAGTGTGCTCCCGTTTCCCACACTCCCAACCACCGCATCCAGACCAATCGCTGCAAACTCCGGCATAAAGGGCTCTGTTCCGATCCAATGATCTCCTAGGAACATCATGGCTTCCTTCCCACATTCATGTGTAATATCCACCATCTCCTTTGCAAGCTTTGCCACCTCACGGCGCTGAAATGCCTGAAAATCTTTAAATTCTTTACTCGGCACCCGGTACTGGTTATTGTAGTAACCCTGATCGATAATGAATTCCGGTCTGAACTTATAACCCACTTCTTTCTCGAACTGCTCTAGGATGTACGGGCTCACCGATGCCGAATAGCCATACCAGTCTACATATTTTTCCCGTTTCAATTCATCAAACATCAACGTAAACTGATGGAAAAATGTAGTGTAACGAATCACATTTACATAGGGGTGCTCCTGACAGAACCTGCGCAGACGCTCCATAGAATATTTATGTGTCTTTGGCTGTCTTACATCGAAAGTAATCTGATGTTCAAAATCCTTCCAGTCATTGGTTACAGCATTGTACATATGTACCGGGTCCCAAATCAGGTAAGCCAGAAAGCTGACTGTATACTCATGAAAAGCTTTTGCCTCGTGAATCACAACACAGCCGGTATCCTCTCTGTATTCCCATTGCCCCGTCGGCACAATCTCCCCGGCAGAACGGTCCATGACCTCCCACCAGCGCGTAATGTCATCCCGCGTATTGACCTGCAGCAATTCCTCCGATATCCCCTTCATCAGAGGAATCGAAAGCTCCTTCTCCGCCGCCGTGTAAAATCCGGTCATAATATAGCACTGCTGCACTTCATCCGGGTTCGCTTTTGCCCATTCATTGTCCTTACGGGTAGTATAATAAGTAGAGTATATTTTTGCCCCCACTTTTGTCAGCTCTTCCGGAAATTCCGTGCCGTCACAATCGCGGATTGCATCTGCCCCCCAGCGTTTTAAAATCTCAATTGTCTCCGGAACCACATCCAGATTGGTAGGAATTGTAACACGTCCCCTGTTTTTCTTCTCTATTTCACTCATTGTCTGCTCCTCTATGATTTCTTTTTATGTGGTCTTTCAAAAGGTATATTATATATCCAAAGTGCGGCAACCAAAAGACCTACGCCGACAATCATGATACCAAGACCTGATAGCCTGCCGGTAAGACGCCAGCCGCCAATCACAGCAACAATCCCCGCAACAAACAGAATTGCAATGAAAACCATTCTTAATTTTGCATGTTCTTTCCAAAACTCCATTGTCTTTGCCCCTTTCCTTCCCATATGTTTAGCCCTTCAGACCGCCTACAGTCATACCCTGTGTCAGCTTATTCTGCACACAGATATACAAAATCAAGGTGGGCAGCATTACAATCACAAGGCCCGCATACATAATACCGTACTGTGCTGCCGACTGCTGTGCCTGCATCAGATTCAATAATCCTACCGGCAGCGTCTTTGGTCCTTTTGCGGAACTCATCAACGTCATGGAAATAATATATTCATTCCAGAAAGACAGGAAGTTAAATAAAATCACGGTAATGATGGAGGGCTTTGCCATGGGAAAAATAATTTTCCACATCGTAGCGCTGTAACCCGCCCCATCGATATAAGCCGCTTCTTCATAGTCGTGTGCCAGTGTTTGAAAATATCCGGATAACAGATAAATCGTAAACGGCAGCGCAGTGGATGCATAGACAACCGCCAGCACCACCAGATTGTTCAGCAGGAAGCCTTCCCCGAATAATTTTTTCACCCACACATCGCCGTCTCTTAACATCAGAAAAATAGGCACTACAATATAGTTTACATTAATAAACAGTCCCGCCATAAATAGCATATTCAAGAATTTACTGCCCTTGAATTTGAATCTTGCAAGACAATATGCAGCTGGCAAAGCCACCACCAGCAGTAATACCAATGCCAGCGCTGTGACAATCACAGAATTTAACATATAGTCGCCCATCTTTGCCGTATTCCAGGCATCCACAAAGTTCTGCCAGTATAACCCTTTCGGCAGGGCCCATGGATTCCCATAAAATTCACTGTTCTGTTTCACGGATGCCAGAAACACCCATGCAACCGGCACAAGAATATTGATTGCGAGCAGGATCAACACAAAATAGATAAAAAACTTATACAAGCGTTCCCCAGAATCTATATGCTTCTCTTTTCTCATATCCGTCCCTCCTAAAACTCCAGTGGTTCGCGATCCGTAACCTTATTTACCAGTGCAGAAAGTGCAAAGGAAAATAAAAAGATTACAACGCCAATCGCCATACTGTAACCGTACAATCCGGCATCCTTCTGACCGTACATATAGCTGAGCGTCACTTCCGATGCACCGTTTGGTCCGCCGGAGGTCATTGCCTTCACAAAAAGGAACGCCATGTTGATTGTTGAAATAATAAAGAATGTCAATGTGGTACGAATATTGGTCCAGATCAGCGGAATCGTAATCTGGAAAAACTGTGTCAATCTTCCTGCGCCGTCCAGATTTGAACTTTCATAAAGACTTTCCGGCACACTGGACATGGAAGCCATATACATAACCATATAATACCCGATAGCCTGCCATACCATAGCAATGATAAGGCTGACCATTACCAGGGATTCACCTTTCCACAAAATCGGATCCGTCATATCACGAAATAAGCCGATAATACTGTTGAGCATACCGTTTTCCGGTTTATAGATTGCAGAAAAGATACCTGCAATTACTACGATAGACAAAATGTTCGGTATATAAAACACAATCCGAAAGAAATTCTGCCCCTTAATGTTTTCTCTTGTCAAAATAGCGGCAAACGTCAGAGCGAATAAAAAGGTTATGATTGTAACTGCCACAATCAGCAAAATCATGTTCTGCATGGAACGGATAAAATTGCTGTCATTCATCAGAACCTGAAAATTTTTCATTCCCACAAATGTCTCTGTCTGTGAATACGCACCTTTTTCATACAGTGACATACGAAATACATTCAACGTTGGAAGTATCATAAAAACAAAGAACAAAATGGCTGCCGGTGCGATACATGCAACCAAAAATCCACTGCGCCTTTTGGAGCTTTTCATGCTTTTCTTTCCTTTCCCAAATGAAAATATGGCGGGCAGAAGTCTGCCCGCCACCCCACAGTTCTCTCTATAGCATTTCTAAATCCTATTATTTTAAATTCTCGCGCATCTGGTCACTTGCAGAAATCACGCTTGCAATCCATTCATCCTCTGTCATATTTCCGGAAACCAGGGAATTGACCGGATCAAGGAATACGGTACGGACTTCAATACCGGGAATTGCATCAAATGCTGCGAAATTACCCATAGCTGCTTTTGCACCGTTATCATAAATGGAGTAGAACATTACATTATCGCCTTCTAACTTGTCAGCAATACCTAGCACAGGCTGAATTGCTCCGCTCTTGGCAAAGATTTCACAAGCCGCATCACTGTATAAGAACGCAACGAATAATTTTGCCGCATCCTGATTCTCGGCACCGGACGGGATCCATGCCTGCTCAAACCATGTGTAGCTGTAGCTGTCTCCGCCCTTCTCCACTGCCGGAAGTGCCGTCATACCCCACTTGAAACCGTCTGCACGGGGAGCCTCTGCCATCTCGCCCACAATCCATGTACCATTCGGCATGAAAATCGCTTTGTTGTCAAGAACTAACTGCTGATTCTGCGTAAAGTCCTGATCATTTGCCTGTGCCGGCGTAGTCGGGTTCGTGTAAGACGCTAATTTTGCAATAATATCAAAACAGGTCTGTGCTTCCGGAGTCTCCCAGATACCTTCCTCATAGTGAGTCGCCTTATCAAAGAATTCCGGTCCTCCCACCGAATACATCAGAGCATACAAAAATGCATCAAAGTAACCTGTCGTCGGGTATGTAAATAAGTAGATATCCTCTTCTTTTGCTTTGTCCCCCAACTCCCACATCTCATCCCATGTGGTAGGAACCTCCCAGCCTTTTTCCTCTAAAAGTCCCGCATTGTAGAACAATCCGCAGGGAGAATAAAACATCGGTGCCAGATATGTCTTACCGTCACCATAAGGGTTGGTAAGAGAAGTTTCCGTAAAGCCTCCGGCAATCTTATCGGATACTGCAGCCGTCTCGCCCGGCACTGTCATGGATAAAACATCCGTGATATCCGCAATCATGTTATCTTTAATAAACTGCTCTGTCAGTCCTGCCTCACGGCCTGTTGCCAGATGTATCACATCCGGATATTCTCCGCCCTGCATGGATGGTCCGATTACATCCTCCAGATTCTTGTCTGTTGTGAGGTCAACTGCAATACCGGTCTCAGCGGTAAATGCATCTGCCACCTCCTGCCACATCTCTGAGCCATACGCTGTCTCAATTGCAGCCACGCTGATGGTTGTTCCTGCATATGCTGCATAAGGATCATCAGATGACGTTCCCTCGTCTGTCCCTGCGTCAGTAGATGTCCCTGCGTCGGCAGATGTCCCTGCCTCCGTAGACGGCGTATCACTGCTGTTGTTCTGTGCCCCATTGCCTGACCCATTGCCTGACCCGCATCCTGCAAGCAGAGAAGCCACCATACTCACACTCATGATTGTACACAAAATTCTCTTTTTCATTTTTTCAAACCTCCCATTTTATTTTCCGTGATTTTGACCATAAATTTATGTATCCATCACTCTATATTCATTATTATACCCACTTTTTTTCTTTTTTTTACTCATATATTGCTGTTAGTTTTATATATCTTGCTTTTTTTTATAAAATATTATAAACTATAGGAAAACATTCTTTGTTTTTATATACTTATACCAGAAAAAAAAATTTGAATTGAAAAATTTGTGCATTTTATCCAAAAGATGGGAAGGAGTTTCTATGAGCAACAGAAAATTGAATTTGGAAAACAAAGCCCTTCCAGAACTTTCCTTCAGACTCCTGTCCATCTCTTCCTCCAAATATGAAGGTGACTGGACCAGCTTTCCCCACAGCCACCGTTTTACCGAAATCTTTTTCATCAAGAGCGGTACAGGATATATGCAGATTGAAAATGAGACCGTCCCGGTGGAGGCAAACAGCCTTGTCCTAATCGGAGCACAGGTTCTGCACACAGAATTTTCTAATTCCTCCGATCCGTTAGATTACTATGTTCTGGGGGTGGAAGGACTAAAAATCAACACAGACCGGCCCGCTGAATACAGCATTGTCAACTCCTCTGTCAATTCCCCCACCATCCGCCTCTGCTTTGAAAGCATTCTCCGGGAAATGCACAGCAAGCAGCAATGCTATGAGGAAATATGCCAGCATTATCTGGCCATCCTCATCCTGCTGATATGTCGCAAGGATTATGTGTCCTATGAACTTGTGGATCCGCAGAACAGCAGCCGGGAGTGTCACAAAGCTAAGCGCTATATCGAGGAAAATTACCACGACAAAATCACTCTGAGCTCTCTTGCCGATAATTGTAATATTACAAAATACTATCTAAGCCACCAGTTTACAGAGCTTTATGGAAAATCTCCAATTGCATATCTGACAGAGGTACGGATTGCAGCTGCCAAAGATCTCCTGATCACTACCAGCCACAGTATTGAAGAAATCGCCAGCATCACCGGTTTTTCTTCCAGCAGCTATTTTTCCCAAACGTTTCAAAAGATGTGTCATATTTCCCCCCAGCAGTACCGTAAGGCACATGTTGTTTTGTAAGGGAAGCTTTTTTGCAAAAAAAGCTGCCGCAGCATTGAAATTCATCTGCGGCAGCTTCCTTTTATAACCCAAAACCAGAAACCATAAAAGTGCTTCGGTTTGACACCCGATATAAAATAATCTGACAGGCAATAGAGCCTCAGCCTACCCTGTTAAAATATTCGTCAATATTATTTTTGATTTCTGCCGGTTCAAGGCTTTTAGACAAATATCCGGCAGGCTTTAATGACAGCACCTCTTTAACACTTTCCCTGTCTACTCTGCTGGTCAGAAAAATAACTGCCGTACCCTCAAGCTCCTTCTCCGCCCGTATCATTTCCAACACCTGCTTGCCATCGCAGACAGGCATTTCATAGTCAAGCAAAATCAAATCCGGTTGGTTTAATGACAGGCTGCGAATCGCCGCAAGACCGGAATTAGCGAAAGATAACTCGTAGGTTTCTCCTAAAAGTTCTTTCATGAGTTCGACTACGACAGACGAATCATCTACTACAAGGATTTTCTTTTTCTGACTGGACTTCTCATTTTCTTTCTTATTCTTTTTAAGAAATGATTCAATCTGCTTCATTGCAGTTTCCGGCTCAATCGTTATCCCTACCCCTTTTTCCGCAAGGTGCGATGCAACGGCGCAGTACGCAAAATATCCCTCCTTAGAATTGAATAACAGGCTGAACTGGGGTTTCTGTCTCTGATATACTTTTTTAAACTGTTCATAAACGAGCAGATTTTCCGACAGCAACGTATATTCTTCCTCCGGACGGATTTTGTTTATAATGCCCTCTACAAACTGGCGTGCGGTAAAGCGGAGTACATTGACAATGAACGCATTAACGGTATTTGTTTTTACATCCAGCATTTTTCCGAGAGTATTAAGCAACAGCTTTTCTTCGAAAGCAAGGCAGGTCTCCCACTTTTTCCCCTGCTTATTTTCATAAACCAAGCGATAATAGATTCCCTTTCCGAATTTCTCTCCCCCGTAACTCTCACTGACCATCCGGAATTCCTTTTGGAACATTTCATACAGCAATTCACAGATGATCTGCTCCATCGTCTCATTGTCCTCTTTCGTCATCATGTTTTCCCACTGGCTCTTGGCATTTCCCACAATCGCCTGATCTTCAATCAAAGTGTGCCCGATCAGCCAGCCGGCGCAAACGCCAAGAAAGTGGCCAACAGCATCTGCAGAATATTCAGACTGTTCCAACTCGAGTTCTAGTATCGGCAGCATCTTTTCCTGAAAATCCCTATGAATACGGCAATGTGTCTCTATCCCGCTGTAGCCGATTGACTTCATGTACTCCTCTTCATCCGCAAAATGCCTGACTGCATGACTCTTAAAAAATTTAACCCCTTCCTGACAGGCCCATCGGCCCTTTTCGTCATCATCCTGAAGTTCAAAAAGTTTATTTATAATTTTAAAAAGGTTCTTATGCTCTTTGTCAATAACCTCCACACCAATATTAAAACGTTCTTCCCACAACAGTTGACTCTTCATGTTTGCTCCTCCTTCGTTATACGTATTGTATCAAATTTCTTCCGAAAATACCAGTCTTCTTTTGATTTTCCCGAAAACATATACACTCAAGCAAAAATCTATTATTTAAAAAACCATTCCTGCTTTCTTCTTTCAGCCTGAATGGTTTTCCATATTATCTAAGAAAGAGCCTGTTCAAATACCCTGAGCAGTTGTTCCTGATGAAAGGGTTTATCCACAAAGCCTTTTGCCCCGATGGCTTTAGCCTTCTCAAAGGTATCGTCATATGCCAGAGACGAAATCATAACAATCCTTGCATCCGGATGCTCTTTCAGAATAAGTTCGGACGCATCCAACCCGTCCATCCCCTGCATGATGATGTCCATCGTCACCAAATCAGGTTTTACTTCATCATACTGTGCGATCGCCTCCTCTCCGCTTCGACAGTACGCCGCAATTTCATAATCCGTACCCTCCAGAATATCTCCCAATTGAACCCGGACCAGCCGGGAATCATCTACCACCATAATTCGTTTGCTCATTTTATATGCTCCTTCCTGTCAGCTTTCCTTCAAAGCAACTCCGCCCTCATCGGAACAGGGCACATGATGAATCAACTGTGCACCTTCACAGTACTCATCGGAATAGGTAAGCACGAATTGTATCTCCTGTCCCTCCGGCTCATAGCGTCCGCGATAGAACACAGGTGGACCAAAATGAGCCGGAATCTGTGTGGCACGGAACATAGCTCCGGTTATCCTGCCACAGAGTACATTAAAATATTCTTTGCTGAATTCCTCCAGATCTTCGGGGCTAACCGATTCCTCATGAAAGGAATTACAGGCCATACGGTACAGCAGTCCGGTATCGGCACAGAGGGTAAGACTGGTGCGAAAGCCTCTGTCAAAAGTGATTTGAACCGTACAAAGATCCTCCCCCGGAGACTGCTTTCCCTGGTGCAACCGCACACCCGCAGTACACTCCGTCACATCCTGCACCGCCTGATCCAATATCTGTTCAAGTTCCTCCTTCGACATCGTACTATTCATCTCATAAATCCCCCTTCTTTCCTATTATTTCTCCTGTTTCTTTCCAAGTTCAAACGCACGTGCAATCCTTTTAAGCAGTTCCTCGGAGGCAAAGGGCTTCAATATATAGTCGCAGATTCCCAACTTGGCGCTCTCCATAACAATATCCTTATCCTCCACACCGGTAAGCATGATCACTGGTATATCCTGCAGTTCTTTCATATTACGTATCGCCTGCAGTGTCTCGATACCGTTCATGGGCACCATCTGAATATCAAGCAAAATCAGATCCGCCTTCCTCTCTTTCAGACATTTCAAAGCTCTTACGCCCGAATTGACAGTAATCACTTCATAATCATTCCGCAGTGCATCCGAAATCCGTGTTAATACAATTGCCGTATCATCCACCGCTAAAATGCATTTTTTTGAATTATTGTCCTGTACCTCACTCATTTATGTTCTTCCTCCTTATCCAAAATACTCAGAAGCTCACTCAACAGTTCTTCTGCATTATCATCCTCGTACAATTTCAACTGCTCCTGTATCTGCAAAAGACGCTCCGACACGTCCTCCGGCAATTCATGAGTCAGCATCTCCTCCACTCTCTCTTCACACTCCTGAGACCAAAAATGCTTCAATTCCTCCAAAGCTGCTGCTGTCTGTTGTCTCAGTTCCTGTGCCGACAAACAGGGGAGCTTTTCTTTTTTGTCATTCTTCCGCCTCCGTTGCTCCAGGAACTGTCCGATATTTGCTAAAAGAGTCTCATATTCCGCCATCAGCAATGGAAATTTCTGTCCAATCAATTCTCTGTCTCCCTGTGCCGCGGCATTCTCCTGTTCACGTGCCATAGCTGAAACACCCAACGCTCCGATATTGGCTGACGCGCTCTTTAATCCGTGTACCTCTATTTGATAGCGTAAAATATCCGTTTCCACAAGCTCATATAAAAGGGGAATCTTGCGCTTACCATCCATACAATAAATTTCCAGCAGTTCAATAAAACCATCTTCATCTCCGGAATAATATTGCATCGCTGCGTCCATATTTATCCCATCGATTTGAAATTTCGCCGGATTCAACGGCTTGCATTCCTCTTCTCTGATTTCAGACTGTCTGTACTTTTCCGGCACCCAGCGCAACAAAACATCGTTCAGTTCTTTCCTGTCGAGGGGCTTTGCAATAAAGTCCTGAAAACCATGCTCCAAAAAATGTTCCCGCATTCCTTCCATGGCATTAGCAGTCAATGCGATTATAACAGGAGCCGCCCCGTTTTCACCGCAATCCCTGCGTATAATCTCCGCTGCTTCAATGCCGTCCATACCGGGCATCATATGATCCATAAAGATGATATCATACCATGCCGTACGCACCAGTTCAATAGCCTCCGATCCGCTTTCTGCCTCGGTCAGATCAAAGCCATAATTTTTCAAAAAGCCTCTGGCCACCTTACGGTTAATCACATTATCATCGACAATCAGCACTTTCACCCCTGGCGCGGTAAACATATCCGAAATTTTCTGTTCCGTACGCGGAAGCTCCGGCATCTCTGAAACCGACCGTCTGTCTACGATTTTCTGAGGAATCGTGATTGTGAACATAGTTCCTTTTCCATATTCACTTTCCACCTTGATGGTCCCCCCCATCAGTTCCACCAGCTGTTTCACGATAGCAAGTCCCAGTCCGGTACCATCCACGCTCCGGTTCCGCTTAGAATCTACCTGCCGGAAATCCTCAAATATCTTTTCAAGGTCTTCCTCCCGAATGCCACAGCCTGTATCCTCCACACAGAAAGTAAGCAGTTCTTCATCTGTGTCCTTTCCGGGCTTTCCGGTAATATAAGTGCGTACATATCCCTTCTTCGTGAACTTTATCGCATTGCTGAGGATATTGATCAGAATCTGCTTAATTCTGCCGTCATCGCCTCTGTAGCGGCAGGGTATCGTTTCATCACACTCATATTTGAGGATCAACCCCCGTTGGGAAGCCGCCATATCCATCATTCCGATAACCTCATCCGCCATGGACTTTATGTAGTAGTTCACATTCACAAGTTCCATTTTTCCCGCTTCTACTTTGGACAGATCCAAAATATCATTGATGATGGTCAGCAAATTCTTTGCCGCAGATTTCACATCATTGGCATAGGCATAAATCTCTGTATCACCGCACTCCTCCATAATGATATCATTCAAACCGATGATGGCATTCATAGGAGTCCGTATTTCATGGGACATATTTGCAAGAAACTCACTCTTTGCAATGCTAGCCTTCTCCGCCTGCCTCCGCACCCGCTTAATCTCATTGATATACGCCTTTATGTCGGTCATATCCAGAATCAAAATAACACTGCCCTGTATTTTGCCGTTTTCATCTATAATATGCTTGCTGTGGCTTTCATAGTGCTGACCATTGAGCGAAAAGCTGTGGGGAATGTCCTCATTAAGCATTTCTTCGCGAAAGTCCTCCACTACGCGGATGTTTTCTCCCAGTCTATGCGCAGGCAGATGGGCGAAAATATTCGCCGCAGCTCTGTTATAGCTGACTAGCCGGTCATGATCATCCAAGGCAATCACGCCATCGCCCATACTTTCCAGAACCTTTTCTGCCGCCAGATGGCGGAAATCATAATTACGACGACTCCAGACCACGATGACCACCATCGACATGGAAACAGTCAGTGTCACCGGTGTAAAATCAAATACTTTCACGAATTTGAATACATAAGCAATCAGCACAATAAGAGGCAGTGTACTGATTGCCAGAATTGTCCAATACTGACGATTGACCTGCTGATCCGAGCGTTCACGGATAGCTCTGATCAATGTGTATATGCATAGCATATAGGGAGTAGCAATTTGACATATCAAAAAAAACACATACAAAGGGCCATAGCTGAGGCTGATATGATAGAAACCATCCGCATTCGCCACCCACCGGACTTCCCTGTAAAACAGTCCGTTCCAGTTAAAAAACACAACAGGCAGAGATAAGAAGCTGATCACACCGAGAATCCTTAAAAGCACTTTCGGGGGAGTAATATAACAATAAATATAGAGAAACCAGCAGTAACACAGGGGCGTAAAAGCAGAACCCACTTTCTCTACCGTCACTGCCGCCATTGCCACCTCTACGGTAGGAGCAGTCAGCTCCAATAAATATCCCACATTCTGAACCAGTGAGCCACACATAATAATGATAAGAAGCTTCTGCTCCATGGCTCCCTCTCCATTAAGCAGGAGGAATAAAGCTATCATCGTCAGACATATACCAAAACACTCTAATAATATGACAAAATCTACCATAATACCTTTCCATCCGTTTACAACTTAATTTGCCTTCAAGGTGACTGTCCGTTTTTTCATAGACATTTTGCCGGATGTCTTGACCTCATAAGGATATAGACAATGATACTCTATATTTTATACTAAAAATATTATAATTTAAAGACTATGTCAAGAATCATTTTTGCCTAACTGCTGATATCCAGCAGATCCATAATCTCCTCTTTGCTTAAAGCCCCAAGCTGTCCCATCTCACCGCCGATGACCTGATCGGCAAGATTTTTCTTTGTCTCCTGGAGTTGCCGGATCTTCTCCTCGATTGTATTTTTAGCAATCAGCTTGTAAACCGTTACCCGCTTCTCCTGTCCAATGCGGTGTGCACGGTCTGTGGCCTGGTTCTGCGCGGCCAGATTCCACCATGGATCATAGTGAATAACCACATCCGCCCCGGTCAGATTCAGTCCAACACCACCTGCCTTTAAAGAAATCAGAAATACAGGGGTATCCCCTTCGTTGAAATCCCTGACCAGTTGCAGACGCTTTTCCTTAGAGGTGCTCCCCATGATCGTGTAATAGGGGATTCCGGCTTCATCCAGCCTCCTTTGCAGAATTTCCAGCATGGAGGTAAACTGTGAAAACACCAGCATCCTGTGTCCGCCGTCAATAGCGCTTTCAATCAACTCCATACATGCCTCCAGCTTGGCCGCCTCTCCCCGGTAGTTTTCAAAGCACAGCGCAGGGTCGCAGCAGATCTGACGCAATCTGGTCAGTTCCCCTAATATCTGCAGTTTATTCTTGCCGAATTCCGCGTCATCCTGACATGCAATGGTTTCCTTCATATGTACTACCTGACCGTCGTAAAGTTTCTGCTGTGCACTGCCAAACTGCACATAACGGCATTCCTCTAACTTCTCCGGCAGATCCTTCAGCACGTCCTCCTTTACCCGCCGCAGGATAAACGGACCCACCATTTTCTGCAGACGTTTCATGGCAGCCGCATCTTCATATTTTACAACAGGCGTCTCGATCTCACGCTTAAATACATCGTATCCATACAAAAAACCGGGCATCAGATAATCAAAAATGCTCCACAATTCACTTAAGCGGTTCTCGATGGGCGTACCGGTCAGTGCATACCGTATGTCACTGTGGATCACCTTGACCGCCTTTGCCGCCGCCGTTGTATGGTTTTTAATATACTGGGCTTCATCTATGATTTCATAGGAAAATGTTTTATCCTCATAATACAAAATATCCCTTTTCAGCAGATCATAGGATGTGATCAGCACATCCGACTCCCGGTATGCCGCAATTGCTTCCTGCCGCAGCTCCTGGGTTCCCGCCACGATGGAAACACGAAGCTCCGGCGCAAATCTCCGGAATTCTTCTCCCCAGTTGAAAATCAGAGATGCCGGTGCCACCACAAGGGCAGTTCCTTCTCTTCCCTCCTGCTTTGCAGCCAGAAGCACAGAGATCACCTGGAGTGTTTTGCCCAGTCCCATGTCATCCGCAAGGATTCCTCCAAATTTCCACACCTCTAAGGTGCGCAGCCATTTGTAGCCATCCTTCTGGTATTTGCGCATGATCCTTGACAGGTTCTCCGGTTCCTCAAAATCCGCATCCTTCACCGTCTTAAAGCCCTTGATCACTTCCTTGAAATGCCGGTCTCTGTTGCTGTAAATGTCCTCATGCTCCTCTAACAGCTTGTCCAGATACAGCGTGCGGTACATCGGCAGATGCATCTTTCCCTGCACGAATTCCTTCGGTTTTAAATGCGCCGCCTCCATCAGCTCCGAGAGCATCTCCAGAGAAGACTCTTCCAGATCCACAAATGACCCGTCTTTCAGACGGTAATATTTTTTCTTTGCCCGGTATCCGTTTAAAATATCCAGCAGTTCATCCTGCGGTACACCCTCTGTCAAAATATCCAGTTCCAGAAGGCCGGATTCCACCGATACACCCACCGATACCTTCAGATGCCTGCCCGTGCGATGTTTCCGGAAGCGTTCTGTCACATGTACCTCTCCTAGTTCCATCAATTTTTCGACACCATGGGTGACAGCTTCGTAGACGCGTTCCTCATCCTCGCCGCAATACAGCCTCTCCAGCTGTCTGTCCTCTTCGGGGAACCACTGCAGCGTCTGGAACAGAACTTCCTCCTCCAGATCCGCATCCCGGAAGCTTTCAATCTCCCCTCTCTGGCTTCCTTGCAGGATATCCAGCACATTACATTCCTGTTCCCCATAGCAGGCATACACTTCGCAGACCGCATTGCCGTCTTCCATATCCAGATAGAATACAAAACGCGCCTCCGGCATCAGAAATGAGCGGAATTTATCCGGCTCTGTCTCTGTGATTTCCGCAATATCCGCAAGCTCCGGCAAAACCCGGTAATAAAATTCGGACATGCTGTTGCGTCCCACACGCAGGGAAAATGTACCGTTCTTCGCAAGCTCCGTCAGCGGTTCCATCTTCTCAAGAAACTCCCTGTCCGTCTGAAACAGATTATTCTCTCCGATATAATAGCTGTCAACGGTTCCAAAATACATCCTTGGCAGTTTTCCCTCCACCCGGATTCCATGAAACCGGCTGCCTCCTTCCAGCTTTTCCTCCGAAATATGTATCGTGACCTTCGGTCTGGATATGGCACAGGATAACACACGCTTTTTCTTCACCGCTTCGTCCCTGTCCTCATAATCCACTGTTTTATCCCCAAGCAAACGGTAAAATTCATCCAGCCTCCAGTTGGTCAGATTCACTTCGCCACCTATCGAATCATGAATTTTGCCATAATAATACCGATCCTCTTCGAGTCTCTGCCGGATCTCCTCCTCGTCCTGCACAAGCCTGTCAATATACCGGAGCCACTTCCGTCCTTCCTCCGTAAAATTTTCCGGGCTGTGATTGATCTCCGTGCTGTTGCCATAGGTGCTCGTCTCAGAATTTTTGACATTTTGACAAAATTCATCCAGTTTTTTGACTACGAACAGCTTGTTCTCTCCTACCCGGAAAGAAACAAGAAGCTTATTGTCTTTTTTGATCAGTCTTGGGAGCAATGTCAGACTTTCCTTCTTCGACATGGTATCTGCCATGACCTGTCTGGCTCTTTTTCGCCGGTACGCAAACAAAAGAAAGTTCCCTCCCTGATCTGTGACATCCCCCAAATTATGCGTATTCAGGTATTTTTCCAGATATGACAGCACACCTGCCGAATATGCGCAGTTTATTTTTTTATAAAACCATCCATAGTTCCACTGGCATTTGCTACAGCCACATTCCAGTCCCACCACTTCTGTACGGGAAAAAATTGCACGAATCGAAAATTCCTCTTTTCCCTCTGTTCCGGTAGCTATAATCTGCCCCAAAGCCTCACTGTTGCTTCTGTCGAAACCGGATTGAATCTCATCGATCCGCAGCTTTCCCTCCCTTAGAAGTTTCTCTCCTCTGGCATATGTATTCTTGGAGACGATCATTGAATTTTTGATTCTGGTTCCACGATAATAGCTGTATTCCTCAAGCTCTGCCATATTGTCGATGCGCTGTCTGGTTTCCGAATCGTCCTCCGCGGGCCATGCCTCGCCCAACAGCTGGAATTCTTCTTTTCGCTGTTTGTGTGTTCTGCGCTGTGCCTCCCTGATTTGACGTATTTCGGATTTCGGTCCGTATTCTTTTTTCCCGCTCATCTGTTCCTTCCGCTCCTGTCTGCACCTCTCCTCCGCAAGCTTTTGCTCTTCCTGCTCCCGTCTGCACCTCTCCTCCGCAAGACGGCGGGCTTCCTCCTGCTCTCTTTGCCGCTTTTCTGCTTTGATGCGTGCTTCTTCGGCCTTCTGCTGCCGGATTTTCTCCCGGCGGGCCTCCTCCGCAAGGCGCTTTTCGTTTTCTAAGCGGCGGGCTTCCTCTGCCTGACGCTTCTGCTCCTCTTTTCGGCGCGCCCGCTCGGCCTTTCTCTGTTCACGCGCCAAGCGCCGCTCCTCCTGCTCTTTCTCACTGCGGCAACGAGCTTCCTCTGTCTGAGTTTCTGATCTGTCAGTTTCTATCTCTATGGCTGCAGCGGCGGCTTTCTCTGTCATCTTTGCAGCTGCACTGTCTGCTTTTTCTGCTTTTTTTGCAGCTTTTAGCACCGCTGCCTTACGAGGGCTTCCAACCTTTGTTTTCTCCGCCTGTTCCTCCTGCGTTTCCCGGCGGGCCTCATCGTCTGTTTTCCGCCACAGCTCCATCAGTACCGCCTCATCGATTTTTTCCTCTTTGGCTCTTTTCCCGGCCTCAATCGCATACCAGACAGCTGCCATATGCTCACATTTGCTCCCGCTGCGTGCCAGCGCACAGCTGCACCGCATACGGACCATGCCATCATCGTTCACTCTGATCGATACCTCATACCGCTCTCTCCCCAACACTGCCGCACGGTACATGCCGTCTGTCTCCGTAAGATCTGCAACCCGCTTATTCAGATATGATGCTTTTCCCCGCTCCAGGGTACTGTTTCCAAACATCTGTTTCCACTCTGTCATTGTCTTCCACTTCCTCATACTTCTTCTCGGATTGTTAAAATATAAGTATATTATCTGCCAGCTTCTTCCATATTGCAATTCGTTTTTTCTTTTACTGCAAATTATATAGCAGTGAAACCGGACTTTGCAGTAAATGCAAAGTCCAGTCTCAAATTTTTACCGAAGCATAAAAGAATGCATCTTCTCCCAACTCACGAAACAGTTTATCTACACCCTTTTTATTTCGGCACATGATTTTTTCACCCTTTTTCACAGGTAAACACCAACGGAATATCTTTAACAAATCCGCCAACCCTTATATTGCATTGAGCTGACGGATAATTCCATTCAATCTCCACTCTCTTATCCCTGTAAATGTAACCTTTTTAATGAATACATCCACCGCTTCCTGCGTCAGCTTTTCCATCTGTGAAAACCGGATAACCTCTTTTATATCCTGTTTCGGCCGGTTGTATCCTCCGTAAGCCTGCCAAATGCAAGTTCTGTTTCTTCTATTTTACATGACAACTCCTGCATCTGTAAAGCGATTCCGTCTGCGCTGCTGCGATATTTTCCGGCTCCTATCTGCTTTGCCGCACAGCTTTCATATAATCTATCTTTCTCTGCCTGCAAACTACGATGCAAACCTTGGGAGTCGCTATAAAGTTCGTCGGTAGCTACGCCTAAGTGGACTTTCACCACAGAACATGGGCATGCCTGTCATACTTAGAAACGTGCGCCGCAAGGCGCACAACAAAAAATGCCCGGGCTTTTTACGCCCGGGCTAATCCCTGCTTATGCAGTTCAATACAATGTGCTGATCCGGTCTTCTACTGCAAAATCTCCCGCAGCATCTCCATCAGCCTCGTAACGTCGATGGGCTTGGCGATATGCCCGTTCATGCCCGCATCCAGCGCAAGTTTTTTATCCTCATCAAAAGCGTCGGCAGTCATGGCAACGATCGGGATATTGGCTATTTCCGGATTATCCAGCGCCCGGATCTCCCGGGTAGCCTCATAACCGTTCATCACCGGCATCTGGATATCCATCAGAATCAGATCATACTGCCCGGCTTCCGCATTCTTCATCATCTCTACCGCCACTACACCATCTCCGGCAACATCCAGAACAAAACCGGCTTCCTGCAGAATCTCCACCGCAATCTCCTGATTCAGCTCATTGTCCTCCACCAGCAGAAGTTTCTTACCCTCGAAGGAAACTGTCTCTTCTGCCGCCGTATCTTCCGTGTTCTGCACCACAAAAGGAGCTTCCAAGATCTCCCTGAGTTCCGACAGGAAAATCGGTTTTGCACAGAATGCCGTAACACCGGCCTCCCTTGCTTCCTGCTCGATGTCCGCCCAGTCGTAAGCGGTCAGAATGATAATCGGCTTCTCCATCCCGATGAGCCCGCGAATCCGCCTCACCACTTCCACACCGTTCATATCCGGCATGAGCCAGTCTATGATATACACCGCATATTCATCGCCCTGTTCTGTGGCAAACTGGACGCGCAGCACCGCCTCCTTGCCGGAGGTCGTCCAGTCCGGTCGCATGCCGATCACGGTAAGCATCTTGGTCACGCTAGAACAGGTGTTAAAATCATCATCCACCACCAGCGCTCTGAGTCCGTGCATCTCCGGAATAACTTCCTGCCGAACCGGGCCGGCGCATGTCTTAAGCTGCAAAGATACCGTAAAGGTAGTGCCTTTGCCCTCCTCACTCTCAACGGCAATCGTCCCGTTCATCATGTCTACGATATTTTTGGTAATGGCCATGCCAAGACCGGTTCCCTGAATACCGCTGATAGTGCTCGTCCTCTCTCGCTCAAAGGGTTCAAAAACATGCTCTAAGAACTCCTTGCTCATCCCGATCCCAGTATCCTTAATCTGGAAATCATAAGAGGCCCATCCTTTAAGTGCATTCACCTTCTGTACGATCCGCACTCCCACCAGGCCGCCGGGTTTGGTGAATTTCATCGCATTGCTGAGCAGGTTCAGAAGCACCTGATTCAACCTGAGCTTATCACACAGCACATGCTCGTTAACCACATCTGCCGTATCAATATAGAATTCAAGCTGTTTCGCCGTCACATCCGCCTGTACGATCGTCTTTAAGTCATGCATGATCTCCGGCAGCGACGTCTCCTTCTCCTCGATCTTCACCTTACCGCTCTCAATACGGCTCATATCCAGAACGTCATTGATCAGGCTGAGCAGATGATTGCTAGAAGTGGTAATCTTCGCCAAATAATCCTGTACCTTCCCCTTATCCTCGATATGTGCCGCCGCAAGGGAAGTAAATCCGATGATCGCGTTCATAGGTGTCCTGATATCATGGGACATATTATTGAGAAATGTCGTCTTCGCACGGTTGGCATGCTGCGCAGCCGCAAGCGCATCCTCCAAGTCGGTCTTCTGCTTTGCAAGCAGCTCTTCCATTTTCTTCTCGTCGTCAATATCCACAAAAAGACCGGAGAAAGTAATCGGAGATCCGTCCTCACGCCTTGACAGCCTGCCGGCGGCATGGAACCAGCGCAGGCCCGCATGTCCGGTATGTAGGCGGTATTCCACGTCATAGGTCTTCTCACCGGAGAAATCCATGACCGTATCCCAATATTCCTTAAGCGTCTGCTCTTTATCTTCCTCATACAGCAGGTCTATCCATGATTCAATCCTGTTCGGAAACGCTTCTTCGCTTTCATATCCTACCATTCTGCGAAATACATCCGACCATGTGCAGGATACGATTTCCGCCTGCTCATTGAAATCCATGCTCCAGAAGCCGGAACCCATGGCAGCGTGGATATTATCCATGGACATCTTTTCTTTTTCAATCTGGGCATAAGCCGCGCGAATCCTGTCCCCATCCGCTTTTTCCTGTTCCAGAACAAGACTGGCATTTTTGCGAAACTGCAATGCAGACACAAGGAACACCGCAAGCATTACTATTATTGTAATAATGATCTGGATAATACCGCGGCGTAGCATGCCGGAACTGATAGAATTGATCTGTTCGGTAATGACATTATTCCTAATCAATACCGTCATCATCCAGTCCGTCCCCTCCACCGGAATATAACACAGATTTTCCTGCTCGCCCATATAGCTGAAAGAGATCTGTCCCGGCCTGCCGTTTGCAAAGTCACTTTCCAACTGTTCATAGCTGAAGCCGCTATAGATATCTGCCTTTTTCAGTTCAAGCAGAATATTCGTCCCCGCTTCTAGATCACCTAAGTCAGTATTCGTCAGGTCCTCACCGCTGCGGTGATACATGCTCCAGAATGTCTCGTTGTAATTGGTCTGCGGAGTCAGCGCGCTTAACATTTCTTCTATATCAACCTGAATAAAGCAGACATCAATTCTACTGCCCTGAAATTCCACGCCCTCTACCGGAATTGCAAGAATCACCTCTTTCTTGGCACGATCCAGATTCATAGTAATAATCGCCGGTTCCGTCAATTCCCCGGACAAAAAACTGTACTGGTCATAACCGGGCTCCGTGGTGTATTGCTTGTAAACAATGCCGTTCTCGTCTACCAGCGCAAATTTATTAAGGCCACAGAGCTTTTCGACTTTTCCGAAAAACTTTCTCAGCGTCTCCTGTGATTCCAGATCCTCATCTTCCATTATGGCAACCGCATTCTCCATGTAAGAAAATCTCATCCTCAATTCTTCTGCCACTACCTGCGCTCTTCGGCCGGCCAGCTCTTCGAGATAAAATTCACTGACCTTGCTCACCGCCTGGTCCGTACCGGTTCTGGAGCTGTTTGATACCCAGATCGTCGTAACAAGAAGGATCACTGCAATAATGATTCCTCCCGCTACCGCATTCGCAATCACCCGCCTTCTTTGTTTCTCATTTACACTGCTCGCTTGTGCTTTTTCCATACTCTTACCCTTTCTCTGATTTTATCTCCGTTCCTGTAAAAAATAGAGCTTCGCGGGGTTGCAAGATCCGCTTCGTGGACTCGAATACGCGGGAAATTTCCTATCGCATATAAAAACTCGCCTGTCTGATTATTTTATTATAGCATAAGAGATTTGTAAATACTATTTTACTTTTATTTCCGAAGAAGAGAGCATCCGTATTTATGGGATATCGAAGTCTTTTTCAAGGCATGCAAATCATATTTGAACCTTGTGAAAGAATACAGGGGCATATCCTATGATGCCATGAACGCCCACATCGCCATCGTCTTTTCACGATATGTGATGCTTTCAGTAGCACAGCGGGAAAATGAGGATAACCGGACAATATGTGAGCTCTGTTTCTGTCTGCTTGATGAAATGGAGGATATTACGTTCAGCCGTGCCATGTGCAGCATCATCGATGCGCTGGCAGATGCCGTAATGGGATATTTCCATATTCAAGGTACGAATCCCACCTTCGGTGTGGGAAGTTTGAGTTAAATAAAAATGAATTTCACTTGAAAAAAACAGACTTATGACTCCTTATGGTATTTTAGTGTCAAGTTACCTGATTTTCCCTTTCCAGAATGAAAACAAGGTTGTTTTCATCCCAGACTTACTGTTTTCACAGCAATTTCTGTTTTGGACGAAAAAGCAACGCCCCCTAAACCTATATCATGATTCCTAAGCACTGCTCTTCACAAAAAATTATCCTCTTAATATTTCAAACGAATGATACACATCCAGCGTTCCATAGCCCCACTCCCGGTTGGGATAGCTCCTCTCATAATTCCTCTGAGCCCCCCGTATCAACATGTTTTTAATCCCCGCATTCAAAAGCGTAGGATTATTCTGCTCCACTAACGCCCACTGCATAATCTGCGCTACCGCCCCCGTGGTCACCGCAGCCGCAGCGCTGGTTCCCGTCAGCTTTACATAATTTCCCCGAGGCCCCGGTCCGTACACCTCCACTGCCGGAGCCACAAAATCCGGCTTGATTTCCCCTGAGGTGGTGTACCCCCTGCCGGAATCCGTAAAAATGCTCCTGTCTGATACCTGATATCCCCCTGCCGTAATCACCTGCCGCACCGAGCCGGGGGACGTTATGGTAATGTCCGGGCTAGAACGCAGGAAAAATACATTTCCCCCGGTAAGCTGCTGCATAGGCAGCCACATGTTATATCCTCCCGTCACAATGTTTTCCGGATATACCCTTAGAATCCAAAGCCCCTTTTTCGGTTTTACAAAACGGAAAAATATCAGCTGACTTGCAGTTTCCTGCGCCTCAATCCGGTAATCTACTATTACCGTAGTCCCCTCAAAGACAAAATCAAATATGCCCGTTCCTGTACGGACCGGAATTTTAGGAAGCTGCTCCCCGGTAGGGGAAAGCACCGATACCGCATACAGTTCCGGCTGGTTCGCCCATAATTCAATAAAAAAGCCGTCCATATCTTCCTCGACGCTGATTTCCACATCTTCATATTTCATTTCCCCCGTAATGCGCCCCTGAAAATGGTGTCTGGTATTTGCTTCATTTCCCGCCGCCGTCACCACGGAACGTTTTCTTCTGGTGCAGATAAAATTCAGGTAGGCAGACAGAGGACCGTCTTTTCCATGGCTCCCCATGCTGTTTCCTAAACCAAGGCAGATTACAAGGGGAACATTCATAGCATTTGCAAGATCGTCTAAATAGGCAATTCCCATCATAATGTCATTTTCCTGAAACGCCTCCACCCCGTCCGGCACAAAAAAGAAATCCCTTATATACTGCTTTGCCCCCTTTAGCTTCACCACTCCGATATAAGCCTCCGGCACTGCGCCAATAAAATTGTTTGCCACGTCCTCCCCACCGCAGGCAACCCCCGCAAGAAAAGTTCCATGCCCGTTTTCATCCCTCTGGGGGACAATCTCATAAGGGTTATCACTGCCTAACGCTCTGTCAATGTCCTCATTTGTATATTCTGCACCGTAAATAATTCCTCTGGGCGGAGTGCCGTCCTGCCTCGACTGATCCCACATACGGACAATCCTGGTGCTCCCGTCGGAAAAACGAAATATGGGATTGGTGTAGTCAATCCCTGTGTCAATAAACCCCACCAGCACCCCCCTCCCCTTGAGGGACAGCACCGGTTGATTCTGAAGCCTTAAAATGCCGGAAGCCTCAAGCGCCGTAGTGTCCAGCAAACCATAGCATTTGGGGATCGTAGTATACGTATAATTTCCGACAGAAAGAGGCGGCTCCCCCGCCCGAGGCGTAAAAAAGATATCGTAATCCTCCGACACCCGCTGTACACACCCATCGCTTACCCGCGGTTCCCCTGCCACCCCGTAGGGTACGATAAAATCATAGTATTCCTCAGAATACACCTGCTCTTTACAATCTTCCATAATAAAAAACTCCGGTCATCTACTCATATTCAGTAGATGCCGGAGTTTCCCGTTTTATTCTCTTTGGGGAATAAAATTTATTCCTCTTTAGAGATAAAAGAAGAGATGCCGAATTATCCTATCGGCGATGCCTTTTTCATATTCACTCTCCCGACGCAACCTGGGGTCTCACCGTCTCCCCAATCACAGGACAACCCCGCATGGCAATCAGCGGCGCCCCCTTATTCTCCAGATAATCCTTTGTAATGGTCACCGTACCGATATTATCGTCCTTCGGTATCTCATACATGATATCCAGCATGTATTCTTCAATAATGGCTCTTAAGGCTCTCGCCCCCACCTTTTTCTCCTTCGCCTTCGCCGCAATCGCCGCAAGGGCGTCATCATCAAAAATCAGATTTACCTCGTCCATGGCAAGCAACTTCTGGTACTGCTTGATAATGGCATTCTTCGGCTCCTTCAAAATCCGCACCAGCATATCCTCCGTCAGGGCATCTAACGTAAACATAATGGGCAGACGTCCTAAAAACTCCGGTATCATGCCGAACTTACGGACATCCTCCACAGTCACTTTCTGTAAAATATTTTCATCCTTATCATATTTATCCTTCAGCTCCGCCTTAAAGCCAATGGATGCCTGCTTGTTCAGACGCTCCTTGATAATTTCCTCTAAATCCGGAAATGCGCCGCCGCAGATGAAGAGAATATCCTTGGTATTTACCATGGTCATGGGCACCATGGCATTTTTACTGCTGGCCCCCACCGGAACCTCCACCTCAGCACCCTCTAAAAGTTTCAGCATTCCCTGCTGCACGGATTCCCCGCTGACATCCCTCTGGTTAGTGTTGCGCTTTTTGGCAATCTTATCAATCTCATCAATGAAAATAATGCCATGCTCCGCACGCTCCACATCATTGTCCGCCGCCGCAAGCAATTTACTTACCACACTCTCGATATCATCACCGATATAGCCCGCCTCTGTCAGGGAGGTGGCATCCGTGATAGCGAGGGGCACATCAAGAAGTTTCGCCAAAGTCTTTACCAGATAGGTCTTTCCACATCCGGTAGGCCCAATCATTAACATATTGGATTTCTCAATCTCCACATCATCCTGCTGCCCGGAGGCGATTCTCTTGTAATGGTTGTAAACTGCCACGGACATTACCTTTTTCGCATGCTCCTGTCCCACCACATACTCGTCTAAGGATGCCTTAATTTTGTGAGGTGCCGGAATTTTATGTATATCAATCACCGGTTCCTTTTTCTCTTTTGGCTTTTTCTTCTTAAGCTTCTGGTTGTTGGGCACAAAGCCCTGTAAATCGGAAAGGTTAATCATACTGATATTCGGCATTTTCCCCATATTCATGGAAAACATATCATCCATGGAAAAACCCGGGCCATTCATGCTGTCAAAGGTTTTCTGCATACAATCCTGACAAATGCTGATGTTGTTGGGAATCTTAATCATTTTCCCGGCAACGTGCTCCGGCCTGCGGCAGATATAGCAAATATCCTCGTACTCATTTTCCTTATCCTCCTGCTCTCCTGCCACTTCTGCAGCCGCCACTTCCTTTTTTTCTTCTTCCACAACGGTACCTCTGTTTGAACCGGTTTCTTCCTCATCCGTCACTTCTCTATAATCATTATTGTTCATCCTGTTTCTCCCTCAAATTATTTTCGTTTTTTCATCGGTAAACTCATTATAATTCAAAAATTCTCTAATCACAAGAAATTTGCCCATTAATTCATTTTTATTTTAGAAAAAAAGCCGTCTGAGCCCTTGACATACCCTTCTATTATTCTCTTCCTGAACTCAAAATTATATTTTTACCAAAAAAACCGACCTTCCAATCGTTAGATTTTTCATCTAACTTTTGGTGGTCGGTTCTCTATTCCACAGCTTTTATCTTGCGGTTCCGGCGGTGCCGCCTGCTGTATCGCCGTTGGTGGTGTTGTCGCCTCCGGTAATGTCATCCACACCGTTTTCCACGCCGTTAATAATATCCTTTCCGGCTTCTCCGACACCGTCTACCACGCTGTCTACTGCATTTCCGGCATCTGAGGCAGCTCCGTCTGTTTTATCGGTATTATTTGTATTGTTGGTTCCATTCACATCTGTTCCGTTTACATCCGTACCGTTGGTGGTGGTTCCGTTTGCACCTGTTCCATTCATATCCGTTCTGTTTTCTGTGTCAAGAACATTGTTGTCATTAGTGCCTGTTCCGTTTACGGAATTTTCTGTTTTTGTGTTGTTTGTTGTGGTTCCATTGTTGTTCTTGTCATTCTTTCCATTCCCACACGCAGTAAGAGCGGTAAGTGCCATGGTAAGTACAAGACCTGCTGCAACTACTCTGAACTTTTTCATCGTAAAATTCTCCTTTACTTTCAAAAAATTTTTTATCAGAAATAGTATTGACCCATCTTTCTTCTCTTATACAAAAAAAACAGGAAATCTTTTTCGGTTTCCTGTTCTTTCAAAAATTTTATTTATAATATCCAAGCTCTCTCGACAGTTCCTGCTGCACTTTTTTCACATCCACAGACAGCTCCTCCACCCGCTCCCTTGTCATACGGCTGGTGGGGCCTGAAATACTGAAAGCGTATTTTACCTCCTTCTGATAACCATAAAGGCAGGCGGCAATACAGCGGACGCCCTTTTCATTTTCTTCATCGTCTAACGCATATCCGTTGGTTCTCACTTCCTCTAATACCTTTAACATCTCATCATAATCCGTGATGGTCTTATCTGTCTTTTTCTCAATGACGCTCTCATTCCAGATTTGTTTGACCTCCCGCTCCGGCAGCGTTGCCATAATGGCTTTCCCTACCCCCGAACAGTACATAGGATGTATCATTCCCACATGGGATACCATGCGAATCGTACCCACCTTCGCCTCTATCTTATAGATATATAAAATCTGGTTGCCCTCCCGCTGGACTAAATGCACTGCCTCACCGCTCAAATCCGACAGACGCTCCAAATAAGGCTTTGCCACCTGCAGCACATCCATGCGCTCTAAAATCTTTCCCGCCATATTCACTATCTTATAGGAAAGCATGTATTTCTGCGATACCTCGTCCTGCCTGGCATATCCCATATAAACCAGAGACATCAGCAGACGGTGTACCGTACTTTTATGAAGTCCCAGTGCAGCGCTGATTTCCATTAGTCCCATCTCACCGTTTTCCGCTAACATTTCCATCACCTGAAAAATTCTTTCTGCGGACTGTACCGGGTTTTTTGTTTCTTTTTCCTCTTCCATATTTTACCTCATACAATTCTGCTTCCAGTGTTCAAAATTACCCAAACTGCATTACCTCTATCGCTGTTTGCTACGCTGCCGCCAATCAATGCGAACCGCCACACTGGTTTCATAATGCAGTTTTGTGTTCCACAATATGAAACTTTTATTTATCATAGCATGAACTCTCAGAAAAAGTCAACGCCTTTTGCAGACATTTTTTAAAGGAAGAAACAGCATCCGGCACAGGATAAAATTAGAAATGCCGTGAATAATATCGTAGGGAATACCTGCCACCCACCAGGCAAATGCCGTCCTGCTGCCTCCGATAAAAAAATAGGGAATAGAGCAGAGCGCCCCAAAGCCCAGCCCGAAAGCGCCTGCTAAAACACTGAAAACCCACACGGATTCCTGCCTGCGCAATAAATAAGTGCACAGCGCCAAAAGCGGCCAGATGTAGGCATACATCACCCACCACAGTCCGAACCCGTACCAACAGCCCTCCAACAGTAGAAACGCAGGTATCACATAAACGATTTTCTTTTGAAAGGTGAGGGTATACAGAATTATCAGCAGCGTCACCAGCTCCACATTCGGCAGGAACGCCAGGGCATGTTTCGCCGCCTCTAACGCTGCAATCATAATTCCAATTTCCGTAATATCTCTTGCCGTCAGTTTTCCCTTCATACTCTTCTCTATTCCGTCCGGGTATATACAATCCGGTAGGTTTTTCCATCCTCTACCGGCTGGTTATCCACACCGTAATTACAGTATTCTTCTCCCACATAAAATGCCCAGTAAGCGTTGTCCTCCGCATAATCAGCGTACAGCCCGTTTACCGTCTCCACCATAAGCCCAAACTCTGACTCTGTGCCGGAAAATTCAATTCCCGCATCCTCCATGGCTCCCCGGAGATATTCCGCATCTGTGTTTACCTTATAGGTAACAGTCTCCTGCTTATCATCCACAACCTCAATAACAAGGGCTTTACCTCCCGCCCCAGCCTTTGGTGCAAACACAAAATAAATCACACCAAACAGCACCGCCACGGCACACAGGACTGCCACGGCAATCCCTATCTTCTTTTTGTTTCCTTTGATTTCTTTTTCAGACATAGTGTCCCTCCTGTTTCTTTTTTCATTCTTTATTCATAAAAACAAAAAAAGTCTACCATACTTATAGCAAAGCCACAAGATTTCTTTCGCAATTTCCGGAAAATAGGTTGACAAGGTAATTTGAGATGTTATAATTATATTGTACCATTTTGTGAAACATAGTTTCGTATTATGGAACTTAGTTTTGTACCCAATGCACGTTACCGTGCAGTTTATAAATCACAAAAAGGAGAAGATATCATGAACAAAGTATTAGAAGAGTTTTCCAAAATCGGCATTATCCCGGTTATCGCCCTTGACAACGTAGAGGACGCAGCGCCTCTGGCAAAAGCATTGTGCGACGGCGGTCTTCCCTGTGCAGAGGTTACCTTCCGTACCGCTGCTGCCGAAGAATCCATCCGTATCATGGCAGAACAGTTCCCGGAAATGTTAGTGGGGGCAGGTACTGTTCTTACCACCGAGCAGGTTGACCGTGCCGTAAACGCAGGCGCAAAATTCATCGTAAGCCCAGGCTTAAATCCAAAGGTTGTAAAATACTGTGTAGAAAAAGGCATTCCTGTAACACCGGGCTGTTCTAACCCAAGTGACGTGGAAGTTGCCATCGAGCTTGGCCTTGAGGTTGTAAAATTCTTCCCGGCGGAAGCAGCAGGCGGCTTGAACATGATTAAATCCATGGCTGCTCCTTACACCAAGATGAAATTCATGCCAACCGGTGGTATCAACGCAAAGAACTTAACCAACTACCTTGATTTCAAGAAAATCATTGCCTGCGGCGGTTCCTGGATGGTAAACAAAGATATGATTGCAGCAAAAGACTGGGACGGCATTACCGATTTAACCAAAGAGGCAGTTGCCACCATGTTAGGCTTTAAATTACTGCATGTAGGTGTCAACAACGCAAACGAGGAAGTTGCCGCTTCCGAGTCCGCAAAATTTGCTTCCCTTCTTGGCGAGAACGTAAAAGTTGGAAACAGCTCTATGTTCGTTGGCTCTTTAATCGAAATGATGAAAAACCCGGGCCGCGGAACCAACGGTCATATCTGCATTCAGACCAATTATCTTGACCGTGCCATCTATCACTTAGAGAAACGCGGTTTTGTATTTGACGAATCTTCCTTCAAGTACAACGACAAGGGGGAACTTACCGTTGCATACTTAAAAGACGAAATCGCAGGTTTCGCTGTTCACTTTAACCAGAAATAAACCGCAATACAACGCAGGTCTGCACTTCTATCTTTCCGTGCAGACCTGTTTTTCATTCCGAACCCAGGCAGCCGGAATGCTGCCTGGGCTATCACTCTATTATGAGAAAAGGAGACAATTATGGATAACAACTGTGCATATTGTATGGAGGGCGAATTAGTTGCCCAGTTTGGTCTTAAAATCTGTGAGTTAGAAACTTCCAAGGTTTACCTGTTCAAGGAACAGAGCCACAAGGGACGCGTTATTGTAGCACACAAGAAACACGTCAGCGAAATCATAGAATTGACCCCCGAAGAACGCGCTGCTTACATGGAGGACATCAACCGTGTATCAAAGGCCCTTCATGCAGCCTTTCACCCCCAGAAAGTCAACTACGGCGCTTACGGCGACACCGGACACCACCTGCATTTCCATCTGGTGCCCAAATACACCGATGAATATGAATGGGGCGGCGTATTCGCCATGAACCCGGGAGAGAAATTTTTATCCGACGAAGAATACGCTTCTTTAATAGAAGAAATCAAAAAATATTTATAATTTTCCACAGACAAATTTTTCACAAAAACAGGGATGAGACGGATATACTTTAATCCGTCTCATCCCTGTTTTTTAACATAATTATGACTATTTCCGGCTGTCTTTTCCGTTCATGTTTCTTCTTATTCCTTTTTCTGATTTCTTAAACTTTCTTATTTGCCATGTTTCTTCTTAAGCGTTTCAATATTAGCATCTACCTGTTTTTTGTGGAGCGGATACCAGAACCACAATACAACTGCCAGAAGTCCGAAGCCCAGTGCCGGTATCAAGGTACTGATATTAAAGATTCCGTTTACTACGCCTTCGTCAAAAGCTGTTGCTTCCGTATATCCAACGGCGGTAAGCAGTAAACCGGAAAGACCTGCAGACGCTGCCTGGCCAATCTTTCTTGCAAAGGAGTACAGTGCATATACGGAACCGTCCTCACGAACTCCGTTTACGATTTCAGAATAGTCAATAACATCTGTAATCAAAGCCCACACAACCATATTGAACATTCCAAGTCCCAGATAGCAAATCGTAATCATCGCCACATAAACCCATACATTTTCCGGACGCATGATGAAAAGGACAATACAAATCACCACTGCTACAAGGCTGGAAATAACAGAAAGCTCTGCTTTACCAATCTTATTGGAAATCGGTTTTGCCAATGCTGCGGCAAGAAACATTGCCACCATCATAACCATAGTTGCTGCGGAAGCCGCCTTTGCATTGCCATAGAAATTCGGGTATACATAATTAGCCATAGACTGCATGGTAAGCTGTGCTAACAGCATAAGAATAGCTGCTGCAATAATGGAAATCAATGCTCTGTTTTTCGCTGCGTTAATAAGCATCCTGCCAACGCTGACCTGTTTTGTTTCCTCTGTTTTCTCCGGTTTCACACGTTCGGTGGTCAGGGAATAGCAAAGCAGATAACAAATGACTGCCAAAACGGAGCATACCCCGGCAACCATTGTAAACTTTCCACCGTTTAATACAGAAACATCGCCTACCTGGTCATATGCTACCAGAGGAACTCCTGCACCAATCACAACACCTGCTAAGGTACCGCCTATACTACGGAAAGTAGATAAAGACTGGCGGTCGCCTGCTTCCGGTGAAATTGCGGATGCCATGGAACCATAAGGAATATTAACGGAGGTATAGAAGATAGACCCCCATAAAATATACGTTACGAACAAATAGCCAATTTTAAATGCCATAGGCATGTTGGCAAGTGCACTCTGATACATCAGAAAAGATGCGATTGCCACCGGACCACACATTCGGCGAATCCATGGTTTAAATTTACCTACAGGTGTCATCTTGCTCCGATCACAGATACGTCCCATGGTGACATCGGTAAACGCATCCACAAAACGTGCAATCATCATAATAATACCAACTGCTGCTCCCGGCACACCCATAACATCTGTGTAGAATTTCATTAAGAAACTGGATGAAAGGATAAATGTGAAGTCATTTCCGAAATCTCCAAACAAATATCCCAGCTTGTCCTTAATGCCAAAGGGTTTTACATTTTCTGCTGCCATATCATTTTCCTCCGTTTCGTCTTGTATACAAGCTTTGCATTTTCAAGGCACCGCTTCTTGTTTTTTATGATTTTACTATAACATGCTTGTATGCAAGCGTCAATAAGTTATTGTATATTTTACCTTTAGCACTATTTTCCAGCTTGTTTTTTGTGCATTATGTATATTTTCTTCCAAACCTATTTCCTCTTCCATTTATGTTCAACTTGTATACAAGCTGTTTTCCCATACTCAGTACTGCCCGGGACAGCGGAGACAGAAGGGCTCTCTGAGCCTTCCGGCGTAATCTGTTTCGCCACCTGAACCTGTATCCCATCTGCTCCCTTCCCAACGCAAAAGCGAACCTCCGCCGCCCGATTTTTCTCACCGGGCAGTCAGAAGTCCGTTTCTATTTTTGAAAGCTATTTATAACCGTGTATCCCACATGCCGCAGAAGCTGTCCACCGGGTCCTCCCCCTTAAACGCCTCTTTTCCTGCCATCAGCTTCTCCACCAGCGCATCAAAGGTCTGGTCATCGCTGTCATAGGTATTGATATAGGTTCTTGCCTGGGGAATATCCGCCAGAACGAAGGGCTGTCCACAGCCAACTATCACAACCGGAAGCTCATGCACATACCAGGGGATTTCCCCTCCGCCCTTGCTCATGCCAAAGCCCGGTCTTGCCACAGGCTGAAAGCCTCCTGCAATATCCACCAGAGTGATAATCAAATCCTGATTCTCCCGGAATTCCTTAATCTCCGTCTTTCCGGCAAAATACATATTAATATCCACCTTTTCCCCTGCAGCTGCTTTCTTTGCCAACACATCAAGAGGGCTTTCGTAAATGAAAGCGTCAAAGCCTTTTTCTATCAACTTGTCACGGAGACGTTCCGCCGGGCTCTTCTTGCCGCCTCCCATAAATTTCGCCATCATAGCCCCCATGGCTCCTGCGGAAAGCCCGCTGACCGATACAATCATGATTCTCTTATACCGCTCGGGAATCATCGGAAGTACATCCTCATCCCGGTATTTTACAAGGGTGATTGCCTGATCGGAAATTTCCCTTGCCACTGCTTTGTGTTCTTCGCAGCCGATAACCTGCTCCATGACGGTTCTCGGCGGTACAATCTCTGTCTTTGCCTTTTTGTGCAGTCCCATATGGGCTTTTAACGCAAGAATACGGTGCAGTGCGTCAGAGAGACGTTCCTCAGTAATCACGCCGCTGCGGTAGCCCTCCATCATGCTGTTAAAATCCTCGTCCATCTCGTTAAAGAACAGGAACATATCCACGCCTGCCGCAATGGTGTGGGGCAGCATTTCACTCCGCTTCATCCGGCAGGTCAGCCCTACCATGTGGGAAGCGTCAGTAAGTACCATGCCGTTAAAGCCTAATTTTTTCCGCAACAGCCCCTGAATCAGTTCCGGGGAAAGGGTCGCAGGCTGGATATCCTCGTCCTTAATCTCCGGATTGAAATATCTGGTATAGGCGGGCTGCATGATATGTCCTGCCATAATTGCCTCTAAACCGTTGTCAATCAAATTCCGGTATACTTTTCCAAAGCTGGCATCCCACTCCTCACAGGTCATGGTGTTGACGCTGTTTGCCACGTGCTGGTCACGGAAATCCAGACCGTCTCCCGGAAAATGTTTTGCTGCACAGCAAAAGCCCTCGTTGGTATGGGCACCGTCTAAATATGCCTTCGTCATCTCACAGACCTGCTCCACATTATTTCCGTAAGTGCGCAGCCCAATCACCGGATTTTCCCAGTTGTACAAAATGTCGCTGACGGGGGCAAAGGAGAGATTACAGCCCACGGTTGCCGCCTCCTTATTGGAAATCCTGCCCAGCTCATAAGCATATTTTTTATCCCTGGTGGCGCCGATTTTCGTCTGGGGCGCAATCATGGTTCCGTCGGTGCAGGCGCCGTTTCCGCCGTTTTCCGTATTACATGCAATAATGAGGGGTATCTTGCTGTTCTCCTGCAGAATGCGATTCTGCTCATGTACTTCCTCTCCCTTTGCCGGATTGTAGCGGATACCGCCGATGTGGTATTTTTCCACCGTCATTTTCAGGTAATCCTCTTCCCGGGACGTTCCCATATTAAAAAATAACTGACCGATTTTTTCCTCAATGCTCATGCCCGCAATGGTGTCCTCCACCCACTGGCAAGCCTCGTCATCTAAGTAAAACGGTTTTGCTTTCATATCCACCATAGTAAAAATCCCCTCTCCTTACATTCCTAAATTTTGTTTAAATTCTGCAATAAGCTGCTGCTGGTAAGCCGAATCAAAGCTTCCCTCCATCAGCTTGGGAAATGCCTCCTGTGCCAGTCTTTCCCAGCTTTCTCCCTCTTTATTCACCAGAACCGGATAAAACCAGACGCCGTTTTTTTCCGCAGCTTCCATATCGCCCGGCGCATCTCCCACCATCAGTACCTTTTCCGGCGCATAGCCTATTGCCTTTAATTCTCCGATGCAGAATGCCTTAGAACCTGCCTCCTGGGTCAGCAGCACACGGCAGTCCTCCGATAAACGGTGTTTCTGCCACTCCGCCTCCACCGCCTCTTTATTGGCGGAGGAAACTGCCGCCAAATCCGCCTGACGGCACATCTGATCCATAGTTTCCTTTACATGGTCAAAGGGCTTATCCTCCGCCGGAAGCCCGTGAATGGCCCGGTTGGTACGGATGCTCCAAAGCAGGGCAAGCTCCACGCATCCATTCTCCGTTCTCTGGGAAAATGACATCAGCGCAGGGTTGGAAAGCTCCTTTGCCTCCCTGGTCCATGCCGCAAATTCCTCTAACCCTTCCGTTTCGCAAAGGCCTCTTTTTTCCACCTCCAGCAGAGCCAACGCCAGCCCCTTAAAGCGGTTAATGCCCCTGGTACCGGAATACAGGTTAATCGAAAGCCATAGCTCCATGCACTCGTCAAAATGTTCTTCCAGCCCATAGGTATAAATCCACTGGGGGCCAAAGCATTTCCGGTGCTTTACCTCCATGGTGTCCATAGCGCAGCCGTCACTGTCAATGCACACCATAAATTCACTTTTTCTCTCAAAGTCAAAATATCCCATCCAAACCTCCCAGAGCAAACCTTCAGACATGCCGTCGGGGCGGCATGTCGTCCCGACGGCATGGACGCCATCAGTGCCATTCTTCACACCTTACACTCCTGAATATGCGGCGAATGCCCCGTCAATCGGAATACATGCCCCATTGACAAATCCGCTTGCCTCTTCACAGGCTAAAAACAGCACGGAGCCGATTAACTCTTCCACCTCTCCGAAACGGTTCATCGGCGTGTTGTTTAAAATCTTGCCGGTTCTGGCAGTGGGGGTACCGTCCTCGTTAAACAGAAGCTTTGCATTCTGCTGGGTGGAGAAAAATCCCGGTGCGATGGCGTTGCAACGGATTCCCACCTTGGAGAAATGAACCGCCAACCACTCGGTGAAGTTAGAGATGGCAGCCTTTGCCCCGGAGTATGCCGGAATTTTCGTCAGCGGTGTGTAAGCATTCATGGAAGAAATATTGATAATGCTTGCGCCCTTTTTATTCACCATATCCATGGCAAATACCTGAGTAGGAATCAAAGTCCCCATAAAATTCAGGCTGAATACAAAGGAAACACCGTCCGCATCCAAATCAAAGAAAGTTTTCATCTTGCCTAAATCCTCCGGCTGGAAATACTCATCATCCGTGGTAGCCTTGGGATTATTTCCTCCTGCACCATTAATTAAAATATCGCAGGTTCCAAAATCCTCTGCAATCAAATCTCTTGCCGCCTTTACGCTGTCTTTCTCCAGTACATTACATTTATAGCCCTTTGCAATATAACCTTTTTCCACAATGGCATCTGCATTTTTCTTTGCCGCCTCTTCATTTAAGTCAAGCATCGCCACCTTAGCCCCTGTCATCGCCATCGCCTCTGCCAGCACGGAGCAAATCACACCGCCTGCTCCTGTCACTACAACTACTTTGTCCTTCAAATCAATCTGAAATGGTAATTTCATACGTTTTCCCTCCTAATAATATGTGCCTGTTATTCTTACTATCTATTTTCGTGAAGATTTCTCCACTGCCTCCCAGAGTCCGTTAATATAAGTAGCGCCCAACGCACGGTCATAAAGCCCATATCCCGGTCTCCCTGTCTCGCCCCAGATCATACGTCCATGGTCCGGTCTGATATATCCGGTAAATCCGTTTTCATACAGCGCTTTCACAATCTCATACATATCCAATGAACCGCAGCAGGAGAGGTGCGCCCTCTCTTCAAATCCATTCTCCAACACCGCCACATTTCTCAGATGTGCGAAATGCACACGCCCCATCGCCGTATATTTCGCAGCCATCGCCACCACATCATTCTTGTTCGAGCAGCCCAGAGAACCGGTACATAAGGTAATGCCGTTATGAGGGTCGTCCACCAGTTTCAGGAAACGGTCAATATTCTCCTGGCAGGTAATGATTCTCGGCAGCCCGAAAATACTCCAACAGGGATCATCCTCATGAATCGCCATATTCACATCGCACTCCGCAGCCACCGGAATCACCTTCTGCAGGAAATACTGTAAGTTGTCCCACAGCTGGTCCTCCGACATCGCATTGTACTCCGCCACCACATTTTTCAATTCCTCTCTCGTATAACTAGAATCCCATCCCGGCAGCGTTAAATCACTGTCACTCTCCAGAGGATTCACCGCATCCACCTGCTCCTGATAATAAACCAAAGAAGTAGAACCATCCGGCAGCACATGGTCTAACTGCGTTCTCGTCCAGTCAAACACAGGCATAAAATTATAACAGATACATTTCACCCCTGCCTTCGCCACCCGACGGATATTCTCACAATAATTCTCAATATACTTATCCCTCGTCGGCTTGCCGAGTTTGATATCCTCATGCACCGGAATACTCTCAATCACCTCAAAGTGAAGTCCCTTTTCCTCTACCAGTTTCTTTAATCTGGCAATACTTTCCTCACTCCAAACCTCACCCACAGGCACGTCATAAACTGCCGTTACAATCGAGTGCATCCCCGGAATCTGACGGATATGATCCAACGTCACCTTGTCATCTTCTCCATACCAGCGAAATGATAATTTCATAGCATCCTCCATTCTGCAAACCGGACCTCACCGTGTCCCGGCTTTGCTTTTATTTATACTATCACTATAGCACCCTTGTATACAAGTAGCAACCTTTTTTTTATTTTTTATGTTTCCACCATATACAGCCCTTTGTTTTTGTCAATATTGCACAATTCCATTCCCCGTCTTCCGCCCCTCTCCCTTCCCGTTCTTCAAACTTGTATACAAGTTTCCTTCCCTTCCATTTTTCTATTTTTCCCCCTATAGTTTCCCCACATCTCCCTTTTCTATGTATCTTTCATTCTGCAAAATCTCCCAACAACAACAGTTTTTCAGAATCTAACCGTTCCCCACACCAGTGTCAGCAAAAGGGATTCGGGCGGCAAAAGCGGCAGAGAGGGGAGGCGGCAGCGGGCAGTCCGGAAGTGTGACCATGGGAAGAGATTAGATGTTCTTAGAAATCTGCCCGATACCCAGTAACGCCCAGCCATGGACGGCTGGGCGAGGTACAACGCCGACATGGAGGTCGGCTTTGTACCGTTTACGTCCCGCCTCCGTTACCCTTGGCAGCAGATTTCTTAGAACATCTTATCTCTGTACATCGTCACACCCCCAGACTGCCCGCTGCCGCCTCCCCTCTCTGCCCGCTTTTGCCGCCCGAATCCCGTCCCCTCCAAAACTTTTCATTGTATTTTCCCCCACCAAGCATTATTATTAGTAATGTATTCTATAATTTTCAAATGACAAGGGGCATAAGACTTATGTACACAAAGAAACCCACCGGCACTTCCCAAGGTGTCTATGAAAAATTAAAAGAGCAGATTTTACACTTAGAACTCCCTCCCGGCTCTGCCATCAGCGAAATTGACACTGCCGCCAAATACGAAATTTCCCGAACTCCCGTCCGTGATGCCTTTAAAATGTTAGAGAGCGAAGGACTTTTAGAAATCAAACCTCATATAGGAACTTTCGTTTCCCTGATTGACTTAAATATGATTTCCGACATCTTATATATGCGGGAAGTCTTAGAGCAGGCCGTTCTAAAGGATTTATCCCTAAGCTATGACAAGTCCCAGGAATTTAAAATCCAGCTGCTTCTTCAGCAGCAGTGGGACTTAATCCACTCCGAACTCCCTGACGATGAACTGAGCCGTGCCTTTATTATCAGCGACAATGATTTCCATAAAATGCTTTACACCATCGCCGGAAAAAAAAATGTCATATCCTTCTTTAACTCCATCAATTCACAGTATGAGCGTTTCCGTACGTTTTTAAATCTGGGAGGAAGGGAGGGCTTAGAGCAGCTCTGCAAGGACCATGAATTTATCTGGAAATGTATTTCCACCCAGGACTTAGACGGGCTCTCCACTGCAATTTCCCACCATATCTATGACGGTTTTAATTCCAGCACGGAGGTTGTCAGTAAACACCCTGATTTTTTCCGCTCCCTGACTTAAACGAACCATTCTTTTAAAATACAGCTTCCTGCATAGGATGCAAAAACCGCAGGTAATCCGGGTTACCTGCGGTTTTTGCATGTGCGCCTTGCGGCGCACGATTTAATACGCGATAAGAAAACTGCGCACAAAGGAATGCTTTCTTCCTGCTGCAGCTCCTTCTATCAGACCTCAGCTTAGGAAACGGAACGCTCAATTACGCTTAACAAGCCTTCCTGCTCTCTCTCAATCTCCCTCAGCTGGTCATCTAAGGTGTGATAGTCACCTCTGCGCAAATCCTTCACCATGCTGCTGGCCTTTGCAAAAAGCGGGGAAAAACCCAGCGTTCCGCAAAGTCCCTTCAGGGCATGTATCTGTTCAAAAACCTCTTTGTAGTCTTCCTTTTCTAAGGATGCCTGCGCTTCCCTCACATGGGTGTCTTCCCTGAATCTTAACAGATATTTCTGATACAGTTCTTCTTTTCCTGCAAACTGCAACAGTCCTGCAGCATAATCAACACCAGCCTGCTCTAACGCTTCTCTATTCATAAAACCCCTTCTCTTTCACCTCTATTTTCGTAATTCTATTTGTATTTTGGACTAAAAATAGGAACGTGTCAAGAAGTATTACGTTTTCTTAGCGTTATCTTATTTCTTCATTTTGGGCTGGAAGATAATGCTGGCAATATAGCTGAAAGTCTATTTTTATACAATCATATATACATTTCCGCCGCCAGCTGTAAATGTACATTTAACTGTATACTTTGTTGCTGAAGTTACATTAGCGCTTAAATATTTTAAACATGTCCATGTGCATGAAGCATTTTTTTTATCTCCTGAAAATTCAACTGTACATGAATTTGACTTATACGCCGGGTATGAGTTTATTGTGGAACCAGTTGCCGACACATCGCCTGTATAAATTGTTGAACCGCTTACTGTTGTTGTATATGCTTTTAAGTACAAGGAATTATTTCCATCATAATAATATCTTTGAGTACCTAATGTTGACCGGAGATTAATACTTCCATCTGCAATTTCCTGAAGTGGTTTTCTCATTTTTTCATCTAAATTTTTTTCCTGCTGATAAGCATTTCTAATATATGCTTCGAATTCCTCCATTGTCATATCAGTGAAGTATGCCACCATTTCATCATAGGAAAAACCGTCAGTTGGCTGTAATTGATAGTCTGTCCCCATTTCCTCATTCAACTGCCCTAATTTAGTCTCATAAGCCGCAAACTCATCATATGAAACTTCACCGGCGAAAGCCTCCGCTTCTTGAAACAATAGTATTCCTATTGTAATCATTACAACAGTTACAACATTTTTAATTCTTTTTACCATACGTAGTTCCCCCTAAAAAAAATATGTTATTTAGAGATTATTTCTATAGTGACAACGTTATGATTTCACTTGTTGCAAGTTTCTCATCACTTTCTGTTTCATCGATGTCATAATTTATATCATAATCGATAGATATATTATTATTAAGACTTATAAGCTCCCCTTCCTCCGTTACCGCATATATTCCGTACTTTCCTCCCTTCTCAACGCTATATTCTATTTTCTCTATATCTGCCGGAAATTCTTTCGTTATCTTCTGATCATAATCATATAAATAGATACCTTTTATTTTTTTCGTTTCCAACAAACCTTGAATATTTTCCAATCTTATCGTACAAAATTCATCTACAGAAACTGCATCCTTTCCATAATCCCTATAAACCAAATCGTTAGAAGCATACTGTACACTAGCACTAAAAAGAACTGCATTTTCTGAAATATTATTTATACACCAGTAAAAGTTTCCGCTTTCTTCCGCAACTGCTTCATAATCCATACGCTTCGCTGAAACAGTCTTCTGCAGATAACTAAATTTCCCATTTACTATATATCCAATATCATAGCATATATCGGCACCCTCCATCGTCCCTTGCAAAAATATTGTGTCTCCATCAGAAACTGTCATATTAGAATCTAATACAATCATTTTTTTTTCATTCAAATGACTGTTTTTCGTTTCAAATAAATCCGCTGATTTTTCTAATTCAATGATTTCCACTGATTCTATCCCACTTATTTTACTTATTTCCTCTCTGCTTAATATATTGTAATGCATATCCCGTAAAGAAAATTTTACAAAACTAATGGCACAGATAATGCAAATCATCATTGCACAAATTGGTAATAGTATAAGACCTTTCTTTTTGTTCCCTAAATTCCGATTTAAAAACACAGGCTCTGCAGTCAGATTATTTATTACACGTTGTTCAAAATCTGCTGAAAACCTAATTTTATCAAAAGCTTCCCTATATTCATCTCTCAAATAACTCATCTCCTAACTGCTTTTTTAATCTTTTTCTTCCTCTATCAAGCCAGGAACCAATCGTGGCGGGGTTCTTTCCCATAATCTCCGCAATTTCTGTAATAGTGTACCCCTCATAATAGAACAGATGAATAGGAATTCTATACTTTTCTTCTAATGAAAAAACAGCATCCAATAATTCATTCTCTTCCTCCGATAAATGTTCCAGCTCCTCAGGCATTTTGGTTTGTTTTGACACCCATGCACTTTTTATATGGTTTTTACTTTTGTTTATCGTAACTCGTATAAGCCATGCTTTCATATGTTCCTGTGACATAAACTCCTTTTCTTCTATCATCAAAGAAAGAAAGGCATCTTGAACAATATCTTCTGCATCACTTCTATTTTTTGTATATGTATAAGCTATTTTCAATAAATTATCGGAATACTCCCGAACAGCTTTTTCTACAATCTTTCTATCCAATACCTGTACCACTCCTTTTATATATTATACAATTTACATTCACTTTTTTTTGCACTCATCTAAAATTATTTTTATAGTTAAGTGAAATATTCTGTTTTTATGGCAAAGGCAAGAACGAAGCAGTACATCAACCAATAAAAAAGTCCTGAACGTGCATATTTACTAGCGTAGCAGGACTTTTCATTTATAATGTATTTCCAATCAACTTAGGAACTGTCCGCTGCAATCTCCCACCATATCTATGGCGGCTTTAATTCCAGCACAGAGGTTATCAGCCAGCATCCGGAGTTTTTTCGTTCTCTGACCTGATGCTCCCCCGGACTGCGGCATTCTGCACAGAAGCGAAAAGGGGCAGTCGCACTCCTTAAAGCGACTGCCCCTTTTCATTCTTCCCGAAATTTTAGCAGATATTTCCGGTACAGTTCTTCTTTCCCCGCAAAATGCTGCAGTCCCGCTGCATAATCCACTCCTGCCTGTTCTAACGCTTCTCTGTTCATATACTATCCATAAACATGCTTACCTGTGCTGTCACTTCCCAATAACCGCTATGACTGTTGCCAACACGATTAATCAGATTTTGCGTTTTCATTTTTCTTAAATAATACTTTACACGCTCCACAGTCCAACCAAGCTCTGCTGCATACTCCCTTTGTGACATTGAAGGATTGTTCTTTACAAGCAAAAGTATAGTTTTATCATCATAGGATAAGGTTTGTTCACTCTTTTGGGTAGTTTGGTGCGTTTGGGTAGTTTGGGTAGTCACACCATTGACACCAAACTCACTCTCTACTCTCCGATACATATTTACTCTGAAATCTCCGTCAAAATCTATCAGTTCTGGTTTTGGTAAACCATATTCTTTGCACGCTTCAAATAATCTCGGTATTCCGGTTCCCCATTTCTCGATAGTTTTCATATAAGCAAGTGCCCGTGCAATCGCAGGATTTCTCGGTTTTGAGTAACCTTGCATCATTTTGGAAATCGTAACATTATTCAAAAGCATACCCGGAGAAGTCACTTCCAATCTATCATCAAACAGTGCAACCTGTATATTGCCCGGCTCAAGGTAACTGCGGCATCTGTCCTGCCAAAAGTGCATAGGCATTGGTCGGATAAATCTTTCCTTCTTCTTCCTTTAGCACACCCCATGAAATCAAGACATTCTTGGTCACATCTTTAATTTTTGCTTTCTCACTCTCCTGCCATGTGTTTTTTATGGCAGTTTCTTTCATACCCTTACAAAATTGCTCAATCTCATCGTCAGATACTGTCAAATTCCGGCATATCTCACAGTCAAAATATCGGTTCTGCCCTTCCAGAATCAATTCCTTTAGCATATATCCTTCCACATGTCTGGTCGTTCCGGATACACGGACATAAGTCCCCTCAGCCATTCCCTGTGACTTGATATAATAAGGACGCTGTGCACCCGGAAAAATTTCCACAACAATCACCGTTTCAAAAATCCTTTTCCTTCGTTTTTCGGTCAATCAATTTTACCACATACCCCGCCGAAAATCTATGAGAAGGCAGAATTTCTTTGGAAAGCAACAAATATTTTTATTTTCTTATTTCTTCATTTTGGGCTGGAAGATAATGCTGGCAATATAGCCAAAAACCAAAGCCGCCGAGATACCCACCGCGCTGGCTTTAAAACCGCCCATAAAAATACCTAAAAAGCCGTATTCATCCACTGCCTCTTTAACGCCTTTCCAAAGCAGATTTCCAAAACCAAGCAGCGGTACACTTGCCCCCGCCCCCGCAAAATCCACAAAGGGCTGGTATATCTGCAATGCGCCTAACAGCGCGCCAAGGCAGACCAGTAATACCATAATCCTGCCGGGAAGCATTTTTGTTTTTTCCATTAAAATCTGAACCAAGGCGCAGATAAGACCGCCAATCCAGAATGCATTTACATAATCCATCGTTCTTTCTCTCCTATCCAATCATCTACTCCACCGTGCTTTTTCGCCCTGTCAAAATCGATTCCGGTAACCCGGCTGCAGGCAATCTCTCTACCGTCTTTGATTTTGCACAGCCCATTCAGGACGCATGTTCAATCACTACAGCGTGGGCAATTCCGGGGACATTTTTCCCTTCATTAAAAGACACGGTGGAGAGCAGCGCTCCGGTGGGGACAAATAAAATCCGGTGCAGCTTCCTCTCCTCCACCTGTTTTAGAAAATGTGCGCTTAGAGTTACTGCCGAGCAGCCGCAGCCGGAGCCTCCTGCCCCTGTTCCCTGGGCATCAGAATCGTAAATCTCTATGCCGCAATCCGCATGGACACCGCTGATATCGTAGCCTCTGTGTTTCAGCAAATCAATGAGTATCTCCTGTCCGATGGTTCCCAAATCCCCGGTGATAATTTTATCATAATCGGTAGGCACCCTTCCAAAGTCAGAGAGATTTGCCGCTATCACATCCGCCGCAGCCGGAGCCATTGCCGCTCCCATATTCATGGAATCCTTGATTCCGTAATCTACAATTTTTCCGGTGGTAATCCCGGTGATTCTGGCTTTGCTCCGCTTTGTGCCAAGTACAAAGGCACCACTTCCTGTAACGGTCCAGGTAGCTGATAAGGGTCTTTGATTGGCATATTCCAGGGGAAAGCGAAACTGTTTTTCCGCACTGGCAAAGTGGCTGGAGGTCATCGCCACCACATACTCCGCATACCCCGCTGCCACACACATCGCTCCGAGGGATAACGCCTCCCCGCAGGTGCTGCAGGCGCCGTACAGCCCAAACAGCGGTACCTGGGTATCCATCAGTCCAAAGGAGGTGGCAATATTCTGCCCCAGCAAATCTCCGGAAAAAAGATACCGGATATCCTCCATTTTTAGCTTAGCTTTCCCCACTGCCATGGTAAATGCTTCCTTCTGGAGGGTACTCTCCGCCTCCTCCCATGTATTCTGACCAAATTTATCGTCTTCTCCCACCACATCAAAGCTGTTTCCTAACGGTCCCTCTCCCTCTTTTTTCCCCACAATGCTTGCACTGCTGATAATATAGGGCGCTTTTTCAAATTGCAGGCTTTGTTTTCCAACCTGTATATCCATACTTTCACTTCCTTTTTCGTTTCTTTTTCTTTAGTATGGATATTTCCCGGCTCTGCTATTCATAATTTTGTCCGAAAAAGAGCACCCTAACTGACAGAAAACTATTTTTTACAGTTTTCGTCTTTTGTCGCTCTTTTTTGCCGTTTTTCTCAAATTCAAGAATTTTTTCATCATTTTTCTCGAATAAGCAGAATTGATTGACGCTTAAAAAGGGGTAAGATATGATACCTTTACGAGGTAAACAGTATGAGCAATGAATATATTCCAAAGGTTTTAAAAGAATATCGCAAAAAGAATCACTATACTGTCAATGACGTTTCCCTCATGCTTCGCGAACGTTCCTTAGAGGTGGCGCCAAAGACGATTTACGGCTGGGAAAGCGGTCAGGCAAATCCCAGTGCGGACATGCTCTTAACGCTCTGTGAAATGTATAATATTACGGATATTTTATCCACTTTCGGCTACGACGGAAACGAAAATTTTCATGTTACTCCGATAGAACGCACCATCGTGGAATCTTACCGGGCTCACCCGGAACTGCAGGAGGCGGTAGAGATTCTTCTGGGCTGCCGGGCACACAGGCGTCCCCAGCGGAGCCGTTTAGGGGCACAGAAAAAAATACAGCAAAGCTCCCGCAGTAAAACGCAGCAGGAAAACTAATCTATTTTCGTTTCATCTGCCGCAGCAAATTCTTTGCCTCACCGGACACCCGGTAGGATTCTAGCATTTTCTGAATTGCCTTATTATAGGTAAAATCGTCCAGATGATTTTCTGACAGATAGGCGTGGGTTTCTTCCGGAAACTTTGCATAGGCTGTGGCCACACCCCAGGCAACCCCCATTTTACGGTAATAGCCCGGATGGCTCAGGCTGTCCCAGACCTCAAACACACGTCCGATATATTCTTCTGTCAGAAAATAGTCCATCAGCATCACCGCCACAAAACGCTGTTCAAATTCCTCTTCAGACTCCCTGTACTCCATGAGAAAATCCCATACCCTGTCCCGGTGTCTTGCCGCAATTTTAAAGGTGGAGCAAAAGCAGTCGTTGACAGACCAGTCACGAATTTTCGGTACAAAGGCCGCCACATGGGACAACATCTCTTCTATCTCTCCTTTGGCGTAGCCTATCACAAAGCCCTGTAACATAATTTCCTCATAGGAGGCATCCGATGCATGTTCTAAGTACTCCCGCCAGTCCCCCCTGGCTATCTGCTTTGCCAAAGCTCGGATTTTGGGGATACGGACTCCTAAGATGTTATTGGTGCCCGGTATCAGGCCGCTGGTGAATTCCTGAAATTTGCTTTCGGACTGCTCTTCTAAATACTGGCGTATTTCTTCATTTGTCATAATTTCCTCCTAAAAAATTTAATCTCCTAAATCCGAAATTCTCCCCCATCCTTCGAGGCAATGTTCATCGTAATACTGCAGTCTGCCATATGCTCATAATTGACCTCCAGTGCATAGTCCACTTTAACGTCAATATTGTGCTCGCTCTCCTGCACCTCCACCTTTTTTGCGTCAATCCCAATCAGAATACTGCCATAGGGGGTATAATAATAAGTCACGTTTTTTCTGTTTTTCTCAAACATCATATGTACGTTGGCAACGCCCTTTTTGGTGATGTCTAACATATCCTCATTCAGTTTAATGATATTTTTCGTAGTTTCCGTAAAGCCCTCCGTCACCTCATCATAGAGAATATAGTGCTTTCCGTTTCTTTTATAGTAATCTCCGGAAGTGATAATCTCCACCGGCTCATTCTCGGTATCTCCCGCGAACTGCAGTCCGCTGATTTTAATCAATACTTCTTTTGTCATTTTTTCTCCTCACTTCTGCGCTGCCTTTTGCGCATCTTTCGTTTGTGGCAGCAATGCAGACACAAACCTGCCAGATTTTCGGTATCTCCATCTTAAACGCTTTCCCTGAAATATTCAATACTATTCTTCATTTCCGTCACACAGCCCGTTCAGGAATGTAAAATATTTAAACTGCACCCGGTAATTTCCCGTTTCTAAAATTTCTTTGTATTCCTCCTCCGACAAAACCTCTTTCAGCGATTCTTCCGCATCTTCCTCCACCACTTCATAAACGCTCCCGGAAAAGCACATATTCGGGTACATCACGCACCACCAGTTATGCCCGCTGCCCGCTCCGATCACCACTTCTAACGCCTCGTAATCCCCTGCCGGGAAAGTATAATCTCCATAAGTTTTCACTGGAAAATTCACTTCCCTTAAAACCGTCTCCACCTCATACTCATATCCCTCTTCTTCAATTACCCCCTCTGCCGTCTCCGTAATTACCTCCCGGTTCTCATACAGCACCTTCTCACACTCCACCCGGTCATTTACCCCATTCAAAAGCTGCTGCATTCTCCCTCCCACAGCGTCCCGCACCTTCAATTTCAACGCCTGGTCCTCCTTTGTATCACTGTTGGCAATCACATGAAACCGTATAATCTTCTCCGCAATCTCCCGCTGCATTCTCTGCCTTCTTATGTATTCCCCCCCCAGCAGCAGCACCGCCCCGCAAACAACAAACCACAATATGTACACAATTCTTTTCTTCCCCTTTAAAGAAAATGGAAACCTGATTTTTATTCTCATAAGAAGCATTCCTTTCTTCTGCCGGGCAAAGGACCTCTCCGCCCGGCTTTTTCTTTTCTTACTCCCTATTCTTCCCCCGATTTCTTCTTTTATACACCATTTCGGATGTCAAAAGTAGCCACCAATAACTGATATCGGCAGATTGCACAACCTTTATCCGCCCCATTTTAACACCAAAATAATGTCCTCTACAGATTCACCCACACAATTTCCAGGCGGTAAACGATATTCAGATTCTCTTCATAACCCTCCGGCCGCTCTGCAAAAATACTGTACCAGTCTCTCTGATAACCGCCGATTTTCTTATAGCTGTTCGCCACATCAACGGCGGGCTGTGCCCCAAGGCTTTCCGCCGCCACCCGGTTCATATATTCCTGGCTCATCCGCTGCATTTCTTTCTCGCTGTAAAATTTCCCCGGCGCTCCTGCCGCCATTCTTCCCTTGCATCGGACATTCACCTCAATGGTTTTATGTTCCGGCGTTCCCGAAAACCTAATTTCATTATGGGAATCAAAAAGCTCCACCTCATATTCCTGTTCCAAAGAGAGGGTATATTTTTTCATATCATTTCCGGTAAAAAAGGATAGCAGCGCCGTCTGGGTATCCGTCCTTCCTGCCGGCTCTCCCCGTTTCCAGACATAATAGCTCTCCACCACGGGTTTTCCATCCTCCTTCACCAGATAAGGGATAAACAGGGTCTCCATCCTGTTTTCCTGCTCCTGGTAAAGCGAGCCTATTGTGGGATATGCCTCCTTATCTATCTCCGATACATTCTCAAACAATTCTTCAATGTAAGTTCCCACTGACTGACCCTCAACCTCGCCAATTCCCATGATTTTTTCCGCGTCCTCTGCCACCACTACATAGGTGTTTCTAGGCACCTCGTTCTGTTTTTCCAGCAGCTCCAAAAGCTCCGTCATACTCTTTTCATTTTCCACAAAATCCTCATTTAAAATCAATACCTTTAAATGGCTGTAATCCACCACCCGGTTTCCTCCTTCCGAAATCTCCAGCCACTCTTCATTAAAATGCAAGACATCCGTCACCGCCACCTCGATAGGGAAGTTCCTGTCCTCCAGTTCCGGCGTTCCACAGCCTGAAAGAAGAACTGCAAAAAAAAATGCCAATGCCATTCCCCCTGCATTTTTCCATTTTCTTTTTATTTTCGAGGCTTGATTCTGATTATTTTCAGATACTTCTCTGTTTTTTCGAACTTTTTTCTGGGATTTTCCTGCCGATATTGCCAGCATCACAGGAATCAGTATAATGACAGGCGTCCCCACATACCACAAAAACATCTCATAATAATCCACTGTCTCCTTCGACTGGTAAAACAACAGCGCCAGAAGCAACACCAGCACTAAGCAGGCAATATCCGTCCAGGGGCACTTCTTTTTTCCTATCAGCCCCCGGAACATGACCCCGCCGTAAAAAACGGCGCTGTTTAACAGGGCATAAAGGGTAAAAAACCAGATACCGAACATAAATGCATCCGTCCGCTTTAAAAATCCGCCGGAAATCCTTACCGTGCTCATCAGCGTCACCGCCGGAAACTCCATGGCTGCCAGGGCGTTTCCGCCAAAAATCCCCAAAAGCACCAGATAGAGCACCACATGCACGATTCCCACCACCAGCAGCGCCAGCCTCCCTCCACGGATAATTTTTTCCTTTTTTTCCACATAGGCACCTAAAAACAGCACCAGAAAGACCAGGGAAATGCAGATAAATACATAATAGCTTCCTGCCAGCACATTTCCGCCCCCGGCAGAAAATACCGGTGTCCAGTAATCCACATCAATTTCGTCAAAGGCGGAAAACAGCATCAGAAACAGGGGTATCATAAGAAACCAGAATGACAGCTCATAAACCCTTGCCCGTCCCTCAATGCCGCTGACAAGACCGTAACCCGCCAGCAGCAGAATGGTTAACAGTATCACCGTAAAAGAAGCCTCCCGCAATAAAGCCTTCAACACCACCGCAGCAAAAAGATAGGCGGTGTAGCCCGCTAACAGCAGCAGATAAATCAAATAGCATGCCTGCGCCACCCGTCCGCCAAATATGCCGAAATGTCTGGTAAGATACTCACTGAAATTTTCCTGTCCCATATCCGCTAACGCCAGCTTTAACAGCTTCAAAAACAGAAATCCTGCAAACACGCCGATGACAATGCAGAAAATCCCATCCCGCCCCGCCGTCTTTGCCAGCACCGTAGGCACCAGCAGGGTGCTAAGCCCCAGCAAATCAAAGGTCAGCAGGCGGAATACCTGACGCTGTGATATTTTATCATTTCCTGAAAACATCCTTTTTCCCCATTTCCTATCTAATTTTTCCCATATCCGTTTTTGCTTTGCCATACCAGTCTCGTACGGCGGTTCCTTCTGGCGTAAATCGGGCGTCTTGTAAGTTTTCGCAGGGGCTGTCTCCAGAGGAAATCCCGCTCGTCCTCGTAATCGGTCAAATCTGCTCCCACAAAGGGCATCAGATACGGAATGCCAAAACTCTTTAAATGGGACAGATGAATCAGCACTGCCAGCAGCCCCACCAGCATTCCAAAGAATCCCAGCCACGCACAAAGGGCGATAAAGAAAAACTTCAATATCCGAAAAGCGGTGGCAAATTCCTCGTTAGGAACGGCAAAGGAACAGAGGGCAGTAAAGGAAATCACAATTACCACAATGGGACTGACAAGATTTGCCTCCACCGCAGCCTGACCGATAATCAGCCCTCCTACAATACCTATGGTATTCCCCATGGCTCCCGGCAGCCTCACTCCCGCCTCCCGCAGCAGTTCAAAGGAAATTTCCATAATCAATACCTCTATCACCGCAGGAAAGGGCACGCCTTTTCTTGCGTCTGCAAAGGATAACAGCAGCGTCGTAGGCAGTATCTGGGTATGAAAATTGGTGACGGCAAGGTAAAGTCCCGGCAGCGTCATAGCAAAAAAGGATGCCATGTAACGCAGCATGCGCCCAAAGGTTGCAATTTCCCAGCGGTTATAGTAATCGTCGCTGGTACGGATAAAGGAGTTGTAATCGGTAGGCAGAATCAATGCCACCGGAGAGTTGTCCACAAGCAAAATCACTCTGCCCTCTAAGATAGACATAGCTGCCCTATCCGGGCGCTCCGTTGTCTGAAACTGCGGAAAGGGAGAATACCATTTTTCCTCTGTCAGCTGTTCAATGACGCCGCTGTCTAATACCCCGTCAATTTCAAAGCCTTCCATCCGCCTTTCAATCTCTTCTAACAACCCCGGATAAACCAAATCCTCCACGAATACCAGAAACAGATTGGTATTGGAGCGGACACCGGATTTCAGCTGCTTCACTTTCACTTTCGGGGAACGGATTCTCTTTCTGATGAGTGCTGCATTCTGCTTGACCGAATCGGAAAATCCCTCATTGGAGCCCCGGATTACCTTTTCCGAATTTACCTCGCTAAGTCCCATCCGGGGATAACCGTCATCCGGTATCTTAAGTGCCCGGTCAAACCCTTCCACAAAAAGAATGCTCTCCCCGGTCAAGAGCCCGTCTGCCGCGTCCTCAACGGTATCAAAAAAAGTAGCGTCAGAAATTCCCAGGGCATTCTGCTCTAGGACCTGATACAATTCTTCCTTCTCTAACGTCCGAAGATACTTTAACACCTCGCTGAGCGCCGAGGTTCCCATATCCACCGATACCTCAATAAACGTAAGGTAGGCTGGGATATCCCTGTTTTTTCCCAGATTCATCTGTTTTTTCTTAATATCATCACACTCATGGAAAAACTCTTCCATATGGGCGATATTTTCACTCAGCAGCCCCGTCACCGGCGTTTGATTCTTCATAATCCACCTCACAATCAAGTAGGGAAGATTCCTCTTCCCCTGTTTGTCGCGCCTGGTGCGGGCAGCTTTTGCTGCATTCTTCCGCTCCGCACCCGTGTGCAATCGAGTAGGAGAGATTCTTCTTCCCCTGCTCGCCGCGCGCCCCATGCGCCGCCTCAGTGGCATACCTCCTCTGCATGGGGCTGTGCAATCGAGTAGGGGAGATTTTTTCCCTACTCGCTGCGCCGGGTGAGGGCAGCTCTTGCTGCATCCTTCCGCTCCGCACCCGTGTGCATAAAAAAGGATAGGCTTTCACCTATCCCTGATTGTTGTTAGTGTATTCTGTTTTGCAGTTTTTATACAAAAACTTTTTATACAAAAACTTTGTCAGTCCTGCTCCCGGATTCTCTCCTCCACTGCCACCGCCTGATTTTCCACATGGCGGTGCATGACAGCCGTGACCTTTTCCTTATCCTTTGCCATGAGCCCTTCCACAATCTCGCTGTGCTCCCGGATCAGCACCGGATAATTTTTCTCATCTTTCAGATATTCAATCCGGTAACGGTACATCTGCTCCCTTAAATTGCTCAGTATATTTACCAGCTTCGGGTTTCCGGTTGCCTGGTAAATAATGTCGTGGAACTTCACATCCGCCTCCGCAATCTTTTTGACATTTCCGGTTTTGGTATATTCCTCAAACTCCCGCATGGTAGCTTTCAATGCGTCTAACTGCTCCGCCGTCATCTGCTCGCAGGCGATGGAGGCAGCAAGCTCATCTAAGGCTTCCCTGACCTGAAGCACATCCCGCATATCCTTCTCCGTCATTTTGGCAACTTCCGCTCCCTTTCTCGGAATGGTGACGGCAAGCCCCTCCTGCTCTAACATTCGGATTGCCTCCCGGATGGGCGTCCGGCTGACACCTAATTTTGCCGCTAACTGCAACTCCATCAAGCGCTCCCCCGGCTTTAATTCTCCCCGTAAAATCGCTTCCCGTAATGTATGAAAAACAACATCCCGGAGCGGAAGATACGCATTCATATTCAGCGTCAAATCCTCTGTCATAATTTCCTCCATTTTATCGCTACTGTACACACGCCGTAACCGTATCTTGTCCTACCATTCTTTTTTCTAACGTGCATTGTTGTAAATACTGGTCAGGTATACCTGCTTTGCAAGCCCTGAAGACCACATCGCCTCATAGGCTGCCTCCGCAATTTTTTCCTCATCAAAAAGTCCGAACACCGTAGGGCCGCTGCCGCTCATCATGGCTCCCACTGCCCCATGCTCTAACATATGTTCCTTTATCTCCGCTATCGCCGGATAGTGGGGAATTGTGACTGTCTCTAAGACATTTCCCATGTCCGCCGCAATTTTCTCTAAATCCTTCTCCCTGATATCACCAATCAGTTTGTCAATATCGGGATGCGGGGTGCTGTCATTTAATTTCAGATTTTCATAGACAAACTTTGTGGAAACGCTAATCTGAGGCTTGGCAATCAGCACCGGACATTTCACCATAGGCGGCAATGCCGTGAGCTTTTCTCCTATGCCCTCCGCTAAAGCCGTCCCCCGCATAATGCAGTAAGGAACATCCGCACCGATTTTTACGCCCCGTTCCATCAGTCCTTCCCTCGAAAGCCCTAGGTCAAAAATACGGTTCATGCCGTAAAGGGTGGCTGCCGCATCCGTACTGCCTCCCGCCATGCCTGCTGCCACAGGGATATGCTTGTTCAGCTTTACGTCCACGCCGTCTGGTATGTTAAATTCATCTTTTAATAATTTTGCAGCTTTATATACCAGATTATTCTCATTGGCAGGCAAAAATGCCAGGTTTGTGGTCAGGGTGATATCGTTAGAAACCGTCTTTTTGATTTCCAGACGGTCAAACAGGTGTATGGTCTGCATTACCATTTTTACCTCATGGTAGCCGTCCTCCCTTTTCCTTATGACGTCTAACCCCAGATTGATTTTTGCCAACGCTTTTACAGATATCTCTTTCATAACAAACCTTCCTGCCTCTGCTGTATTTTGTATACAATATGGATTTTAGCATTTTCCGCCGAAAAGGTCAATTCCATATATAAAGTATTTTTCTCAAACAGCCGATAATCAGTATATAAGAAAGGCTGACATTGCAGGGACGCAAAAAAAAATCATATTCCAAGGAACGGAGGAAGATAACATGGAAATGAATTCAGTATCTAATAACAGTAACATCTATCAGACAAATACCTACCGCAGCACAACAAGAGCAGAAGAAGTAAAAACCGCTTCTGAAAACACTGTAGCAGAGGAAACCAAGAAAAACAATACCGGTGTGGTTTACGAGAAGAGTTCAGACAAGACTGCCAATACCGTTACCAAGAAAACTGACACCGCATTAGTTGAAAAATTAAAAGCAGACGCAGAGCAGCGCACAGCACAGCTTCGTAGCTTAGTGGAAAAGATGATGACCAAACAGGGCGAAGCTATCGGAACTGCAGACGATATGTGGCGTTTCCTCGCGAAAGGTGATTTCACCGTTGATGCCGCAACAAAGGCACAGGCAGAAAAGGACATCGCAGAGGACGGCTACTGGGGTGTAGAGCAGACCTCTGACCGCATCTTAGACTTTGCAAAAGCCCTCTCCGGAAACGATCCGGAAAAAGCAGACTTACTGTTAGACGCTTTCAAAAAAGGCTTTGAAGAGGCAACCAAAACCTGGGGCGACAAACTGCCGGATATTTCCCAGCGCACCTATGACGCTGTAGTAGAAAAATTTGACAAATGGAAAAACGGCACGGAAAACACCGCAACACAGGATGTTACCGCAGGCGCTGCTATCTAAGGGACATATTTCAAAAAACTACCGCAGGAAATCAACCATGATTTTCTGCGGTAGTTTTTATGTTAATGCTTTTCTGCTTCTTATGCCTTCTCCAAAATCTTCTCAATACTTGCCAACTTCACACAAACAACAAAGATTTCGGTTGCCGTTGTCAAATCCTCCAGACTCGGATAAGACGGGGAAATACGGATAACGGAGTCTTTCGGGTCTTTGCCGTAGGGGAAGGGAGCTCCCGCCGGGGTCATGACAACGCCTGCCTTTTTCGCCTTTGCCACAACGTTCTTTGCACAGCCCTCCAACGTCTCATAGGTGATGAAGTAACCGCCCTTGGGGCTGTACCAGCTTCCCACACCTAAATCCTTTAATTCCGCATCGAATTTTGCTAAAATCATCTCGAATTTCGGGCGCATAGTATCCGCGTGCTTTCTCATATGCTCTGCAATGCCATGGCTGTCTTTAAAGAAACGCACATGACGGAGCTGGTTTACCTTATCATATCCGATGGTCTGAATCTTCAACTGCCTTTTGATATCCTCTAAGTTATTGGCAGAGGTTGCAATGGCAGCCACACCGGAGCCCGGAAAACTGATTTTACTGGTGGAGGCAAATTTGTATACCATATCCGGGTTTCCGGCTCTCTTACACTCCGCTAAAATCTCAATCAGATGATCCTGATCTATGTCATATAGATGATGTACACAGTAAGCATTGTCCCAGTAAATACGGAAATCCTTCGCTGCCGGTTTCAGTCTTGCAAAACGGCGGACCGTCTCGTCTGAGTAAGTGATACCCTGAGGATTGGAGTATTTCGGCACACACCAGATCCCCTTAATGCTCTCATCTTTGCTGACCAAATCCTCCACCATATCCATATCCGGTCCTGTGGATAACATCGGCACGTTAACCATTTCAATGCCAAAATGCTCTGTAATGGCAAAATGTCTGTCATAGCCCGGAACCGGACATAAAAATTTTACCTTATCTAACTTGCACCATGGAGTATTTCCCATCACACCGTGGGTCATGGAACGGGAAATGGTATCATACATAATATTTAAGCTGGAATTTCCATAAATAATAATATTGTCAGGATTGCATTCAATCATATCCCCAAGAAGCACCTTTGCCTCCTGGATACCGTCTAACACACCGTAGTTCCGGCAATCAGTGCCATCCTCACAGGTAAGGTCCACGTCAGATGACAGAACGTCCATCATTTCCATGGATAAATCCAACTGTTCCTGTGAAGGCTTTCCTCTGGACATATCCAGTTTCAGCCCTCTCTGCTGAAATTTCTTGTACTCAGCTTCCAAAGCTTTTTTCTCTTTTAATAATTCTTCTTTGCTCATTTCCTGATAAGACTGCATTATGAAATCCTCCTGTTCTTATATACCTTTTATTTTATGGAAATATTCCTGAATTTGCTTTTCATAGCCGTTTTCTGACGGCCGATAAAATTGTTTGTCCGTAAGTCCCTCCGGCAGATACTGCTGCTCTACGTAATGGTTTGGATAGTCATGTGCATACAGATATCCCACTCCGTGCCCCAATTTCCCGGAAGATTTGTAATGGGCATCCTGCAAATGCACCGGAACCGGCGCTGTCATGGTATGTTTCACCGCTTCCATCGCCTCACTGATTGCCGTCACCGCAGAATTGCTCTTGGGGGCGCTTGCCACATATGCCACTGCCTGGGCTAAGATAATCTGCGCCTCCGGCATGCCAATCCGCTCTACCGCCTGGGCTGCCGAGGTGGCAACCAAAAGCGCCATGGGATCAGCATTGCCAACGTCCTCCGCTGCGCATATCATAATCCTTCTGGAGATAAACTTAATGTCCTCTCCGGCATAGAGCATCCGTGCCAGATAATAGATTGCCGCATCCGGATCAGAGCCTCTCATGCTCTTGATAAATGCAGAAACTGTGTCATAATGGTTATCCCCGGATTTATCGTATTTTACCACCCGTTTCTGGATACATTCCGAAGCCACCGCCAGAGTAATGTGTATCTTGCCATCCTCACTGCGTTCCGTAGTCAAAATTCCAAGCTCCACCGCAGTCAATGCCGCCCTCGCATCTCCGTTAGACACATCCGCCAAAAAATCCAGGGCATCCCCGTCTATCACTGCATCATAAGCCCCCATTCCCTTTTCCTTATTATTTACAGCCCGTAAAATCAAGGTTTTAACATCCTCTTTGGACAGACTTCTCAGTTCAAAGATAATGGAACGGGAAAGCAGAGCCCCGTTGACCTCAAAATAAGGATTTTCCGTGGTGGCGCCGATGAGAATGACGGTGCCGTCTTCCACAAAGGGAAGAAGATAGTCCTGCTGCCCCTTATTAAAACGGTGAATCTCATCAATAAAGAGTATGGTTTTCTTTCCGTACATTCCCCGGCTGTTCTTCGCCTGGGTGATGACTTCCTCCATATCCTTCTTTCCCGCTGACGTGGCATTAATCTGTAGAAATTCCGCACTGGTGGTGTTTGCAATCACTTTTGCCAGCGTGGTCTTGCCTGTGCCCGGCGGTCCATACAGTATAATGGAACTTAATTTATCCGCCTTGATGGCACGGTACAGAAGTTTATCTTTACCGATGATATGCTGCTGTCCCACCACTTCATCTAAGGTGGTGGGACGCAGCCTCGACGCCAGCGGAGACTCCGTCTCTTTTTGCTGCTCCCTCATATACTCAAATAAATCCATATGAAAACCTGCCTTTTCCCCGGTCTTTCTTTTCCGGCTTTTGCAGCCTGTATTCCGGTTTCCTTCCTCCTATTAAAATGCGTATCTGTCCGCCTTGCGCGGGCATTTGACTGTTTTGCATTTTTATTTCTCAAATCTTGCATTTTTTATTCAACTTTTTCAAATTCTTCGCTCTTTTTATAAAAAATATGACAGATTTTGTTTCTATAATTTCATATCCAATATTAAGATACATGAAACCCATAGATTTTACAAGTCCCAAAAATATTTTTGGCATATTGCTTTTATTCCCCGTAAAATCTGTCGCTTTACTATACTAAATACATAACCTTTTACTACGATAATTGTGAAGGGAGAGGCATAATCCTCTCCCCCCTTTCTGTTATATGCAATATCTTTTTCTACATCAAGTTTTTATTTCATATGCCTTTTCGATTTTGTTACCTTTTCCACTTTTCCCGTGGCATACAGCCATGCTACAATCTCATCCGTTTTTTCCGGGCTGATTTTCGGTCCCAGCATTACCTCTTTCATCTGCATCTCTTTTTTTACTTTCACATACATTCTTGGAATCTCAAATTTTTTGTGTAGCCGCTCAAAATTTTTGTCAAAAGTTCTTATTTTTTTTGTCAAAAGTTTCGGGAAATATTTCCCGAAACTCATATTTACAATTCAATATTATTCCATCTCTTATTTTTATAATATCAATTTGTTCGATGGACCAATCATAATCTGATAAATTTGCTTGTCTATAAAATTCAGCAATGTTTTCATCTACTTCTTTTTGCGCTTCGTCATAAGTAAAATATACCTTATCGGGGCGGATGGATACATGGTCTACATGATGTTTCCACATGGGATATTTCTTCACAATTTTAAAGCCATCTTTAGTAATTTCTGTTTCAATATTACCATGAAAAATTGTACTGTCTTTTACAAGCCACCCTTTATCATATGCTTCTTTAACTGCTTCCGGCTTACTAATATTAGATGTATCAGATAAAAACGCCATTTCTTCTTTTGTTAATGTGGCATATGTAATTTTAAATAATTTTGTATCATAAGACCAACCCTTAGGAAGTTTTCTATACCGTTGGTCATTTTCAAATTCATTAATAGGTATATCATTTATTCTTCTACGTTCTCTTTGGACAAGGTAATCAACACAAACGGCATTTGAAAACTGCTCATCTACCATCCCATAATGCACTGAATATTTACATCCGTCCTGATGACACCAGTAAACTATATCTCCCTGGTTAAATCGTTTTTCAAAACCCTTCTGCAAAGTATCACCTGCTTTCTTTTTTTCTGATAAATCTAAGTGTAGTACAATTATTATATATATAAATATCAATGTTTCATTTTACTTCGTTAAACAGAACTTT